>NZ_JBOHHW010000033.1:0-58561 GCF_050725575.1 Sphingomonas sp. | reverse complement strand
GCAGCGAAATCGGCCATGCGCGCGAGATTGCGATCGAGTGCATCGCGATCGATGACCAGCACCGGCGTGTTGAGCGCGGCGCGCGAACCCTGCTGATCGATAAGGCCTTCGTGGAGGTGAAGGTCAGTCATAGGCGGGTCCTGAAGATCAATGGGGTTGCTGGTCGATGCCGAACAAGGCTGTCAGATGCGCATTGGCGAATTTGGCGGTCGGATCAACCTCGCGCCGTACGTCGCTGAAGCGAGAGGCCATCGGATAGAGATCATACACATCGCGAGCGGTCAGGTTGTGCCGTTTGGCCCAGTGCGGACGCCCGCCATGGGCGCGGAACATCGTCTCGGCGGTCGCAAAAAGCGCCTGCCACGGCATTTTTGCATATTGATGCATCGAGACCGACGCGCCCGGCCCATTATTGAACGGGCTGAGCCAGATGTCGTCCCCGGCGACCAGCCGATATTCGAACGGAAAGCTCACCGGCAGCCGGTTCTTGCGAATCCAGGCGATGACCTCGTTGAGCGCCGGAAAGCCGGCCGCGCGAGGCAGCTCATATTCCATCTCCTCGAAGCGCGTCGTGCGATCCGACGGGAATACGCTATAGGCCGGGCCGCGGCGCCGCCCGGTCCCGACCAGCCGCATCAGCGTCCGTTGCAGCATCGGCGTCATGCTCGGCGCGAGCATGGCCAGTTCACAATAGACTTTGAAAATCCGCTCCGACACGTCCGATGTCGCCTTGGGCTCGGGTGCGGGATCGCACAATTCGAGCGTCTTCAGGATCACATTGTCGGAATAAGGGAAGACCCAGAATTCGACATGGCGCTGCTGCGCCGCAAGGTCGGTCCATTGTTCCATGATTTCGGCCAGCGGCTTGATGGTGAGACGTTCGTGCAGATGATAGGCGGGCACGAGATCAACGGCGATCCGCGTAACCACGCCGAGCAACCCAAGCGACAGGCGTTGCGCCTCGAACAGGTCGGGGCGCTCGGTCGCACTGCATTGCACCACCGATCCGTCGGCAAGCACCAGCCGGAAGCCCCGCGCGAAGGTCGCGAGACTCCCGAGTTCCGCACCGGTGCCGTGGGTCCCGGTCGAGATCGCGCCGGCAAGCGATTGCGGGTTGACGTCGCCCTGATTGGGCAGGGAATAGCCCTTCTCCCACAGCGCACGAGTCAGCCGTGCAAGGCTCCAGCCGGCCGGGGCCCAGGCGCTGCGGCCATCCGGCGCCACGTCGATACTGCCTTCCAGGGCGTCGAGACAGAGCAGCAGGCCATCGGTTTCGCAGAGTGGCATGAAGGAATGCCCGGCGCCGACCACGCGTACCTTGCTTGCCTGCGTGACCAGTCTGCTGAGCTCCTCCTCAGTCTTTGGATGAACGATATTGGCTGGTCGCGCCACGACGCTGCCCGACCAGTTATGCCATTCAGTCACGCTAACCCTCCCTTGTCTTCGCCGCGCAGCACGAGGCGCAGCATCCGTGCTGCCTCGGCAAAGACGTCATCCCGCGAGATGCTGTCCTCCTCACTCAACATTTCGTCGGTGACGTAGCCAAATTCGACCGCCATGCGGATGCGGCGCCACAGCACGTGCCTCGGTATGTCCGTAAAGAACGGCGCAAAGGCTTCGACTTGGCGATCTGTGACGTAGCGGTGCGATTCGATGCGAACATGGGAGAGCTTGGGCGTGGCGTGGAGCGCGCGCTCGATCCACACACCGCCCGGCTCGGATTCAGTGACCCGCGCGGTTTCGCGCAGCAATTCCTCGATATTGGCGGTCACGACATCAATGCCCAGGGGCAGATAGCGGTCCATCCAGGCGACCAGAACCTCGTTCTGGCGATCCATCAGGCGCCGGCCGAGCGCCTCGATCACGGCATATTTATCTTCGAAGTAACGATAAAGCGCAGGCGGTGTCACACCGGCCCGGTTGCAGATCAAATTGGTCGAGATGCGTTCCATCCCGATCTCGGCCAGCAACTCACCTGCGACATCGAGCAGATGCTCGCGAGTCTGCTGCGCGCGTGCCTGTTTGGGCGGCGCCTTGGCTACGGCGCCGCTATCGGCCGGGACCGCGGCAGGTTGCGTCACGTCCGTCACGTTTCGCTCCCGATCGCGCCAAAGGCCTGGCGCGTACGAGTGCGATGCAGCCAGGTCGTGATGATCAGGAAAAGGCACAGCGCGGCGGCGCCCAGCCCCAGCGCCCCGCGCGCCTCCACATCGCTCACCAGCATCGACGCGAACAGCGGGCCGAGGCTCGCGCCCAGCAGTTGCGCGCCACCCAGCAGGACAGCGGCGCGGCGTGTCGGGTCGGCCTCGATCGCCATCGGCACAAAGAAGGGCAGCGCAAACAGCCAGATGAACCCGAACAGGCCCGACAAGAGCAGGAACAGGGCAGCGGACGGAAGCATCGCTAACCCGGCCAGCACGCCCAGGCCGGCGAGGCCACACAGCGCCAGCATATGGTTCCAGCGCACGCGTCCCGCGAGCATGGTCGCCATCGCGCCACCCGCCACCTGGCAGGCGAGCGAAATCGAGACCGCAGCACCAATCACTGCGGTACCATGCCCGGCCTGGCGCGACAGCGGCTCGCTATAGACCCAGACCGCGCCGATCGCCGCGAGATAAAGGAACGACGCGGCAAGCGCGATCCAGCCGCGCGCTCTGGGAAATCCGGCGGGTCCGTCATTCGTCGCGCTGCTGGGTAACGCTGCATACTGGTTCGGCAGCGCGAACGCCGCCGCCATTGCCGCGAAACACAGCACGCTGAGCGACAGAAAGCCGCCATCGACGCCCCAGCGCGGCATCACCGTTGCGGCCAGCATCGCCGCCCAGAGAAACTGGGCGAGAGTCTGGACGGTGAGATAAATGCCGGCCCATCGCTCGGGCGTCGGAGACCGGGCGATCATCGACAAGGTAAGCCAGATCAGGACGCCGCTCGGTACGCCGGCCGCCGCCCGGCCCCATACGAGATCGAGTCCATTGAGATGAGTGGTCAGCCCGTCGATCGCGGCCAGCGCCAGGCAGGCGATCACCGCAATCCAGCGCAGCCGCTCCGGCTTGAACAGGGCGCCGGCCAGCACAGCCGACGCGCCCATCACGAGCAGCTCGGCGGTCGCGACATAGCCCAGTTCCTCCGCCGACAATCGTCCGCCTTCCGCCAGCGCGCCGAGCAGCAGCGGCTGAAGTCCGGGGATCATGATGCCGACCACGCCGAATGTCAGTGCCGCGACAATCTCGCGTCCCGACAGGGAATGACCGCCGACCCAATGATTGGTGTCGATCCCATCCGTCGTGATGCTGCTCGATGTCATGCGATCAATGCCCCCCGGCAAAAATTGGCGGGCGACGATGCGCCCAGGGGCTCGCCGCCTCGAGTTCGAAGGCGAGCTCGAACAACAGCCGCTCCTGCCCCACATCGGCGGCGAACTGCATGCCGACCGGCACACCGTCCGCCGTCCAGTGCAGCGGCACGCTCATCGCCGGCGCGGCGACGTAATTCTGCAGGTTGGTCAGGTTCATGAACGCGAAGATCCGCGCCGACAGGATGGCGGGCGGGACGTCGCCGGCAATCTCGCCGATCGCCACAGGCGGGGTGAGCAGGACCGGCGACAGAACGACGTCGAACCGTGCGAACCAGTCTCGATAGGCCTGAACCATCGCCCGTTGCCGGTCCATCGCAGCATCCACATCATCGGCGCCGACCGCTGCGCCAACCCGCGCAAGAGCCAGCGTGAAGGGCTCGAACATCGTTTCATCGGGTTCACGGCCAAGTGCTTTGCGCGCCATGCCGACCGCCGACGCCGCGCCGGTCGAGAAAGCGAGCGTGAAATCCCGCGCCAGGACATTGCCATCGATCGGCCATGCCGTTGGTTCGACATGATGGCCGAGTTGGTCGAGCAGAGCAGTGGTCGCATCCAGGCCCGCCGCCACGTCCACATGCGGCTTCTGGCCGGCGATCCCCTCGCTCAGATAGCCGATCCTCAGCCGGCGTTTCGCAGGACCAGTCACCCGCCCGACCTGAGGCAGGCCCGACTCCTCACTCGGCCGCTCGGTGGCAGCGAACAAGGTCGCCGAATCCCGCACGCTGCGGCTCAGGCAGTGCTCGACCGTCAGGTCGAACCGTCCCGCCGATGCCTGTTCCCCGACGAGCCGGCCTGTCGACGGCTTCATGCCGAACAGGCCGCAGGCGGATGCGGGGATGCGGATCGACCCACCGCCGTCCGCCGCATCGGCGAAGGGGACGATACCCGCTGCGACCGCGGCCGCCGAGCCGCCGGACGAGCCGCCCGGCGTGCGGGTCAAGTCCCAGGGATTGCGCGTCGGTCCAAAAGCGAGCGGTTCGGTAGTGGGCAGGAAGCCGAACTCGCCCAGCGCGGTCTTGCCGATCACCACAAGCCCTTGTTCTTCAAGCTTGGCGATCGACGAACTGGGGGTGACGGCCAGGGGCAGTGCTTGCGTCATGCGCGAGCCCCAGCGCGTCGGCGCGCCAGGCACATCGTACATATCCTTGACGAGATAGGGTACGCCGGCAAACGGCCCGTCCAGGCCGGGTGCGGCGGCGCGCGCCCGCGCCTGCTCGAACAGCGGCGTCACCAGGAAATTCAACACGGGCTGCAGCGCCTCCGCCCGCGCGATCGCGGCATCGACCGCCTCTACCGCGCTGATCTCGCCACGCCGGATCAGCGTCGCCGTTTCGGTCGCGTCGGGCACTGGCGGGAAGGATGCACGGTCGGTCATGCAACACTCCGGATTTGACGGATCATGACAACACCGCACAGCGCCAGGCAGGCGGAGAGCGCGTAGAGCATCGGATAGCCGGCATAGCTCACCACCAATGCCGCAATCGCGGGGGCCAGCACCTGCGGCAAGGCATTCGCCACGTTGATCATGCCCAGGTCACGCCCGCGATCCGAAGCGCTCGGCAGCACCTGAGTGATCAGCGCGAACTCGACCGAGGTGTAGATGCCGAAGCCAGCGCCAAGAATGGCAGCCGCGACCAGCGCGCCGGTCCAGCCGGGCCCAGCCGCGAGGATCGCCATGCCGCACGCCAGCAGGATACCGGCCACGACCACGAAAATCTTACGCTGCCCAAGCCGGTCGGACAGGAACCCGGCCGGGATCATGACCAGCACCATGGTCACGACATTGACCGCGGTCATCGTCACGACGTCGCCGGCCGGATCGGGGCGATGCATCACGTCGCCGAGATAATAGAGCAGGTACAATGTGCCGACGGCATAGACGAGATTGATCGCGAAGCGGGTCATCCACGCCCAGCCCAGATCGGGATAGCGCCGCGGATCGATCCAGAAGCCGGCGAGAAACGCCCCCCAGGCAAAGGCCGGCCGGGCCCTGCGATCGAGCACGATATCGCGGCGCAGCGCGAGATAGGGCATCGCCATCACAATCAGGATCGCGACAAGGATAAGATAGGCGGACGCAATGCTCGGCAGCGCAGCTTCCGCTGCGGCAACCCCGCAGACCAGCCCCAATATCTGCGCGATGCCGAGCCAGCCGCCGACCGCGCCACGCTGCGTGACCGGAACCTGATCGGGCACCGCCGCGACGACCGCTGCGAACATCGCGTTGAGCGAGGTCTGCGCCAGGCACCAGGCGATCGTCATCATGGTGATGCTCTGTGCAGTCGCGAGCAGCACCAGGCTCAGCGCGCCGCAAACGGTGCCGAGAAAAACCCACGGCAATCGCCGACCGTACCGCGACACGGTGCGATCGGAGAGCGCGCCGAACAAGGGATTGGCGATCAGCGAACAGACCGCGCCGGCCGCCGTGACGATTCCCAATGCCGCGACCTTGTGCTCAGGCGAGATCGCCTGGGCCTGGACGCCGAGAAGCAGCTGGATCGGCCCGAACAAAGCAACCCACAAACCGAAATTCGCCCCCGAGATCGCCACAACCCACGGCCATCTGACCGCAATTCGAGGTTCATCGGTCGACGTCGGCCAGGTCGTTTGGGCGGCTGTCGTCATGCGCCGCCGGCCGCCTGGGCACGGATCAGGTCGCGGTACCAGAAATAGGAATCCTTCGGCGTCCGCGCCATCGTGTCATAATCGATATGGACCAGCCCGAAGCGCTGCTCATAGCCCGCCGCCCATTCGAAATTGTCGAGCAGCGACCAGGTGAAATAGCCCCGCACATCCGCGCCTTCATCCATCGCCGAGCGCAATGCGCGAAGATGGCCGTCGAGAAAGTCGATGCGGCGCTGATCGGCAACCCGGCCGGTCGCATCGGGGCCATCGGCATAGGAACAGCCATTTTCGGTGATGTAGATCGGCGGCAATGCTTCGCCATAGCGCTCGCGCAGCAGCCGCAGCATTTCGGTCAGGCCCTCGGGGATCACCGGCCAGTCGAAATCGGTCCGGGGATAGCCCTCGATCTCGGGCAGATCGAACGGCAGGTCGGATGGCATCTCGAATGAATCGACATGCCGCACCTGCGCATTGGGCGCCCCGACCCGCACCGGATTATAATAATTGAGCCCATACCAATCGAGCGGCGTGGAGATGATCCGCAGATCATCCTCAACTGGGCCAGGCATCGCACCGGCGAGGCCATCCGGATAGCGCCCAAGCAACAGTGAGTCCGAATAGAGCCAGTTGACCAGCGTTTCATAAAAGCCCGCCGCGCCGCGATCCTCGGCGGAATCGCTCACCGGCCAGACTGGCGCCTGGTTGTTGGCAATCCCGATCTGACGCCCGCCAGCGGCGCGCAGCGCCTGCACCGCAAGCCCGTGCCCAAGCAATTGATGATGCGCGACCGGCAAGGCGCCGACCCCGAGCGTGCGCCCCGGCGCATGCGCACCAAGTGCGTAAGCGAAATTGGTCAGCACCATCGGCTCGTTGAGCGTGATCCACATGCCGACCCGGTCGGCGAGCCGCTCACCGACGATCGCCGCATAATCGGCGAAGCGGTGCGCGGTATCGCGGTTGAGCCAGCCGCCCGCATCCTCCAGCGGCTGTGGCAAATCCCAATGGAACAGCGTGACGACCGGATTGATGCCGGCACCGTTCAATTCATCCACCAGCCGGTCATAGAATTCCAGTCCGGCCGGATTGATCGCACCGCTGCCGGTGGGAACAATCCGCGGCCAGGCAATGGAGAAGCGATAATCGGTCACGCCGAGATCACGCATCAGCGCAACATCTTCGCGGTAGCGGTGATAATGATCCGCCGCCTTGGCACCGCTGGAACCATCAATGATCCGCCCGGGCTCGCCACAGAATGTATCCCAGGTGGATATCCCGCGGCCATCCTCGGCCACCGCGCCTTCGATCTGATAGGCGGAGGTGGAGACTCCCCAGCGGAAATCCGCCGGGAAGCGCAGCTGGAGTGCTGGAGTGGAACTCATGATCAGTATCGCACCCCGATTTCGATGCCCCAGAACCGCGGTCGGTCCATCCGGACATAGGGTGTGCCAAGCGTGTCGGCGGTAATCAGGTTGAGGTTCCGCGGCGTGCGGACATCGAACAGATTGTCCGCGAACAATGCCACCGACAGCCGGTCATTGGGCAAGCGCCAGCCGATCCGCGCATTGACGATCTCACGGCTCGACCGCAATTTCTTGAGCTTGGAGAAATCGACCAGATTATCATAATCCGGATTATCCAGATTCTTCAAAAGCTTGGCATCACTGAAGCGAACTGCGTCATTGAGCCGGACGCGTGAGGTGTAGCTGTAGCTGGCATCGGCAAAGATCGAGGAGCCGCCGTCGAGTCTGTGATCATAATGCGCGCCGAGCACGAAGCGCAGGCGCGGCTCACCGGTCGGCTGGCCGGAAATGTCTTTGTCCTGCTCCCTGCGCTTCAACCAGGTCGAGTCGATATAGCTCGCGACGCCACTCAGTTTCAGGCTCTTCGACACGACCAGCTGGGTTTCGAGGTCCACGCCATAGGCCTCGCTATCGCCCGAGCGCGTGACATATTGCGGGATGCCGGATCCAGCGACGGTTTCCAGGCTGATCGACTGGCGATTGGCATATTTGAAATAATAGCCCGAGATGTTGAACCGCAGGCGTCGGTCGAACAATTCGGTCTTCGCGCCGCCCTCATAACTCCACACCGCTTCCGGCTCGAAAAATGAGTTGATCTGGACGCTGTTGTAGCCGCCCGCCTTGTAGCCGCGCGTGGCCGAAGCGAAGAGCAGCACATCGCCAGTCGCCTTGTAATCGATCACGAAACGCGGGCTGACGTCGGAGAATGTATCCTTGCGGTTGAAGCGGACGCCCTCGAGTGGCCCGGCGTTGAAGATGAGGTCCGGGCCCAGAAGCGGGCCAAGCACGGCCATGTAGAATGTGTTGACGTCAATCAAAGCACCATCAGGAAATACCGGCCATGGCGGAGCCTCCGGAGGGGGCGGAGGGAACCCTGCCAGGATTGCGTTATACAACGCTCCCGGCGCCGTTATTGCGATAAGACCCGGCGCATCATGGAGGTCGTTCAACCACGTGAAGCTCTTCTCGTCGCGGGTATAACGTAGGCCCACGGTGAGGTTGAGTTTCGGGGTCACCGCCCAAGTCGCATCGCCGAACGCCGCATAGGATTTGTTGCGGGTGTAGTTATTCATGTCCTCGCGCCAGGGCAGGCCGAAGACGGGAAGGCCTACACTGTCGAGGACGGAAAAGATCGGGAGGCCCGACGCACCAAGCGCAGTATCAACCGAGTCAGTGAACAAAGTGACCCGGCTGGTTTGCCGCCCCCGCTCCTGAAAATAGCTCAGCCCGGCAACCACGTTCAGCGTATCGCCCGAATGCGCCAGCCGCAATTCCTGGTAGAAGCTGCTGTTCTTCTCGATATTCTCCGTATCGAGATAGCGCGCGCGGATATTGGTGCCGTCCTCATCCTCGCGGTTGCTGGTGGTGAATTTCTTGTAGGCGCTGATACTGGTCAGCGTGACCGGGCCAAAGTCATGATTGGCGGTCAGCGTCACTGCGTTGAGGATGCGTGCCTCGCGCGACTTGAGCACATCGTCGGCGAATGAGCCTTCCGGATCCTGGCTGAGCGCGAATTTGCTGATCCCGATCGCGGCGGGGCCGTCCTTGTCGGTATCGTCATGGTCATAGCTGAGTGTGATATCGGTATCGCTGCTCGGCTCGAAACGCAGCGCGGCGCGGCCGGACCAGTTATTCTCACGCTCATAACGCGCGCCAGTGACGGCATCGGTCAGATAGCCGTTGCGCTTGTTGTAGACACCGTTGACGCGCAGGAAGAGCGTGTCGGTAATCGGCGCGTTGACCATCGCGTCGATGCGGTGCTTGCCGTAATTGCCGATCCGCACCGTCGCCGCAGCTTCCAACTTGTCCACCGGCTTGCGAGTGATGATCGAGATCGCACCGGCCGAGGTGTTACGGCCGAACAGGGTGCCCTGCGGCCCTTTCAGCACTTCGACGCGCTCGATATCGTTAAAGAAGATCAGCGCCGCGCCCGAACGCGCCGAATAGACGCCGTCAATGAAGATGCCGACCGCCGGATCGGTACCGATGCCGAAGTCATCGGTGCTGACGCCGCGGATCGTATAGGATGGCTGAGTCACCGAGCTATCGTTGATCGACAGGCCCGGAGTGTAGGTATCGAGATCGCCGACGCTTTGCGCGCCCAGCGCCGCGATCGACTCGGCGTTGAAGGCAGTGATGCTGATCGGCACGTCCTGGAGCGACTGTTCGCGCTTCTGCGCGGTGACGATGATGTCGTCGAGACCAGAATTGTCCGCCGTCTGTTCAGGCGCTGCGGCGGTCTGGGCCGGCGCATCCTGCGCCATCGCTTGGCCTCCTGCGACCAGCGCAACGCTGCTCGCCGCCGCCAGCAGGATTTTTCGACACACCATCTCCGCCCCTCCCCGTTTTCGGTTAGAAGCCCAAAAATCTAGCGATCGTTATCATATAGTCAAGGCTATATTTATGCCGTTAGGATCGTGTTTTAGCGGTTCTCGCGCCTGAACCATTCGACGAATCGCGCCATCATATAGCCGCCCAGCGCCGCCTGAGTTTCCCGCTCCCAGCCGGAATTATGATCGTCCGGGCCGCGAGCATCGAGCAGCGTGCGCAGTCTGGGAAAGTCGATCATCCGCGACAGGCTCTCCGACCGTTCCATCCGGTCGAACTCGGCATGGAGCTGCGGCGCGAGGCTGCTGACCATGCGCTGGAAATCGGGAATCTCGTCATCATTGCGGCGCCAGCGATCCTGGAATTCGCGCGGATACACTTCGGCCAGCGCACGGCAGGCGAGATAGCGGCTGCGGCCATTCTTCAGGTACAGATCCTCGGGGATCGCCAGGGCGAGTTCGACCACGCGCTTGTCATGAAAGGGGCGGGTCAATGTCAGCCCATGGTACGCCGCCGCGGCACCTGCGCCGCCGCCTGAGCGCACCTGATCGATCGTCTCCGACAATCGCGCGCGCATCGCGGTCTGGTCACGCGGCGCCTGTCGCAACCTTGCCGGATCGACAACGCCCTCCGCAATCAGCCGCTCGGCGAAGCCAGGCTGGACCGGCTGTCCCTGCCATGATGGCGCGGCACGCAGCCTTTTGCGCCACAGACTCGGAACCAGCCAGGGCGCGACATGTGGCAGCAGGTCCAGCATGACCGTTGTCCGCAACGAGCGCCCCGACCGACGCAGATGCGCGCGAAGTTCGTGCGCGAAGCGCTTCAGCGGACCGGTCTTGAGGAAACGCGCCAGCGCCGCATGGCCCCGCGGGTTGAGCGTATAATCGCCGCCATGGCCATCCATCACCAGCCGCGTCCCCACCCCCGCCAGAGCGCCGTGCATCGCGTCGTGCACGAAACTGTAGCTCGATTGCGGCGTCTGTCGTTCTGCCAGTCTGCAGTCGAGATCGGTCAATGCGTCGATCCCATCCCGCGTGACGCAGCGTAAGTCGATCCACGGCATGTCGCGCGCGCACATCTCGACCCAGCGCCGCGCATGGCGGATCGTGCCCTGGTACTCGCCCGGCATGACCGAGCTGGCGCAGACGAGCTTCCGCCCGGTGCCCGCCAGCACGGGACCGGCAAGGCCGGCAATCGCCGCGCTGTCATAGCCACCGCTCAATTGCAGGCCCGGCGGCGCGTTCAGACCACGCAACCGGCACGCCACCGCCTCCCCCAGCACGCGGCGATATGCCGCGACATAATAGGCTTCATCATGGCCGAGGTGATCGGGATCGGCCTGCGGTGTCCAATAGGCATGCAGCGATGCAGTGCCGTCGAGCCCGACCGACAGGCTATGGCCGCCGGGCAAGTTGAGGATGCCGTCGAACATCGCCTGTCCCGGACGCAGATCCATCGCCTGCATCAGATGCCGGCCGATCATGTCGTCGCTCAACGTTCGCGGCACGTCGGGCACTGCCCAGAGCGCCTTGGCGATCGGTGCAAAGGCCAGCAAGCCGTCGCTGAGATGGTAGCAAAGATCACGCTGCCCCATATGATCGCGCGCCAGCAGCAACCGCCTGCGGGGACCGTCCCACACAGCAAAGACGAAATCGCCAAGCAGGTGCGCGGGGCACTCATCGCCCCATTTCAGATAGGCGCGCAGGATCAGCGCGCTGTCGGGCGTAGTCGGCAGATCGGCCGTCGGGATATCCAGCGCATCGCCAAGCGCCGCACGATCGTCGAGCCGGCTGTCCGCGACCAACATGATACCACTCGCCCGATCATACAGCGGCTGCACCTCGCCCAGATCGACATGCCGGAGATGGCTCAGACAGACACCAAGCCCGACCGGTCCGGCTGTTTCGGCGAATGCGCCGTCCAGCGCGCGATTGGCCAGCGCGGCACGCATGCGGTCAAGATCGCGCGCCGAAACCTCTCCGCCGTCGAAGCGCAGAATGCCGAAGACAGCGCTCAGACGAAGCAGCCGATTTCGGCGAGGTTGGGCGCGACCGGATAGCCGGTGACCTTGACCCCTGCCGCATCGAGCCAGGCATGCGCGTCGATCGGCTTCTCGTCACCGCGCCCGGCACCGAAATGCATCACGGTGGCGATACCGCGCCGCCGCAACATGGTCTGCGCGGCCATCGCCTGTTGCAGGCACACTGAGCGGAACGGCATGAACGGCGCCGAGGCGCGCACCGCCCAGCCGATATCGCGGGCAAGCTTCATCTGATCGGCGGTCGCGCCCTCGGCATGGGCGGCAACACGCGGATCGGTCGGTGGCACGAACGCGCCGAGTGTCTTTGAAATCCTGCCGAACGGGAACAGCAACAGCCGCACCCGCGCGAAAAACATGCTCGCCGCCGCCTCGATCACCAGCGCGCGTCGATGATGGCCGACACCGCCGAGCGTGCGGGCCTTACGGGCGAGTGATCGCAACCGCGCCATGTTTTTCCATCTGTTCGAGGAACGCCTCGACCTCGCTGCGGCAAACATCGGGCTCGATCACGAACTCGCGCTGCAGCGCCGCGCAGACCGTATCAAGATTACTCGGCGTCTCGATCAATTCCCAGATCCGCGCGCCGACCTCGTTGACGCCGAGATAATTGCCCTTCTCCGCGCTCATCATCATGATCTCGTCGCCCACGCGCGCGCTGAGCCAGTCACCCCGTCGTTCGATCAACCCGCCATCCTTTCGATCCTGTCCTGTGTCGGCAATCCATTCTCTGCCGCCGCCGCGTTTTCAGCCAGCGCATAACCGAGCCGCGCCATCATCGGTGCGTGATCGCGCTCGATCCGTGCAACCTGGCCGAAGTCTAGCTCATCGCGCCACCCGCCCGAAACCCCGCGGCGGAAGAAACTGCCTGGCCCCTTACCCGTCTTGGGCCGTGGCGCCTCGCGAAAACCGCGCTCTTCTTCCTGCTTCTTCAGCTCGCCGAATTCCGCAAACCCTGCGGCACGTGCCGTTTCCTCGGCGGTCGCATCGATCCCGGCAAAGGCCAGCGCGACACGAAGCGCATCGCCGGTATCGGCATGCATGTCCTCGTACCGTACCAGATGAACCGGAATATCGGTCTGGGTCAGCCACGCATCGATAAAGCCGCTCCAGCCTGCCAGTTGCTGGCGCAGCTGGTTGGGCTGGCGGTCGCGATGGCCGCAAAAACTCGATGCAGGGTCCGCCATGAACCCGATCGCCTCATCGATACTGGTGCGGTTGTGATTGGCGAGCGAAGGCGCCACGTCGCGCGGATCGCGCACGATCAGGATCGCGCCATCGGCCCCCTTGGCACCCGCCATCAGCGCGACGCCATCGGGATTACAGGTGTAGGAATCATGCGTCTTTACGAAGCGGGTATGACCGATCTTCGTTTCGGCTTCGTCGGGATCCTCGACATCTTCCTCTGCCAGCGCCGCATAGACCATGGGGCGCAGCCGATCGCATTCCTCATGCGTGAGCAATGCGGAGGGGAACATCATGATCGAGTCGAACGAGCCCCGCGCACTGGCAATGCCACTGCGTTCGGGGATGTCGTTGATGTCCACGGGCGCATCGCGGCGCAGATTGGCGACCAGCAACCGGAACCAGGTGTTACCCGATTTCGGATAGGAGGCGAGCCAATAGGTCTTCCTCAAGCTGCTCGCTCCAGCAGCCCAAGCTCGCGCCAGTGCGCTTCGAGCCAGCCCACCACAACGGGGAATTTGGCGAAATTGAGCTCGCGGGTCAGCGTGAACACGCCGGCGCTCTGGCTGATCGCGGCAGCCGCCTGAAAGTAGAGCGCCTGCTGATTCATCCGCCGTACCATCGCCGGGCGATAGGCATTGCCGCGCACCATCAGTGCGCCGTCGACGATATTGGGGCGCACGATTCCCGGCACCGCCGGTGGCCGCGCCTCGCGCAGTACATAGATTGCGGCGAGCGGCAGCGCGACAGTCGAGGCAGCGCGCGGCTCGACATAGAATTTCTCCAGCACCTTGCGCACCGGTGCCGCGCGGCGCCCCGCCATGTCGAGCCTGTCGATCGAATTCTGCCACAGCTTCAACTGACGCCCGTCGGGCTGGACCCAGGGCAATCCGTCGGCGTCCATTGCGATGCCGCAGAAATCGTCGGTGACCAGATCGTAACCGGCATCCGACAGCGCCGCCGCCAGCGTCGACTTCCCCGCACCCGACGGTCCGCAGAACAGCACGGCGCTGTCGCGAACCCGAACCGCGCTGGCATGGAGCACGATACGCTCGCGCTGATGCAGCAGGATGCCGAAACCGGTGCCGCTGACGAAAATCGTCGCCTCTTCCGGCGCCACGCCATCGGCAATCGCAAAGACGATCTCGCGGCCCTCGGTCAGCAGCATCCTCAGGATGCCGGGAACTTCGAGCAGGAACCGCCGCCCGCTGACCTGCCAGGTCGGACCGGACGATTCCACGCTCTCCAGTGCCGCGGGCACCTCGCCTTGGCGAATGACCACATCGGGGCGAACGCCCGGCACATCCTCTCCGGCGATCAGCCCGGGCAGGACCAGCTCGCTCGCGACCGACAGCCCGGAAACGGTATAATGATACAAGCGCGCTATCCCCATGACGCCGGTCACCCCCGTGGCCCACTGTCGCGGCCCACCCCCGCGACTACGCCATTTGTGACGATTTTACCCGTGTCGCGCAACCGGATGCTGCGTCCGGAAAACACGCGATCGTCCCGCTTTGACGGCGGTCAGGCGGCGGCCTGTTCCAGCGCCTCGCTTGCTTCCAGCCACTTTGCCTCTGCCGCTTCAAGCTTCTCCGCCACATCGGCGCGGCGCTTCATCAACTCGCTCATCGGCAATTTGGCCAATGCCGGTTCGGCAGTCGACGGGTCGAACATCGCCTTGTCGAGCGCACTTTGCTCGGCCGTCAGCTTGACCGTCACCGCCTCGGCATCCTGTACGGCCTTGCGCAGCGCCTGGGCCTTTTCGCGATCTTGTGCCGCAGTCTTCTTGTCCTTCTTGCCGCCCTTGGCACCGCCATCCTGCTTGGGCTGGTTCTTGCCCAGGATCAGGTCGGTATAATCCTCAAGGCTGCCCGTGAATTCAGTCGCCGTGCCGTTATCGACCAGCACCAGCCGGTCGGCGGTCAGCTCGATCATATGGCGGTCATGGCTGACCACCACCACGGCGCCCTCATAGGCATTGAGCGCCTGAACCAGCGCCTCGCGCGCATCGACGTCCAGATGGTTGGTCGGTTCGTCGAGGATCAGCATGTGCGGCGCGTCGCGCGTGATCAGGGCCAACGCCAGCCGAGCGCGCTCGCCGCCCGACAGCTTGCCGACCTTGGTCGTCGCCTTCTGTCCCGAAAAGCCGAACCGGCCGAGCTGGCCGCGCACCGCGGCGGGCGAACTGCCGCTCATCATGCGCGTCATATGTTCGAGCGGCGTATCGTCGCCGTCGAGTTCCTCGACCTGATACTGAGTGAAATAGCCGACGCGCATCTTGCCCGACGCCGTCATCCCGCCCTCCATCGGGGCAAGCTGCGCGGCGAGCAGTCGCGCGAGCGTGGTCTTGCCGTTGCCGTTTCGCCCAAGCAGCGCGATCCGGTCATCCGGGTCGAGCCGTAGGTTGAGGCGGCGCAGGATCGGCTTGTCCTCGGTATAGCCGACCGCCGCCATGTCGAGCGTCACCAAAGGCGGCTTCAATTCGTCCGGACTTGGGAAATCAAACGACAGCGTCGGATCCTCGGCCAGCGCCGCGATCGGCTGCATCTTGGCGAGCATCTTGGCGCGCGACTGCGCCTGTTTGGCGGTCGAGGCGCGCGCGCTGTTGCGGGCGATATAGTCCTGCAACTTGGCGCGCTGCGCATCCTGGCTGGCCTTGGCGGCGGCGAGCTGCGCCGCGCGTTCGGCGCGCTGCTGCTCGAAACTATCATAGCCGCCGGTGTACATCGTCACCTTGCCGCCCTCGAGATGGAGGATAGTGTCGACGACATTGTTGAGCAGGTCGCGCTCATGGCTGATCACGACCATCATCGCCGGATAGGCCTTGAGGAAATTCTCCAGCCACAAGGTCGCTTCGAGATCGAGATGGTTCGATGGCTCGTCGAGCAGCAGCAGATCGGGTTCGGAAAACAGCAGCGAGGCCAGCGCCACACGCATCTTCCAGCCGCCCGAATAGCTGTCGAGCGGACGATTCTGCATTTCCTCGTCAAAGCCGAGGCCGACCAGGATGCCGGCGGCACGCGCCGGGGCGGTATAGGCGTCGATCGCCATCAGCCGCTCATAGACTTCGCCGAGCCGGTCGGGGTCCTCGCAGGTTTCGCTTTCCGCGAGCAGGGCCGCACGCTCGGTATCGGCGCCGAGCACCGCTTCGATCGGCGAGGTGATGCCAGAGGGCGCTTCCTGCGCGATATAGCCGATGCGCGTCTTGCGCGGCATCTCGATCTCGCCGTCATCGGGCTCGAGCTGGCCGATCATGACCTTCATCAAGGTCGATTTGCCCGCGCCGTTGCGCCCGATCAGCCCGACGCGGCTTTTCGGGGGCAGCGCCGCACTTGCGCGGTCGAGAATCGTCCGCCCGCCCAGGCGCACCGTGATACCATTGATATTCAGCATGGGCGCGCCCCTAGCATGGGAAACGGCCTATCCCAAGTGGTGGCGGACACGCCGCGAATGTTTCATGGGGGAGGATTGAGGAGAGTGACATGAGCGTCGCATTCCGTCGCGAAAGCGACGAGGAGCATCTTGAGCCGAAATTCGAAATCCCGATCGCGCCGGGGCCGAATATCGTTACGCCGCGCGGCCTGAAACTGATCGACGCGAAAGTGATCGAACTGGAGGCGGCGGTTGACGCCGCGGTGGAACCGGAGCTCGCAGTGCTGAAGCGCGAGCTGCGCTACTGGCATACCCGCCAGACCACCGCCGAAGTCGCACCGCCACCGGCCGAGGGTGAAATCGGCATCGGATCGCGCGTGACGATTCGCATGGCCGGCAAGCAGCGCGTGGTCGAAATCGTCGGCGGCGACGAAGCCGATCCGGCGGAGGGGCGCATTGGCTTCGCCGCACCACTCGCCCAGGCGCTGGTCGGCGGGGAGATTGGCGAGCGAGTCGATTTCAACGGCGTTGCCGAAGCCATCGAAATTCTCGATAGCGTTGCAATCGGAGAGTCATGATGGCCGAAAAGTTCGAACGCCACCGCCAGCCCTGGAAACAGGACGAGATCCAGAAGCTGCACACGCTCGCCAAGAAGGGCATGGGCCTGAAGGCGATCGCCAAAGCGCTGACCCGCACCGAGGAATCGGTCAAGGAACGCGCCAAGGAAGATTCGCTGAACATCGCCAAGCTGCGCTGATCCGGCCCCGTCGCCCTGATTCAATGTGACGCGCGTTCATGCCATCACCCGACACATGGACATCACCGACGATAAAGCCGAATTTTCCGCGACGTTGAATCGGCGCTCCCTGTTTTATCGGCCGCCACTCCCTGTTCGTACAATTATATCTCCCTGTTCCGCATCGGCGATCTCCCTGTTATCGAATAACAGGGAGATCAACACTTATCATATTGAAAATACTAGTTAATTTATCCAACAAAATAGCCTGAATCGCGCCAAATAAAGTGCCGCTCCCTGTTATTCTCCCTGTTATCGGCCGATAACAGGGAGAATACCGCCCGCCGCCCGGCGATGGACCGCAGATTTTCGGGCGAATTCTGACGACAGGAATTGTAATCACGTGCCCGTGACCGGAAACTATGACGCGATCATCCTCGGCGCCGGCGCCGCAGGCCTGATGTGCGCGGCTGTCGCCGGCCAGCGCGGGCGCCGCGTGCTGCTGGTCGACCATGCCGATGAAGTGGGCAAGAAGATCCTCATCTCGGGCGGCGGACGGTGCAATTTCACCAATATCAACACCGCGCCCGACCGCTATCTCTCCGCCAACCCGCATTTCGCCAAGTCAGCACTCAGCCGCTACACCGCCAGTGATTTCATCGCGCTGGTCGATCGCTACGGCATTGCCTGGCACGAAAAGACGCTCGGCCAGCTGTTCTGCGACGGATCGGCGAAGCAGATCGTCGCCATGCTGCTCGACGAATGCGCGATTGGCCATGTCGACCTGTCGCTCGGGCAGCCGGTCGGTGCGATCGATCACGCCAATGGCCTGTTCCGCGTCGCGATCGGCGATCGCACCGTCACCGCGACCTCGCTGGTCCTCGCGACCGGCGGGCCATCGATCCCCAAAATGGGCGCGACAGGCTTCGCTTATGATGTCGCGCGGCGCTTCGGCCTCAAGATCGTCGAGCCTCGCCCTGCGCTTGTGCCGCTGACGCTCGGCGGCGACGAGACCCTGTTCCGCTCGCTCTCCGGTGTCGCGACCGATGTGATCGCCAAATGCGGCAAGACGCAGTTCCGTGAAGCGGCCTTGTTCACCCACAAGGGGCTGTCCGGCCCCGCGATCCTGCAAATCTCCAGCTATTGGCGCTCGAGCGAGACGGTCGGCATCGATTTCCTGCCTGCCCACGGCGGCGGCTGGCTGATCGAGGCGAAGCGCACCCGTCCGCGCGCTGGTTTCGCCTCGACCCTTGCGAGCGCCCTGCCCGCCCGTCTCGCCGAGACATTGGCCGACCGACTCGCGCTGAGCGGCGAATTATCGACCATGACCGACCGCAAACTGACCGAGGCTGAGCAGCGTCTCGCCGACTGGCGCTTCACCCCGAACGGCACTGAAGGCTATGCCAAGGCGGAGGTCACGGCGGGCGGAATCAGCACCGCCGAACTCTCATCGCAAACAATGCAAGCCAAACGCCTACAAAACCTGTATGCGATCGGCGAAGCGGTCGACGTCACTGGGTGGCTGGGCGGCTATAACTTCCAATGGGCATGGGCGAGCGGATGGGCCGCGGCACAGTCTATTTGACCGCAGAACAACATGTTGCGCCTTAGCCGTGGTGGCGGCGCAGCCCATTATTTTTGAGAGACTCATGCCCTTTTCCAATCTTCCTCCGCTTCTCACTGAAGCGCTCTCCGCTCGTGGCTATACTGCCCTCACCCCGGTCCAGGCCGGTGTGCTCGAATCGGAAGCGCTCGGCCGCGACCTGCTCGTCTCGGCGCAAACCGGCTCGGGCAAGACCGTCGCCTTTGGTCTCGCCATGGCGGCACAGCTGCTCGACGAAGAAGGCCGCCTGCCCCAGCAAGGCCCGCTTGCCCTGATCATCGCGCCGACGCGCGAGCTCGCGCTTCAGGTCAGCCGCGAGCTGATGTGGCTCTATGCCAAGACCGGCGGGCGCATCGTCACCTGTGTCGGCGGCATGGACGCGTCGAAGGAACGCCGCGCGCTCAATTATGGCGCGCATATCGTCGTTGGCACGCCGGGCCGGCTGCGCGACCATCTCGAACGCGGCGCGCTCGACCTGAGCAAGTTGCGCGTCGCGGTCCTCGATGAGGCTGACGAGATGCTCGACATGGGCTTCCGCGAGGACCTCGAACAGATTCTCGACGGCACGCCGGGCGAGCGCCGCACGCTGATGTTCTCGGCGACGATCCCCAAGCCCATCGCGGCACTGGCCAAGCGCTATCAGCGCGATGCGGTGCGCATCTCGACCGTCGGCGAAGATCGCGGGCACGGCGACATCGCTTATCAGGCGGTCACCTGCGCGCCGGCCGATATCGAGAATGTCGTGGTCAACTTGCTGCGCTTCCACGAAGCCGAAACCGCGATGCTGTTTTGCGCGACGCGCGACAATGTCCGCCATCTCCATGCCGGCCTGATCGAGCGCGGCTTCAGCGCCGTCGCACTGTCGGGTGAGCATAGCCAGAACGAACGCAACGCAGCACTTCAGGCGCTGCGCGACCAGCGCGCCCGCGTCTGCGTCGCAACCGACGTCGCTGCCCGCGGCATCGATCTGCCGACGCTCAGCCTGGTCATCCATGTCGAGCTGCCACGCGATGCCGAGACGCTTCAGCACCGTTCGGGCCGCACCGGGCGTGCCGGCAAGAAGGGCACTGCGGTCCTCATCGTGCCCTATCCGCGCCGCCGCCGCGTCGAATCGATGCTCAAGGGCGCGCGGATCAATTCCGAATGGATCAACCCGCCGACGCTCGAAGACATCAACGCCAAGGATCATGAGCGGCTGCTCGTGACTCTGCTTGAGCCGGTCGAGGTCGATGACGACGATCGCGCACTGGGCGCAAAGCTGCTCGAGACGCGCAGCCCGGAGGATATCGCCGCAGCACTCGTCCGTCTTCACCGCGCCCGCATGCCGGCCGCCGAAGAATTGCTCGGCCAGGGCAACGACCCCGCGCCGCGCCAGGACGGCCATCGCCCGGGCTTCGAGGATATCGTCTGGTTCCGCATGGATATCGGCCGCCGTCAGAATGCCGATCCGCGCTGGCTGTTGCCGCTGATCTGCCGTCGCGGCCACATCACCAAGAGCGAGATCGGCGCGATCCGCATCTCCGCCAGCGAGACATTGTTCCAGATTCCCCGCGCCGTTGCCGGCCGCTTCAATGCTTCGGTGCTGCGCACTGCGGGCACCGAAGGCGGCGACGAAGGCGGGATCAAGATCGAGAGTGTCCAGGGCGAGCCGCGCGAGGCCGAGCGCCGCCCGCGCCTGACGCCGAGCGCCCGCCCCAGCGGCCCACCCGCCGCACGCCACAAGCCCAAGCCGCACCGCCGCACCAATGACCGGCAGCGGTAAAGAGCTGGCATGACCGGGTCCGTACGCATCCTGGTCGATGGCGATGCGTGCCCGGTCAAGGATGAGATCTACAAGGTCGCGTGGCGGCTTGAGGTGCCGGTCACGATCGTCGCCAACAGCCATTTTCGCGTGCCGCAGCACCCGTTGATCGACCGCGTGGTGGTCAGCGACGGCTTCGACGCGGCGGACGACTGGATCGCCGGGCAGGCAAATGCGGCATCGGTGGTGGTGACCGCCGACATCCTGCTCGCCGACCGCTGCATAAAGGCTGGCGCGACGGTGCTGAGCCCGACCGGCAAGCCGTTCACCGCCAACTCGATCGGCGCGGCGGTGGCGACGCGCGCGATCATGGCCGATCTGCGCGCCGGGGCCGGCGACTCGATTGGCGGCCCCGCCCCCTTTGCCAAGGCCGATCGGTCGCGTTTTCTGTCCGCATTGGACGCTGCGCTGATGAAGTTGCGGCGCTAAAAAATTGTCGCAAATTGTCGCATAGCGCGATTATCGGTCGATATCAGGAACTGGCAGTGCTTTGGTAGGTTTGACCGCGACAACTCAGGATGCCATCGCGCGGCGTCGGCGGTCTTCAGCGATGGGTAGGATATAGATTGCGCCACTTCACGCCGACTCGGATATCGATAGCCGCGACCCTGGCCTTCACGCTGACCGCGTGCGGCGGTGGTGGCGCGCAGGACAAGGCTGGCCGGCGCGGCGCGCAGGGTACGCCGGAGGTCGGCTATGTCGTCGCCCAGCCGACCAGCGTGCCGCTCTCGACCGAACTTGGCGGGCGCGTCACGGCTTATCAGAGCGCAGAGGTCCGCCCTCAGGTCTCGGGCATCATCCGCCGCCGCTTCTTTACCGAGGGCTCGATCGTCAAGCAGGGCCAGACGCTCTACCAGATCGATCCGAGCCTCTATGTCGCCGCCGCCAACGAAGCGAGCGCCAATTTGGCCAACGCACAGGCCAATGCCGACGCGACCCGCGCCAGGGCCGATCGCTATCGCCCGCTCGCCGAGATCGAGGCCGTGGCCAAGCAGGACTATACCGACGCCGCCGCCCAGGCACGCCAGGCCAAGGCCACAGTCGCGCTGAATCGCGCACAGCTCGACACGGCGCGGATCAATCTGCGCTTCACCAATGTCCCAGCGCCGATCACTGGCCGTATCGGACGCTCGCTCCTCACCGAAGGTGCGCTGGCGACGGCCAGCCAGGCCGATCCGCTCGCCACGATCCAGCGGCTCGACCCGATCTTCGTCGACATCCAGCAATCCAGCGCCGACCTGCTCACGCTGCGGCGCGCGCTCAGCAGCGGCGGCCTCGTGCCCGCTCAGGCCAATGTCAGGCTGAAGCTGGAGGACGGCAGCATCTATTCCCAGACCGGCACGGTCGAATTCTCCGAAGTGGTGGTCAACGAAAGCACCGGCACCGTCACGCTGCGCGCGCGCTTCCCCAATCCGCAGGGGCTGTTGCTGCCGGGCATGTTCGCGCGCGCGACCTTCGCGCAATCGGTCGATTCCAGCGCCTATCTCATCCCCCAGGCCGGGGTGAAGCGCGACCCCAAGGGCAATACCACGGTGCTGCTGGTCGGCCCCGGCAACAAGGCGATCCAGCGCGATGTGACCACGCAGCGTGTGGTCGGCGAGAACTGGGTTGTGACGGCCGGCCTGAACCCTGGCGACAAGGTGATTGTCGAGGGCACGGCCAAGGCCAAGAACGGCGAGGCGGTCAAACCCGTGCCCGCCGGCTCGCCGCAGAAACTGCAGGCGCCAGGCAAATCAGGCGCGTCCGCCGCCAAGACCAAGGGCTGATCCCCCGGTGATCTCGCGCATTTTCATCGACCGGCCGATTTTCGCCTGGGTCATCGCGATCATCATCATGCTGGGCGGCATCGGTGCGATCTACACGCTGCCGATCGAGCAATTCCCCGATGTGGCACCGCCCAACGTCAACATTCGCGCGACCTATCCCGGCGCATCGGCCGAAACGCTGGAGAACAGCGTCACGCAGGTGATCGAGCAGCAGCTGACCGGCATCGACGGCCTGCTCTATTTCAGCTCGAACAGCAGCTCGCGCGGACAGGTGACGATCACCGCGACCTTTGAAAAGGGCGTCGATCCCGATATCGCGCAGGTCCAGGTCCAGAACAAGGTGCAGCAGGCGATCAGCCGCTTGCCGCAACAGGTCCAGCAACAGGGCCTGACCGTCACCAAATCCAATCCCGATTTCCTGCTGCTCGTATCGATCTACGACAAGACCGACCGCGTCACCAACCAGGACGTGTCGGATTATCTGATCGCCAACTTCCAGGACCGGCTCGGGCGCATCCCGGGGGTCGGCGACACCAATGTGTTCGGCGCGCAATATGCCATGCGGGTATGGCTGCGGCCCGACCGCCTCGCTGCCTATTCGCTGATGCCGAGCGACGCGATCAACGCGATCACCGCACAGAATACCGAGATCGCGGCGGGCGAGGTCGGCGGCCAGCCAATGCCGACGACGCAAATGCTCAATGCGACGGTCACGGCCCAGTCGCGCCTGCAGACGCCGGAGCAATTCGCCAACATCATCGTCAAGACCGCGCGCGACGGGTCGATCGTGCGCCTGTCCGACGTTGCGCGGGTCGAACTGGGCGCGGAAAGCTATCAGACCGTCAGCCGGGTCAACGGCCATCCCGGCGCCGGCATCGCCGTATCGCTTGCGCCGGGCGCCGACGCGCTGTCGACCGCGGAACTGGTCAAGGCCGATATCGAGAATGCCGCCAAGTCGATGCCCGACGGCTTCGCCTATGCCTTCCCCCAGGATTCGACCGCGTTCATCAAATTGTCGGTCGAGGAAGTGGTCAAGACTTTGGTCGAGGCGATCATCCTCGTCGTCATCGTCATGTTCGTGTTCCTGCAGAACTGGCGCGCGACGCTGATCCCGACGATCGCGGTGCCGGTCGTGCTGCTCGGCACCTTCGCCGTTTTCTCGCTCGCGGGCTTTTCGATCAACACACTGACTCTGTTCGGCCTGGTGCTGGCGATCGGCCTGCTGGTCGACGACGCGATCGTCGTGGTCGAGAATGTCGAGCGGCTGATGGATGAGAATCCCGACATGTCGCCGCGCGACGCGACGATCGAATCGATGAACGAGATCACCGTCGCCTTGATCGCGATCGCGCTGGTGCTGTCGGCGGTGTTCCTGCCGATGGCGTTCTTCGGCGGGTCGACCGGTGTGATCTATCGCCAGTTCTCGGTCACCATCGTGTCGGCGATGATCCTGTCGGTGGTCGTTGCACTCGTCCTGACCCCTGCCCTGACCGCCACGCTGCTCAAGCGGCGCAGCGAGGAGAAGCAGGGCGACAGCTGGTTCGCGCGCAAGACGCAGGACGCGCGCGACTGGTTCAATCGCAACTTCGAGAAGATGACCGAACGCTACACCAACAGCGTGGCGAAGGTGGTCGATCACAAGCTGATCGTCCTGCTCGCTTATGCCGGCGTGGTAACGCTGCTCGCATTGTTGTTCGTGCGCCTGCCGACCGGCTTCCTGCCCAACGAGGATCAGGGTGCCGCGCAGGTCCAGTTCAACCTGCCGCCCGGCGCGACGCAGGGCCGCACGGTCGCGGTGCAGAAGCAGGTCGAGCAATATTTCCTCACTCAGGAAAAGGCCAATGTCAGCGTGCTGTTCACCAATGCCGGCGGCGGCGGCGGCGGCGCGAGCGGGCAGAATACCGGGCGCGGTTTTCTCGCGCTGACCGACTGGGCCGATCGCCCGGGCAGCAAGAACAGCGCCCAGGCAGTCACCCAGCGTGCGTCAAAGGCACTCAGTGGCCTGCGTGACGCGGACATCTTCGTGACGGTGCCGGCGGCGGTGCGCGGGCTTGGCCAGTCGGCCGGCTTCACCCTGGAATTGCAGAACACCGGCAGCATGACCCGCGCCGATTTCAAGGCGGCACGCGACAGGCTGCTCGCCGCCGCGCGCGCCGACCCGGACCTCGCCGCGGTCCGTCCGACCGATCTCGAGGACCAGCCGACACTCAAGATCGAGATCGACCAGCAAAAGCTGAGCGCGCTCGGGCTGAGCCAGGCCGACGTCAATGCAACGCTCGCGACTGCGTGGGGTGGCCGCTACGTCAACGACTTCAACGATCGCGGCCGCGTGAAGCGCGTCTATGTCCAGGGCGACGCGCCCTATCGCCATAGCCCGGATGATATCGCGCAATGGTATGTCCGCGCCGCCGATGGCCAGATGGCGCCCTTCTCGGCCTTTTCGACCATCTCCTGGTCGACTGCGCCGTCATCGCTGCTGCGCTTCCAGGGCCTGCCCGCGTTCGAAATTCAGGGCCAGGCCGCACCGGGCAAGAGCTCGGGCGAGGCGATGAACAGGATGGAACAGCTGGCGGCGCAATATCCGGGCACTTCGGTCGCCTGGTCGGGCCTGTCGTTCCAGGAACGCTTGTCATCGGGCCAGGCGCCGTTCCTCTATGCCATTTCGCTGCTCGTCGTGTTCCTGTGCCTGGCCGCTTTGTATGAAAGCTGGTCGATCCCGGTCGCGGTATTGCTGGTCATTCCGCTCGGCCTGGTCGGTGCGGTGTTCGCGGTCACGCTGCGCGGGCTGGAGAATGACGTCTTTCTGCAGATCGGCCTGCTGACGACGATGGGCCTCGCCGCGAAGAACGCGATCCTGATCGTCGAGTTCGCCGAACAGGCGGAGAAGAAGGGCAAGCGCATCATCGACGCCGCGATCGAGGCCGCACGCCTGCGTCTGCGGCCGATCCTGATGACCAGCCTTGCCTTCATCTTCGGCGTGCTGCCGCTGGCGATTTCAACCGGCGCCGGCGCGAACAGCCGCGTCGCGATCGGCACGGCAGTGATCGGCGGCATGCTGACCGCCACGATCCTGGCGATCTTCTACATTCCGCTGTTCTTCGTGCTGGTCCGCCGCGGCACCCGTGACGTGCTCAAGAAGCTGCATCACGAAGCGCCGCATGACGAGCCCCATAATGATCCTAGGCCGGAGCCAAGTGCATGAGGTCCATGCTCGCCCTGCTCCTGGCCAGTGCGTCGCTCAGCGCCTGCACCAGCATGGCGCCCAAATATGCCCGCCCCGAGGCTCCGGTGCCGGCATCCTGGCCAGTCGGTGACGCGTATCTGAAGCAAAGCGAAGCGGCGCTGCCGAGCATTTCCTATCGCGACATCTTCCGCGACGACCGGCTGCGGCGGATCGTCGAACAGGCGCTGGTCAATAACCGCGACCTGCGCGTCGCCGCCGCCAATATCGTCGCGGCGCGCGCGCAATACCGCATCCAGCGCGCCGACCTGCTGCCGCAAGTCGATGCCTCGGCCGGCGTCACCCGCGCCGACAGCGGCACCGGCCGCACCACCACCACCGGCGGGAGCGCCGCGAGTGGCGGCGCGCGCACCACTTACAGCACCGACCTTGGTATCACCGCGTTCGAGATCGACCTGTTCGGCCGAGTCCGCTCGCTCACCGACGCGGCGCAGAACCGCTATTTCGCGACCGAGGCCGCTGCCCGTGCGACGCGGCTGACCCTGGTCGGCGACATCGCCAATGCCTGGCTCAACTATGCCGCCGATCAGAGCCTGCTCAAGATCGCGCAGGACACCGCGGCCAGCGCCGAACGCAGCGTCAAGCTGACCAAGGCGCGGCTCGACGGCGGCGTCGCGCCGCGCACCGATCTCAGCCAGTCACAGCTTGTCCTTGCCCAGGCGCAATCCGATCTGGCGGTGCAGACCACCGCGCTCGCACAGGACGTCAATCTGCTGCAACTGCTGGTCGGCGCGCCGGTCGACACCGCTCTGCTTCCCGGCACGATCGACGAGGCCGCGAAGACGGTCGCCGAACTGCCGGCAGGGCTCGATTCCGGGATCCTGCTGCGCCGTCCCGATGTGCTGCAGGCCGAATATGGCTTGCGCGCCAGCAATGCCGAGATCGGCGCGGCGCGCGCGGCGCTGTTCCCGCGTATCAGCCTGACCGCCGTGCTCGGCTTTGCCAGTAACGCGCTGAGCGGACTGTTCACCGGTGGCGCTTTCAATTACTCGGTCGCGCCAGGCGCGAGCTACCCGATTTTCAGCGCCGGCGCCGGCCGGGCGGGCTTGGAGCAATCGAAGGCGCAGCGCGACGCGGCGCTCGCCACCTACGAAAAATCGATCCAGACTGCCTTTCGCGAAGTGTCCGACGCGCTTGCCCGCCGCGGCACGATTGCCGCGCAGACCCGCGCGGCGCAATCGCTCGCCGCCGCCGCTTCGGACAATTACCGTCTGTCCGACGCGCGCTATCGCGGCGGAATCGACACCTTTCTGCAAAGTCTGGATGCACAGCGTTCGCTTTATACCGCGCAGCGTTCGCTGGTCGCGACGCAATTGACCGGGGCGACCAATCTGGTCGATCTGTACCGCACGCTTGGCGGCGATGCGCAGCTCGACGCTACGGCACGCGGCCCCGTGCCCGCCGGCGCACCAGCCGGCACACCGCCATCGAACTGATGCTGCGGCGATGCTGCATCGCGCAGATGCAGCACACTCGCTTGACGGCGGAGCGCGCCGGGTGAAGGATACGGCCATGGCACTGCCTCCCACGCCCGACCCCTCCGCCTTCATGCGCGAAATGCTCGGCCAATGGGAACAGATGACCAATCAGCTTGGCGGCGAAATGATGAAGTCGGGCGAGTTCGCCCGCGTCGTGCAGGGCGCCAGCACCGCGCAGATGAAAGCCCAGGCCGCCGCGCACCAGATGATGGACAAGGCGCTCGCCGCCGCCAACATGCCGAGCCGCAGTGAAGTCGAGGACCTCTCCGCCCGCCTGCGCGGGGTCGAGGAGACGGTCGGACGGATCGAGGCCCTGCTGATGGCGCAGGCCGGGATCAAGCCGCCGGAGCGCCCGAAGCCGAAGCGCACGCGCAAACCGCCGGCCAAAGCTTGAGCGACAGGGTCTGAGCATGGACGCGAGCGCCCCCGACCTGTTTGACCAGGCCCGCACTGCGTTCGACCGCGCCTTGCAGCGCAATTTCAAGGGGCTGGAATATTTCGCTTCGTCCGGCCCGACGGTCGGCGCGAGCCCAAAGGATCTGCTGATTCAACGCGGCACGATGAACCTCTATCACTATCGCCCGATGTCGGACGAGGTCTACCGCGTGCCTTTGCTGCTGGTCATGGCGACCACTAATCGCGGCTATATCTTCGACATGGTGCCGGGGCAGAGCCTGGTCGAATATCTGCTGAAGGCCGGTTACGACGTGTTCATGCTCGACTGGACTCCGCCGCGCCGTGACGAGAAGAGCCTGACGCTGGCCGATTATGTGCTCGACTTCATCCCCACCGCGATCGCCCGGGTGCAGGAAGAAACCGGCGAGGAGGAGTTCAGCCTGGTCGGCTATTGCTTCGGCGGCGTGCTCTCGGTCCTTTGGGCAGCGCTTAATCCCCCAATTTCTACCAAGACTCCGGCGCCGATGAAGAATCTGGTGTGCTTCACCACGCCGGTGGATTTCTCCAAGATGGAGATGTTCCAGGCCTGGGCCGACAAACGCTTCTTCGACGTCGACAAGCTGGTCGACACGTTCGGCAATTGCCCGGCCGATTATCTCTACACTGCGTTCGACATGCTGCGCCCCGGCGCGCGCATCGCCGGCAATATCCGGCTGCTCGATAATTTGTGGAATGACGAATTCGTCAAATCCTTCCGCATGTTCGACCGCTGGGCGAGCGACACCTTGCCGTTAGCGGGCGAATATTTCCGCGAGACGACCAAGAAGCTGATGTGGGACAACCGGCTGCACAACGACACGATGGAGGTCGCTGGCCGGCCGATCGACCTGTCGGTGATCACCGCGCCGTTCCTCCATGTGACGGCGGAGCATGATCATATCGTCCCCTCCGCGGCATCCGCGCCGCTGATCGAAAAGGTCGGCTCGACCGACAAGGAACAGGTGACAATGAAGGGTGGGCATGTCAGCCTCGTCGCCGGGGGCAATGCGATCAAGCGGCTATGGCCAAAACTGATCGACTGGCTGGGGGAGCGATCGACATGAGCCATCATATCCGCCGGTTTGCGGCGGCCGATCGCGACGCCATGCTCGCGTTTGCCGAAACCTTGCCTGAACATGATTTGCTGTTCCTCGGCCGCGACCTCAAGCATCCCCGTGTCGTCGAGGCATGGATTGCCGCGATCGAGGAAGGCTGGATCGACAGCCTGGTCGCTGAGGATAATGGCAAGTTCGTCGGCACTGCCGCGCTGGTGCGCGATCCGCTCGGCTGGAGCGCGCATGTCGGCGAAATCCGCTTGCTGGTGTCACCGGGCAAGCGCGGCGCTGGCCTTGGCCGCGACCTGCTCGAGGCGATCTACACCGTGGCAATGGAACGCGGCCTGGAGAAACTGACTGCGCAAATGACTCCCGACCAGATCGGGTCGGTCATGCTGTTCGAAAGCCTCGGCTTTCGCGCCGAAGCGTTGCTGCGCGACCATGTCCGCGACCGCGCCGGCAAGCCGCATGACCTCGCCATTCTCAGCCACGACATCGCTCGTATCGCCGCACAACACCGAGCCTTTGGCCTCGACGAATGAACAATAAGCACATCCGGCGCATTTAGACCGGAGTGAAGGAAAGGAAATTTGATGGCAAGTCAGGCACATAATCCGGAAGCGATCCGCGCGCCCTCCGCGCTGCTCGCGCTGACGGAATTGCCGCGCGCGCTGGCCGAGTTCGGGTCGCTTGGCTTTGCCGCACCAATCCTCGCTACTGCGCCGCGTGGCGATGGTCACCCGGTGCTGGTGCTGCCGGGCTTCGTCACCTCCGATGTGTCGACCACTGTGCTGCGCAAATTCCTGACTGGCCTCGGCTATGAAGCTCATGCCTGGGAACTCGGCCGCAACCTCGGCCCCAAGGCGATCGGACGCGAGGGGGAAAAGCTGCTCGCCCGGCTCAAGGCCATCCATGAACTGACCGGCAAGAAAGTCAGCATTGTCGGCTGGAGCCTGGGCGGCGTCATGGCGCGCCAGCTTTCCCGCCGCGCCCCCGATACGGTACGGCAGGTCATTACGCTAGGCTCGCCTTTCACCGGATCACCCCGCGCGACCAATGCCTGGCGCGCCTATCAGATATTGACCGGGCATCATATCGACAGCGACGATGCGCGCTCGCAAATGCGCGAAAGCGAAGCGCCGCCGCCAGTCCCGTCGACCTCGATCTTCACGCGTGAGGACGGCATCGTCGCGTGGCAGAACTGCATCGAACCGCGCGATGCGCAGACCGACAATATCCAAGTCCATGGCAGCCATTGCGGCCTGGGCGTCAATCCGGCGGTACTCTACGCAATCGCCGACCGGCTGGCACAGGCTGATGGCGACTGGCACCCGTTCGAGCGGAGCGGGTTGAAGGCGCTGGTCTACCCATTCGCAGGACACGCATAGCCGCCAGCCAGTAGCACCAACTGACGGGAAGCGACCTGCCCGCCCCGTCAGGCGGTCACATCGGAATCGGCCGCTGTTATTTGCAGGCTTGCTTGTTCAGATTCCCGGCCTTTGAACAGTCATAATGCACCACTTTGCCCGTCTTGGTGGTCCAAGCGACGGTGCGAGCCGATGGCTGTGCCGGTGCCGCGCGCTGAACCGCGGGACGCGGCTGCGGCGCTCTGGCCGGCGCGGCGGCAGCGACTGGTGCGGGACGCGACACGGATGCTGCGGCGCTCTTGCAGACGCTCTTGTTGGCATTGCCGGGTTTGGAACAGTCATAGTTGCGCGCTGCCGTGGCCGCCGGCGCCGCAGTCTTGACCGGAGTCGCTTTCGGTTTTGCGGCGGCTACAGGCTTCGCCGCTGCCGCTGGCGTCGTTCCCTTGCAAGCAGCCTTGTTGGCATTACCGGCTTTTGAGCAGTCATAAGTCCGAGCCGAAGCAGGACTTGCCAGAATCAATAGACTTCCCGCAATCGATGCTGCGGTGGCGGTCGACCATGACATCTTCCATCTCCTCGATCAGCCGGTTTTAACCGACGCGAAGGAGGTGCTCTTGCTAAGCTATTAATTCAAATGAACTTTTTTTCACAATTTCTTCATGAGAACGTCATGATTGAGCGAGGTCATCATCGTTGCAATATTATCGGCTCGTCACTGAAATCAGACGGCCAGCCACGCGACGATGCGGGGCTGGCCGATCCGCTCCAAAGAGGGTGGTTCAATCCTTGCCGCGCAGCGGCGCGACCGCGTCCTTGCCGAATTGCATGATCAAGTCGCCGATTTCGCGGGCCTGCGCCATGCTGCGGCTGCCCTGGTCGCGCAGGAAATCGCCCTGGATCTTCATCACCTCGGACAGGTCCTTGGCGCCCGCTGCCGCGCGCATCGCCGCGAATGCCTCGCGCGTATTCGCCTCGGCCTGGTCGAGCATCTTCAGGCCGACCGCTGAACTTCCCTCGGCGAGCTTTTTGCCCGACGATTGCATCGCCTCGCCAGCCTTTTTCGCCGGATCGACGACGCGCTCGTTGATCGTATCCTTGACCTTATCGGCGGTGCTTTTCTTCTCGGCCATCATTTTGCTCCTTGCTTGCGGACTGCCGGTTTCCGGCTTGGTGCGGTCTGTTTCGCCGCGGTTTTCCTGGGGGTAGCGGGTTTTGTCGGTGCAACCTTGGGTTTGGCGGCGGCTTTGGGCTTGGCCGCCGCCGGTTTGGGCTTTGCCACGGCGTTCCAACGGTCGCCGCCTTCAGCGTCTCGAACGACGATCGCAGCGCCGCCGCATAATTCTGCGGATCGGGCATCATGTCGCGGTCGCAGGTGAACGACACCGCGATGGTGTCGCCATAAGAATAGACCGGATTGATCAACCCCATCGAATCGAACACCGGCGCAGTGCCGTACATCGCGACCATGCGCGCACCGCAGAAGTACATCGGCACGCGGCTGCCCGGCACATTGGTCACCACCGTGTTGAACACCGGCGCATGGGTATTGGCCGCCCCCACGCGGGTGTAGAGCCGCGCTGCCAGTCCCGCGAGGCCGGACGGGATCAACTGGCTGTAATCGGCCAGCGTGCGCGCGCCGACCGCATTGGTCATCGCCTTCGAGTTGACCGCCTGGTCATGGACATATTGCAGCCGCTCCATCGGGTCGGCGATATGCGTGCCGAGCGGGATCACCATCGCCGAGACGAGATTGCCCAGCGCGGCCTTCTCGCCCTCGCCACGCACCGAGATCGGCGCCATCGCAGTCAGCGATTCCTTGGGCAGTTCGCCCTTGTCGTCGAGATATTGCCTGAGGCCCCCGCCGACGATCGCCAGGATCACGTCGTTGACCGTCGCATCGGCCACCGCCTCCTTCATCGCGCGGATATCCGCGAGCTTGAACGGCACGGCATCCCACACCCGGTGTGCAGACACCTTGCCGTTGAAGCGGGTCTTCGGCGCCATCTTGGTATTGGCGATGCTGACATCACCCTTGCTCACCGTCGCAGCGAGCTTGGCCATGCCGGGCAGCGACCGACCGATCGTCTCCATCACCCGCATCGGCTGGCGCAGCGAGTTGAAATAGCTGCGCGTCAGGAGGTCGGCGACATTGGGCATATTCTCGGGTTGCCAGTCGTCGGTCTTTTCCGGCGGCTTCATGCTCGCATCGAGATCATGCACCGCGGCCGACATCTCGACCCCGGACATGCCGTCGATCGCCGCGTGATGCACTTTAGACACCAAGGCGAAACAGCCCGGCGGCAGGCCTTCGACATTGTCGAGGCCTTCAACGACGGTGAACTCCCATAACGGCTTGCTCAGGTCCATTGGGCGCGAATGGAGCCGCGCGACCTGGATGCATAATTGCCGCCAGTCACCGGGCTTGGGCAAGGCGATGTGACGAACATGGAATTCAATGTCGAACTCGGGATCCTCGATCCAATAGGGATGATCGAGATCGAACGGTACCCGCACCAGCCGCTGGCGGAAACTGCGCGCACCGCCCAGCCGGCTCTCGATGAAGCTCAGCACATCCTTGAAGCGAACGAACCCGCCCGGCGCAGTTGACGGGTCATAGATGCCAACCGACCCGATATGCATCGGCGTATGCGGTGTCTCCAGATAGACGAACGAGGCATCCTGGCCCGACAGTTGCAGCATCACTCTCTCCCCGTTCCGCCCGCTTTGCGGTGCGATTATGATATCAACGCAATCCTCCGCTCGACATCATTTGCCGAACCCGAACACGTCCTGGTGGAAACGCCTATCCTCGATCAACGTTTCAAGCCATTCCGACCCTTGAGCATGTTCGTCGCCAATCTGCTGCATCTGGATGCGGATCAGCGTGTCGCGCACCGCCGGCGCCATGAAGCGCCCGTCGCCGCACAGATAGATATGCGCGCCGGCCTGGATTGCCGCCCAGACGCGTTCCTGCTCCGCCCATAGCGCGTCCTGCACGAACTTCCACGGATGGCTCTCGACTGCGGAGAAAGCGAGATAGGGATCGATCACCCCCTCCTTCGCCCAGGCCTCGATCTCATCGCGGCAGAACCAGTCATGATCAGGATGGCGGCAACCAAAGAACAACAAGCTTTGTGCGACATCCTCACCGGCCGCTTTTTGGCTGCTGCGTTCCTGGATGAAGCCACGTAGCGGCGCGAAACCAGTGCCGGGACCGATCAGGATCATCGGCACGCTCGGATCGGCTGTGGGCGCGAACGGCGGATTGGGCCGCCGGACATAACCAAACACATGATCGCCCGCCGCGACGCCCTGCATATAGCCGCTGGCAAAGCCGCGGTGCTCGCCAAGCCCGGACCAGGCCGGCGCCGCCATCGTGCCGACGATCAGGTCCGCGATGTTGGGGTCGACCAACGGGCTCGACGCGATCGAATAGAAACGCGGCGCGATCGCCGCTGATAATTCGACCAGGCTGTCGAGCGACAGCTCAGCTGCCGGATGATGATCGAGCAGATCAAGCAGGGTCAGCCTTTTGTCCACAATCTCCGTCTCGTAATTGTCCTCGATCCGCGCCAGTTCCCGCTTGGTGTTGGGGCAACGCGTCTGCGCGGCGATCACGCCAAGCGCGCGCTTGGGCAGCGGATCGGACAATTCGACGAAATCGGTCAGCAGTTGCCGCACCGTCACGGTCTGGCCGAGCGGCAGATGCCTGAACCGCCCGCCCTGCCCATCGACACGCAGTTGCGCGGCTCCAGCCAGGCCAAGACGCTCGATCGCCCGCGTCACCAGGTCAGGGCGGTTGCGCGCATAGACCGCAACATGATCACCGCTGTGATAATGCTGCCCCTCGGGCAGGCGGATGCGGATGAAGCGGGTCGATGGCCGGGGCGGCTCCTTGGTGAAATCCCATAATCCGTCGGCCGGCCTGATCATCTCCTCATTGCCGACGATCTCAAGCCGCTGGGCATGTTCGGGCAAAGCCTGAGCCCGTACGTCGGACGCATCGACCACCTGCAGCGACAGAGTCGAAGTCGACTCGCTCGGCTCCGCCTCGCTGCCCAGCGCCTTCCACAGGTCGCGCACAAAGCCGGCGACCGCACCGTCGAAATCGCCCTGCCCGTCGGCTTCCGCCCGCGGCAGCAGCCGCGTCGCGCCAGCGGCTTCGATCGCGGCGTCCACGCGCTTGGGGAAATTCTGATAATTGGGCCATTGCGAATTGCCGATACCGAGCACCGCAAAGCGCGCGCCCGACCAGTCGGCGCCGTCGAACGCTCCGGCATCGAGCGCTCGCTCGACTTCGACCGCGCTATCGGGCGCACGGCCATTATAGGTCGCGGTAACCACCACGATCACCTTGTCCTCAGGTTCTGATCCACCCTTGAAACTCTCGTCCATCGACCGCACGATGGTTTCGAACCCGTCGAGATTGGCGCGCGCGGCGATCTCCTCGGCAATGTCGCGCGCGGTGCCCAGGCTCGATCCATAGATCACCGCAAAACGCTGGCCGCTGCCTGAGACCACAGCGACAGGCGCTTCCTCGTCTGCTGCTTCCAGCGCAGGCGCCACCGCGATCCGCTCATGCGGCTGGCGCAACCGCACCCGCATGTAGAATTCGTCCGGTTTGATCGACAGCGTTTCCTTGATGCGCAGGCGATAATTGTGCGGATCGCTGATGGCGAATTTCTGCAGGATCATGGCCAGCGCCATCTTCGCCTCGACCATCGCGAATTGCCGGCCGATGCACGCGCGCTCGCCATTGCCGAATGGCTTATAGGCATGCGGATGCCGCGCGGCCTCCGCCTCGGGCAGCCAGCGGTCGATGTCGAACTCGTCCGGCTCCTCCCATACGCTGGGATCCCGGTGCAGGCCGGGCGAGAAGACGTTGATCGGGCGATCCTTGCGCACGGTGTAATGCCCGCCGATCACTTCATCTTCATAGGCCGCCAGGGTGAAGGCCGGCGCGGTCGGCCACAGCCGCATCGCTTCCTTCAGGATGCGCTCGATCACTTCCAGCTTGGCGATGTCGCTATAATCCGGCCGCTTTTCACCCGGCAGCACCCGGTCGATTTCGGCATAGGCCTGGGCCAGCACATGCGGATGACGCAGCAGCAAATGCTGCGAAAAGGTCAGCAGGCCCGATGTCGTCTCATGCCCGGCGATCAGGAAGGTCAGCACCTGATAGCGGATATTGATATCGTCCAGCCCCTCGCCCGTTTCCGGGTCGATCGCGCTGACCATCAGGTTGAGCAAATCCTTGCCGTCGTTCGGATTCCTGCGCCGCTCGGCAATGATGCCGTCAACGAGCGCGTTCATCTCGGCGATGTCGGCCTCATACTGGCGCTCGGCCTTTTTCGCGAAGCGCTGCTGAATCGGCATCCGCGTGATCATGTTGAGCGATTCGCCCAGCACCCGCGCCAGTGCTTCGAGGAAACTGTCGAGCTCCTCCTTCTCGAAACTGTCGAAGCGGTGCCCGAACCCGGCGATCGCTATCGAATCGAGCGTGAAGCGCGTCATGTCATCGGCGACCAGTACGTCGGTGCCCGACAGCCGGCTCCATTTCGCGACCATCTGGTCAGCGACCTCGAGCATCATGTCGTAATAACCGCGCATCGCACGCTGGCTGAACGCCGGCAGCAGGATGCGGTGCGCCTTGCCCCAATTGGGCTCTTCGCTGAACGCGGTGAACAACCCGTCGCCGGCGAATTTGCGCACCACGCGCAAGCCCGGCCCCGGCATCTTGCGGAAACGCGTTTCGTCGCACAATTCGGCAACCAGATCAGGGCTGGTGACAAACAGGCCGACGCGGCTGCCGAATTTCAGCTTGAAGATGCCGCCCGGAAATTCACGGCTGACGCGCAGCAAATATCCGATGAGTCCCGACCGGGCGATCTGATGAAGGTGTCCAACGACCGGCAGCCCTGGCGGCGACGGTATCGTCGGCCGATCAACCACGGGAGCTGTCGCCATCCATCACCTCCGGTCTAATCTGTCTGCACATCAACACAGTGCGAGGCACCGCGCAACCAGAGCGGCCAAATAAGGTATGACAGCCGCGCCGGTTCGGCGATCAGAGCCCGTGTTCGCCCGCCTTGGTCGAGATGTCGGCACCCGGCAAGTCAATCCGCCGGACCCAGCCATCGTCCGTCTTGACCATGCTCGCTCCGCAACCGATGCACACGCTGCGCCACATCTTCTGCACCCGGCGGACATTACTTCCGTCGCGATGATGGTGCCCCAGCTTGCAAGCGAGTTTTTGAAAGACCCCTAGCCTTGGGGCCATCTTCTTTGATTCTGCCACGGCGCCCCTTCCCTGTGTGTCCCGACATAGCCGGTGATCGCCCCCTTTTTCAGGATGAACCGAGCCTAACCCGTGGACGAGCCGAAGCGAAGCGCAAAAACATCCGTCCACCCGATATTTGTGGGATCGCTTAACACGCCCTAACTGAGCCTGTGCGACATGTATTTTATATTGACCGACGGTCGATTTCGCCCCGTCTCCTTCAATATATTTGCGACATGTCGCGACGACCCTGGGGTATCGACACTCGCCATGCTCGGCCATGTCGGCGGCGTCGATGCGCTGCCCATATTGGCGGCGATCGCGATGTTCGCGGCGGCCGTTCAGCTCGCCCGCCCGCTGCTCAAACCCGCCGCGAACGACAGTCCTCTGATAGCGCGCACGGTTTGACGATCTGCGCTGCGAACACGGCGGTAACCTATGATAGGCAATGACGTGATTCGTGGATTCGAGAGCGGGGATTCGATTCGATGTTCAACAGCAATAATCGTGGGCGTGACACCGGTGCCGCGGCCAATTCGCCGGGGTCGCAGCCGCATGTGCCGGGGGCCAAGCGTGGCATGTTCTCGGTACTCGGCCCCGACGTGATCGTTACCGGCAATATTGTTGCCACAGCCGACCTCCACATCGACGGCCGGGTCGAGGGCGATGTCGATTGCGGTAGCCTCGTCCAGGGCACTGAAAGCCGCATCGTCGGCCTCGTCAAAGCCGAAACCGCGCGGCTCGCCGGTGCGATCGATGGCGCGGTGTCGGTGCGTCAGCTGACCATCGAGCGTGCCGCGCGCATCACCGGCGACGTCGAATATGAAACCATCTCGATAGAGAATGGCGCCTCGATCGATGGCCGGCTGAAACATGTCGCGATCGATGCCGTACGCACGCTCGAGCGCGCCGCGCCGGCCACGACGATGCTGATCAGTGCGCCCAGCGACGAAACGCTCTTTGTCGAATCTAGCGACGCGGCAGCGGCCTGACCGCATTCAGCAGCACCGGTTCGAAGCGCTCCGGCGCTTCGATCTGGGGCGAATGACCGAGGCCATCCAGACGGATCAATATGGCACTCCCCATCCGCCGCGCCGCGGCCGGTGCGGCGTGAGGAATCGCCTCCATGAACTGCTGCAGCGATGTCGGCACGCGCTGTCGCCCGAACGCCGTCTTGTCGAGCGTGCCGACGATCAGCGTCGTGGGTGAAGTAATGCGTTCCAGTTCATGCGCGACCGGCTGGGTATAGATCATCTCGCTCGCCTTGGCCTGTACCAGGGCCATCGTATCCCGCCCAGCGCCTTGGTACATGCCCGCCAGCATCCACACCCAGCGGTCATAAGATGGCTTCCAGCTGCCATGATAATAATTGGTTAGTTGATAGGCTTTGATCGACGCGAAATCGGCCTTTCTCTCACTGGCCCATAAGGCGTCGACATCGGCATAGCCGAGCCCCTCCTGGCTGCTGTCCTTCAAGCCGAGCGGGTTAACCAGCACCAGCCGGTCGACACTGCCGGGATACATGATCGCGAAGCGCATCGCGAGCATCCCGCCCATCGAATGGCCGACGATCGACGCCCTGGGGATGCCGCGCGAGTCCATCAGCTTGCGCGTCAGGGTCGCCATCATCGCGAAACTATATTGGGCAGCGCGCGGCTTGGAGGATTTGCAGAAGCCGATCTGATCGGGGATCAGCACGCGGTAGCCGGCACGGGTCAGCGCCCGCACGCTGCTTTCCCAGGTCGCTCCGCAAAAATTCTTGCCATGGAGCAGCACGACCGCGCGGCCATTGGGCCGGTCGGCCGCCACATCCATGAACGCCATTCTGGCCGGCTGTCCGACGATGTCGACCGTCATGGTCTGGACCGGCCAAGGATAATCGAAGCGTTCGAGATTGGCACCCAGGTCGCGCGCCACCGGCGGCGCATCGGCTGCTCCGATCAGCGCCATTGCCGCGGCAAAAGCCGATAACAGCTTCAGTTTCCGCATCATTCATCCCCCACCCCCAGCCTGCATACCGCATACTGACAGCGCCGTCATCCGCGATCGCGTCAGCCGATGTCGGACAGGATCCTCGCGGCACCAAGCATGTCGATGAAGAAGCCGATCGACATCGCCATCAACACCGCGCAGGACAGGAGATAGGCCATAAAGCGCAGCTGGACCTTTTTGGGTCCAATATGAATGAAGCTGTGCACCGCACGGAGGATGACATAGGCCCAGGCAAGAATGACCTGGATATGGTTCGCGTGATGCGTGATCATCAATAGCGGAATCAGCCCAAAGAACAGCACCGGCATTTCGAACAGATTGGCGAAGTTGTTCGCGGGCATTTCGACCGGGCGGAAATAACGTAGCGCGGATTCGCCATCGGCAAAGTCACGTGCGGTCGGCGGGTTGCGCTTCATATGGCCGAGCCGCTGTACGAACATGGTGAACCACACGATCGTCACCAGCGCGACCAGGGCAAAGACCGGCCATAGAATTGCGATTGTCGTCATGCCACCCTCTCCCCGTTGCAGCGTTAATGTCTTGCCCAACTGCCACTCTGTCCAGTGCGAAAGGAACCGCCGCGATGACCGACCCGACCCTGCCGATGGACGGAGGTTGCCGCTGCGGCCGGCTGCGCTTCAGCATCACGCGCTCGCCCTTGTTCACTGGCGTATGTCATTGCACCGGCTGCCAGAAGATGAGCGCCAGCGCCTTTTCCACCACGGTCTGCGTCCCGAGCGACGGCTTTGCCGTAACCCAGGGCGACGCAGCGATTGGCGGCCTGCACGGCGATCAGGCGAAGCACCATCATTGCGACTGGTGCAAGAGCTGGGTCTTTACCCGGATCGAGCCCGATATGGGCTTCGTCAATGTCCGCGCGACCATGCTCGACGACCCGAGCTGGTTCGTGCCCTTTGTCGAAACCTATACCGACGAAGCACTTCCCTGGGCGAAGACCCCGGCCAGGCATAGCTTCGCAACCGTCCCGGCCATGGAACAGTATCAGCCGATCGTCGCGGAATACGCCGCGACGGCCCGCGTCACTTGACCAGTTCGCCGCCCTTGATCACCGCGCTGACCTTTTCGAGCACGCGCACATCGGTCAGCGGATCGCCATCGACCGCGACGATATCGCCGTAACGCCCGACCGCGATCGCGCCGACATCGGCGGTCTTGCCCAAGGCCACCGCCGCATCGGAGGTGGCGGCGCGGATCGCCTGGATCGGGGTCATGCCCCATTCGACCATCTTGGCGAACTGCCGGGCGTTGTCGCCATGCGGATAGACCCCGGCATCGGTGCCGAACAGCATCGGCACTCCGGCCTTTACCGCGCGCTGAAAGGTCTGGCGCTGCTTCAGACCGATCGCCTTTTCCTTGTCCAGACTTTCCTGCTCGGTACCGTTGCTGGTGCCGGTCGCGAGGATATAATCGTCGTTATAGATATCCATGTCGAACCAGGTGCGATGCTGCACGGCGAGCTTGATCGTCTCGTCCGACGCTAAACTGCAATGCTCGATCGTGTCGATCCCGGCGAGAATTGCCGCGCGAATCCCTTCGTCGCCATGCGCATGCGCCGCGACCTTCAGGTGCAGCATATGTGCCTCGTCGGCGATCGCCTTCATCTCTTCGACGGTCAGCTGCTGTCCGCCAACGCTGTCGCCGAGCGAGAAGACACCGCCGGTGGCGCAGATCTTGATCACCTGCGCACCATATTTGTGCAGCCAGCGCACCTTCGCGCGCGCTTCCTCCGGCGTGTTGATCACCGAGGGCTGCTGCCGGTCGAGCGAAGGGGGTAGGCTATTGTCGTCGCAATGCCCGCCGGTCGCGCCGATCGCGTAAGCCGCGGTGGTGATGCGCGGGCCTTGCACCCAGCCGCCATCGATCGCTTCGCGAAGGCCGACATCCTGGAAACCGGCCGAGCCGACATTGCGTACCGAGGTAAAGCCTGCCGCCAGCGTCTTCTTCGCATTGGCGACGCCGACTGCGCTCCAGAAGCTGTCGGTATATTGCAGGCCGCGGTAGCCGCCGATCTCGGCGACCGAAGTCAGATGGACGTGCATGTCGATCAGGCCGGGCAGGATCGTCTTCCCGGCCAGATTGATATGCTTCACCGCCTTGCCGTTCCAGTCGGCGGTACGCGAATCGAGGATGCTGGTGATGCGCCCATTCTCGATCACCACCGCCGGGCTCTCGATCACCTTGCCGGTGATGACATCGACCATCTTGTCGGCAGTGACGACCACCGTCTCGGCGGCGGCAGAGACGGACGTCAGCGCCAGCATTGCGGCGCCCAGATATTTCAGCATGGTCGTTCTGCCCCCAGGTCGAGTGATGGATCGTTACAGTGCCGCCACCGCGTAGCAGTCAAATGTGGAGAGTTCGTCCATAAGCGCCGAGCACGCTTTCGTGCATCGTTTCCGAAATGGTCGGATGCGCGAACACCGTCTCCATCAACTCGGCCTCGGTCGTCTCGAGCTGGCGTGCGATGACATAGCCCTGGATCAGCTCGGTCACTTCCGCGCCGACCATATGCGCGCCGAGCAGTTCGCCGGTCTTCGCATCGAACACCGTCTTCACAAACCCTTCCGCCTCACCCAGCGCGATCGCCTTGCCATTGCCGATGAAGGGGAATTTGCCGACCTTCACCTCATACCCAGCTTCTTTGGCCTTGGCCTCGGTAAAGCCGACTGAGGCGACCTGTGGACGCGAATAGGTGCAGCCGGGGATGTTCCAGGTCTCGAACGGATGCGGCTTCTGCCCGGCAATCGCCTCGACGCACACCACGCCCTCATGGCTTGCCTTGTGCGCCAGCCACGGTGGACCGGTCACGTCGCCGATTGCGAACAGCCCCTCGACATTGGTGCGGCCATAGCCATCGGTCTTGATATGGCCGCGGTCAGTCTCGACGCCGAGCGCCTCGAGCCCAATCTCCTCAGTATTGGGCACGATACCGATCGCCACGATCGCATGGCTGAACTCGGCGGTCTCGACCTTGCCGTCCTTACCCTTGATCGAAGCGGTGACGCCCTTCGCGCCAGTCTCGAGCTTCTCGATCCCCGCGCTGGTCAGGATCTTGATGCCCTGCTTGGTCAGCGCCTTTTCCATGAAGGCGCTCACCTCTTCGTCTTCGACCGGCACGACCCGCGGGAGCATTTCCACGATCGTCACATCGGCGCCCATATCATTGTAGAAGCTGGCGAATTCGACGCCGATCGCGCCCGATCCGATGACCAGCAACTTGGTCGGCATCTCTTCCGGCACCATTGCATGGCGATAAGTCCAGATGCGCTTTCCATCCGCCTTGGCGAACGGCAGGTCGCGCGCCCGCGCGCCGGTCGCGACGATGATGTTCTTCGCCTCCAGCTCAGTGACCTTGTCGCCCTGCTTGACCGAGAGCTTGCCTTTGCCGGTGAGCGTGCCGGTGCCCTCGACGACGGTCACCTTGTTCTTCTTCATCAGGCCTTTGACGCCCATGTTGAGCTGGCCGGCAACCTTGCGGCTGCGTTCGACGATCTTGGTCAGGTCGAAACCGGGCTTCTCGACGCTCAGGCCGTAATCGGCGGCATGAGTCATGTAATGATAGATTTCCGAGGTCCGCAGCAGTGCCTTGGTCGGAATGCAGCCCCAGTTGAGGCAGATACCGCCGAGCCGTTCGCGCTCGACGATCGCGGTCTTCAGGCCAAGCTGCGCCGCGCGGATCGCCGCGACATAGCCGCCGGGGCCGGAACCGAGAATGATCAGGTCGTAGGTATCAGCCACGCATATTTCCTTATGACACAAGCGGGGAAGGCCGATCGTCCTCCCCCATCGAAACCAGTGTAAAACTTCCTTTGGCGGCCCGGGCACTGCGCTCGCCATGCCGTTCGCGCCGCCATACCTCGACCGCGACGGTCATTGATGTCCGCCCGGTCGCGACGATCTCGGCGAAGAACGACACCTCGTCGCCGATCGACACCGGCGCGGTGAAGCTGAACCCGTCCGCCGCGACCACCGGGGCCCGGCCTCGGCAATGCCGCGATGCGACCGACCCGGCCGCCAGCGCCATCTGGCCCATCAACCAGCCGACGAAGATCTTGCCGTACGGATTGGCGTCCGCAGCCATGCCGGTCGCCCGGATCGCCGGCGCGCCCGCAGGCAGGACATCACTCATCCGTGGTCGTGCCGTTGCGACGCGCGCGATCGGCTTTCCATGCCGCCCGCAAGGGACGAATGCCCATGAAGGCGACGGCCAGCATCGAGAAATAGGCCACCCACCAGATGGTCCGGCCGGCGACCGGCACCGCCCATACCGCGAGCGACGCGATCAGGGCAGTCGCGACGACGCCGGCCACGATATGCAGAAGCTCGACGAGCGTCCGCGCCATCCCTTTAAGCAACCATGGCAAGGGGCGACTCCACCAAAGCCTTGAACGCCTGCATCAGCTCGGCGCCGTCCGCGCCATCGATCGCACGGTGGTCGAAGCTGCCGGTCGCCGACATCACCGTCGCGACGCCAAGCGCATCGTCAATGATATAGGGCCGCTTCTCGCCCGCGCCGATCGCCATGATCATGCCCTGGGGCGGGTTGATCACCGCCTCGAACTGCTTGATGCCGAACATGCCCATATTGCTCAGGCTCGCGGTACCGCCCTGATATTCCTCGGGCTTGAGCTTCTGTTCGCGCGCGCGGCCGGCCAGGTCCTTCATCTCGGTCGAGATGGCCGAGATCGCCTTGGTATCGGCATGGGTGATGATCGGCGTGATCAGGCCCGACGGCGCGCTGACCGCGACCGAGATGTCGGCGCGCTGGAAGGTGATCAGCTGGTCGCCGGTGAACATCACATTGCACTTCGGCACGCGGATCAGTGACACGGCCAGCGCCTTGATCAGCAAATCATTGACCGAGAGCTTCACGCCGCGCGACTCAAGTGCGGCGTTGAGATCGGCGCGCAGCTTGAGCAATGCGTCGAGCCGGATATCGACCGTCAGATAGATATGCGGCACGGTCTGCTTCGATTCAGTCAGGCGGCGCGCGATCGTCTTGCGTACGTTCGACAGCTTGACCGCTTCATGCGGGATGTCCGGAATGACGGCAGGCTTGGTTGTGGCAGCGGGCCCGGCTTCGGCCGCGGTCGGTGCAGCGGCGGGCGCATCAGCCTTGGCAACAGGAGCGGCACCGGCCTTGGCGCCCTCCAGGTCGGCCTTGACGATCCGACCATTGGGACCGGAACCGCTGAGTGCGGAGAGCTCGATGCCCTTTTCCGCTGCAATGCGCCGCGCGAGCGGGCTCGCCTTCACACGGTCGCCTCCAGCAGGTGCAGGTGTCGGTGCTGGGGCCGGTGTCGGCGCAGCAGTGGCCGGTGCGGGCGCTTCAGCCTTCGCTTCAGGTTCGGCCGCCGCGGGTTCGGCCTTTGCCTCGGCCTTCGGCGCGGGCGTCTCGGCGGTAGCGCTGGCATCTTCGCCCTCGGCGATCAGCGTCGCGATGACCGTGCCGACCTTCACATTGTCGGTTCCCTCGGCGATCAGGATTTTCCCGACCACGCCTTCATCGACCGCTTCGAACTCCATCGTCGCCTTGTCGGTCTCGATCTCCGCCATCAGATCGCCAGATTTGACCGTATCCCCCTCCTTGATCAGCCATTTGGCGAGCGTGCCCTCCTCCATCGTTGGCGACAAAGCAGGCATCTTGATCTCGATGGGCATCAGGTAGCGTCCTCTAACCGAATCCGTAGCGGCCCGTTTCCTTCGCCCCCGGCATGGCTCCGGTCAAGACCGGCGTGCGCGCAAAACGCTCCGGTCGTCCGATCCGGGTGCCGGACAGGCACCAGTCCGCCCTCGCGCCACTTGCGCCCGACGCGCCGTAGCGTCACCTATATGCATCAGGGGAGCAAAGGCATGCGTGTCTATCTGGTGGTGATCGACGACAGTCCGGAAGCGGTGATCGCGCTGCGCTTTGCGGCGCGCCGCGCGGTCAAGACCGGCGGTGGGGTGGAGATACTGACGCTGCTGCCGACGGTCGATTTCGTGCAATGGGGCGGCGTCCAGGCGACGATCGAGGAAGAAGCGCGGCTTCATGCCGAGGCACTGGTCGCGGGCGCGGCCGGCACGCTGATGGAAGAATCGGGCCTGCGCCCCTCGATCACGCTGAAACAAGGCGATGGCCCGAAGATCATCCGTGAGATGATCGCCGAGAATCCCGATATCGCCGCACTGGTGCTGGGCGCCGCGGCGACCGGCGCGCCCGGCCCGCTGGTCAGCCATTTCGCCGGCACCGATGCAGGCGCGTTGCCGATTCCGCTGATGATCATCCCGGGATCGCTCGACCGCGATGCGATCGACCGGTTGAGCTGACCCCGGCAGAGTTGGGCGCTTGCCCTGCCTGACCCGCCCCGCCATCATGCCGGGATGCGCTATATCCCCGCCCTCCCCCTCGCCGCCCTGATTCTCGCCACGCCTGCCGCAGCGCAGGACGCGCCCGACCCTGTACGGCTCAAGGCGACCGTCGAAAAACTGGTCGGCTTCGGCACGCGACATACGCTTTCCACCCCCGACAAGCCCGGACGCGGGATCGACGCGGCGCGTGGCTGGGCGGGCGCCGAGCTGACGCGGATCGCCGATGCCTGTGACGGCTGCATCACCGTCGCCAATATCGCGCGCACCTTTGTCGGGCCGCGCGCGCCGAACGGGGTCAATGTCGTCGATGTGCTCGGCTTCCAGCAGGGCGAGGAGCCGACTCGCGTGGTCATCGTCGCGGCGCATATCGACAGCCGCGTGAGCAACGAGATGAATGCGACGAGCGATGCGCCCGGCGCCAACGACAATGGCTCCGGCACCGCGCTCGTGCTGGAGACGGCGCGGCTGTTGTCGAAGCAGAAGTTCAAGGCGACGATCGTCTATGCCGTGCTGTCGGGCGAGGAACAGGGCCTGTGGGGCGGGCAATTGCTCGCCGAGACCGCGCAGCAGAAGAAATGGACCGTCAGCGCGATGCTCAACAACGACATTGTCGGCAACAGCCTGGGCCAGGGCGGCGTGCGCGTCGCCGACCGGGTGAGGGTCTTTTCCGAAGGCATCCGCGCATCGGAAGACATTGCCGCGCAGATCGCACGTCGCGCCTCAGGCGGCGAGGATGACGGCCCGTCACGCGCGCTCGCCAAGACGGTCGATGGCGTTGCCGCCACCCTGCCCGCCGGGCTCGACGTGTTCGTCGTGCGGCGCCCCGACCGGTTCGGGCGCGGCGGTGATCATGAGCCGTTCCTGAAGCTCGGTTTCCCCGCGATCCGCTTCACCTCGGCGGTCGAGAATTGGGATGCGCAGCACCAGGACCTGCGCACCGAGAAGGGCGTACGCTATGGCGACACACCCGACCGGATGGACTTCGACTATCTCGCCAAGGTCACCGCGATCAATGTCGCGACGATCCGCCGCCTCGCCTCGGCCCCCGCCGCCCCGGCGACCGTTACGCTGTCCGGCGCCCTGTCGCGCAACACGAATGTCAAATGGGCCGCCGTCCCCGGCGCCGCGAGCTACCGCGTGCGCTGGCGGCGCAGCGATGCACAGAACTGGACCAATGCGGTCGACGTGACGGCGCCGGACACCGTTTTGAAGGAGGTGCCGGTCGACGATAATTTCATCGGCGTCTCGGCATTGTCCGCCAGTGGCGATGAGAGCCTGGTAACATTCGGCGAGCGCGAAAAACGCTGAGCGGGCCCGGCAATTCCGCTGTTATTGACGAATAAAAAAAGCCACCCCTGTTAAGTTGGATTCTGCACTCAAAATCCGGACTGGTTTTCAAAGACTTATTTGGCGCCACCCCTGTTATCAGGAACAGGGGTGGAATGCGAAATAACAGGGGTCGATTTCGTCGGAACAGGGGTGGCGGTCACCCATGTCGCGTGGCCATGGGCGACGATCATCTGTCGTCAACAATGTCAAAGAGCGGTTGAGAAAGCGCCGAACAGGGCGCCGTCCAGTGCGACACTGGCATGAGCGGGATTGGCATTGAATCAGCCGCAACGACAAAGCGCCGCGCGGGGATTTCCCGCACGGCGCTCAATCGCTCACCTTCGTCCCCAAAGGGACGGATTTAGCCGATCAACGGCAAGCGCAATTGCACCCGCACTGACGACGCGGCTTCGCCTTCCACACCTTCTTTGCGCGATAGACCTTACGCGGCGTGTAGGTAACTTCGTCGATATAGGTGGTCGTGGTGGTTTCAATCACCGGCGCGGACTGCACCGTCACGGTCGTGGTGGTGGCTGGTGGATACCAGTAACCACCGCTGACATAGCCGGTCTGGGCATAGCCACCCTGGCCGTAACCAGCGCCATAGGTCGAGGTGGAGTAGCTCGACCCGGCATAGCTGCGCGGCTGCACGACTTCGCTCGGTTCCGCATAGACCACCGACGGCTCGCGATACCCGGGCTGGCCATAGGGCGCACCGTAGCGACTGGACGAATAATCCTGCTGCACATAGCCGGTGTCCGTGCCGTCATAGCCGTCGTCATAGCCATATTGAACGCCGTCATAACCCTCGTCGTAGCGATCCCAGTCGAGGCCGCTGACCGAATCCCACACCTGACCGCGGCCGTCCGTCAGCACCGCATCGTCATAATAGCGCGTCCAGTTATAGCCGTAAGGCGGGTTCGACAGGCCATAGGACGAATAATCGCTGATGAAGAAGGTCGGCGCGATCCAGTAGCGCGGCAGCGTCCAGCCCCGCACCGGACGGCGATAGGCTTTCCAGCCGCCAGGGGCGTGCGACCCGCCGTACCAGCGGCCATTGACCTGGCCGCCCCAACGTCCGCCGCTCCAATGCTGATTGCCGTTCCAACGCTGGTTACCGTTCCAGCGTTGATTGCCGTTCCAACGCTGATTGGTGTTGTTGTTCCAACGCTGATTGTTGTTCCAACGCTGGCCGCCACCATTCCAGTTCTGGGTGGTATTCCACCGCTGGCCACCATTCCAGCGCTGGCCGCCGGTGGACTGACCACCGCCATTCCAGTTCTGCGGCCGCGGCTGCTGCGGCATCGCCGGCCGGTTCGGCATTTGATGGAACGTGCCCCCTTGCGGGTTGCCCTGCCCCCCGAGTCGCTGCGCATCGGCGGGCGCCGTGGCGGAGCCAAGCATCAGTGCAAAGGCAGCAATTATGAGGGTTCGCATGGTAAACACTCCCGATAAGACGCCGCACCCTCCGCACGACCTCGATTATTCTTAACGGAAGAGTTACCATTTCCGGCGGTTTCCCGCCAGAATTCAGAATGTCCCGGAACGGGTCAGCGCGCGATCCGCGCCGCGATCAGTGCGACGAGCTTTTCGCAACCGGCGGCATCCTCAGCATCGAAGCGTGCGGGATTGGGGCTGTCGAGATCGAGCACGCCGATCAACCGTCCGTCATGGACGATCGGCATGACCAGTTCGGACCGGCTCGCTGCGTCGCAGGCGATATGGCCGGGAAAAGCAAGCACGTCGTCGACCAGTTGCGTCTCGCGTGTGGCCGCCGCCGTGCCGCACACGCCCTTGCCCAGCGCGATGCGAATGCAGGCTGCCTTGCCCTGGAACGGCCCAAGCACCAGCTCGCCATCGACCGCACGATAAAAGCCCGCCCAGTTGAGATCGGGCAGATATTCCCAGATCAGGGCCGCGGTGTTGGCCATATTGGCAACCGCGTCTGGCTCGTCAGCGGTCAGCGCATCAAGCGCGGCATGGAGGTCGTGATAGAGATCGGCCTTGGAACCGGCTTTGATCGCGAAGTCGAACATGGGAATTCCTTTGCCGGGCCTCATGTCGGCTACCGTTACGCTTCGCAAGATGAGGATCGGCCATCGCCGTCGCAAGGGTGAGCATGTCTCTGCCCGGATGTCACGTCAAATGGATGATTTGCCGATGATCTGGTTTTTTGGAACGGAATGTCAAAGCAAGCCCTTGGTGCGATCGCGCTCATCGGCATATGTTATTGCCGGCTCATTTCATGCCGATTAGGGCACAACGTATCGCGATCACTCTCTTCAAGCAGCGCGAATAGGCATCGGATTTTCCCATGTCTTTGGCCAATGATGCGGCCAACAAAAATTACCGAAACTGTACTCGCGTTTCGTGAAAAATTCTCATATTCTCATTTCGTGGCCATCTTCGCGGTGGACGGGGGAGTATGTCAATATTCTCCACCGCGAATTTTTTTGGGGGGAACCATGAGTATCGCCAAGAGGCTATTGGGCGCAATTTCGCTTGTCTCTCTCTTGCCTGGAGCACCGGCGTTCGCGCAACTTCAGCCCGGGCGCGATCAGATAATGTCTCAGCTAGCGCAGGGACTTATTGACCGAGTTGCCACTCCTGAATACGACCCAGGAGTACGTTTTCAGTCCATAACCGCCGATAAGCTCTTCGAGGAGCGCCTAAGATATTGCGACGGCTGGAGCAGTCCTTATTGCCCGCGCCATCGCTATGTTCCGGTTCCCGCAAAGGACAAATGGTTTGATGTCCAGCTGCCGGTTCCTCTAGGCGAGCTCAGATCAATACCGACGCTGCGCGTGATTTATCTGCGGTCTTGCCGACACCTTGATCGGGAAGACATCCTTGAGGATGCGGGCCTATCTCATGGGGATGTCGATGATGATACTTATCGGGACGCATTAAGCGTTGCCGATGAGGCCTTCATCCAGGCGGCCTTGCTTCGAGATAACATCCCCGGCCTGAACATCGCGGCGATACCCGAGCGCGCGTTCGACCGCGCGTCTCCTCCGTCAGCATTGAGAAGCCTCAATGATGAGCTCTGGAAACGTCATCGCGCGGGAGTCATCGCCGTGCCACATCTGGTGATCGAAAGATATTGCGGGCCAGGATATGATCCTCCTCCGGGCCTGGAGAGCGCCTACCCGGATCCCCCGTCCGGACCTCCTCCCTATCTTCGGCCTGCTCCGGATCCCTTCAAAATCGAAACCGCCGCACCCGCGCTGGCGCTGTATATCATCCCGGCATTCAGCGGCGACCTATGCCGCATCCGCACCGGCTCCTATTTCAATCTCAACTGCCGTGGCTGGGTGAAGATCACCGCAAATCCGATCCACCAGAGTGCCCGCACCTTCTATTACGTCCGTTTGGCGGCAGGCGGCCGCGCCGAAGGGAAATTCCAGGTGGCCCCGCATAACCGGACAGGCACCCCCATTCGGCTTCCTTGACTGGAGATACCCCAAACTATGTCAATGCTGGATCAATTCGAACAGGTTACGTCCAGGTTCGGACGCGTTGCAGGCTATGCCATCGGCGGCACCGCAATCATCCCCTTGATCGGCGCCTTCTCCGGGATCGCCCCGCCATGGCCTGATGGACTGTCAGTGATCTCTTCCGTGATCATCCTGATAACGTTGATGCTGGTGTTTCACCTGTTTACGACAACCAGGCGCTGGGTATTTTCTACGGTGTTCCTGGTCAGCGCCGCTCTTCTGGTCACATGCCTGGGTGCGTACACCTACATGCGTATAGAGTTCGTTCTGTTCCATCCCACGGCGAAGGAATCCATCATATTGGGATGCGAATGGCGGACCGAGGCGCTTGAAGTCGCCAAGGTTCACCGCATCCCTACTACAGACCAATGCCCCGGGCAGTTCCGCGACATGTTGCTGGATGCGCGGGACCAATATGATATCTGGACCGAGCGGAGCATACGGCAGGTGGCCTTGCTCATGGCATGCCTGTGGGTCGGCATCTTCATGTCGCTGTCGCTGACGATCGGCTGCTTCGTCATTTGGTATGCAAAGCAGGCGGCGCCGGTGGAACCGACACCAAACGCGTGAAAGCGGCTATCATCGCGGGCCAGATAATCGCCCGATCAAGGGAGTGCGGCTCATGTGGAATGGTGCCGATTTCAGCGGCACGAAGATCGCGCTTCTCCATGGAGCGAACACCGTTGCCTACCTCAGAGACGAAAAGCCCGGCATCCCTTTTCCGGGGTTGTGGGATTTGCCGGGCGGCGGGCGCGAGAATGACGAAGGGCCGGTCGAGTGTGGGTTGCGCGAAGTCGAGGAGGAATTTGGACTGTCGCTCGATCCGGGCAGCGTCCTTTTGATCGAGCGTCATCGAAGCCGGGTTGGCGGGCTGGATACCTATTTCTGCGCCATGCAAATCGGCGATGATGATGTTGCGCGCATCCGGTTCGGTGACGAAGGCCAGCGCTGGACGATGATGCCCATCCATGAATTCGTGACCCACGCCAAGGCCGTACCACATCTGCAATACCGGCTCCGGGCACTCATGGACTCAGGCCGTCTGGATATGACTGCTATTCCCGCGCCCGGCGGTGCCTGAGGTCAGTAAAAATGCATTAAGCATATGATATACAATAATATTATTCGAATTTCTTGCCGAAGTGCAGCGGAGAGATATGTGACATTACCGGTGTAACATATCTCCCCCGTCCAGCTCTTCGGTCCAGCTCCCGCTTGTCGCCCACAGCGATTCAACCATCACACAGGATCGGGCAGGTCATTCCTTGCCCGACTGATATCGGTTCGATCTTTCTTGCTCTTTCTTATTGTCGAAGACCATGATGCCACAGCGTGACGAGCACCAACTAGCCGGTAGTAAGAGCCCCCTCGCTCGCCTGCACCAACGCCACCTCGCTCTCGGTCTTGGCCTCGCCGATGTTGGGATTGCCTTTTCCGGTCGTGATCAGGTCGCGCAGGCTCCGGATATAAGTGGTCCACCCATCGTGGCAGATATCATAGCATTCATAGTCGGGGACGAGGCCGACATGCGTGAAGCGCACCTCGGTCTGGTCGCCGATACGGGCGATCTCGAACACCATGCTGGTGCCGGTCCACTCGGTCGCATCCCGGGTGAAGCTGAAATAATTGTCGAGCACGACCCAGGCGATTTTTTTGCCGGGGATCATCTCGGTCACCGCGAGGTCGCAGCGGTGCAAGTCGAGTACCGCATGAGTGAAGCGGTCGCCGACCCGGGCGGCATTGCCCACAATGCCCTCGGACCACCATCCGCGGACATTGTTGATCGCCGCGACGACGGTGTCCGGGCTCTGGTCCACGCTGAAGCGGCTGGTGAAGTTGCGATCGGTCATGATTGTCTCCTGTTGGTTGAAAACATGATGGGGGGGGTGGACCGGTCGTGCCGGCCCCGGCGTCAATCGCCCTTGTTCGAGATATGGACGTCGTTCGGGAACGGCGCGCCGCGCCCGGTTTCCATGAATGCCTTCAGGCTCATCAGGAACATCGCCCATTTGGTGCTGCAATGGTGCATGAACTCTGACGCTTCCTTCCAGTCCTTGTGCTTGAAGAGCAGGATGGTGAAATCATCGTCCTGGGCGAGATCGAAGCTCAGTTTGCTGCCGCTCCAGGCGTCAGGTCCGGAGGCGACTTCCCACAGGACATGCTTGTCGGTCTCGAGCTCGGCGATCTTCATGTCGATGCTGCCGCGATCGGCGAAGCGGAAATGGATCAGGCTTCCGACCGTGCCCGCACCTTGCGTGTCGGTGGTCCACCATCCGGATAGCCCGTCCATCGTGGTCAGGGCCTTGTAGGTTTCGGCCGGCGACGCTTTGATCGCGACCTTGTGCAGGATATCAGGCATTTAAAGTCTCCTTCGAGTGCAACCGCAGTGCCGCGGTACAATTGAGGTAAGGCCGGAGCGCCGGGCAGTGAGAGTGACAATCGTGTCGGGATTTGAATGGACTCCCTGATCACCGCCGCGGCACGGGCGCTGAGCACCGGAGACATTTTCGGTGCGCTCAATCGTATCGCCCTGCGCGAGGACGCGCCGGCCCTCGCGCTGCGCGGCATCGCCATGGCGCAGCTTGGCGACCTGGAACGGGCGAAAGCGTTGCTGATCCGGGCGGAGCGCGCGTTCGGCCCGAACGAGCCGGTGGCGCGGGCACGCTGCGTGGTCGCATTGGCCGAGATCGCCCTCGTATCGCGGGATCTTGGCTGGCCGGCAAAATCGCTCGCCGCGGCGCAGGCGGTGCTTGAGGCACGCGGCGATGTGCTGAATGCCGCTCATGCGCGGCACCTCGAAATCCGGCGGCTCGTCCTGATCGGCCGCCTGGATGAGGCCGAGCGCTTGCTTGCAGACCTCGATCCCAGGCCCTTCCCGCCCGCATCACGCGCCGCGTACGAACTGGTCATTGCCGGCATCGCGATGCGGCGCCTTCATACCGAGCAGGCACGCACGGCGTTGGTCCGGGCCCGGCAGGCCGCGCGCTATGCCCTCATCCCCGGGCTGAGGGCTGAGGTCGAGGCGGCGATCGACATATTGAACAAGCCGGCCGCGCGCCTCGTGGCGCGGGGCGAGGAACGGCTGTTACGGCTCGATGAGGTCGAGGCGCTGCTGGCGACCGATACGCTGGTGGTGGATGCCTGCCGGTATGTCGTGCGGCGGCGAGACGTCAGGGTGTCGCTGGCAACCCGTCCGGTGCTGTTCGCGCTCGCTCTGACACTTGGCCGGGCATGGCCGGGCGACGTCACGCGCGATGCGCTGGTACGGCAGGCGTTCCATGCGAAGGAGGCCGATGAATCGCACCGCGCGCGCCTGCGCGTCGAGATCGGCCGGCTGCGCAAGGAGCTCAGACCCTTTGCCGATGTGACCGCCACCAAGCGCGGATTCGCACTCGCGCCGCATGGAACGGGCGAGATCGCCGTATTGGCGCCGCCGGTCGATGACGAGCATGCAGCAGTGCTCGCATTCCTCGCCGACGGCGAGTCATGGTCGAGTTCGGCGCTCGCGCTGGTCCTCGACGCAAGTCAGCGCACCATCCAACGCGCGCTTGAGGCACTTGCCGCGGCCGGCAAGGTCCAGCCATTCGGCAATGGCCGTGCGCGCCGCTGGGTCGCCCCGCCGCCGACCGGATTCACGACAAGCTTGTTACTCCCGGGCCCGCTGCCCGGCGGCTAGGGTGCCGGCAAGGAGAGAGACATGAAACAATCCGCAGCAGAGATTATTCGCGAATACGGCCCTTTTCCCGGGGTCGAAGCGGTGCACGGCGTTTCCTATGATGGCGAGCGCGTCTGGTTCGCCGCCGGGGACAGGATGAACGCCTTCGATCCGGCAAACGGCGATGTAGTGCGATCGATCGATCTCGCCGCGCATGCCGGCACCGCCTTTGACGGCGAGCATCTGTTCCAGATCGCCGAGAACCGCATCCAGAAGATCGATTTCAGGACGGGCAAGTTGCTCGCCACGATCCCAGCCCCGGGCGGGGGCGGCGATTCCGGCCTCGCCTTTGCCGAAGGCGCGCTCTGGGTGGGCGAATATCGCGCCCGCAAGATCCATCAGGTCGATCCCGAAACGGGAGAGGTCCTGCGCAGCATCGATTCCAACCGCTTCGTCACCGGCGTCACCTGGGCCGAGGGTGATTTGTGGCATGGCACCTGGGAGGGCGACGACAGCGATCTGAGACGCATCGATCCGGAAACGGGCGAGATTCTGGAAACGATCGAGATGCCTTCCGGCACGATGATATCGGGGCTGGAATTTGATGGCGTTGACCGGTTCTACTGCGGCGGCGGCGCGAGCGGCACAGTCCGTGTCGTCGGCAAGCCCGGATAAACAAAGTCGCACGGACGAGACGGGTAAGGCGGTGGGAAGCTCAGCTCTTTTCGGGGTCTGTATCCGCCGATGGCGCATCGCCATAAACCACCCCGTGCCGTCGCGGAAATGACGACAGCGCCCGCTGCCAGCGGTCGCTGTCGGTCAGCCGCGACTGGATGATCTTCAATTTCTCCCAGCCCGCGATACCGTGGATCACTTCGCGCGCCGAGGCGACCAGTTCGGAATGCATGAACGGACTGAAGGTGACCTGGCGCAGCACGGCCGGGCCGATATCGATGTGCAGCGCGGTGACCGGCTCCGCCGCATGCCCGACGACGCGCAATTCGGCCTCGTCGATAAAGCCGCGGCGCTTCAGGAACGGCAGGCTGTGAATATCCGATGCGTCGATCTTGGCGATCTCGTCGATCTTCACATAGCGCATCGGCGCAAGTCGGCAGTGCGGCGTCCCCGCGATCACCTGTTCGAAATTGGCGCGGTCGAACTGAACGCACACGCCAGAGGTATCGCCCGCGAACACCTGCCAGTGATGAAAGGTCTCGGGCGCCTCGGTCAGGCAGATCGCACCGACAAAGCCGTAATGCATCGTCTCCTGATACACCTCCATTGAGCGGCGATCATTGGCATCTTTCCAGGCCGAATAGCTGACCAGGGTCAGTCGCCGCTTGAGCAATGTGTCGAGCAGCACCGGCAGGCTGGTGTAGCGGCGCAGCGGTTTCGACGACGGGCCGGATGGGGAAGCAGTGCGCGGCGGCGCGGGCGATGCGGAAACGGGCTTGGCCATATAGGGCGACATACACCGCCGATCCGGGCTATGGAACGCCCACTCCGCTCCAAAAGATGGTTCGATGCCCCTGCTCCCCGTGACCCGATCGATCGCCATCGACAGCGACGAACTGGAAGAAAGCTTCGCCCGGTCGTCCGGCCCCGGTGGCCAGTCAGTCAACACCACCGATTCCGCAGTGATGCTGCGTTTCGATGTGCGCAAATCAGCCAATCTGCCGGAGGCGGTGAAAGCAAGGCTGGAGCTTCTCGCCGGCAGCCGGCTGACTCGCGATGGCGTGCTGGTGCTGAAAAGTGAGGGCGCGCGGTCGCAATTGCTCAACCGCCAGGAAGTGCGCGAACGGCTGTTCGAACTGATCCGCGAAGCGACGATCGTACCGAAGAAGCGGCGGCCGACCAAGCCGTCCAAGGCCGCCAAGGCGCGGCGGATGGATGGCAAGACCAAGCGGTCGACGGTGAAAAGCCTGCGTGGGAAGCCGGTCGATTGAATGGGACAGGAAACGGATCGATGAGCACCAGCAAGACGCGCATCATGTATATCGAGTACAAAAGCGACGGCCTGAACGGGCCAGCGCGGATCGGCCGTGTCACATTCTCGAAATCGGGCCTGTCGCTTTATTATGCCGGGCGAAGATTTGGCCGTCTGAGCGGCCAGGGGTTCAAGGCCAATTATTTCGATGAGGAAACCGGCGACCATTTCTGGATTTCCGGACCGCGCAAGGACGGCCGCGACCGGCTATATGATCAGAGCACGAGACCGGTCGAAATCGATGCCGATGTCGCCGAGGAATATTGGCGCGAGGTCCGGAATATGGCTGTCGCCAGAGGCTGACCTCACGACGCCACCATCGATCTAGGCGGGAAGCGTGAATCCCGCCTCGGCGAAACGCTCCGGCAACGGTGCCTCGGCGATGATCGGATCCTTGCCCTCGCGCGGTACGGTCAGTGACGCGGCATGCAACAGGCTGTGCTTGCCGCCGCTGCCATAGATCGGATCGCCGACCACCGGCGCGCCGAGCACTTCGGCGGCATGGACGCGGATTTGATGAGTGCGGCCGGTTTCGGGGGTAAATTCGACGAACGAGCGGCCGTCCCTGACCTCGAGCAGGCGCCAGCCGGTGCGCGCTGCCTTGCCGGCGGGGTCGCCGCGCATGCGCCAGCCGTCTTCCGCGGTGCTGGTTTTGCCCAGCGCGAGATCGATCATACCGCCTTCGCCTTCGGGTATGCCCTCCAGCACCGCGAGATAGCGTTTCTTGACCAGTCCCTGTTCGAACGCCTGCTGGAAACGGGCATGCGCCTTGGGATTGCGCGACAAGAGCAGGCAGCCCGATGTATCGCGGTCAAGCCGGTGGACCGCGACCGGCCAGCGCTTGAAGCCGAACTTCAGCCCGTCGAGATGGTTTTCAAGGCTGATCGAGCCGTCACGCGGACGGTCGACCGGGAGCCCGGCGGGTTTGTCGATGACCAGCGCTTCGCCGTCGAGAAAAAGAACATGATTTGCAAGCATGGGTCGCTCTTGCCACTCCGCGCGCGCTCATGCCAGAGAAACACCGGTGCGAACCTTCCTGAAAAACCTCATCGCTTTCGCTGCTTGTGTGGCCGGGTTGATACCATCCCTCGCGCTGGCAGCCCCGGTGCAGCTCTGTGTCGACCAAACCGCCGCCGTCGGCGTCGATGGCCGCGTGCTTGGTCATTTGCCCTATAGCGACGCGCTTGCCTCGGACCTGGTCGCGGCGCCGCCCGGCTTCGCGCTTGGCCAATGCCTGATCCAGCGCGCGGCGGCGGTCGACCTGACTCGGCTGATCCGTGCGACGCGTGACGTGCCCGAGATCGCCGGTACGTTGCGCGCCGTGTCCTGCTACCGTTCGACCGAGCGGCAGCGCGCAGTGTTCTGCGGCCCTGTCGGTCCGGACAAGCCCTATCACAATGCGCTGGAGCGTGCGCGGGTCGTGGCGCCGCCGGGATATAGCGAGCATTCGACCGGCTATGCGGTCGATTTCGGCCTGCGCCCAGCGCCTGGTTGCCCCGATGTCGATGCCTGTATCTCGCTCACGCCGGCCGGCCGCTGGCTGCTGGCACATGCGCGTGAATACGGCTTCGAGCTGTCCTTTCCGATCGGCAATCCGCAGCGTGTAACCTGGGAACCCTGGCATTGGCGCTGGGTCGGCACATCGCCCAAAGCGCCCGGTGCCACTACGGCGCGCGCGATCTTTGCCCATGCGCGCACCAGCTTTCCGGCCAAGCCGGCGGTGGTCGATACGGTCGACTCCTGGCTGCGGATCGTGCGCCAGCCGCCCAACCCCTTTGCGCCGTCGCCAACGCCACCAGCAACGCCGGCCAAACCCTGAAAACGCGAACAGCCGGCCGACCCTCGCGGATCGACCGGCCGTTCAACCAAGGGTCAGTGGCTCAGGCGACGAGCTTGGCCGCCGTTTCGGCGATCCGCTTGCCCTGATAACGCGCGCCGTCGAGCTCGACCGCGCTGGGCTGACGGCTGCCATTGCCGTCGGCGATCGTCGTCGCGCCATAGGGCGATCCGCCCTTGACCTCATCAACGCCCATCTGGCCCTGGAAGCCATAGTCGAGCCCGACAATGGTCAGGCCGAAATGCAGCAGATTGGTGATGATCGAGAACAGCGTCGTCTCCTGCCCGCCATGCTGAGTCGCGGTCGACGTGAAGGCGCCACCGACCTTGCCATGCAGTGCGCCGCTCATCCACAGGCCGCCGGCCTGGTCGAGGAACGAGGCCATCTGGCTGGCAATCCGCCCGAAGCGGGTCGGCGCGCCGATCACGATCGCATCGTAATTGGCGAGCGCGCTGATCCCTTCGATCACCGGATGCGCAATGTCGGCCTTGAAGCCCGCGGCCGCCACGACTTCAGGCGGGGCGGTTTCGGGGACGCGGCGGATATCCACCTCGGCACCGCCGGCGCGCGCGCCTTCGGCGATGGCGTCCGCCATCTGCTCGAGATGGCCGTAGGACGAATAATAAAGCACGAGAACCTTGGTCATGGGACATTTCCTTGCCGTTGAATGGGTGCCCCCTCCCGCGATCAGGGGTCAAAAGCGGGAGGGGGTTGGGAAGGGCCCGATCAGGAGGGGGGAGTGATCAGGCCCCTTCGACTTCCCCGTGGGGGGCGGGGAAGTATCGGGTTATTGCGAGTCCACTAGGACGATCTCGGCATCCTCGATCGCATTGATCTCGACCGTCTGGCCGCCGCTCAGGGCAGCCCCGTCGCGCGCATCGAAGCGCACGCCGTCAATCTCGATCGCGCCGGTCGCCGGGACGAGATAAGCGTGACGCCCCTCGCCCACGCTATGCGTCAGGCTTTCGCCGGCCCTGACCGTTGCGCCGAGCACCCGGGCATCGGCGCGGATCGGCAGCGCATCCTTGTCCTCGGCAAAGCCGCTGGCGAGGACCGCGAACTTGCCGCTGCGATCGTCCTTCGGGAACGGCTTGGCGCCCCAGCTTGGCGCACCGCCCGTCCGGCTCGGTTCGATCCAGATCTGGAACAGCGTGGTGGTTTCCGGTTCGAGATTATATTCGGCGTGGCGCACGCCGGTGCCGGCACTCATCACCTGCACATCACCGGCGCCGGTGCGGCCCTTGTTGCCCATCGAATCCTGATGGGTGATCGCACCGCTGCGGACATAGGTGATGATTTCCATGTCGCGGTGCGGGTGCGGCGGGAAGCCGCTATTGGCGGCGATCTCATCATCGTTCCACACCCGGATCGCCCCCCAGCCCATCCGCCGGGGATCGTGATAGTCGGCAAAGGAGAAATGATGCCGCGCATTGAGCCAGCCATGATCGGCATGGCCGAGGCTGTCGAAACTCCGCCGGTCAATCTGTCCTTTGGTCTTTTCCTGAGTGCCGATCATGTCGAAGCTCCTCTTGGGTTTCATCTGTTGCCGCCAAGATAAGCTTTTCGATCATGCGGTAAATGGAAACGCTGGAAACCGATCGTTTCACGTTATATATCCTCCCCGGAACGTGGAGGGGGACCATTCGCCTCTTCGCGAATGGTGGAGGGGGCGTGCCATAAGTGAAGCGCTTGTGGCACGCCCCCTCC
>NZ_JBOHHW010000032.1:0-59507 GCF_050725575.1 Sphingomonas sp. | reverse complement strand
TATGTTCGACCTCCTCGGCCTGGAAATCCAGCACTGCCGCCGACAGGACCGGATCGCTGTCGCCCAGCTCGGCCAGCTGGTCCTCATAATGTTTGTCGATCTCAGTCTCGACCGCTACGGTGCAGGCCATTGCCGCCGCCGGGCCGATTGCCGCGGTCACCGCGCCAAGCGCGAAGCCGGCGACGTTCCAGAAGGGCTGAAGCAAGGTCGGACGAACGCCGCGTTCAGCGATCATCGCATCGAAAAAGGCGCGGTGGCGCTCCTCCTGATTGGCCATGCCGGCAATCGCACGCGCCATGGGCGAGCGGTCGCCCATCACCGCCAGCTGCCCGGCATAGATGCGCGTCGCGCCATATTCGCCCGCCTGATCCACCCGGATCATGGCGTGCGTGTCGCGCTTTGCATCGCCGGGTTTCCAGCCGCTCATCTGCGTCGATCTTGTACCATCAACCACAAGATGGTGGCGGCACCGCCGAGTGAAAAGAGCGCATTGAAGCCGGCGAGCGAGATTCCGAACAGGCTCCACTGCGCCACGTCGCAGCGAATGATCGGCGCGCCCATGATCCGGGCGAGCATGTCCTGCGGCGTACCGCCCGATCCGGTGATGTTCGATGCGCAGGCAGTGATGCCATTCCACCAATGATATTCGACCCCGGCATGGAACACGCCGATCGCGCCGCTGGTGGCGATGGCGAGCGCCGCGAGCACCACCAGCAGGCGCCGCGCCGGCGGCGGCAGGAAGAAGGCGAAGCCGGCCAGCCCGATCGCGGTATAATGCGGCCAGCGTTGCCAATGACACATCTCGCACGGGAACAGGCCGCCCCAATATTGCGAGAGCAATGCGCCCGCCATGAGGGCAACCGGCAGGAAGAAGGCAAGCTCATGGGCGAGCTGAAAGCGGGTGCGGGCCATTATTTTGCCGATGCGGCCATTTTCGACGCGGCGCCAAGCCGGGCGATGGTCTTCAGCGCATAATCGAGCTGGAAGTCAGTGACCCCCTTGGTCTTGAGCTGATCCGGCGTGGCGCTGTAGCGCGGATCATCCTTGGTATCCTCTTCGAGCACGGCGTTGTCGGCCTTGACCTCGTTGATCAGGTGGCGGCGCAGATCGGCTTCGCGGAACACCGGGCGAGTCTTGAAATCGGGGTCGGAGATCTGCGGCACCTTGATATCGGGTTCGATCCCGCCCTCCTGCACCGAGCGCCCGGACGGCGTGTAATAGCGCGAGGTCGTGAGGCGCAGCGCGGAATTATTGCCCAGGTCGAGCACGGTCTGCACCGATCCCTTGCCGAACGAGCGTTCGCCCATGACCAGCGCGCGGTGGTGATCCTGCAGCGCGCCGGCGACGATCTCAGACGCCGAGGCCGATCCCGAATTGACCAGCACGATCACCGGCAAGCCGCGAGAGGGATCGCCGTTCTTGGCGTAGAATCGCTCGATATCACCCTTTTCGCGGCCGCGTTCCGAGACGATCTCGCCATAATTGAGGAAATTGTCGGCAACGTTGATCGCTTCGTCGCGCAGGCCGCCGCCATTGTCGCGCAAATCGACGATATAGCCGAGCGGCGGTTTGCCGAGCGACTTCTCGATCCCCAGCATGCCCGCCTTCACCGCCGCGCCGGTATTTTCCGAGAAGGTATTGATGTTGAGGATGCCGATGCCGTTCTTGACCTCCCACTTCACCGGCTTCTGCACGATCTTCTCGCGCACCAAAGTCACTTCGATCGGCTTGTCGCGGCCCGGCCGGACCAGAGTCAGCGCGATCTTGCTGCCCGGCGTGCCGCGCATCTGGGTGATCGCCTCGTCCAGCGTCTGGCCGTAGATCAGCTTGCCGTCGATATGAGTGATGTAATCGCCCGACTTGATCCCGGCGCGGAAGCCCGGCGTGTCCTCTTGCGGCGCGATGACCTTGACCGCGCCATCCTCCGACGTGACGGTCAGGCCGAGCCCGCCATAGCTGCCCATCGTCTGGATGCGCAGATTGTCGTAATCGAGCCCGGTCTCATAAGCACTGTGCGGGTCGAGCGCGGCGAGCATGCCGTCGATCGCGCCCTTGATCAGCGTCTTGTCGTCGACCTTGTCGACATAGGCGCCCTTCACCCGGTTGAAGACGTCCATGAACTGGTCGATCTCGCGATAGGCGTCGGTATCGACCTGCGCCATCGCGGCGGTCGTGGCGGGAACGATCGCCAGCACGGCGGCGATCGCGGTTGCCTGAATGAAGGGACGAGCCATGACATTTCCAAATCGGGAGAGCGGTTAGGGCGACTCTAGCTGCTAATTGAGCGCGATCAAAGCGGGGTCAGCATGAACCTGCGGTGAGCCCGCCCCGGCAATCCGCAAAACAATGGATGTTCGGCCGGCACGGACAGAATTGAATCGACGGGATGCTTCAGTTCGACATCGCCCGATGCCGAGGCGTACTGGCGCAGGCAGTCGGTGCCCCGAATTCCCGTTGCTGCAGGAAGTTTGGCGGGAAGCTTTGCGGGAAAATGCGTTTTTGAGCGTTCTGCGGGAATCTGCGGGAATTTCTGCGGGAATTTTGCAGGTGTGCTGTGGGACTCGGGAAATGTGGTTGGGGGAAACGATTGGGGCGGAGTCATGGTCTGCTCTCTTTTCCGGTTTGCTGATTCAGATGGCGCCTCGAGAGCTGGTATGACGACACCGGAAAGCGATTTGAATCGAGCCGGCATGCGGCCGAGCCCAGCTCCGCCTCATCCGATCAGCGGCGTCATGTCGACCGCACGCCCCTTGCGGCGCAGTTCGACCGTCACGCGCGGATCCTCGCCGCGCGTGGCCCGGCCGATCGGCGATCCCTGGCTGACGCTCTCGCCGACCCGTACCGATGCCGAGCCCAGCCCGGAAACGAGCGAGGTCCAGCCGCCGCCATGATCGAGGATGACGATCGTGCCATAACCCCGGAAGGGACCGGCATAAGCGACTCGCCCCGCTGCCGGTGCCACCACGGTCGCGTCGGCTGCGGCTGCGATGGTCAGCCCGCGCGAGCGCACGCCGGCATCCGACAATTCACCCAGGCCGGTGACGATCTTGCCCACCACCGGCAAGCGATAGGGCGGCGACGCGTGCGACCAGGACACGGTATCGACCGGCGACGCGGTCTCGCCCGGCCGCGGCGGGCGCGGCAGCGGGCCGGGAAGCGATTCGAGGCTCTCGCGCACCGCCGCCTGATTGCCCAGCGTGCCCATCAGGTCGACGATATCGCGGGCGCGCTCGCCCAGCGCGATCGCACGATCCGATTCGAACAACGCGTCGCGCCCGAGCGCGCGCGAGCGCAGCCGGTGCTCGGCCTCGAGCCGGGTCAAGGCGAGCCGTTGTTCCTCGAGCCGGGTGCGGCTGCCGGCCAGCGCCTGAGTCGCCAGCGCGGCACTGGCCTGAAGCCGGCGCGTGCGCGCCAGATCGGCCCGGACATCGGCGGTACGGGCATGAATCACCGGCAGCGTGCTCGACAGGACCGCACGGACATGGACGATATCGCCGACCGAACCCGGCTGAACGATGCTGATCAGCGCGGGACGCCGCGCCAGCGACTGCAGCGCCGCGACCAGCCGGACGACCGGCCCCTGGCGCTGCGCAAGCCGCGCGCGCTGCTCCGCGAGCTGGCGGCGGATGATCTCGAGTCGCGCCTGTCCCGCCGCGATATCGGCCTCGGCCTGCTGAATGCGCGCCGCAACGGCGGCCTCCTGCGCGCGTGCCTGACGCGCCTGATCCTGCTCATGCGCGGCCTGCGCCTCAAGCCGGGCGGAGCGCTGCGCCGCCGCCTCGGACTGGGCCTTGGCCTCGGCGAGGCGCTGGCGTTGATCCTGCGCCGGCAGCGATTGGGCGACCAGGCCGAGCGCGCCTGCCCCCGCGATCAATCCCCAAAGCTTCGCGCCCCTCCGCATGCCGCCTATCCTTCGCGGTGATAGGGATGATTGGCAAGGATGCTGGTCGCACGCCATAATTGTTCGGCGAGCATGGCGCGGGCGAGCATATGCGGCCAGGTCGCGCGGCCGAACGAGAGCAGCAAATCGGCGCCGGCGCGGTCGGCGTCATCGAAGCCGTCAGCCGCGCCAATCATGAAACGCACCTCACGCACGCCATCGTCGCGCCAACGCCCGAGCTTCTCGGCAAAAACCCGCGAGGGCAATACGTCGCCGGTCTCGTCAAGCATGACGATCCTGGTTTGTGACTCAAGTGCCGGCAGCTTGCCCCCCATATCCGGCAGCTCGGTCACCCTGGTCGGCCAGGACAATCGCTTCAGATAGCGCGCGACCAGTTCCGCTTCGGGGCTCTTCCCGATGCGACCCCGTGCGACGATATGGAGCAGCAAGGCCTAATCGTCGGAATCAGTTTCGACGTCGGCATCAAGCGCCGGCGCAGTCGGCACCGGGGGTGCGTCGCCGAACGCCCACATCCGTTCGAGATTGTAGAAGCTGCGCACTTCGGGGCGGAACAGATGGACGATCACATCGCCGGCGTCGATCAGCACCCAATCGGCGGTCGGCAGACCCTCGATCCGCGTGGTGCGGCCGAGTTCGCCCTTGATTTTCTCGGCGAGCTTGGACGCCATCGAGGCGACCTGGCGCGTCGAGCGACCGCTCGCGATCACCATATGATCGGCGATCGACGATTTGCCGGCGAGCGGGATGGAGATCGTATCGACCGCCTGATCGTCGTCGAGCGAAGCCAGAACCAGCTTGTGCAGTGCCTCGACCTCTTCCGGGTCGGTCGCGCGAATGGCGGGTGAAGTTGAAGCCAAAACGATTCCTATGATGAGCGTGTTGATCCGGATTGCGGCAGAAAACGCCGTTGCCAGGCGGGATCGGTCTTGCGCAGGCCGGTCGCCGAGGTGGGGTCAGGGCGGAATCGCAACAGCACGAGTGCCGGCATTCTCCACGTCGTCCAGCTCTTTGCCTGGTATGCGGGCCGGATGAAGCGCCGCAACCAACCCATCGCGGGAGCCGCGCGGGCAGCATGCTCATACCCCGGACGCGCAATGACCGCAATCGGAACCTCACGCGCGATGCCACGCCAGTCGCGCCACTGGTCGAATTGCGCGAGATTGTCCCCACCCATCAGCCAGATGAAGCGCTTTTTCGGGTAAAGCCGGACCAGTTTGCGCAGCGTGTCAGCGGTGTAGCGCGTGCCGAGCCGCGTCTCGATATCACTCGGCCGGATCGGCGCATGTCGTGCCATCGCCCGCGCCGAGGCAAGGCGGACAGCCAAAGGCGCCATGTCGCGAGCCTTGTCCTTGAGCGGATTGCCGGGCGAAACCAGCCACCACACTTCGTCGAGCCCAAGCGCATCGAGCGCAGCCAGGCTGATCGCGCGGTGACCGCGATGCGCCGGATTGAAGGAGCCGCCAAGCAGGCCGATACGGGTCAATCGCGTTTCCAGTCCTGGCGGCCATGATGGATGCGCAGGACTTGGATCCTTTCAGCCAGCACGCGATAGATCAAGACATAGGGGGTCGAGCCAACCCGCCATTTCCGGACCTCCTCTCGCCGCAGCGCGGGGCCGGCCTTCGGCATCGTCGTCAAAAACTGTGCCGCTTGTTCGGTCCTGTCAGTCACGTCTTCCGCCGCGGCTTCGGAATAGACCATCCAATAATCGTCGATCGCCTCGAGATCGACGATCGCGAGATCGGACCATTCGGCGTTCATGTGGCGCTGCGCTGCCGCCTTCGCTGCCTGAGATCGGCGAACACCTGATCCTGAGGCGTCAATTCCCCGCGATCGGCCGACTCGATGCCCGCCTGCACAAAGGCGAGAAATTCGGCCTCACTCTCGGCCGCCCGCTTGATCGCCTCGGCCGCAAACCAGGCGCGGCTGCGTCCCTGCGCCGCGGCGATCTTGTCGACCAATGCCAGCGTTTCTTCATCGAGGCGGGTGGTGACGACTGAAGTCTTGCCCATGTATTTAATGTATACATTCGATACAGGCGATCAACCCCGCACCTGCCCCGTGCCGCGCACCACCCATTTATAGGTCGTCAGTCCTTCGAGCGCGACCGGGCCGCGGGCATGCAGGCGGCCCGTGGCGATCCCGATTTCCGCGCCCAGGCCGAATTCGCCGCCATCGGCGAACTGAGTCGAGGCGTTCCACAGCACGATCGCCGAATCGACGCCCGCGATGAACCGGTCCGCGACCGACTCGTCCGCGGTGACGATCGCGTCGGTATGGTGCGAGCCATGCGTGGCGATATGCGCCATCGCGCCGTCAACGCCGTCGACGATCGCCACCGAAACGATCGCATCGAGATATTCGGTGTCCCAGTCCGCCGCTTCGGCCGCCGCGACCGATGCATCGAGTGCGCGCACCGCCGGGTCGCCGCGCACCTCGCAACCCGCCGCCGCGAGCGCCGCCGTCAGGCGGGCCGCGCCGGAATAGTCGCGGTCGATCAGCAAGGTTTCCATCGCGCCGCAAATACCGGTGCGGCGCATCTTGGCATCGACCACGATCTTTTCCGCCATCGCCGGATCGGCGGCGGCATGGACGAAGACATGGTTGATGCCGTCTAGATGCGCGAGCACCGGCACGCGCGCTTCGGCCTGGACGCGTGCGACCAGGCTCTTTCCGCCGCGCGGGACGACCAGGTCGATCACCCCCTCGGCGGTGAGCATCGCGCCGACCGCGGCGCGATCGGTGGTCGGCACAAGCTGCGCGATATCGACGGGCAGCCCGGCCTCGGCCAGGCCGGCGACGAAGGCGGTATGGATCGCACGATTGCTGTGCGCCGCTTCCGATCCACCGCGCAGGATGACGGCATTGCCCGCCTTCACGCACAGTGCCGCCGCATCGGCGGTGACGTTGGGACGGCTTTCATAGATGATGCCGATCACGCCGATCGGCACGCGTACGCGGCGCAGCACCAGGCCATTGGGCCGCCGGCTTTCATCGATCAGCGCGCCGACCGGGTCGCGCAGACCGGCGATCGCCGCCACGCCCGCCGCCATCGAGTCGATCCTGCCCGCATCGAGCATCAGCCGATCGAGCATCGCCTCCGACAGGCCGATTTCCCGTCCGTGCGCCATGTCGAGCGCATTCGCGGCCAGAATCTCCGCCGTCGCCCCGCGCAGCCGGTCCGCCGCCGCATCGAGTGCGCGCGCCTTGGTCGCGCTCGGCAACGCGGCAACAGTGCGCGCAGCTCGGCGGGCGCGAATGCCCATCTCGGCGATCAGCGAGACAGGGTCGAATATGGGCGCATTATCAGCCATGGGGGCACCGCTATCACGCCCGTCACGCTGGACCAAACCCCTATCGCCTTTGCCGGCCGTGATGCTATTCGCTGCGCCATGACGGGGGAAATCGAAGCAGTCGGCGACATCGCTACCGGTGCACTGGCCGGGCACGCCATCGATCCGGGAGCGACCGGCGCGCATGACGGGGCCGCGCACGGCTCGTGCCTCAATTGCGGGACGACGCTGATTGGCGAGCATTGTCACCAGTGCGGCCAGAATGCGCATGTGCACCGCAATCTCCACTCGCTGTTCCACGACCTGCTGCACGGCGTGTTCCATTTCGAGGGCAAGATCTGGCGCACGCTGCCGATGCTGTTCGGGCGGCCCGGATCGCTCACGCGCCGGTATATCGCCGGCGAGCGGGCGCGATTCGTCTCGCCGCTAGCGCTGTTTCTGTTCTCGGTCTTCCTGATGGTCGCGACGTTCGGCACGATCGGCGGGCCGCTCGGGCACGGCACGGTGAACCATAATGGCACTGAACTCGACAAGGCTGAGGTGCGCGCCGAGATCGACAAGGAAAAGAAGCGCGAGGCGCGACTGGTCGAGCAACGCGCGGCGGCGGTCGCGCGCGGCGGCAACACCGAACGGATCGACGAACGGCTGGAGGATGTACGTGGCGACATCAAAGGCCTGACCATCGCAAACACCATCACCGAGGGAAAGCTGGCCGACCCGGTGACGACCATCCAACTGGCCAAAACAGGCAATGGATGGCTCGACACGCGAGTCAAAAAAGCGGCCAAGGAACCCGGGTTGTTCTTCTACAAGGTGCAGTCAAGCGCCTATAAATATAGCTGGGCGCTGATTCCGATCTCACTGCCGTTCATCTGGCTGTTGTTCGCGTTCCGCCGCGATGTCGGGCCCTACGACCATGCGATCTTCGCGATCTATTCGCTGTCGGCGATGACGCTGGGCATGGTCGGGCTGAGCATCGCCAATGCTATCGGCCTGCCAACGGCGTTGATTGTCCTGGTCATCCTGTTCGGCCCGCCACTGCACATGTACAAGCAGCTTAAGGGCGCCTACGGGCTCACCCGGTCGGGCGCGCTGTGGCGGACAGGGGCGCTGGTCGTCTCCGCCTATGTCGCGGCATTCCTGTTCTTCGCGGCGATCGTCAGCACCGTTTCGGGCTAGAGCCAGAAGATTTTAGGTAACTCTTGTCAGTCATTCCCGCGATCCAGCGCGGCTGGATGAAACGCTAAGCCACGAAAAACCCCTTCCCGGCCTGGGCCGGAAAGGGGCTATTTCGTCACACCGTGCCGACGCCGGTCAGGCGCCGACGGGACTGGGATTCCCGAACGGCCCCTTGGGGCGCCGCGTCTTGGGGATCGAGGTGCCGCCGACCGGCACCGACGGTGCCTTGGGGCCGCTGTCACGGTCGATCTGGTTGCCCGCGACCAATGCCTTGATCTCCTCTCCGGTCAGCGTCTCGAACTCGAGCAGCGCCCCCGCGATAGCGTGGAGCTGATCGACATGCTTGGTGATGAGCTCGGTCGCGCGCTTGTGCCCGCCCTCGACCAGCCGGCGAATCTCGCCGTCGATCGCCAACGCCGTTTCATTCGACATGTTGTGCCGCTGAGTCTGCGAATAGCCGAGGAACGTCTCGCCCTGCTGCTCTTCATATTGCAGCGGGCCGATCGTCTCGGACATGCCCCATTGCGTGACCATCGCGCGGGCGAGCTTGGTCGCCTGTTTGATGTCGCTCGACGCGCCCGACGACACCTTGTCGTGACCGAAGATCACTTCCTCGGCGACGCGGCCGCCCATGACGGACGCCAGATCGGCATACATCTTGTCGCGGTGATAGGAGTAATTGTCGCGCTCCGGCATCGACACGACCATGCCCAGGGCACCGCCGCGCGGAATGATCGTCGCCTTGTGGATCGGGTCCGACGCCAGTTCATGGACGCGCACCAGCGCGTGGCCCGCCTCATGATAGGCAGTCATGCGCTTTTCATCATCGGTCATGACGAGCGATTTCCACTCGGTGCCCATGATCACGCGGTCCTTGGCGACCTCGAACTGCGCCATCGCGACCAGGCGCTTGCCGAGCCGCGCTGCCATCAGCGCCGCCTCGTTGACGAGGTTGGCGAGATCGGCGCCCGACATGCCCGGCGTGCCGCGCGCGAGCGTGCGCGAATCGACATCGGGGGCCAGCGGGACCTTCTTCATATGGACTTCGAGGATCTTCACCCGGCCCTCGATATCGGGCAGCGGCACCGTCACGCGGCGGTCGAAGCGGCCCGGCCGCAGCAAGGCGGGGTCAAGCACGTCGGGGCGGTTGGTCGCCGCGACGATGATGATGCCTTCGCTCGCCTCGAACCCGTCCATCTCGACCAGCAGCTGGTTGAGCGTCTGTTCGCGTTCGTCATTGCCATTGCCGAGGCCGGCGCCGCGATGGCGGCCGACTGCGTCGATTTCGTCGATGAAGACGATGCACGGCGCCGATTTCTTGGCCTGCTCGAACATGTCGCGCACGCGGCTTGCGCCGACGCCGACGAACATTTCGACAAAGTCCGACCCGGAAATGGTGAAGAAGGGCACACCCGCCTCACCCGCGATCGCGCGAGCGAGCAAGGTCTTGCCGGTACCAGGCGAGCCGACCAGCAGCGCGCCCTTGGGGATCTTGCCACCGAGCCGAGCGAACTTGGTCGGGTCCTTGAGGAACTCGACAATCTCCTGCAGCTCCTCGCGCGCTTCGTCGATGCCGGCGACGTCGTCGAAGGTCACGCGGCCTTCCTTCTGCGTCAGCATTTTCGCACGCGACTTGCCGAAACCCATTGCGCCCGAACCGCTATTCTTCTGCATCTGGCGCAGCACGAAGAAAGCGATGCCGAGGAACAGCAGGAACGGCAGCGACTGGATCAGGATGACCTGCCAGATCGCCGGACCTTCCTCAGGCTTGGCGGTGATCACGACATTCTTGGCGCGCAGCTTGTCGGTCAGCTGCGGATCGGCCATCGCATAGGTGCGGAAGCGCGTATCGTCGCGCAGCGTGCCGGAAATCACGTCGCCCGCGACATTGACCTCCTTCACCGTACCTTCCTCGACCTTGTCGAGGAACGTGGAATAAGCGATCGCACTGCCGGCGGCCGGCTGGCTGCGGGTGTCGATCGTCATCACAAACAACGCCAGCGCGACCAGGATGCCGCCCCAGATGAGCAGGCTCTTCATCCACGGGTTGGGACCACCATTGTCGGGGCCGGGTTGTTTCTCGTTATCGTTCATCGCTGCGCATACCTTTCGAGATCATAAGATAGGCGGTGCGAGGTTAATGGCAATGGAACAAGCGCAGGAGTCGGGTTTATCGGTGTAATCGGCGCGCCGGAGCCGGGCGGAATCGCCAGATTTGGCCCCTTGCAGAGGCCATGACGCCCGCTTGGGTTGCCGATTTGCCATCGTCCAGGGCATCGAGCAACGCCTCGATATTGGTCGCGGGCGACCATTTCGGCGTGGTGATACCCATCTTGTCGCGAACCCTGGCAATGGCGATTCGCGCCAGACGGCGGCGAACCTCACGCGGCAGGGCGCCGACATCGATGCGCAGGTCATCGTCGTCATTCGACTGCGCCCGGCTTGCCCAGAGCCACTCCTCGAGCGCGCGCAGATCGTGATCGGCTTCGGCGAGATAGCCCGCCGACAGCGCGATCTGCCCGGCATCGAGCCATGGCGCGTCGCGCAACAGGGCGCGAAAGCGCGCCCGGTCGAAACGCGCATTGGCATTGCTCGGGTCATCGACAAAGGGCAGCGACCAGGCTTCGGCAACACTGCGCAGTTCGGCGCGGCGCCAGCCGAGAAAGGGGCGGGCCAGCATACCGCCATCGCCGATCGGCTGGGCCGGGCGAATTGCCGCCAGCCCGGCCAGGCCGGACCCGCGCGCGGCACGCATCAGGAAGGTTTCCGCCTGATCGTCGGCATGATGTGCGGTGGCGAGCATCGTCGCGCCGGCTCCCGCCGCCCAACCGCGCAGTACCAGATAGCGGGCATCGCGCGCCGCGGCCTGGATATTGGCCGGGCCGATCGCGGTGGCGAGCGTCAGAACGGCATGCGGGATGCCGCGCCCGGCACAATAATCCGCCACCATCGCCGCTTCGGCCGCGCCCTCGGGCCGGAGGCCGTGATCGACCGTCGCGGCGATGACCTGTCCCGGAAAGGCTGCATGAAGCAGCGCCAGCATCGCCATGCTGTCCGGCCCGCCCGATACGGCGAGCGCGATGCGATCGTCACCCTCGACCGGCCGCCGCAGCGCCGCCGCCAGATCGTGCGCGGCGCGCGCGATCCAGTCGGCAGTCGCCGTCACCTCATTTGCATTTGGAGGTGACACGTCCGCGCGTGACATCGGCCTTCATCTGCGGCGACAATTTGTCGGGATAGACATCCTCGAGCTCGTCATAGACCTTGCAGACTTCGGCCGCCGGCTTGTTGAGCTTCACCAGCGCCTGGGCGAGGTAGAACAGGCTCTCATGCGCGCGGTCGCCCTTCGGCATCTTGCGGTAATTGTCGTAGAAAGCGAGGATCGCGAGGTTGGGCTTACCACCGTCGAGCAAGGAGCGGCCAAGCATGTTCTGCGCCCGGCTGATGCGACGATGCTGCGGATAATCCTTGATCAGCGTTTTGAACTGCACCTCGGCCTCGGGATAGAATTTCGCCTCCCACAGCCGATAGCCGTAATTGTACAGGTCCTCGCCGGCATCGTCGGTCGCCGGCTTCTCGATCGCCGCGACGCGTTGCGCGCGCGCCGGATCCTTCGTGGCCGCCGCAGGCGTCGCGGCCGGCGGCGTCACGGGCTTGCTTGCACCCGGCCTGGGCGTCGTCGGTTTCGGGGTCACCGCGGCGACCGGCGGCGTGTCGATCGTTGCGGTATCGGTCGGGGCGGCATTACCCTCAAGTGCCGTCAACCGCGCATCGGTCGCGCGTTTATAGGCGGCAAAGCCCTCATCGAGCTGCCGGCCCTTGAACTGAAGCTGTTCGATCTGGCCGGTCAGGCCGCTCAGTTGCGATTCGAGTGCATCGACCCGCGCGGTCAGGTCGCTGATCGCGCTGCCCGACGGCGCGCCGGTCGAAGGCGTCGACAGGTCGTTCGGCGCGATATCGGGCTGAATCATCTGGTTGTTGCCGCCCTGGCCCTGGGGCGGAAAGACTTTGCGCTGAACCGCGCGCATCTGTCCTTCGAGCCGCTCGACGCGGTTCTCGACCGCCGATTGCGCGACGGCGCTGCCCGGAATGGTCGCCACCCCGATCAATAATATTGCCGTCTTCAGATAGTTACGCATGACACCCCCCGGTGCAGTGAATGGGGCGGTATAGCTGACATCGTCATCCTGTCGCCAGCCTTAAGGAGCGGTCGCGGGCGAGGCGGCCGATGCGGGAGGGAGGAGCGGCGCAAGCGTTGCCGCGGGTGTCGGAACCGCTCCCGGCACCGCCGAGCGCGGTTCGGTGCGGCGCCGCGACGCGGTTGCCGGCGTTGTATCGTTCGACGGCGTTGCCGTGGGCGGTGTCGGCACCGACACGCCGTTGACCCGCGCGTTGAGCACGGCGGCGCTGATCCCGATATCCTTGATCGCCACCCTGCCGTCGCCCAGCGGTGGCAGTTGCGACCCGTTGAGCAGCACCTGCAACTTGTCGGGCCGGCCGATATTGATCATCGGGCCATTGGCATCGGCCGGCACGTCATAACGGTCGCCCGCTTTCATGGTGTTTTCGAACAGGGTCTTCTTGGTCGCGTCATAGACGCGCAACCAGACTTCGTCGGTCGCCACCAGCGTGACCTGACCGCCGGCCGGAGCGGCCGGTGTCGGCTCGGCCACCGGCACCGGCACAACCTCGTTTTCGACCACCGTGGCCAGCGGGGCCGAATCCTCACCGCGGAACCAGGTCGTGCCGTACCACAGCCCGACCGCGAGGATCAGCAACGCCGTCAGCGCTACGCTAATGATCACGACCCCGCCGGTCGGGTTGCGCGACGGATCGTTGATCTCATAGGCTTCATATTCGGTGCGCCGCACGCCTTCGTCATTCTGGCCGCGAACTTCGCGCGCGATCGCGACTTCGTCGAGGCCGACGGCGCGGGCATAGGCCTTGGCGAAACCGACCGAATAGGTGACCGAGGGCAGGGCGGAGAAATTGCTCGTCTCGATCGCCTCGAGCTGCCGGATCGGGATGCGGGTGCGCGACGCGATTTCGGCCAGCGACAGGCCCTGGCCCTCGCGCGCGTCACGCAGCCTTTCCCCCGCCGTTTTGGGGAAAAGTGTGGCTTCCTCGCCGGGTTCGACGTCGGTCATGATTGTCTCCGGCAGGAAAGTGCGGCCCCGATGGTTTTTCCTGCGATTGCAGACGTGTCTCACAAAGGGTTGCGGCAGTGTCAACGCCCCGGCTACCCGGTCTGTCACACAATCATGCCAGTTCGACGCCGCTTTTCACCGCCCAGGCGGTCAACGCGCCGCGCATGTCGCGCGGCGGCGCCGCTAAAAGGATTTTCATGTGCGCCATCAGCGCCGCACGGTCGAGCGAGCGGACCATCGCCTTGATCGGTCCGACCGCCGCCGGGGTGATCGACAGTCGGTCAATGCCGAGCCCGATCAGCGCCATCGCCTCAAGCGGCCGCCCGCCCATTTCGCCGCACACGCCAAGCGGCACGCCCGCCTCGCTGGTCGGCGGGACGAGCCGGGCGAGGAAGCGCAGGATCGCCGGGCTGAGCCAGTCATAGCGTTCGGCCAGCTTGGGATTAGCGCGATCGGCGGCGAACAGGAACTGAGTCAGGTCATTGGTGCCGATCGACAGGAAATCGAGCTTGGGCAGCAAAATGTCGAGCTGCTCGGCAAGCGCTGGCACTTCAAGCATCGCGCCGTAATTAATCTCGTTGGGTAATTTGCGACCACGCTGCGCGAACCAGTCGCGCTGCGTCTCGAACAGGGCGCGCGCCTCTTCATATTCCCATGGCTCGGACACCATCGGGAACATCACGTTGAGCGTCCGCCCCGCCGCCGCCTCAAGCAACGCGCGCGCCTGTACCTTCATCAGCCCGTCGCGTTCGAGCGCAAGCCGCAAAGCGCGCCAGCCCATCGCCGGATTCTCTTCCTCGGCATCCTCCTGGGTCAGATAGGGCAGCGCCTTGTCGCCGCCGATATCGACGGTGCGGAAGATCACCGGCCGGTCACCCGCTGCGTCGAGCACTTCGCGGTAGAGCCGCTGCTGGCGTTCGCGTTGCGGCAGCGTGGCGGAGACGAGGAACTGGAACTCGGTCCGGAACAGGCCGATGCCGTCGGCCCCGGTCATGTCAAGCGCCGCGACATCGTCACGCAGGCCGGCATTGACCATCACCGTCACACGGTGGCCGTCGGTGGTGATGGGCAATTCCGATTTTAACGCGGCAAACACGGCGCGGCGTTTCTGGCGCAGCTGCAGCTTTGCCTCGAACGCTTCCTCCATCGCCGGCGACGGCCGCGCGAAGACATTCGCCGCGGTCACGTCGAGCAGCAGCATGTCACCCTCGGCGATCGAGCGCCGCACGCCCTTGACCCGGCCAAGCACCGGCACGCCCATCGCCCGCGCGACGATCGTGACATGCGCGGTCAGCGAGCCTTCCTCAAGGATCACGCCCTTCAGCCGGCGGCGGTCATATTCAAGCAGCTCGGCGGGCCCGAGATTGCGCGCGATCAGGATCGTGTCCTGCCGGAGCCCGCCTTGCGCCGCGGTGCCCATCTGGCCCGAGACGATGCGCAGCAGCCGGTTCGACAGATCCTCCAGATCGTGCATCCGGTCGGCAAGCAGCGGATCGTCGATTTGGCGCATGCGCTGGCGGGTGCGCTGCTGGACGCGCTCGATCGCCGCTTCCGCGGTCAGGCCGGAATCGATCGCCTCGTTGATGCGCCGGCTCCAGCCCTCGTCATAGGCGAACATCTTGTAGGTCTGCAGTACCTCGTCATGTTCGCCGCCGACGCCGAATTCGGCCTGACTGGCGATGCGCTCGATCTGCTCGCGCATCTTGTCGAACGCGGCATAGACGCGGTGGCGCTCTGCATCGATATCCTCAGCGACGGTATGTTCGATGGTGATGCGCGGCTGGTGGAACACGGCGTAGCCGCTGCCCATGCCCTCGACCAGCTTGAGCCCGTCGATGCGCATCGCCGCGGTCGATTGCGGCCGCAGCGTCGCGGCACCAGCGGCATCGACCAGATCGGCATTGGCGATCAGCTCGCTCAGCACCATCGCGACGGTCTGCAGCGCCTCGATCTCGACATCATCATATTTGTGCGGATCGGCATGCTGGACGCACAGCACGCCGACCGCGCGTTCGCGGCGGATGATCGGCACGCCGGCAAAGCTGTGGAATTTTTCCTCGCCCGTTTCCGGCTTGTAGGCGAAATCGGGATGGCTGGCCGCTTCGTCGAGATTGAGCGTCTCGACCTGCTCGGCGATCGTGCCGACCAGTCCTTCGCCGAGCGCGAGCTTGGTGACATGCACCGCCTCCTGCGCCAGGCCGCGGGTGGCATAGAGTTCAAGCACACCGTCGCGCAGCAGATAGATCGAACATACCTCGCTGGTCATCGCCTCGCCAACGATTCCGACGACCGAATTGAGCTTCGCCTGCGCCGCCGTGCGCGACGCCATCACGTCGTGCAATCGAACCAGGATTTCACGGGCGGAGTTGGCGGCAGTCGGCATGGCCCCAGCGCTATCAGATTGTTACGCGGGGAGCCACAATTCAGCGCGCGATTCCTCCCAGGCACGGGGAGGACCAGCTAGTCGAACAATCCGTCCTGCGAATTGGCCGGCGGGTTGAGCCCGAGATGCTTCCATCCGCCCGCATTCAGGCACCGTCCCCGTGCCGTCCGCGCGATCAGGCCGAGCTGAATCAGATAGGGCTCGATCACTTCCTCGATCGTGTCGCGCGGCTCGGACAGGCCCGCCGCCAGTGTCTCCACCCCGACCGGACCGCCACGATAGACATCGGCGATCATCATCAGATAGCGCCGGTCCATCGCATCGAGCCCAAGCGAATCCACTTCAAGCCGGTTGAGCGCCGCGTCGGCCGCCCGCGCATCGACCACTGGCGTGCCCGCGACATTGGCGAAATCGCGCACCCGGCGCAGCAGCCGCCCGGCGATCCGCGGCGTACCGCGCGAGCGGCGCGCGATTTCATGCGCGCCATCACCCGAAACATGCAGGTCAAGCAGCGACGCGGCGCGCGCGACCACCCGTTCGAGCTCATCGACAGTGTAGAAATTGAGCCGCACCGGAATGCCGAACCGGTCGCGCAGCGGCGTGGTGAGCAGTCCCTGGCGCGTCGTCGCCCCGACCAAGGTGAAGCGCGGCAAGTCGATCCGCACGCTGCGCGCGCTTGGCCCCTCGCCGATCATCAGGTCGAGCGCACGGTCCTCCATCGCCGGATAGAGCACTTCCTCGACCGCCGGAGCCAGCCGGTGAATCTCATCGATGAACAGCACATCGCCATCCTCGAGATTGGTCAGCAACGCGGCGAGATCGCCCGATTTGGCGATCACCGGGCCGGACGTGGCGCGGAACCCGACGCCCATTTCGCGCGCGACGATCTGCGCCAGCGTCGTCTTGCCCAGGCCGGGCGGCCCGAAGAACAGCACATGGTCAAGCGCATCGCCGCGCGATTTCGCGGCGGCAATGAACACGCGCAGATTCTCGCGCGCCGCCTTTTGCCCGACAAATTCGTCAAGCGACTTGGGGCGCAGCGCGGCGTCGATATCCTCGGGCTTGCGCTCGGGCGTCAGGAAACGGTCGGCATCGGTCACGAACGCGGTCGTAGCGGGAGGCACGCCCCGCTGTCGAGCGCGACGGCAAATCGCTTTCGTCGACAAGCGCCCCGGCCTAGGTTCGCCCCGCTGCATCTCTTGGGCGCACCACCGCAGCGGATAAGGGGAGAGACGGTATGAAGCCGATCGACATGACCATGGTGCTTGTGAGCCTGTGCGGCACAATGCTGCTTGCCAGCTGCGATGCACCCCCGGGGGGCGGCACGGCCAACGGCACCGCCACCGCGGAGACCAGCGCGAGCGGCAGCACCGGCGGCGGCACTAAGCCGCCCGCCAACTGGAACGCGACCGACGCCTGTGCCCTGCTCGACAAGGCGGCGGTCGGCGCCGCGCTCGGCGCCCAGGTCACCGAAGCCCAGCTCAGCCTGGTGCATGAGGCCGACGGGAGCAGCGCCGCGACTTCGGAATGCACTTACACGCTGGCGGGCGGCGGGCGAGCGAGCTTCATGGCACGCTGGTCGCCGATCGCGGACAATAGCGACGGCGCGATGAACGCCGCCAAAAACGCCACCGCGGCCTCGATCAAGGCATTTTCCGACAAGCCGGTCGAGGATATTGCCGGCCTCGGCAAAAAGGCATTCTTTGTGCCCGGCATCAATCAGCTGAATGTCTTTATCGGCGAGGACAAGTTCGTCATCATCACCCTGGCGAGCGCGGACAACGCAACCGCAAAGGATATCGCGGCCGGTCTGGCGAAGAAGGTCGGCGCCTGACGAAAAAGGGCGGCCGGCATATGTGCCGGCCGCCCCCTCTTTGCGATCGATGCCGATCCGCCTGCCTCAATAAAAAGCACCATAGATCACATCGGCGATACGCCCGGTGCGCGTCTGCACCAGCAGCAGGTCCGGGCCGTAGCGGACCCAGCGATAGCCCGGCGGCGGCGCGCCGACGCCGAGCCCGTACCAGTCGCTGTAATAATAGCGGGTCGACAGGAACAGGCGCGGCAGCAACAGGCCGATCGCCCAGCGGCGATAGCGATAGCCGCGCGGATACTGGAATCCGGGCCCATGGATCGGCCGGAAATGCGGCGGGCGTCCCGCGCCGGGGCGGTGTGGCGGGCGCGGTGGCCTGACATGGCCGGGACGCCCGGGCCGGGGTGGCTGGATTTGCGGCCCGCCATTGCCCGGGGCGGGACGCGGCGGTTGAATCTGCGGGCCGCCATTGCCGGGGCCGGGCCGGCCGGGACGGGGCGGCTGGATCTGCGGCCCACCATTGCCGGGTCCGGGACGGCCGGGCCGTACCGGCTGGATTTGCGGGCCGCCGGCGCCCGGGCGGGGCGGTTGCACATGCGGCCGGCTCGGCGGGGCGGGCCTCGTCTGCGGCGGCGCGGGCCTTCGCTCGGGCGCCGTCTGAACGGCAAGCGCCAAATCGGGAAGGATCAGCAACATGCTGGTTGCCGCCAATACGAGTCGCTTCATGCGTCGTCTCCGCCTGTGGAGCGCGGGAGGCTATGCCTGTCGCATAACGCTGACAACCGGCATCGCAACCACATCCGCGGCAATCGCCGATGCGCGGCGAACGTCCCGCGATCAGCGGTGCGGAAGGTGAATTCTGAGCAGCGGGACGACCAGATATCCGCCGGTTACCGACCGCAGGATACGCCCACCCCCCGAACGCTCATTGCTCGTCAGATGCGCCGACAGCCGTTCATCATGGATCATGTCGTCGAGACCCGCCGCGGTAGCATTGCCGCGCGGCCAGAGATCGGGGTCAGTGACCGCGTCGCTCGGGTCGGGATCGGGCATCCAGTCGGCGCCAAGCGCGGGCAGCGTCACGGACGGCGCCGGCGTCGATGCGGGCGTGTCGGCAAAGCACGGCGCGGCGACCAGCGCGAGCATTCCGGCGATGATGAAACGCAGCTTCATGACACGCCATAATCGATACGGCACGACAAGGTTCCGCCTCACTTCGCCGCCTTGCGCAGCGCCAGGCGAACCAGCGCATCGAGCGTTGCCCCGATACCCAGTTCCTCTTCCGCCGAGGCGACCGCGGCATTGGCTTCGGCCGGGCGGAAACCGAGATTGAGCATCGCCGACACCGCATCCGCGCCAGCGCCACTCGGCACGATCGGCGACGCGCCGCCGATCGCGACACCGCCGATCTTGTCCTTCAATTCGCGCACGATGCGTTCGGCAAGCTTCGGCCCGACGCCGTTGGCGCGCGCGACCATTGCCTTGTCCTGCGCGGCGATCGCACGGCTCAGCTCCGCCGGATCGAGTGCGGAAAGGATTGCCAGCGCGACGCGCGCGCCGACGCCCTGAACGCCGGTCAGCAAGCGGAACCAGTCGCGCTCGCTTGCGGTGGCGAAGCCGACCAGGCGGATGAAATCCTCCGCCACGAGCATTTCGGTATGCAACATCACCGCTTCGCCGACCGGGCCGATACTCGCCAGCGTCCGGGTGGAGGCACCGACCAGATAGCCGACGCCGCCGACATCGACCACCGCATGGTCGATACCGGTTGCGTCGAGGCGGCCCTTGAGATGCGCGATCATGGTTCAACCATAGGTTGATTTTGCTCTCCCCGTCATCCCCGCTTTCGCGGGAGCGACGGCGCTTATTTTGACGGATCAGGAATACGCCGCGCCGACGCGAGATGATGCGCGTGGCAGATCGCCACCGCGAGCGCGTCGGCGGCGTCGGGGCCATCGATCTTCACCCCGGGCAGCAACCGGCCGACCATTGCATGGACCTGCGCCTTTTCCGCGGTGCCGGTGCCGACCACCGCCTTCTTGACCAGGCGCGCGGCATATTCGCCGACCTCGACCCCGCCGCGCGCCGCCGCGCACAGCACGACGCCGCGCGCATGGGCAAGCTTCAGGGTCGATTGCGGGTTGACGTTGACGAACACTTCCTCGGCTGCGGCGCCGTCGGGCGCATGGTCCGCGATCAGCGCGGCGACCATCGCATCGAGATGCGCGAGCCGGCGCGGCAACGGCGCGGCGCTGTCGGTCTTCAGCCGGCCATTGGCGAGATGCGACAAGCGATTGCCCTCGGCGCGGATCAGGCCCCAGCCGGTCGTGCCGAGCCCGGGGTCGAAGCCGAGGATGATCATATTTAATCCTCCCCGGCACGGGGAGGGGGACTATTTGCCTCTTCCGGCAAATGGTGGAGGGGGCTCTCCGCAAGCGCTACGCTGCTCGGCACACCTCCTCCACCACCCGCTTCAAGAAAGCGGGTGATCCCCCTCCCCGTGCCGGGGAGGATTAAGTTCAACCCAGCTTCTCCATCACCTCGTCGGAGACTTCGTAATTGCCCCACACCGTCTGGACGTCGTCGTCATCGTCAAGCGTGTCGATCAGCTTGAACAACAGTCCCGCATCGCCCTCACCGACCTCGACCATGGTCTGCGGCCGCCAAGCGAGCTTCGCGCCTTCCGGCTCGCCAAGCACCGGGGTGATCGCCTTCACCACTTCGTGCAGCGAATCGTTCGCGGTCCAGATCTCATGCCCGTCCTCGGTCGACGACACATCCTCGGCACCCGCCTCGAGTGCGGCTTCGAACACCGTGTCGGCGTCGCCGGCGCCGGCGGGATAGTTGATCAGGCCCATCCGGTCGAAGCCGTGGCTGACCGATCCCGACGCACCGAGATTGCCGCCATTCTTCGACACTGCGGTGCGCACATTGGTCGCGGTGCGGTTGCGGTTGTCGGTCAGCGCCTCGATGATCAGCGACACGCCGCCCGGGCCGAACCCTTCGTAGCGGATCTCTTCATAAGTCTCCGCATCGCTGCGGCTCGCCTTGTCGATCGAACGCTGGATATTGTCCTTGGGCAGCGACGCCGCCTTGGCCGCGTTGACCGCCATGCGCAGGCGCGGGTTCATGTCCGGATCGGGCAGGCCCATCTTCGCCGCGACGGTGATTTCGCGGCTCAGCTTGGAGAAAAGCGAGCTGCGCTTCTTATCCTGCGCACCCTTGCGGTGCATGATATTCTTGAACTTGGAATGGCCTGCCATGGTCGTCCTGATCGTCGTTCGGGCCGTTTCCGGGTCACGGCCGCGCTGAATGTCCTCACGGACTAGTGGAAAATAGCCTTGCTCGACAAGTCGGGGATAAGATCAGGCGTCGCTGACCGTCACCGCGGTGCCGGTCACCGACACCATCAGCATCGATCCCGACTTGCCGATCACCTGATAATCGACATCGATGCCGATGATCGCATTGGCGCCCTTGTCGCGCGCTTCCGCTTCCAGTTCCCGGAACGCGGTTTCGCGCGACGAACGCAGCGGCTTTTCATAGGCGCCCGATCGCCCGCCGACGAAATCGCGCACGCCGGCAAACAGATCGCGAAACACATTGGCGCCGACAATGACCTCGGCCGACACGATGCCGTGATAGCGCGTCACGGTCTTGCCATCGAGCAGGCTGGTGGTGGTGAGGATCATGATCGGCTCTCCCTGATGTTCCGCCCCGGTCTATGGCCCGCCTTATGCCAGACCGAGCGCGATCTTGTAGGTCTCGAGCAATGCTTCGGCCTCGTCGCGGTGATGCTTTTCCATGCGGCGCAAACGGACGATCTGGCGCATCGTCTTGGTGTCGTAGCCGGTCGACTTGGCTTCGCCGTAAACGTCCTTGATGTCGTCGGCGATGCCCTTCTTTTCCTCTTCGAGGCGCTCGATACGTTCAATCAGAAGGCGTAGCTGGTCGGCGGCGATAATGTCGCTCATGAGTGGAAATGCTCCGGTAGGATGAAATGAGATGAGGCGGGGCCTCTAAGCCATCGCCGGGCGCGGCTCAACCGGCGCTGCGATCAATTCGGTGGAAAAGCCTGGCGAACCCCGCCGACCTTCACCGCGACGCCGTGGCGCATGACGAAATCGACTTGCTCCAGCCGGGTCACATCGGCCAGCGGATCGTCGGTCACCGCGATGATGTCGGCGAATTTGCCCGGCTCGAGCGAGCCGAGCGTGTCCTTGCGCCCGAGCAGGTCTGCGGCATCGATCGTCGCGGCGCGGATCGCCGCGGCAGGGGTCAGCCCGGCCTTGACCATCAGCGCGAATTCCTTCGCATTCTCGCCGTGGCGCGACACGCCGGTATCCGTGCCGAATGCGACCTTCACCCCGGCGGCAAAGGCGCGCCGGTGGCTCGCGGCCGCCGCGGCGGCCGCCGCTTCGGCCTTGGCGATCGTCGCCGGCGGCAATTGCCCGCCGCGTGCCTGCGCTAGCGCCGAGATCGGCGCGATCATGGTCGGGACCAGCCAGGCATTGTGCTGCTTGAACAGCCGAATCGTCGATTCCTCCAGGAAGGTGCCGTGCTCGATCGAATCGACCCCCGCCTCAAGCGCGGCCTCGGTCCCTTCGCGGGCATGCGAATGCGCGGTGGCCTTGCGGCCGAACGCGTGCGCGGTGTCGACGATCGCCTTCATTTCCTCGGGCGTCATCTGCCGCCCGAGCCCGCCCGCGACATTCGACAGCACGCCGCCGGTCGCCGCGAACTTGATCACCTGCGCGCCGAGCGAAATCTGCGCACGCACCGCGCGGCGGCAATCATCGGGGCCGTCGCAGGTGTTGATCTGATGCGCATGGACCGCTTCGGCGAACTCCTCGGCCAGGCCATTGCTGCCATCGCCATGCCCGCCGGTGACCGAGATCATCTGCCCGGCATTGACGATCGTCGGCCCGGCGACCGCGCCCGCCTCGACCCCGTCGCGCAGGGCGCGGATGCCGCGCGGATTGCCGCCCAGATCGCGCACCGTGGTGAACCCCGCCTCCAGCGTGACGCGCATATTCTTCTCGGCCTCGATCAGGTCGTCGCTGTCGTCGCGATTGAGCTCGCCGAGCCGCGCGCGCATCGGGTCGCCGCCAATGCCCCACAGATGCACGTGCATGTCGATCAGCCCGGGCAGGACATAGCGATCCTTGAGGTCGATCACGCTGGCGTCCGTGTCCGGCGCGGCAAACCCGTCGCGCAGCTCGATCACCTTGCCGTCGCGCACCACGATGGTGGTCGCGCCGCGCGCGGGCTGGCCGGGACGGTCGATGACATGGCCGGCATGGATGAAGATCGTTTTGGATGCCGGCGGCGTGGTCTGTGCCTGCGCCGTGGTGGCCACGCCCATGGCGAGCGCAATCGCCGAAACCAGCATCCCGTGCATTGTCATCCCCTGACCCCTTGATTGTCCGGTCCGTATCGATTGGCCGTGCGGGTCAGCCCTAACCGTGTTTGCCGCGCAATCAACTCTCCCCGCCGGCATTTTTTGCGACGCTGAGCCGCATCCGCTCAAGCTGCTCGGGCGTCGCCTCGGCCTGATGCCCGGCCTTCCACTGCGCATAGGGCATGCCGTAGATCGCCTCGCGCGCCTCATCCTTGCTCAGCCGCCCTTCGCTGGCTTCCTCTACCCAGTCGGACAGGCAGTTGCGGCAAAATCCGGCCAGCCCCATCAGATCGACATTCTGCGCGTCATCGCGGTGGCGCAGATGCGCGACCAGGCGACGGAACGCTACGGCAGCCTCGGCATCGTCAATCTCGTTTAGTTGCGACATTTGTCATTCTCCCGGTTGATCGGGCGGAGATAGGCTTTAGAGCCAAGGCCCGCAAAGCCCCGAGGACGCGAAGCAATGACCAAGGCCATCAGCCCCCGTTCGCGCAAGGTGCGCGTCCTCGCGACGCTTGGCCCCGCCAGCAACAGCGTCGAGATGATCGGCAAGCTGTTCGAGGCCGGCGCCGACGCCTTTCGCATCAACATGAGCCACGGCGATCAGGAATCGAAGATCGAAGTGATCAAGTCGATCCGCAGCCTCGAAAAGAAATATGGCCGCCCGACCACGATCCTGGCCGATCTGCAGGGCCCGAAGCTGCGCGTCGGCAAGTTCGAGGGCGGGCGCACCGAACTGGTCAAGGGCGCGATCTTCACGCTCGACCGCGACAAGACGCCGGGCGATGCGACCCGCGTCGAATTGCCGCACAAGGAGATTTTCGCCGCGATCGAACCCGGTGCGCGGCTGCTGCTCGATGACGGCAAGCTGGTGCTGCGCGTGATCGAGCATGATCCCGACCAGATCATCACCCGGGTCGAGGTCGGCGGCGCGCTGTCCAACAACAAGGGACTGAACGTGCCCGACGTGGTCGTGCCGATGGCGGCGCTGACCCCGAAGGACCGCAGCGACCTGGCCTTTGCGATCGACCAGGGGGTCGACTGGATCGCGCTGAGCTTCGTCCAGCGGCCCGAGGATCTGGCCGAGGCGCGGCTGCTGATCCAGGGCAAGGCGGCCTTGCTCGCCAAGATCGAGAAGCCGTCGGCGATCGACCGGCTGGAGGAGATTGTCGAGCAGTGCGACGGCGTAATGGTCGCGCGCGGCGATCTCGGCGTCGAATTGCCGCCCGAATCGGTCCCGCCGCTGCAGAAGCGTATCGTCGAAGTGTCGCGGCGGCTCGGCCGGCCGGTGGTGGTCGCCACCCAGATGCTCGAATCGATGATCACCTCGCCCTCGCCGACCCGCGCCGAAGTGTCCGACGTGGCGACCGCGATCTATGACGGCGCCGATGCGATCATGCTGTCGGCGGAAAGCGCCGCCGGCGCCTGGCCGGTCGAATCGGTCGCGATGATGAATTCGATCGGCGTCGCGGTGGAAGGCGATCCGATGCACGGCGACCGCATCCATTTCACCGTCACCCGGCCCGATCCGACCACCGCCGACGCGCTGGCCGAGGCGGCGAAGAACATCGCCGCGACGGTCGGCGTGGCGGCGATCATCTGTTTCACCACCTCCGGCTCGACGGCTCGCCGCGTCGCGCGCGAGCGGCCCTCGGTGCCGCTGATGGTGCTGACCCCCAAGGTGGAGACGGCGCGGCGGCTCGGCCTGTTATGGGGCACGCATGCGGTGCACACCCGCGACGTCGAATCGTTCGAGGACATGGTGGCCAAGGCCAAGCGCATGGCGCTGCGCCACAATATCGCCAAGGCGGGCGACCGCGTGATCGTGATCGCCGGCGTGCCGTTCCGCACGCCCGGATCGACCAATGTGCTGCACGTCGTGCGCATCATCGGCGATGAGTTGAAGGGTTATACCGACTAAGGGCGGGCGGTTGGTCCGGTGACTGATGCGTTCCAACCAGGTAATCGGTGAAGGTATGACTCACCCTCGCCTCTATGCTTTACGTGAATCGGACGCAGCCATCGTCTGCGCTTTACGTGAAGCCGGCGACAATCCCGCGGCCAGTCGTCCAATAACGGTCCGGTTCACCGGGCGGAGGGTGCTTACTGAGGGTTTTCAGCTGGATATGGTGTGGACTGGCTGGGAAATCGGAGAAATCACCGTCAACGAGGGAGTACCGGTTATCATGATGGACTGTCACGGAACATCGGATGATGAGGCTCTCAGGACGTTAAGCGGCACGCTTCGCAAGATCGAGGGCGGCTACGGCCTCACCTATGAGGGCTGGACGATTCCTGCGACGACCGAGTGAGGCGGGCAAGAACCGCCACCTTCGGCGATCTGCATTAAGATCGATTCAAGTTCCATCCGGGTTATGCCAGCGTCACACCCGCCGGCACTCAAGGAGCGTTGGTGCGCTCTTTCTCATCATGGAAATGCCTGTGAAGCACACTCCCTGTTTCCCCGCAGCATCTCCCTGTTCCAGGAAAATAACAGGGAGCGGAATCTCCCTGTTATCGGGCGGATTCTCCTTGTTAATCGATAACAGGGAGAATCAATCCAAGCCACTGATAAATGGTCAATAATTTGGCCAAAAAGCCGCCGGAACGGTCAAAATAAAATAGTTCGGGCCATTAACAGGGAGATCAGGGAGAATCCCCCTCAGCCGAGCAGGCCGAGCCTCACCAGATCGGCGCGCAGCGTGGTCGCGTCAGTGAACAGCAATCCGCCCATCCCGACATCGGTTGCGCCGACCACATTCTCCTCGCGATCGTCGACGAACACCGTCTCCTCGGCACTGAGGCCGAATCGCTCCAGCGCGAGATAATAGATCGCGGCGTCGGGCTTGGTCAGCTTTTCGTCACCCGACACGACGATGTCGCGGAACCGGTCGAAGATCGCCGCCTCGCGGTCGCGGAACGGCGGCCAGAACTCGCCGGAGAAATTGGTGATCGCATAAAGCGGCACGCCCGCCGCATCGAGTTCCTCGACCAGCGCCTGCATGCCCGGCAGCATGTGCGGAATCTGTTCATGAAAGTGCGGCCCCCACAGCGCGATCATGTCGGCATAATGGGGATATTGCGCGCTCAGCTCGGCCGAAGTCTCCGCAAAGGGGCGGCCGGCGTCATGCTGGAAATGCCATTCCTTGGTCGCGACATCGCGCAGGAACGCATCGAGCGCCCGATCATCCTTGATCAGGCGCCCGTAAGGAATCCGCGGATTCCAATCGTAAAGGACGTTGCCGACGTCGAAGACGACGACGGCCGGGCCCTTCAATGTTCAGACGGCACCGGCCCACTCCCCCACCCGGCCACCCATCCAGTATATTCTGTGGGTGGCCGGGTGGGGAGCGGGCCGGTGCCGTTCTTCAAACGTTCGGCCAATTAGCCCTGGCGGGCCTTGAAGCGGCGATTCGTCTTGTTGATGACGTAGGTGCGCCCGCGACGACGGATCACGCGGTTGTCGCGATGACGGTCCTTGAGGGACTTCAGGGAATTGCGAATCTTCATGTCGAAACTTCTTCGATTCTGGTGGTGCCGGAAAGACGTGAGCGCCTATAGTCGGCTGCCGTCCAAGTCAAGGCGAACCGGCCGGGAAACTGGCGGGGGAACCGGCAAGGGGCGGCGAAGCGTTACACACATGCAACAATCGGCATAAGAGGCTCGCACATGAAGAACGTGGCATATGGACTGGCGATCGCGCTGGCGGCATCCTCCCTGGGCGCCTGTACCACGACGACGGCGAGCGGCCCGGTTGAGGTCACGCGCTTCCATCTCGGCGCCCCGCTCGAGCACGGATCGCTTGCGGTCGAACCGCTCGCCGGCGGCAGCTCGGCCAGCATCGAGTTCAAGACCTATGCCGCGGCAGTGGAAACCGAGCTGCTCCAGGCCGGCTTCACCACCCCGGCACAGGGCGCCACCGCGCAATATCTTGCGGTGGTCGGCTTCGCGCGCACCGCGCAGGATGTCGGGCCGGCGCGCTCTCCGGTCTCGATCGGCCTGGGCGGCGGGGTCGGCAGCGGCGGCTATCGCGGCGGCGGCGTCAGCCTGGGCGGTGGCATTTCCTTCCCGATCGGCAAGCCAAAGACGCGCGAGATCGTGCTGACAGAATTGTCGGTGCAGATTCGTCGGCGCAGCGACGGCACGGTGATCTGGGAAGGCCGCGCTCAGACCGGCGCGGACGTGCGCGCGGTCGATGCGCAGGCGAATGTCGCGGCGGGTAAATTGGCCAATGCGCTGTTCCGGGGCTTTCCGGGGGAATCGGGTCGCACTATCACGGTCAAATGAGCTCGACCCCAACGCCGATCCCGGCCAGCATCGCCATCAACGCCGCCTTTGATGGCGGCAACATCAAGACCCTCGCCATCGACGGGGACCGAATCGACCTGGAGATCGTGCGTGATCACCAGTCCGATTTCTACCAATGGTTCTATTTCCGCGTTGCCGGGGCGAAGGGTCGCAAGCTCAGCTTCCGCATCCTCAACGCCGGCGATTCGGCCTACCCGCTTGGCTGGCCCGACTATAAGGTGCGCGTCTCGACTGACCGCACGAGCTGGCGCCAGCACGTGACGCGCTATGCGGGCGGCGTGCTCGAATTCGACTGGACCGGCGAGACCGACCTGGTCTGGTTCGCCTATTTCGCGCCCTATACGATGGAGCAGCACGACGCGCTGATCGCGCGCATGGCCCTCAAGCCCGGCATGATTCATCGCCAGCTCGGCACCACGATCGATGGCCGGGCGATCGATTGCCTGACGATCGGGCGCGGTCCGAAACAGGCGTGGCTCTATGCCCGCCAGCATCCCGGCGAATCGATGGCCGAATGGTGGATGGAAGGCGCGCTGGAGCGTCTGACCGACACGACCGACCCGGTGACCGCCGAGCTGCTGTCCAAGGCGACCTTCCATGTCGTGCCCAACATGAACCCCGACGGGACGTTCCGCGGCCATCTGCGCACCAATGCGGTGGGCGTGAACCTCAACCGCGAATGGCATGAGCCGTCGCTCGAGCGCAGCCCCGAAGTGCTGTGCGTCCGCAACGCCATGGACGCGAGCGGTGTCGATTTCGCGATGGACGTGCACGGCGACGAAGCGATCGCCGCGAATTTCATTGCCGGGTTCGAGGGGATTCCGTCCTGGACCGACGCGCTGGGCGAGAAATTCTACGATTTCGGCCGCCGCCTCGCGGTCAACACGCCCGATTTCCAGACCGAGCTCGGCTATGGCAAAGCGGCACCCGGCCAGGCCAATCTGAGCATGTCGACCAATCAGGTCGCCGAACGCTTCGGCGCGCTCGGCATGACGCTGGAAATGCCGTTCAAGGACCATGACGCCAATGCCGATGCCGAATTCGGCTGGTCGGCCGAACGCAGCAAGAAGCTGGCGCATAGCTGCCTTGAAGTGCTCGCTGAGGTGATCGACACGCTCTGACCCATTGACGCCGTCACGCTGAACCGCGTTCGGGGTGACGCCCTGTAAGGAATGCCATGCCCACTCTCGTCCTGATCCGCCACGGCCAGTCGTCGTGGAACCTCGAAAACCGCTTCACCGGCTGGTGGGACGTCGATGTGACCGAAAAGGGCGCCGAGGAGGCGCGCGCGGCGGGGCGGCTGATGGCCGAAAAGGGCCTGGATTTCGACCAGACCTTCACCTCGCTGCAGACCCGCGCGATTAAGACGCTCAACCTCGCGCTTGAGGAAATGGGCCGGCTCTGGTTGCCGGTCGAGAAGGACTGGCGTCTCAACGAGCGGCATTATGGCGGGCTGACCGGCCTCAACAAGGCCGAGACCGCAGCGTTGCACGGCGATGAGCAAGTCCATATCTGGCGCCGCAGCTTCGACATTCCGCCGCCGGTGCTGGAGACGGGCAGCGAGTATGACCTGTCGCAGGATCGCCGCTATGCCGGCATCGCGATCCCCTCGACCGAGAGCCTGAAGGATACGATCGCGCGCGTCCTGCCTTATTGGGAGGGACGCATCGCCCCGGCGCTCAAGGCCGGGCAGCGCGTGCTGATCTCCGCCCATGGCAATTCACTCCGCGCGCTGGTCAAGCATCTGTCGAACATTCCCGACGACGAGATCACCTCGCTGGAAATTCCGACTGGCCAGCCGATCGTCTATGAGCTCGATGCCGATCTGAACGCGACGGACCGCTATTATCTGAGCGAGCGGTAGCCTTATCCGTCACCCCGGACTTGTTCCGGGGTCCACCGCGCAACGCGCGCCGCGCCTCCGGTGGAGAAGTGGGCCCGGAACAGGTCCGGGGTGACGTACATCCTATATCCTGCACGGTTGCCCTCCCCCGATCCCGCCGCTAGTCAGGCCGCTCCTTTGGGACGGGGCATGGATATGGCGGATACGCCACGCATCGGCATCATCATGGGCAGCACGTCCGATTGGGAGACGATGCGCCATGCCGCCGACATTCTGACCCAACTCGGCGTGTCGCACGAAACCAAGGTCGTGTCCGCCCATCGCACCCCGAAACGGCTCTACGACTATGCCACCAGCGCCGCTGGCCGCGGCCTGAAAGTCATCATCGCCGGCGCGGGCGGGGCGGCGCATCTGCCGGGCATGGCGGCATCAATGACGCATTTGCCGGTGCTTGGCGTGCCGGTCGAAAGCGCCGCGCTGAAGGGCGTGGACAGCCTTTACTCGATCGTCCAGATGCCCGGCGGCGTCCCGGTCGGCACGCTGGCGATTGGCAAGGCCGGCGCGATCAATGCCGGCCTGCTCGCGGCATCGATCCTCGCACTCGGCGATACCAGCTTGAGCGAACGGCTCCAGGCGTGGCGCGCGGCGCAGACCGATGGCGTGGCGACTGACCCGGTATGACGGTCCTGCCCCCCGGTTCCACCATCGGCATTCTTGGCGGCGGCCAGCTTGGCCGGATGCTCGCGGTGGCCGCAGCGCAGCTCGGCTACAACACCCGCGTGCTCGCCCCCGATGCCGAAAGCGTCGCGGCGCAGACCGCGTCGAGCTTTACCCGCGCCGATTATCACAGCCGCATCATACTCGACGAATTCGCCGCCGCCTGCGACGTGGTGACCTATGAGTTCGAGAATATCGCGCTCGAACCGGTCGAATATCTCGCCGGCAAAGTGCCGGTCCACCCCGCACCCGCCGCGCTCGGCATCGCGCAGGACCGCGCGACCGAAAAGGCGTTCGTCGACACAATCGGCGGCCGCACGGCGCCCTGGGCTGCGGTCGCGACGCTCGACGAACTGAAGGCCGCGATCGGCACGATCGGCACGCCGGCGATCCTCAAGACGCTGCGGCTCGGCTATGACGGCAAGGGCCAGGTGCGGATCGGCACGCCGGACGACGCCGAAGCGGCATGGGAAGCGATCGGCCAGCGGCCCGCGATCCTCGAAGGTTTCGTCACCTTCAGCCATGAATTCTCGATCCTGCTCGCGCGTAGCCCTGACGGATCGACCGTCAGCTATCCGCCGCCCTGGAACGAGCATAAGGACGGCGTCCTTGCGCGCTCGACCCTGCCCGCCCCGGCCGAGATCGCCGCGCAGTGGGACGAGGCCGCAGCGCTTGCCGGCCGTATTGCCGAGGCGCTCCGCTATGTCGGCATCCTCGCCTGCGAATTCTTCGCCGGTACGGACGGCCCGGTGTTCAACGAAATGGCGCCGCGCGTGCACAATTCGGGGCACTGGACGATCGAAGGCGCCAATTGCTCGCAGTTCGAGAATCATATCCGCGCGATCTGCGGCTTGCCGCTCGGCGATACGGGCCTGGCCGCGCCGCGGGTCGTGATGGACAATCTGATCGGTCATGATGCCGATCGCTGGGCCGACATCCTCGCCGAGCCGGGTGCGCATTTGCATCTCTACGGCAAGGAAACCCGCCCCGGCCGCAAGATGGGCCATGTCACGCGGCTCTTGCGCGATTAAGGTCTGGGACTCAGGCATTCTCTGCCCAGCGGCGATTCAACAAAGCTGCGGGATATGACATGGCGACAGCCGGATGAGACGTCGGTCAGGCGCACTCGTTCCGCTCTTTCTCATGGCCGCGAAGCGTTGGGCGCAAGCGCCTGTTTCGATCAAAACGGCTCCCGTTATGGCTCCTGTTCCGTCCTGTTTTCCAATAACAGGAGCGGCACCATCAAGCCGTTGAAAACAATCCGATATCCAGATTCCGATCCAACGATAACAGGTGCGAAAAAATAACGCCGAACACAGGCGACAACAGGACGTAACAGGAGCCGGACGCCAACGGCATGGACCGGTCAGCCCGGATCGAAACCGCGTCCATGAAAAAGGGCCCGCCACAGTGGTGGCGAGCCCTTCATTCACCTCAGCAAGCGGCCGATCAGGCGGCGCGCGTTCCCGTCAGCGGGAAGCTGCCGAACGCGCCTGCGCCGACATTGCCCGTGATCGTGTCGCCATCGACCGTGGCGGTGCAATCGAGCGTCATCGGCATCGGCACGACGATGCTCATCTTCCAGGTGATGGTGTTGCCGTCGACACCGCCATCGGTGATGTCGACCGAACCCATCGCGCCGGTGTTGCTGCCGGTCCAGCTATTGCCGTCACTCTTCACGACGAGCGTGGCTTTCTGATCGCCAAGCGGCGACTTTACAACGGTATCCCAGGTGCCATCGACATCGGCCATTACGTCTCTCCCTCAACTCGGAACTGGTTGGTATCGGATCACTTCACGCCCGCAATGGACGCGGCGGGCACCACCTCCACCGGCAGCCCGAGGCTGTCAAGCTGGGGGCGGACCATCTTGGCATCGCCGACGACCACCCAGATGAAGCTCTTGGGGTCAATTGTCGCGCGTGCCGCAGCGTCAAGTTCGGCTTGCGTCAGCGCACGATATTTTTGCGTGATGGTCGCGTAATAATCGTCGGGACGCTTGTAGAGGTCATTGGTCTGCATCGCGCTGAGCACGTCGCCCGACGTTTCGAAGTTGCCGGCCAGTTCCCGAGTCTTGCCGATGATGGTGCGATCGAACTCCGCCTTGGTCAGCCCCCTGGTGGTCAGGAAATCACCGACCTGCTGCCGGATCGCCGCGATCGACGGGCCGGTCTTGTCGGCCTGGACCGGTGCCGAGACGATATAGGGCGCGGCATTCTGCGACCGGCTGAAATTGCCCGACGCGCCGTAAGTCCAGTGCTTGTCCTCGCGCAGGTCCATGTTGATCCGCGACAGGAAGCTGCCACCGAGCGCATCATTGGCAGTGATCACCGGCAACAGCTCGGCGGTGCCCTTGAGGCTGTTGGGCGCAGCGCCGAGGATCAGCGACTGCGGCGAATCGGGGCGGTCGATGAGCAGGATCTTCGGTGCCGACGGCGCCGATGCCTTGCTGAAGTCCTTCACCCCGGCGGTGCCGATTCCCTTCCAGTTGCCGAAGCGCTGATCGAGCGCCGCCTTCACCTCGGCCAGCGGGCGATCGCTCACGACGAAGATCTTCGCCTTTTCGGGGCGCAGCCACGCATGCTGGAACGCCACCAGATCGGCACGCGTCAGCGCCGCAACCGCGACTGGATCGCCGCGCCCCGCCGACTTCGCATAGGGCGAGGCCGGGCCATAGATGAGCTTGGGCAGCGCGCGGCCGGCCAGGCCGCCGGGATTGGTCAGTTCCGACGCGATTCCGGCGAGCTGCTGGTTCTTCAGCCGCGCCACTTCGGCGGGCGCAAAGGCCGGGTTGAGCGTCACATCGGCGAACAGGTCGAGCGACGGCCCGAGATTGGTGCTCGGCGTCGACAGCGACAAAAAGGTCCGGTCGAGGCTCGCTCCTGTGCCGATCTCCGCGCCGAGCCGTTCTCGCGCTTCAGCGATCGCGATCGAATCTTTGGTCGTGGTGCCTTCATCGAGCATACCGAGAGTTAGCTGCTGAGTGCCGAGCTTGGTCGCGGGATCAGCGGCGACGCCGGCGTCGAAACTGATCACGGCGCGGGTGATCGGCACTGCATTGCGCTGCGCATAGATCAGCTCGATGCCATTCTTGAGCTTGGCGCGCTCGACCTTGGGGAAATCGAGATCGGCGATCGTGCCGACGGCGGGCATCTCGCCGCGCGTGCCCTTGAACGGCGCAGCGTCGGCAACCTCGGGCTTTTCCTCGGCTGCCTTGGCCTCGTCATAGGCGGCGCGGGCGCCGGGTTCGATCGTCAGCGCATAGACCGGCCGCGACAGCCATTTCGCGGTCACTGCCTTCACATTGGCGGGCGTCTCATTGGCCAGCGTCGCGAGCTGTTTCTTGTAGAAACCCGGATCATCCGAATAGAGCGCGCCCTGGGCCAGCGCGACGGCCTTGCCGCCGAACCCGCCGACCGATTCCAGCCCTTCGATACGGTCGCTCACTTCACCGGTCGCAACGCGCTGCACCTCATCGGCAGTCGGACCGTTCTTGATGAAATCGGCCACGATCTCGTCAAGCCGCTTGGCAACGAGCCCCGGATCAACTCCGGGCCGGACATCGGCGCTGACTTCGAACATGCCGACCTGGGCAAAAGTCTGGTTGCCCGCCGTCACCGCGACCGCAAGCTTCTCCTTGCGCACCAGCGCATTGTCGAGCCGCGAGCTGGCGAGTCCGCCGAGCACGCCGGCGGCGACATCGAGCGCGGTCGCATCCGTGCTGTCGAGACCAGGAACGACCCAGGTGCGCATGATGCGGGTGGTCGCGACCCGGTCCTTCATCACCTCGATCTTGGGCGCGGCCAGGGCCGGGACTGGCGCCGCGGGACGGACGGTCTTCTGCCCCGCCGGGATCGCGCCGAAATACTTCTCGATCAGCGGCTTGGCGGTTGCGACATCGACATCGCCGGCCAGCACGACGATCGCGTTGCTCGCGCCATAATGATCGCGGAACCAGTTCTTCACATCCTCCAGGCTGGCGGCGTCGAGATCGGCCATCGAACCGATCGTGTCATGGCCATAAGGATGGTCGGGGGAGAATAATGCCGCGGTCTTGGCATAGTCGACCAGGCCGTAAGGCTGATTGTCGCCCTGGCGCTTTTCATTCTGTACCACGCCGCGCTGCACATCGAGCACGCGCTGGGTGATCGCGCCGAGCAGATAGCCCATCCGGTCGCTTTCGAGGAACAGCGCACGTTCCAGCGCCGGGGTCGGCACCGTCTCGAAATAATTGGTCCGGTCGTACCAGGTGGTGCCGTTATAGTCGGTCGCGCCGACCTGTTTCAGCGGCTCGAAGAAATCGCCCGGGGCATTCTCGCTGCCGTTGAACATCAGATGCTCGAACAGATGGGCAAAGCCAGTCTTGCCCTTAGGCTCATGCTTCGACCCGACATCGTACCACACCGACACCGCGACGACCGGCGCCTTGCGGTCGGTATGGACGATGACGCGAAGGCCGTTCTTGAGCGTGAATTCCTCGTACGGAATATCGACCTGCTTGACGAGATCGGCGACCGGCGCAGGCTTGGCGGCGGTTGAAGCCGCCTGGGGAGCCGCGAGCGCGGGAGTTGCGAGCGCGAGCAGCGCTACGCCGGAAAGCGCGAAAATCTTGGCAGTCATTGGGGAGAAATCCTTGGCTTAAGACCGTTGTGTAACACTATAACACCCAAACGATCCGGCGCAATCGCAAGGGCCCATCGTTTCGATCCATTCCGGTCAGGGTCGATAGACCCGTTCGACATTGCCACGCAGCGATGCCGGGGCGAAGTGCACCGGCTTGAGCTTGTGCGCCACGAACAACGGCGCCTGATCGGCATAATGCGGCGAATTGGGCCGCGTGGTTGCCGCGCCATAGGGCTGGATCGAGTCGGAGCGCACACGTCCCGCCTTGTCCCATTCGATGAACATCACGAAACTGTCGCCATGATTGACCACCAGCCGGCCATCTGGCGCTTCGTCCCAGGTCGATGCGGCGCGCAACACGTCGGGCGCGCCGTCAAGCGGCAGATCGACCTTGCCCTGGCGCAGCCTGAGCACGGTGCCGAGCGGCGGATCGAGCCGGCCAAAATGCGTCGTCAGATAGGCCGCGGCTTTACCCAGCTCCTCGCGCGGATCGAGCCGCGGGGCGCGGCGATAATGCCATTTCTGCCCGGCACGCAGCAGGATCGCGGCCAGCGCATCAGCAGGGCCTTCGCCGTCGAAATTCCAGTCCCATTTCGCCATGAGCGCCCTGGCGTCCATAATCGCGCGATCGCCCTTCGGATCGACCGCTGCGAGATCGGCGTACCATTTCGCCGCCCAACTGAGCCGGCTCACGCCGGTGTCGAACTTGATCCGTTCCAGATCGGCGCGGCTGATCGATCCGTCCGCGCCCATCAGCTCGATCGCGCGCGTACCGCGATTGGTCGTATCGGTCTCGATCCCGAGCAGGGGCGAATAGTCGCCCGGACGGATCTCGGACCCCGCCCCCGCGGCCTGGTAGGGCGTGTTGTTGGCGTTGATCAGAAAGCCCGATGCCGGGTTCACGTTGCGCGGCACCTGCGCCCAGGGCACCGTCCCGGCCATCAGGTCGCGCGACGTATCGCCCGGCAGGACAGTGGCATAATCATAGCCCGGCTTGCGGTTGGGAAAGCTCGCATTGTAGAAATAGGCGATGTTCCCTTTGGCGTCGCCATAGAGGAAATTGGTCGCCGGCACGCCCTGGATCGCCAGCGCCTTTTGCCACTCGGTAAAGTCCCGCGCTCTGGTCAGGCGGTAATATTCCTCGATCATCCGCACCTGATCGGCGCCGGCATAGCGCGTCGCGAACGCGCCGCTCTTGTTGACGATAACCGGCCCCTGCACCGCGCGGTACACCAGCTTCGGGATCGGCAGCACGAACGGTCCGACCTTCACATGTAACCACACCCGCGCGCGCTGCAGCGGCAGCCACTTCCCGTCGAAGCGGTAATGCGTGCCGGCAGAATCGAGCACCAGCTTGTAGACGTCGGTCAGGTCGGGCCGGTTGACGGTGTTGGTCCATCCCAGCGTCTCATTATGCCCAAGCACCGGGAACGGCACGCCGGGAAAGGTCGCACCGGCGAAGTTCCAGCCCTGTCCGGAATGCACCACAAGCTCGTACCAGGTGACCGGCCCGCGCCAGGGCTGATGCGAGTTCGACACCAGGCGTGTGACGCCGTCGGCCGAGCGCTTGGGCGCGACAATGAACGCATTCGAGCCGTTCGGATTTTCCTCCCCGGCACTTGGCGTGTCCGCAGGAACCGCTGTGGGATCCGGTGAATCCGGCGTTGGCCCGGCACTTTCCTTCGGCAAGGGCGTATCGCCGGACAAGGCGCCCAGTACCTGATCGAGCCCGAAGAAGAATGGGGTCCTGAGCACGAAGCCAGTGGCGATGTCGCGTCCATCGACCGGGAAGAGCCGCGACAGGCGCACTTCGTCCGGATGGCGCTCGGCATAGCGGTTCAGCCCGGAGGCATAGCCGTCGAGCAGCGCGCGGACATCGGCGGGCTGCTTCGCATAATCGCGATCGACCGTCGCGCGCGCGCCGAGCAGATGCAGCGCATAATCGACCTTCGCGCCGTCCGCGCCAAGCATCGCGCCAAGCCGCCCGCGCGACATCGCGACCGCTTCCTGCAGGGTCGCGAAATCATCCTCGGCATGAGCATAGGCGACGCCATAGGCGACATCCGCATCGGTCTTGCCGAAGATATGTGGCACGCCGAATGTGTCGCGCGCGATGACGCTGTCATAGCTGTGCGGCGGCGGCGGTGCCGGCGTTTCAGCGAGAAGTGGCTCCCACACCGCGAGCCCGATCGCAACCAGCACAAGCAGCGCGGCGAGACCAAGCGCACCGTTCTTCAAGACTTTGCGCATCGCTGTCCTCCCCGCTTTTATGATTTGCGGGCACGGTACAGCAGGCAGAACGCTTCTCAACCCCTCCCGCAAGGGGAGGGGTTGAGGCAGTGGGTCAGAGCCCGGTCTTGAGCGTCACGAACACCTGACGCGGCGCACCAACCAGCAGCGTCTGGCTGTCGCCCTTCTGGACAAAACCGTTCGAACCGATCGTCGCGATATAGTCCTTGTCGAGCAGATTGGTGCCGTTGAGCTGCAGCTCGACCTGGCGGTCCCCGGCGACCTTCAGCCGCACGCCGACCGTCGCATCGAACAACACCCGCGCCGACACCGACTGGTCGTTGCTGTAGGAGAAGTAGCGCTTGCTCATATAGTTCGCGCCAAGCCGACCGAAGAACAGGTTGCTGTCATAGGTCAGCTCGCCCGAGGCGATATGCTTGGGCGCATCGACCACGGTCTTGCCCTTGATGCCCACGCCGCCGACCAGTGAACCATCGGCGTTGAAGACGTCGTTGCGATAGGTCGAGTTGTTATAGGCATAGGAGGCGAATGCGCCGAACCCGCCCGGCAGCTTGACCTGGCCGGTCGCCTCGATGCCGTAGGAGCGCACCCCGCCGACATTCTGCAGGATCGCCGGATTGCCGAGGATTCCCGCGCCATTGGCAAAGGCGAGCAAGCGATTGCGGAAATCGATATAATAGCCGCTGAGCGACCCGGTGAAGATGCCCGACCGACCACGCACGCCGAGTTCATAGGTGTCCGACGATTCAGGCTTGAGATTGCCGAGATTCTGGAAGCCGTTCTGGCTGGTGGCGAGTGGTCCATTGGTGGCAGCCGCGACGAATGCGCGGGTCACCTGAGTGAAGCCGCCAAACAGCTCGGCGCGCTCACCCAGCTTGTAAGTGAAACCGGCATGCGGCTGGAACCAGTCGGTGGTCTTGACCTTACCGGTCGCAAGCGGGCCGGCCTTGATCGCGTCCGAGCTGCCGCGAACGTCAAAGCCCTTCCAGCCGAGGTTGATGGTCAGATCGCCGATCGCGATCTTGTCCTCGACATAATATTGTACGGTATCGGTCTTATAGCGCAGGTCCCAATCGGTCGCGAACGCGCCGCTTTGAAACTCAAGTGCGTTGCGCGTCGGCGCGAGGCGGCTGTCGAGCCCGTAATAACGGCGCGCCTGACGCAGATCGTTGCGCTCATACCAACCGCCCACGGTGATGTCGCCGAAAGCACCGAGATCCGTGCCGAGCGATCCGAACACGCCCTTGCGGTGCATGTTGTATTCGGTCGTCCGTACCGAGATCGGCACGCCCGAGGGCGATGGGACATAAGGCGTGAACCAGATGCCCTGGCCGCGATTGTCGTGATAATAGGCCTTGAGCTGGCCATGGACCTTCGCATCCTTGCGGGTCTCGATACCTAACGAAGCGACATAGTCGTTCCGCAGGCCCGCCGCGTCGTAATAGGCATCGTCGATGGAGCCGAATGGTGTCGGGAAAACCTTGCCCGCGGCCGGATTGGACGGGGCAAGCCCGGTGATGTCCGACTTGCCGTCGGCTCCCGGCGCACCCGTCGTGTTGTTTACATTGTCGATATTGTTCGCAACATCTGCGACCCGTATGGCGAGCGGAAACTGGCCGGTGATATTATCCCAGCGATAGCCAAGCCGCTTGATCATATCGAGCGACATGTCCTGATAATCTTCCTCGCGGCGTTCGGAATAGTTGAACGTGCCGACAAGGCGCAGGTCGGGTGTGACCGGCGCGACGAACTTCGCATTGACCTGGTTCTGGCGCTGGGCGCCGCGGCCTTTCCACTTGCCGGTGTCGAGATGGCTGTACGACACATAAGCGCTGGGTCCATTGTCGCCGAGTTCGCCGGTATCGAGGCGGCCAAAGGCATGGACCGTATTGTTGCTGCCATAGCTGCCATTGAGCGACAGGCCGAAATCCGGCTTCGGATCGGACGAGAAGAATTCGATCGTGCCGCCGAGATTGTTGGTCGCCTGAGTCCCGAGCGACCCCGAACCCTGCGACACACGCGTCTCGCCGATATTCTCCGAGCTGATCGCGCGGCTGATATGCAGGCCATTGGTGTTGCCATAGGTGCCGTCGCCGAGCGGAATGCCGTCAAGCGTGAAGCCGATCTGGTTCTGGTTGAAGCCGCGGATCGACACGCGCTGCGACCATTCATAGGCGCCGAACGGATCGGCCGACTGGAAGTTCACACCGGGAAGCTTCTGGATCGCCTTGAGCGGGCTGGTGCCCGGCGTCAGGATCGCAATGTCGTCCTGACCCAGACGCTGCACCTGGCGGGTCTCGCCGCGACCGATGACGATGATGTCGCCCTCAGTGGCATTTGCGTCCGGTTCTGCAGGGGCGATATCGGGGGCAGAGGCAGCCGGCGCGGCGGTGACATCGTCGCTGACGGCAGCAGTGGCGGCGAGCGGCCAGCCGAGTGCGGTGCCGGCGAGCAGGCAGGCGGTGAGAACACGCATTATGAAATCCCCTTGGGCAGAGCGGTGCGCGCAGCTGCGCGTCGCCCGCCGCCTAGTCGTTGTGCGTTGCACAATTACGCAGACGCGATGACAGTTCGATGCCGGTTGCGTGGCGTATTTGAGACACCTTGCGGCGCGCGGCGCGTTACGCTCCAATCATTATGGCAAAGCGGTGGTCGGACGGGTTGTGTTGCATAAGTGCAACACTATATCGCACGAGCAAGTGGAGATGGGAGCAACATGAACCTCGAAAAATTCACCGACCGCGCCAAGGGCTTCCTGCAATCGGCGCAGACCGTTGCGATCCGCATGAGCCACCAGCGCATTGCGCCCGAGCATCTGTTGAAAGCTCTGCTCGAGGATGAGCAGGGCATGGCGGCCGGACTGATCACCGCGGCCGCCGGTGACGCGAAGCGCGCGATCAGCGAAACCGACCTCGCACTGTCCAAGATTCCCGCCGTGTCGGGTGGCGGCGCGCAACAGACGCCGGGCCTCGACAACGATGCGGTGCGCGTGCTCGACCAAGCCGAGCAGATCGCCGCAAAGGCCGGCGACAGCTTCGTCACCGTCGAGCGGCTGCTGGTCGCGCTTGCTTTGTCGCTCAACACCGCCGCCGGCAAGGCGCTGCAGGCGGCCGGGGTGCGCGCCGATGCACTCAATACCGCGATCAACACCGTGCGTGGTGGACGGACCGCCGATTCCGCCGGTGCCGAGGACCGTTTCGACGCGCTGAAGAAGTTCGCCCGCGACCTGACCCAGGCGGCGCGCGACGGCAAACTCGACCCTGTGATCGGCCGGGATGAGGAGATCCGCCGCACGATCCAGATCCTCGCACGCCGCACCAAGAACAACCCGGTGCTGATCGGCGAGCCCGGCGTCGGCAAGACCGCCATTGCCGAAGGCCTCGCGCTGCGCATCGCCAATGGCGATGTGCCCGACACGCTGAAGGATCGCCGGCTGATGTCGCTCGACATGGGCAGCCTGATCGCCGGTGCGAAATATCGTGGTGAGTTCGAGGAGCGGCTGAAGGGCGTACTCGACGAAGTGAAGTCGGCCGAGGGCGACATCGTGCTGTTCATCGACGAGATGCACACGCTGATCGGCGCGGGCAAATCCGAAGGCGCGATGGATGCGTCGAACCTGCTCAAGCCGGCATTGGCACGCGGCGAGCTGCACTGTGTCGGCGCGACCACGCTCGACGAATATCGCAAGCATGTCGAGAAGGACCCCGCGCTGCAGCGGCGTTTCCAGCCGGTGTTCGTCGGCGAGCCGACGGTCGAGGACACAATCTCGATCCTGCGCGGGCTGAAGGAGAAATACGAACTCCACCACGGCGTGCGCATCACCGATGCGGCGATCGTCGCCTCGGCGACACTGGGCAATCGCTACATCACGGACCGCTTCCTGCCCGACAAGGCGATCGACCTGATGGACGAAGCGGCCAGCCGCATCCGTATGGAAGTGGAATCCAAGCCGGAAGAGATCGAGACGCTCGACCGCCGCATCATCCAATTGAAGATCGAACGCGAGGCGTTGAAGCGCGAGAGCGACGCCGCGTCGCGCGACCGGCTGGCAGCGCTCGAAGGCGAGCTCGCCAATCTCGAGCAGCAATCGACCGAGCTGACCACGCGCTGGCAGGCTGAGAAGGACAAGATCTCAGCCGAAGCGAAGATCAAGGAGAAGCTCGACGCCGCACGGCTCGAACTCGACCAGGCGCAGCGCGCCGGCGATCTCGCCAAGGCCGGCGAGCTGTCCTACGGCACGATCCCGCAGCTGCAGCGCCAGCTCGATGAAGCAGCGGGCGCGACCAAGGGCGCAATGCTGCGCGAGGAAGTGACAGCCGACGACATCGCCGCCGTGGTCAGCCGCTGGACCGGCATCCCGGTCGACCGCATGCTCGAAGGCGAGCGCGCCAAACTGCTCGGCATGGAAGAGGCGATCGGCAAACGCGTGATCGGCCAGCAACAGGCGGTCCATGCCGTGTCGACCGCTGTGCGCCGTGCGCGCGCCGGGCTGCAGGAGGCGAACCGTCCGCTCGGATCCTTCCTGTTCCTCGGGCCAACCGGCGTCGGCAAGACCGAACTGACCAAGGCACTCGCCGAATTCCTGTTCGACGATCCCTCGGCGATGGTGCGCATCGACATGAGCGAGTTCATGGAGAAGCATGCTGTCGCGCGGCTGATCGGCGCGCCTCCCGGCTATGTTGGTTACGAAGAAGGCGGCGTTCTAACCGAATCGGTTCGGCGACGCCCCTATCAGGTGATTCTGTTCGACGAAGTCGAGAAAGCGCATGGCGATGTATTCAACATCCTGTTGCAGGTGCTGGACGATGGCCGGCTGACCGATGGCCAGGGCCGCACGGTCGATTTCTCCAACACGCTGATCATCCTGACCTCGAACCTGGGCAGTCAATATCTTACCAACCTGGCCGATGGTCAGCCGGTGAGCGACGTCGAGCCGCAAGTGATGGAGATCGTTCGCGGCCATTTTCGCCCCGAATTTCTCAACCGGCTCGACGAGATCATCCTGTTCCACCGGCTCGGCCAGAGCGAGATGGCGCCGATCGTCGATATCCAGGTCAGCCGGATCGGCAAGCTGCTTGCCGATCGCAAGATAATACTCGACCTGACCGATGCCGCCCGCGCGTGGCTCGGACGGGTCGGCTATGATCCGGTCTATGGCGCACGACCGCTGAAGCGGGCGGTGCAGCGCTACCTGCAGGATCCGCTCGCCGACCTGATCCTACGTGGCGAGGTGAAGGACGGAGCGACAGTCAAGGTCGATGAAGGCGATGGCAAGCTTGAGCTGGCGATCGGCTAGCGGTCGCGGGAAGATGCCGGGGAGGTGTGGATACCGAAAATTGTCGCGCATCATGGTGGGCTCCGGCATTCCGGTACCCGATTGTGCAGCATCAGCAGCCGGACTGTTTCTGGCACGAACCGAGTTGGGATCGCTCGACTAGCTGACGATCGCTCTGGCGCTGCGCCGCCCATTCGCTCCGCGTCATGCACACTTTTCGTACCGCCAAACGGCTACCAAGAACCTCCTGCTTCTCGCAAATTACCTGATTCGGGTCGGGAGCCTTCTTTGTCGTTGACGGGGCGGGATCCTTGGCCACTGCGGGCATCGTCAGTGCAAGGCTGGCTAATATTCCCAGCGCAATTCGATTCATTATCCGTCCCTTCAAGGCTGTAAGGCTGACCTGAGGCTATAATAGACCGAAGTGAAAACCCAGATTATTCTAACACCGGACATGCCGAACAATATATGAAAACCCGGCTTAATGCGGTGGGGCGACATCGAACGCGACAGTCAGCCTTTCCCCTTTCGCAAAGCGCCGTGTCCCGTGCCACATCCATGAGGGAAACAGGACCAGCCGCCCCGGCCGGGGTTCAACCATACGCTGCGGCAAGAGGTCGAGACCGAGCGCCTCCTGCGGCTGTCCGAGCGCCAGCCAACCGGCGTCTCCGCCGCCGCGCCCCGCCTCGTCGGGCAATGCGACATACAGCGCGGAGCTAAGCCAGCCGGCCGGATGAACATGGTTCGCATGATGGCCTGCACCGGCAAGGCGCACGGACCAAGCGCCCGAAAAACGGACCGCGCGGTCGCGGCGATGGCGAAGCGTAGGGTGTGCGGGATCAATTGGGGGAAGCCGGGCGATATGCGCCTCGACCGCATCGATCAGAGCGGCGCGAAGCGCCTGGATCGCCGGATCGCAGCGCCGGAGCAGATGGCCGTCAGTCTGGGTGCCGCCGCGCACCGACTGATCGAGTGGCTGGGCTCGCGCGAGATGCAAGCCACGCAGCGCGGCCGCCAGTTGATCAAGATCTGGCAGACGATCGCCTAGGTCGATCACCGACACCAGCCGCTCATCGCCTTCCAGCCATTGCCAGCGGGGGTCATCGACCATCCGCCACGCGATGGCAGCATTGGGCCAGATCAACACTGCGTCAGGGCGTGCGGTCCATCGGTCGATCAGAGGGAGCGCCTGCCCAACACGACCGGTACGCAGGAGATGACGCACGCGGTGCACCGCGAATACTTCTTCTTCTTCGCCGAGGGAGGCACGGGCGAACAACGCATCGGCACGCACGACATCACCGGCTTCTGACAGCGCGATCGCTTCGTTGGTATCGAAGAAGGGAATGTCGCCCAGTTGCGCACGGCCGCGACGGATCACATCCAATACTGCTGTATGTTGCTCGCCCTCACTCAGCGTGAGGACAAGCGACTTCCATAAAGCCATATTCCGCGGGTGGTCGGCGAGAGCTCGCTCGAACGAAACCATGGCAATATCGCGTTCACCCATCATCGTGCGCAATCGCGCGAGGTTGGCATGCCCTTCCACCCAACCCGGGCTACTGCCAAGCAGCGAATCGAGTTCAGCGATGGCCCGTGCGCTATCACCCGCCGCGAATCGAGCCGCAGCCATGCCGAGATGGACGCCGCCGTTGCCGGGATTGAGTGCGCGGGCGCGGTCAAACAACGCCACGGCGTCAAAACCGGCTTCAAGTGCGATCTGCGCGCGGCCCTCGGCGATTTTCGCATCCGCGGGGGCAAGACGCGCCGCGCGATCAAAGGCGAGGACAGCCTCGTTGTGACGATCCAACGCCCGGTATAACAAGCCGGTACATTGCCACAGCAGGGCGTTGTCGCGGACACGTTCGGCGGCAGCAGCAAGGGTAGGAAGCGATTCTGCTTCGTTACCGTCGTCCAGTGCCTGGAGGGCATGTTGGGCAAGCGCGTTCAGATCCCCGGCGAACGGCCCGCCTGACCAGGAGGTCACAGGCCCGTCGCTCCTGCGCCTTCAGCCTCCATCATCGCCTTGACCGCCGTCTTCTCCGCCGTACTCAGATCCGGATGCCAAGCATCGATGATGAATACGACACGGAGAAGGTCGCTTGGGTTCATTGCCTCATGCTCGATCGTGTCGTCGAACAGAAATGCTTCACCGCGCTGCCATGCGCGCGTCTCCGCGCCGACGCGGAACCAGCACCCTTCCGGAACGATCAGCGGCAGATGACAGACGAGACGGGTGTTGGCCACGCCGGTATGCGGCGGGATCCGGGTTCCGGGCGCAAGCAGCGAGAACATCGCATTGGGCGAGCAACCGGCGATCCGCGGCTGCGGAATGCGATCGAGCAGCGCCATGGTTTGCGGACAATGGCGTGTATTGGCGTCGATGCGCCGGCCATTCTGCAGCAGGTGGATCGCGGTCCAGTCCGGATTATGGTTCAACGCCTGCCATTGCCGCATCGGTGCATGATCAGGATACTGGATATAAGGCACCAGTTCGGCGCGCTCGGCACCCATGACCGTATCGAACTCCGCGGCGATTGAATCGGTCGCTGCCTCGAGATCGGCGATCCAGGAAAACAGGTCCGAAGGGTGGAATTCACGCTCGGTCAGTTCGGGAAAATGGAAATGCGTCGGCTCGCTGTGAAAGGGCTGCGTGCGGCGAAGTGCGTTGCTGCGGAATCGCGCGATACGCTTGCGTTCTGCGATATCGGCTATCTGCTCGGCACCGGCCATCGCCGCTTTCAATCGCGCCTCGCGCGCGTCGAGCCATGCCGCACAGCGGCGTTCCCCTTCTGCGACCACTGCCGCGAACTGCTGCGGTAGGGGCCCGTCAGGCCTTTGCGCGAGCGCATGGCTCCAGGCCTCACCCGCAGCTGCATCGCCGAGCCGTTCGAGCAGGCTGGCGCGCATCAGCAGTCCTGCGAAGTCAAGCGGCGCGACCGCGAGCGCGCGGTGCACCGCATCGAGTGCGACACGTGGCTGGCCAATGGCGCGGCTCACGCCGGCGAGGCGCATCAGGATAGCGAAGTTACCCGGCTCGACATCCGCCGCCTCGCGCAGCAGCGCCTGCGCCCGCTGAAAATCTTGCGCGGCCGATGCCCGATCGGCCTCCGCCACCAGAGTGGCAGGATTGCTCAAAGCGAATAGCCGAATTTCTCGACCCAAGGCGCCAGGGTCGGCAGGATCGGTTCGAGATGGTGGCGATACCGCTCCCATCGTCCAGAGGCGCGCTTGTAGATCGGCTCGGTGACTTGCGAGTAGCTGGCGGTGGTGATCAGCCCGCGGCTCTTGGCGGTGCCGACATGGTCGAGCACTTCCCCGCGCCAGTCGAGACCCAGGAAATCGAATAACGGCCGGACTTCCGCTTCGACGTCCTCAACCAGGCGTTCGTAGACGATCGTGTGGATGTTGAGCGGGAACAGTTCTCGCGTGCGTTCCCAATGCCGGAAATTGAGATCGTAGAACTCCGCCGCATCTTCCAGCCGGAGGAAATTGGACATGGCCGAGTTCAAACGGAAGTGGCTCATGACACAACTGAGCAGCACATCACATGGATGCCGCAGCGCGAGGATGAAGCGCGCATTGGGGAAAAGTCGCCGGATTAGTAATGCCTTGTTGAGGAACAGAGGCGACTTGTCGATCAGCAGCCTGGAAGGGTCGGTCGGCACAACCTTACCAACTTCTTCGAAATAGCGCCGTCGGGCTTCGGCAATGTCCTGCTCGTCCAATGCCGGGATTCCGGCAGTACCGCCGACTTCCCTGTCGACATGATTCAGCGCGGGCTTCTCCTCCATCACAATGACGTCGGGATGGCCCATCAATATCGTGTCGAGCAATGTCGTACCCGATCGCGGAAAACCGACCAGGAAGGTCGGATCGGGACGATCCGTCTTGGCAATCGTGGCAGGCCAGGCCTTCACCCAGGCCGGTGTCATCAATTCAAGTTCCGTCCGGAGCTGATCCCGTAGTTCCGCCGCGCGCTGCACCGGCGCGGATGGGTTGGCTTCGTTCAGCTGGTTGGTTTCGACAAAAGCCGCGAAAGCCTCATCCGCACGTCCAAGGCGGTCGAGAATCGTGCCGCGAAGATGGGCCACCCGTTCTGGCTCGACCTTGGCCGGAACCTGAGCCAGGCAGGCAAGCGCCTGTTCGAAGCGCGACTGGCGACGATGTTCCAAAGCGCGGAGAAACGCCAGCACCTCTTCGTCAATTCCGTTTGCCTCGGCTAGGGCAATCAACGGCGCGAATTCATGTTCTCTATTGGTGTGTTCATATTGAACCGCCAAGCCCAGATAGGCATCGACGATCCGCGGATCGAGCCGGATAGTATTGCGAAAGGCCCGTTCGGCGTCCTCGATGCGCTCCACCAGCCCGCATTCGATTGCAAGCTTCAGTTGCAGATCCGCATTTCCGGCATCGCGAGTAATCGCCTGTTCCAGCGCTTCCAGCGCCTCCTCCTGCCGAGCGTCTATCTTGAACTGAACATAGAGCTCGTAAAGGATTCGCGCGTCTTCGGGGAATTCTTCCGCCGTCCGACGCAGTAGTGTCTCGGACTCGGCTGCTTTGCCGGCTTTTCGCAGCGCGAGCGCAAGATTGAGGCGCGTCGGCGCCGCCAGCGGATTCAGATCCATCGCGCGCTGGAGCGCGACCACGCTGCCTTCAAGATCGTCGACCGCAGACCGGGCATTTCCCAGATTATTCCAGCTTTCGAAATCCTGCGGGGCATAGCGAACGACATGGGCATAGGCGTCGATCGCATCGGGGAATAATTCGAGCGATTGTGAGAGAAAACCACGATAGCGCGCGATCCTTAACGTCGCATCGGCGAGCGCCAGCTCGTGCGTCGCGATGTCAAGCGCCGTCGCCTGATCGCCGACGTCGAGCAGCGCGGCGATCAGATTGCACGCGATGGTCGTATCGCCCGGGCGACGATCATGCGCCGCGCGCAGATGCCGAATCGCACCCGACATGTCGCCAGCGCGCGCGCGGAGCATGCCAAGAAAGGCATTGAGCGCGACGGGTTCTCCATCGCACGAAAGCCCAGCCTCGGCGATCGCCCGCGCCTCGTGCAGGTCGCCTGCCTGAGCCGCGTTCATCGCCTTTCGCAGAATATCGACCGTATGAGAATCCAGCAGGGGTGCGCTCGCCATCCTGACTGTTTGAACCGTCCTGCGGTGCCAATGCAATCCCGTTTGGGAAAGCGTCGACGAAAAACGGGCCGGCAGATCCAGGATCTGCCGGCCCGCAGGATGTGTCTTATGACGTGACTTAGAAGTTGAGCGTCACACCGGCGAACAGGTAACGACCCAACGCGTCGTAGGTCGCTGGATAGGTGTTGCCGTTGCAGGGACCAGTCGGGCACAGGTTCGTGCCGTCGACACCGCCGTTGCCGCTCGTCACGTAGGGCGGCTGCTTGTCGAGGATGTTGTTCACGCCGAGACGGAAGGTGAACTTGTCCGCGACATTGAAGGATGTCGCCAGATCAAAGTAGCTGATCGCCTTCAGCTCAGAACCCGGATTGAAGTGGTTCGGGCTACCAAGCGATTGGCTCGACGAGAACGTTTCCGCTCGCACCTTGCCGATGTACCGCCACTGCAAGGAGATGCCGATACCATCTGCGAAGTTGAAAGTGGCTCGTGCCTTATGACGCCATTTCGGCAGCGGCGCACCGCTATTTACAGTTCCGCCAGAACTGCAGACCGGGCCATAATAGCCGGCGCAATCATAAAGTTTGGTCACGCCATTATCGAGAGTATATTTGTGCAGATAGGTGCCGTTCATGCTGAGGTTCAGGCTACCCAGATTGCCGATACCGGTCGACCAGGCAGAACTGACTTCAATACCCCTTGTTCTCAGGTTGCCCCGATTGTTGGGGATGCTATCCACATAGCCGTCCGGGGTTAGCCAGATCGAACCTGCTGCGTCGCGCTTCACAAAACCGCAGGAAAGCGGGGTGAAGGTAGCTGTTGCATTGAGAACGCAATCCTTGAGAACCGCATCCTGCGAAGGCGGGCTGATCGATTGCTCGACCTTGATGTCGAACCAGTCAACCGTCAGAGAGAATTTAGGCAAGAATGACGGCTGAAACACCAGGCCAAGCGTCTTGGTGGTAGCGATTTCAGGCCTCAGATCTCTGTTGCCGCCAATCAAGCCATTATACTGTCCAGCAGGATTCGCAGCTGTGCCGGCGCCGACGGCCAGGCCCTGCGCAATGCAGCCATATTCCGTCGCCGTGATCGTGTGACCGGAGCAGGGATCCGAAGCTCCATTCAGACCGACAGTCGGTGTCGCGAACAGTTCCTGGATGTTCGGAGCACGGGCCGCACGGTTGAACGCACCACGGAACCGGATATCCCGGATCGGCGCGAATTCCAGCCCGATCTTGAACGTGTTGGTCTTATAGGTGTTGTCCGAACTCGTCTTATACGACGAATAGCGATAGCCGGTGTTCAGCGACAGGTCGTGAATGAAGCCATCGTGAACGATTGGAATCTGAGCTTCGCCAAAGAACTCCATCACGCGGAAGCTGCCATTAATTGACAGCGTCTTGCCTCCCTGACCGGTTAGATCGCCAGTGCTGAAAGCGTTGTCAGTCTGCAGTTCCAGCGATTCCTTACGATATTCAACCCCAAGGTTGATCGCAACGCCGTCGCTCGCCCAAGGAGATTTGATCCCATAATCGCCGAGCAGGCCGGTGACCGTTGCACTGGCAATCTGTTCGGAGGTCTGCCCCTTCTGGAAGCCGGTCGCTGAGAGATAGGCGACCGAAGCCGGGCTTGCTCCGCCAGCGCCAGCGAAGACGTTATAGGGAACACAGGTCGGGTCGCTGTTATCGAGTACCGAGCGGCAGATCGGGTCAACAACCCCCGGCGTGCGCGGATCATCGACGACATTCAGTGCACGACCGAGCCGGGCAACCGAGAATTCGTTCGAATAGACCTGCGTGTAGTTCGACCGACCATATTGATAATATGTATCGTAGGACCAGTTCTTGCCGAGATCGCCCTTCGTGCCGATCACGGCACGGAAGTTGGTGTGCTGCAGGTCCGATTGGCGGGGGCCTCCCTCGACGTTGCGGCGCAGCAACTGCATGAAGCCCTGATTATATTGCGTGCCGTTCGAATCGGTGAAGACGAGCGGCGCAGCACCCGGATTGGTGTTATAGGGAGCCGACTGAGCCAATGGGAAATTCCCAAGGTAACCGTTGATCAGATTTGGGGCAGCGCAGATCACGGCCGCCTGCGCGGCAGACATGAGCGGATTGCCGCCAGCGCCCCCGATGGGGCAATTGATCGTCAGCGTGTTGCCGAAATCGCCCGACGGCGCGATTTGCGCAACCGTGCGATCGTCCATGAACATGAACTCGACATAAGGCTTGATCGCCTCGCTGACTTCGTAATTGGCGAACAGGCCGGCCGTATAGCGCTCGTCGGGGCGCTGATAATGGTTGGTCGGCGCGAAGTTATACGGCGACGTCGTGTTGGCGAACCCGCCACCGGGCTGGAACGTATAGACGGTCGACGACGCAGTGTTGAGATTCGGGTCGAACAGCACGACCGTGCCATTGGCGTTGGTCAACGAGCCGCCGCAGCGCGGATTGCCAGTACCCCCATTCTGCAGCACGCAGGCGCTATAGTCGCGCTTGTCCTGGGTGATCGCCTTCGCCTTGCGATAGCCGAAATAGACCAGTGCATGGCCGCGATCATCGGCAAACTTGCTGCCGATCGAAATCGTTGCGTCAATCGTGCCGCCGTCGGCGACATTGCCCTTAGGATTGTCGAAGCCCTTGGCATCGAGTAGCGGGCTGATAAATTTATCCCGGTTGTTATGTTGATACAGGCTGTACTGGCCATCGATCCGAACACCCGTGAAATCGGTGTCGACGATGAAGTTGACGACGCCCGCAACCGCGTCCGCACCATAAGTGGAGGATGCGCCGCCGGTTAGAATTTCGACGCGCTTCAGAATTGAAGCCGGAATGATGTTGATGTCAGCGGCGGAACCGCTGGTCGGACTGGGATCGCCCGGCAGCAGGCGTCGACCATTGACCAGAGTGAGCGTGCGGTTGGTACCAAGCCCGCGAAGATCGACCGATGCCGTACCGTCGGAACCGTTTGCAATCGTCGAGGCCTGGCTGGCGAAGACCGATGGCAGCGAGTTGAGTAGATCCTCAATCCTCGTCGTGCCCTGGAGCTTGATGTCCTGGCTGCTGACGAGGGTGACGGGGCTGACCCCTTCCAGGTTCGGCTGCGGGATGCGCGAGCCGGTAACGACGATGTCGTCCGTCGGCGTGCTGGTGTCGGTTTCAGCGGTCGCCGGAAGCTGCGCGGCCTGCGGATCGGCTGCCTGCGCAAAGGCTGGCCCGGAGATCAGCGCCAGGCCCAGTACGATCGGCGCCGCGCCGTTCCTGAGCTTCGCGATGGTGGTAAATTTATTCACGTCCCTGTTCCTTTCGCATCCGCGGCCCTGACCGCGAGGCTGTCCCCGATATGCGAGCGATTTTCTCGTCAGATCGGGCGATGGTGCGATGAGTGCCTTTCCGGCAATGCGCTGTAAACGGATTTGCCTGAAACGCGGCAAATTGACTTAATGGTGTTGCGTCCTTGCCACATAGCGCGGATGCCGGAGATTGAACGATAAGGCCGAATGACTTCCGGGGAGAAAGACGATGAAGCTGTTTTACACCGCGCTGCTGATCGGACTCGTGACCAGCCCGGCCCTGGCAAAGGAGAAAGAGCCGCCCGCCCGTGCCCAGGCCTTTCAGCGACTGGTCGATTGCCGCGCAATCAAGGACTCCGCGGCTCGTTTGGCCTGTTACGACAATGAAGTCGCGACACTCGACGCAGCCGAAAAGTCGAAGGAGCTCGTCATTGTCGACAAGGAGCAGGTGCGCCAGGCGAAGCGCACGTTGTTCGGGCTGAGCCTGCCGAGCATCAAGCTGTTCGGCGGCGACGACGATGACGACGCGGTCGCCCAGATCGAATCCAAGATCGCATCGGCAAGCGAGGACATTAACGGGTGGACGATCCGACTGGTCGATGGATCGGTCTGGCGCCAGATCGACAGCAAACCGTTCTACCGCCTTCCGAAGGCCGGCCTCGAGGTTGTGGTGAAACGCGCGGCGCTCGGCAGCTATATGCTGCGGGTCGGTGGCTCGCCGGGAGTTCGGGTCAAGCGCGTCATCTGAACGCGGGAGGCGGCCTGATCCCGCTGTTACGCGCCCTATTCGGCGCGGGGCATGGGTCCTGCAAGCAGCAGCGGGTCGATGCGTGCGTCGCGCCATTTCAGGCCCCAGTGAAGATGCGGGCCGGTGGCGCGACCGCTCATCCCGACCGCGCCGATCACCTGGCCGCGGCGGACGCGTTCGCCGATCCGGACATCTATCCGCGACAGATGGAGGAATGCCGAGTTCAGCTCCATGCCATGATCGATCATCAGCAGATTGCCCTCCAGCGTGAAGGGATGGTCGGCGGCGAGGATCACCACGCCGTCGGCGGGCGCCAGCACCGGCGTTCCGGTCGGCTTGGCGACATCGGTGCCCGAATGATAGGCGCCGGCCTCACCCCGATAGACGCGCTGCGACCCGAACATGCCGGTGATGCGTCCGGTTGCCGGCCACAGAAACGCCTGGCGCCAACCTGACGAATCGGATCGGATTCGGCGCGCGGCAGCGATCTGGGCGAGTTCCGCCGGCCGCAGCCGCGCCATTTCCGGCTCGGGCTTGGGAAAGCGGGGCAAGGTGTTGAGCCGTTCGATCAGCCATGCACGCGGCGCGACCACCAGTGTATCGCTGACCTGGCGGCCATCCTCGAGCGTCGCGACGAGTGTTGCCGAGGGGCCGGCGTCGCGGTCGAAGGCGATCAGGAACCGGCCATCGGCAGTCACCGGCACCTGAGCACCGTTGAAGGTCAACAGGCTGGTGCCGGCCGGCGCGATGCCGATCAACGCAGCGCCCTGCATGCGTGGACCGCTATAGCTGAAGGTCACCGGGCCCGGATTAAGACGCTGCTGTGGCGTCGGCCTATCCGCCCGGGGCGACGGCGGCAACGGCTGGACGCGTTCTGGCGCCGTGGTGCAGCTTCCGAGCAGCATCAGCGCGGCCGCCCCCACGGCCCAGCGCCGCATGCGCTTCATCTGGGCGGGCTCATCGCTTCGGTCGCGATCTCGGCGGTCGCATAGGCTTCCTGCGCGACGACGCTCCAGTAGCGCAGGTCCTCAAGCGGAATACGCGCACCCGACACTGCACAGATGACATGGTCGCCGGTGGCCAGCACGCGAAAGCCATTGGCCATATAATGGAGCCGCGCGGGGCGATCGCTGTTCGACATCAACATGGTGCGTGGGTCCGGTTACAATAGGGTCGGCTGGTCGGGCTTGGGCGCGTCATTGTTCTTCACATATGCCTTGCCGCCGCTGCGCTCAACCCGCGCATCGACTTCCCCGTCCCGGAAATGGAGCGTAACGGCCCCGGCCGTCCTGGCCGCTGCTGCGCTGGCCAGCACCGCGCCGGACAATTTCGCCGAGACGCGGACATAGCCGCGATCGAGCAGCCGGTCGGGATTAAGCGATTCGACCAGCCGCCAGGTCCGGTCGAGCCGGTCACGCGCGCCGGCCAGCTGGCGCTCCAGCACCGACAGTCGCAACGCCCCGCCGGCACGGTCGAGCGCGCCGCGTGCCAGCGTCACGCGCCGTTCCAGCCCGCGGTCGAGCCGGGCGCCCATATCGTCGGCCTTTTGCCGCTGCGGCCCGAGCAGCGCGTCGCGCTTCGGCAGCACCCGCACCAGCGCATCGAGCCGCTCCCGGCCGCGCTCATGATAGCGCCGCGCGCAGCGTTCCATCCGCTGGCCATGACCATCGAGCGTCAGCCTAAGATCGGCGAGCACCGGCACCGCCATTTCGGCCGCCGCCGTCGGCGTCGGCGCGCGCAGGTCGGCGGCGAAATCGGCCAGCGTCGTATCCGTCTCGTGTCCCACGGCTGAGATGATCGGAATCGAGCAGGCGGCGATGGCGCGCACCGCGACTTCTTCGTTGAACGCCCAGAGATCCTCGATCGACCCGCCGCCGCGCGCCACGATCACCAAGTCGGGGCGTGGTACCGGACCACCCGGCGCGATCGCATCAAACCCGTGCAGCGCCGCCGCAACCTCAGCCGCCGCGCCATCGCCCTGCACCTTGACTGGCCAGACGATGACGTGCGTCGGGCAGCGATCTTCGAGCCGGTGCAAGATATCGCGAATCACCGCGCCGGTCGGCGAGGTGACCACGCCGATCACACGCGGCAGGAACGGCAATGGCTTTTTCGATGCACTGTCGAACAGCCCCTCGTCCGCCAGCTTTGCCTTGAGCTTTTCGAGCAGCGCCATTAGCGCGCCCTCGCCGGCCAGTTCCATGCGCTCGATGATGATCTGATATTTCGACCGGCCCGGATAGGTGGTGATCCGACCGGTGGCGATCACCTCGACACCGTCCTGCGGCTGGAAAGCGAGGCCCGATACCTGCCCCTTCCAGATCACCCCATCGATCACCGCGCTGTCGTCCTTCAGGCTGAGATAGGCATGGCCCGAGGCAACGCGCTTGTAGCCGGAAATCTCGCCGCGCAGCCGGACATGGCCGAACTCGCCCTCGACCACGCGCTTCAGCTTCATCGCCAATTCGCCGACGCTGACCGGCGCGGCGTTGTCGCCTGCGATCTCCTCGGCTACGAGCCGCCCCATGTCTGTTGTGGGTAAGTCGGAAATGGGGTCGGCCATGAATGTCCTGTTGATTGGGTCGGGTGGCCGTGAACATGCGCTGGCATGGCGGCTGGCGCAATCGCCGGCGCTCACGAAACTCTATGCCGCGCCGGGAAATCCCGGCATCGCCGAGCATGCCGAGCTGGTCGCGCTCGACCCGGCCGATCACCGCGCGGTGATCGATTTCTGTCTGCGCCATTCGATCGGTTTTGTGGTGATCGGGCCGGAAGCGCCGTTGGTCGACGGCCTTGCCGACAATATCCGCACTATGGGCTTGCCGGTGTTCGGCCCCGACAAGGCGGCAGCGCAACTCGAAGGGTCAAAGGGCTTCACCAAGGATCTGTGCGCCCGCGCCAATATCCCGACCGCCGCCTATGCCAAGGTCACGTCGCGCGAAGGCGGGATGGCGGCGCTCGACGATTTCACCATTCCGGTGGTGGTGAAGGCCGATGGCCTGGCCGCCGGCAAGGGCGTGACGGTGGCGACGACCCGCGAAGAAGCCGAGGGCGCGATCATGGACCTGTTCTCCGTGTCGGGCGCCGAGGCGGTGATCGAGGAATTTCTCGAGGGCGAGGAAGTCAGCCTGTTCGTCCTGACCGACGGCACGACCATGGTGCCATTCGGATCGGCACAGGATCACAAGCGCGTCGGTGACGGCGATGTCGGTCCCAATACCGGCGGCATGGGGGCGTACAGCCCGGCTCCGGTGCTGACACCGCAACTGGAACGGCGCGCGCTCGACGAGGTCGTCGCGCCGACCATCGCGGCAATGGCAGCGATGGGCGCTCCCTTTTCGGGCGTGCTCTATGCCGGGCTGATGCTGACGACCGACGGTCCCAAGCTGATCGAATATAATGTCCGCTTTGGCGATCCCGAATGCCAGGTGCTGATGATGCGCTTCGCGGGCGACCTGCTCGAATTGATGCTGGCGGTCGCGCAAGGGAGACTGGCCAACCATCCGACGCCGCCATTTTCGGTGGACACCGCACTGACCGTGGTGATGGCCGCCAATGGCTATCCCAGCACGCCCGAGAGCGGCGGCGCGATCAAGGGCATCGACGCGGCAGAGGCGGCCGGCGCCAAGGTCTTCCAGGCCGGAACGCGCCTCGACGGCAAGACGCTGGTCGCATCGGGCGGACGGGTACTGGCCGTCACCGGCACCGGATCCGATGCCGCGTCCGCGCAGGCAACCGCCTATCGCGGTGTCGCGGCAATCGATTTTCCCACCGGTTTCAACCGCAGCGATATCGGCTGGCGCGAGATCCAGCGCAGCGTCGGATGATGATTTATCCGCCAGGTTGAGTTAGCATCGGGCTGAATTAGCATCGGCTCGAAAGAGCAATGGAGCATCAATCATGGCCGACCAATCGATGATCACTCCCACGAACCTGATCATCATCGCGGTGTTCGCGGTGATCGTGCTTGCCGGCATCTGGTGGGGTGTCATGCGTAACCGCGACCGCGGGGCAGCGCAGGCCGTCACCGAGGAGCATCGCGAGGCAGTCGATACCGCAGCGCCGGCCGCGCCGGTCGCGGTTGCGCCGTCCATGCCTGAACCGGTCGCACCTCAGACGGTGACGCCGCCGCCTGTCGCACCAGCGCCTCCACCGCTTGCCGACGAACCAATCGTCGCAGCGGCCGCTTTCGATGCCAGCCCGGCATCGCTAGCGGCAGATATGGTCGCGAACACGCCGGTAGAACCGACGCTTGCCGGGGCCATCACTCAGCTCAAGGGCCTGGGTCCCAAGCTCGCCGCGCAGCTCGCCGAACTGGGCGTGACTCGCGTCGATCAGATCGCGGCGATGAGCCCGGCGGACATCGAGGAGCTCGATGCCAAGCTCGGCACGTTCAAGGGCCGCATCGCCCGCGACCGCTGGGTCGAACAGGCCAGACTGCTGACAGCTGGCGACCGTGCGGCCTATGAAGCGGAGTTCGGTAAGCTCGGCGGTTAGGGATCCGTCAGCGTCTTGCTCCTGTTATTGATAACAGGAGCCGTCCTGATCGAAACAAGAGCTTGCGCCCGACGCTTCGCGGCTATCAGAAAGAGCGGGACAAGAACGCCTGGGCCGGTCCGGCGCCAAGCCCTCGAAAGGTACCTTAGCCTCTACGCTTCGCCGCGCTGACCAGCAGCTTGTCGATCCGCCGCCCGTCGAGATCGACCACCTCGAACTTCCAGCCCTGTTCGACAAAGCTCTCGCCCTCGCCCGGCAAATGGCGGAAAACCGCCAGCGCCAGGCCCGCGACGGTCGCATAATCGCGATCCTCGGGCAGGTCGATGCCGAGCCGTTCGGCCAGCGCATCAGCCGCCATCTGCCCCGCGACGAGTAGCGAGCCATCGTCGCGTTCGACCACCGACGGGCTGTCATCGGGGTCAGTGTCCGACGCGAACTCACCGGCGATCGCCGCGAGCAGGTCGGCCGGCGTCACAATGCCTTCGAAATGGCCATATTCGTCGTGCAGCAGCGCCATCGGCACTTCGGCTTCGCGCAGCGCAATCAGCGCATCCATCGCATCGAGCTGATCGAGTATCACCGGCGCCTGTCGCATCAAGGCGCGCAGGTCGAGCGGCGCGCCGCTGAGCAGCGCGATGGCCACGTCGCGCGCCTGGACCACGCCGATCACCGCATCGACCGATCCTTCGGCGACCGGCAAGCGGCTGTGCGATGCCTCCATCAGCGCGGCGCGGATACCGTCGGCGTCGAGCCCGACATCGATCCAGTCGATATCGGTGCGCGGCGTCATCACCTCGCGCACCGGACGGTCGGCCAGCCGCACCACGCCCGAGATGATCGAGCGCTCATGCTCCTCAATCACCCCGGACTTGCTTGCCTCGGCGACGATCAGGTGAAGCTCCTCCGCCGTGACATGATCCTCGGTCTCGCGCTTCAGGCCCATGAGGCGGAAGAGCATTCCGCTCGACGAATCGAGCAGCCACACGATCGGCGCAGTGCCCCAGGCCAGCGCCAGTACCGGCCCCGCCATCAACGCCGCGATCGGCTCTGGCGCACGCAGTGCGATCTGCTTGGGCACCAGTTCGCCGATCACCAGCGAGGCATAAGTGGTGATGGTGATGACCAGTGCGAAACCGATCGTTTCGGTCGTTTCGGCGGACAGGCCGAGCCAGTGCAGGCGCGCCGCGACCGGTCCGCCCAGACTCGCACCGGAATAGGCGCCCGCGAGAATCCCTATCAGCGTGATGCCGATCTGCGTGGTCGACAGGATCTTGCCGGGATCGGCGGCGAGCGCCAGCGCGGTCCGCGCGCCGCGTTTCCCGGTCCGCGCCATTGCCTCAAGCCGCGCCTTGCGCGCCGAGACGATCGCCAGCTCCGACATCGCGAAAACGCCGTTCAACGCGATCAGCGCGAGGATGATCGCGACGTCGATCCAGGGAAAAGGGGGAAGCGGTGCCATGACGCTCCGATACCTTTGACGCGAATCTGTCGGTTTCACAACAGCGCGATCATCTTTCGTTCAAATCGGATGCGGAACAATCGTGCGACAGGACGAGTTATTCCGACCGTTCGGTCGCACGAAGCCTGATTCAGGCCAATGCTTCGGGCTGACCTCAAGGGAGAATTTACGTGATCAAATCCAGGTTGTTGCTCGCCACAACCCTTGCCGCGCTGGTGACTACCAGCGCCTGCACCACCGACCCGGAGACCGGCGAACGGCGCCTGTCAAAGGCGGCGATCGGCGGCATCGGCGGCGCGCTGGGCGGGTATCTGCTCGGCGATCTGGTCGGCGGACGCAACGACCGGACAGAGAAGATCCTTGGCGCCGGCATCGGCGGCCTCGCGGGCGCCGGCATTGGCGCCTATATGGACAAGCAGGAGCGCGAGATGCGCGCCCGCACCGCCGGGACCGATGTCCGGGTGATCCGCCAGGGCGACGATCTGATCCTCAACATTCCGTCGGGGATCAATTTCGCCACCGACAGCGCGGTGGTCGCGCCGAGCTTCCGCCAGACGCTCGATCAGGTCGGCCAGGTGCTCGGCAACTATAACCGCACCTATGTCGATGTGTACGGCCATACCGATTCGACCGGCAGCGACGTGTACAATCAGAGCCTGTCGGAGCGGCGTGCGGTGTCGGTCGCCGATTATCTCACCACCCGCGGCGTTCAGGCGGCGCGCATCGGCACGCGCGGCTTCGGCGAATCGCAGCCGATCGCGTCGAACGATACCGAAGAAGGCCGCGCCGCCAACCGCCGGGTCGAAATCAAGATTGTGCCGATTCCGGAAACCGATCTGCGCTGATCCGCCCCATCCGGCGATCGCGCGAATCGGGCGGCGTCTGCCCTGGCAGCGCCGCCCTTTTCGTTAACGCCGCGCCGCGAAAAAATCCCTCAACAGCGCCGCCGCCTCGTCCTCACCGATACCCGCATAGATTTCGGGCCGGTGGTGGCAGGTGGGCTGGCTGAAGAAGCGCGGGCCGTGCGCTACCGCGCCGCCTTTCGGATCTTCCGCACCGTAATAAAGCCGAGCGATCCGGGCATGAGCGATCGCCCCGGCGCACATCGCACACGGCTCCAGCGTCACCCATAAATCGCAATCCTCCAACCGGTCCGACCCGATCAGCGCCGCGGCAGCGCGAATCGCGCGAATTTCGGCATGAGCGGTGGGATCGTGAAGCGTCCGCGGGGCATTGGCGGCAACCGCAATCACCTCGCCCGCGCGCACGACCGCCGCGCCAACAGGGACTTCGCCGTCGCCAGCGGCAGATTGTGCGACATCGAGCGCGGCGCGCATCGGGGCAGGCATCGGGAACATGATCGCCCTATGCCCGCCCGGCGGCGCCCGGACCAGCCCGCTATGGCCTATTTCGCTTCGGCAGCAGCGTTGCTTGCGGGCGTATCCATCTTCACCGTCGGGACGGTGATCGTCTTCTGGGTGGTGCCGACCGTCGGCACGTCGATCGTCTTGTTCTCCGTCCCGACCGAGATCGTCGCCATATCGGCCTTGACCTTCGGCGCAGAACCGCCTTCGAGCTTGACCGTGGGCAGCGAACCCGGGGTGGCTTTGAATGTCAGCAAGCCGAATGACATCAAGCCGACGACGACAAGGGCGGCAAGGCCAACAAGGATCAACAGCGCGCGCATGGCATTCTCCTAGATCGACTCAATCGAATCGTTACCGTAACCAAACGTTGCATCCGCACCGTTGGTTGCACGCCAAAGTCTGAATCGGTTGACGCACTGCCCTGTCTCGGGTATCCGCGCCGCCTTCATGGGATTACCGGGCCGTCATGGCCCTGACCTTCAGGATACGATCATGTCGCGGATTTGCGAGCTGACCGGCAAGGGCCGGCTGGTAGGGAACAATGTTTCCCACGCCAACAACAAGACCAAGCGTACCTTTCTGCCGAATCTGCAGAATGTGACTCTGATGTCGGAAGCACTGGGCACCAGCGTGAAGCTGCGCGTCTCGACGCATGGCCTGCGTTCGGTCGAGCATGTCGGCGGCCTCGACAACTGGCTGGTCAAGACGACCGACGACAAGCTGTCGCTGCGTGCGCGCCGCCTGAAGCGCGACGTCCGCAAGAAGCTCTCCACGGCGGTTGCCGCCTGAGCTGCTGATCCGGGTGCCCAGGCGCCTGGTTGAAGATTCGCGATAGACGCGAATTTCAAAGCGGTACCGGCCCGCTCCC
>NZ_JBOHHW010000031.1:0-60149 GCF_050725575.1 Sphingomonas sp. | reverse complement strand
GGTATAATTGGCGGCGCTCAGGCGACCGGTCGGATCCGTTTCGAAGCTGACCGGCGGCAGGCCTGGATGCGCGGCGAGGAGCTTGGCCCCAGCCGCCATCGGGTTCGATGATCAGCGAGCGAGTCGCGGCGGTTCCTTCCTTGATGATCCAGCTATCCGACCGCGCACGCACGAACGGTTCGACACGCGTGCGCATGCCGAGCCGAAGCGTCCGTTCAGGCGTCACCACTTCCGCTGCGCCCACCCAGGCGATTGCGGTGATCCGATCGAGCATGCGTTGTCCGCCCATTGCCGAGGCGGTGCGGGCCACGGGATCGTCGGGGAGTCCGCGCGCCACCGCGATGGCCGGGAGCATCGCGAGAGTGCCGCCCAGCACAGTTCGACGCGTCGTGTAAATCGCACGATTGATGGATCGGCAACCATCACCATATAAGGGTGGACCGGCGCCGCGTTCAGGCGCCCCCGGAGTATTCATGACCCAATCCTACCCCGTCTTGCCGTTGCGCGACATCGTCGTGTTCCCGCACATGATCGTGCCGCTGTTCGTCGGCCGCGACAAGTCCGTTGCGGCGCTGGAAGCGGCGATGAACGCCGACAAGGAAATCTTTCTCGTCGCACAACTCGATCCGTCGGAAGACGATCCGGTTCGCGACGATCTGTACGATATCGGCGTGACCGCCACCGTGCTGCAGTTGCTGAAGCTGCCTGACGGTACCGTGCGCGTGCTGGTCGAGGGCAAGACCCGCGCCTCGCTCGATGTGCTGAGCGAAACCGATGGTTATCTGACCGCAACCGTATTGCCGGTCGAGGAAGCCGTTGCCGAGGGCAATGAGGTTTCAGCGCTGATGCGCTCGGTGATCGATCAGTTCGAGAATTACGCCAAGCTCAACCGCAAGCTGCCCGCCGAAACCGCGGTGCAACTCAATGAAATCGAGGACGCGTCGCGCCTCGCCGATGCGGTTGCCGCGAACATCTCGGTCAAGGTGTCCGACAAGCAGTCGCTGCTGGTCGAGGTCGATCCGGCCAAGCGGCTGGAGATGGCATTCGCCTTCATGGAAGGCGAACTCGGCGTCCTGCAGGTCGAGAAGAAGATCAAGAGCCGCGTCAAGCGCCAGATGGAGAAGACGCAGCGCGAATATTATCTCAACGAGCAGTTGAAGGCGATCCAGCGCGAACTCGGTAACGAGGGCGAGGAAGGCGAGGGCGACGAGATCGCCGAGCTGACCCAGAAGATCGCGACGCTCAAGCTGTCCAAGGAGGCGCGCACCAAAGCGACCGGCGAGCTCAAGAAGCTGAAGTCGATGGCGCCGATGTCGGCCGAGGCGACCGTCATCCGCAACTATCTCGATGTGCTGCTTGGCTTACCCTGGGGCAAGAAGTCCAAGATCAAGAAGGACATTGCGGCGGCGCAGGCGATCCTGGACGAAGATCATTATGCACTGGAGAAGGTCAAGGACCGGATCGTCGAATATCTCGCGGTCCAGGCACGCACCAACAAGCTGAAGGGGCCGATCCTGTGCCTCGTCGGCCCCCCTGGCGTGGGCAAGACCTCGCTCGGCAAATCGATCGCCAAGGCGACCGGGCGCGAGTTCATCCGCCAGTCATTGGGCGGCGTGCGCGACGAAGCCGAGATTCGCGGTCATCGCCGCACTTATATCGGCTCGCTGCCGGGCAAGATCGTCACCAATCTGAAAAAGGCCGGCACGTCGAACCCGCTGTTCCTGCTCGATGAAATCGACAAGCTCGGCCAGGATTTCCGTGGGGATCCTGCCTCGGCTCTGCTCGAAGTGCTCGATCCGGAGCAGAATTCGAAGTTCCAGGACCATTATCTGGAGCTCGATATCGACCTGTCCGATGTGATGTTCGTGACCACCGCGAACACGCTCAACCTGCCTCAGCCTTTGCTTGACCGGATGGAGATCATCCGCCTCGAGGGTTATACCGAGGATGAGAAGGTCGAGATCGCGCAGCGTCATCTGATCGAGAAGCAGATCGAGGCTCATGGCCTGAAGGCCGGCGAGTTCACGCTGACCACTGAGGGCCTGCGTGCGCTGATCCAATATTATACGCGGGAAGCGGGTGTCCGCACGCTGGAGCGCGAGATCGCGCGGCTGGCGCGCAAGGCGTTGCGCCAGATTCTCGAAGGCAAGGTGACAAGCGTGACCGTCACGCCCGACAATCTCGCCGATTTTGCCGGTGTGAAGAAGTATCGCTACGGACTGAGCGAGGAAGAGAACCAGATCGGTGCCGTTACCGGTCTCGCCTGGACTGAGGTCGGCGGCGAATTGCTGACGATCGAAAGCGTCACCGTGCCCGGCAAGGGCGGTGCGAAGGTCACCGGCAAGCTCGGCGACGTGATGAAGGAATCGATCGAAACCGCGCTCAGCTTCATCAAGGCGCGCGCGCCGAGCTACGGCATCAAGCCGAGTATCTTTGCGCGCAAGGATCTCCATATCCATCTGCCCGAGGGCGCAGTGCCGAAGGACGGTCCGTCGGCCGGCATCGGCATCGTCACCGCAATCGTGTCGACACTGACCGGCGTGCCGGTGCGGCGCGATATCGCGATGACCGGCGAGGTAACGCTGCGCGGACGCGTGCTGCCGATCGGCGGGCTCAGGGAGAAACTGCTCGCTGCCCTTCGTGGGGGCATCAAGACCGTGCTGATCCCGGCCGAGAACGAGAAGGATCTGGTCGAGATTCCGACGAACATCCGCGAAGGGTTGACGATCATCCCCGTCGCGCATGTCGATGAGGTGTTGCGTCTCGCGCTGACCGATCCGCTGACCGCGATCGACTGGAGCGAAGCCGATGAACTTGCCGCGCTACCGCCTGCGGGGGTGGCGCCGATCGGCGGCGGAGTGCACCATTGAGACTGTTTTACAGAGATCGCACCATAATCCCGCCGCATTCGATGCAGTTTGATGACGTTTTGCTTTGACAGGCACCGTTCGACCCGCCTTACTGCGCCACCGGCTTTCGCGCCGTGAATCATTCAAGTTGGTGTAATCTGTAAACGGGGGTCTGTAGGCATGAACAAGCAAGAACTGATCGGCACCGTCGCCGACGCGTCCGGGCTGAGCAAGGGTGATGCCAGCAAGGCGGTCGAGGCGGTTTTCGATGCGATTTCCAATTCGCTGAAGAAGGGCGATGAAGTTCGCCTGGTTGGCTTCGGCACTTTCTCGGTGAGCAAGCGCAAGGCCTCGACGGGGCGCAATCCGCGCACCGGAGAGCCGATGACGATCAAGGCGTCGTCGCAGCCGAAGTTCAAGGCCGGCAAGGGCCTCAAGGACGCGGTCAACTGATCGACGTTATTTGATTGACCGACCGGGGCTGGACAAGCCCCGGTCGGCTGTCTTAAGGCACAGCTAACAGGGCGGCGGTAAACGTCGCCCTGTTGCGTTCGCGGCCCTCCAGGGAGGATGCCGTAACACTATATCCGTCGCGATGATGCGATGGGCGCGTAGCTCAGTGGTAGAGCACACCCTTCACACGGGTGGGGTCGCAAGTTCAATCCTTGCCGCGCCCACCATTGCGGAAATGCCTCATTTCCCTAGGTTTTTTGTGCTTTTTATATATCTCGGTCAACTACTTTCCATTTCCCCTTTGTACCTTTGGTCAGCAAATGGTCAGCAGAATAGGCCCTCACATCGCGCGATGTGCGGATCCAGATAGTGGTCAGCGCCGCTACGACCTTACCCAACTTCTCCGGTCGATACTTGGCGTAGAGCTTCGAAGTGCGCTTCAGATTGCCCTCATGCCCTAGCAATTCCGATATCTGGCGCTCAGGAACATCCTCGTCCTCGTAGAGCCAGGTCGCGATCGTGTGGCGAATCGTCTTAGGGAAAACGTTATCTGACAGGTCCAGCACGCGTCGCATGGTCCGCCATGCCGTCTTGTTCGAATCCACTGGATGATAGGCGTCCCGCTGCCATGCGCGCAGCACGACCTGCATTGGCCGAATCGCCGGGATTACCGCATTCCGCTTTTTGGTCCGCGCTAGAGCCTCGGGCTGCAGGTCGATAAGCTTCCAGCGATCGTCGTACTGCGCCAGCGGGTTGAATTTCTTCGCCGCGTCGGGCCGAACACTGGTCGTGCCCTGGAGCAGCACAAATCTGAATAGCGCAGGGAAGTGAGATGCGTACCAGACGATCCGCGCCAACTCGTCCTCAGTGAGGATCCGCTCGCGCAGCGGGTTCAAATGTTCTTCGGCAACCGTTTTGATCTTCGGCGCCAGATCGATCCGCATGTTGTCCTTGGCGTGATTGATCGCGGCGCGGACGTCATTGAGGTTGCGCGCGACCGTATCGCCGGAGACACCGGGCGAATCATAATCAAACTCCCGGCCGTCCCAGTCGGTCTGAAAGGCGTGTGGCCCCATCCGCCAACTGCGGAAGCGCTCGAACACGACAGGCGTCATATCGGTCACGACGGCATTCGCCCCGACATCATCATCGAATAGGAACGCGATGAAGGTACGCAGGCTGCGGCCAGTTTGATCGTGATTGACGTTGTGCCGGCCTTTCTCATCCCAATAGGTGAAGAGTAGGGGGATGACGCGCGCTTCGGTTGAGCGCTGACTACCCTTGGCCCGCTCCCTTTCCTCATGGGCGATGAGCTTGGGCTTGGCATCCTTTACCTCCCGCTCGCGAGTGCTTTTATAGATGACCGATCGAGACCGGGCCTCGTATCGGGCGATCTGCCAGATATCGGACGACTTGCCATCTCTGCGCTTGTCGAGCCAGAATTCACCGTATTCAAAAGGCGAGTCTTCGCGGGCCATTTGCTCTTGAGTTCCTCGGTTTCAGCATCGGTAATCAACTGCCACGCCCCAATTTCAATCAGGGTGCGAAGGTCATCCAGAGACATCCGGACACCCGTTTCATTGCAGATTGCGCTACGGCAACGCCGCGCCAGACGCGAAATCTCACCCATCTGCGCTTCCCCCGGCACTCCGTTCATTGGACCAACGATCGCTGCGGCGCAGCCTTCGGCTGCACGTCTTCGCCTACGGCTGCGCCGCAGCGATCGAGATCGACTGCGAGAAGAAGAAACGCGCCGGAATTCGCAGATTCGAGCGCATCAGATCGCGACAAAATGCCCCGGCTTTTTTCACGCCTTGCAGTGTCAGCACCGGAAATCGAAAGAATGATTGGCTCACGATAACGGACACGAAGTAGAGATGAGGTCGAGCGCGTTGAAAAAGATGGGCCGAGGTCCGATGCCGTGGATAACGCTGATATGCTATGATCAACCATTAACACGGCCTCGGTATCATCGAGCGATACGGGTTTGACGATCAACTGATGTCCCGCAGTACGGTAAATGACGTCCTGCCGCGTTTCCCGATCCGTTACAGAGGTGGCAGCGCGCACAGGCACGTCTTGCCCATCTGTCAGCTTAAGCTGTGACCCTTCCAGCACGCGCCCACGAAACGTTGCGTTCGTAGCTGCTTCGAAAATTCCCCGGTTCGCCTTCAGAAAGGCCGACAACAGCGGAAAATTCAACCCACTGTCCGCTGTCCCCGCCGTACCAAACCCGATCCTTCGATTTCCGAGCCGCAACCCCATCGACCGATCGCGCTTTCCCGTTCCCGATCGCGTGACGACTGTTGCCTCCAGGCGGAGCTGGCGAGGGCAAATATCGACTGATCTCACATAATTTTCTGCAACCGCGACAATGCTGGCTGCGCCAACAAGCATCAGCGGTCCTGGCACATCAGGATCGCCAAGAACCTTCAAGCCGAGTGCGCTCAGCGGATCGAATTTGCTACGACCATAATATCTGGTGCTCACGGTTCGATACGTGTCGTCAACTCGCTGACCTGGCGCGACCAATTGCGGCTGATAGGGCGCGCGACGCTCGCTGTCCGTGGTCGAACCGAGCGCAATGCTCACGCCGTCTCTGAGCGCTTCCTGGGGGGATGGAGAGGGTACGTAGCTACTGGCTGGATCATTTGCGATCTGATTCGCCGCTGAGCAATCGACCAGCCAGGTACCATCGAGAGCGAACGTCAGCTGGCGACCGGCCTCGCGAATTGCATGCTCCAAATCGGCAGCAACCTCTACGAAAAACCGACCAGTGATCCTTGCGCTACCGCAGGCGCGAAAACGGATGCCAACACGAGGAGCTAGAGCCTGCATAAAATCACGAACCGGCACGGCCTGTACGACCATTTCGCCCGCCATCGCCGGGGTAGAAAGTGCACACATCGCCGAGCCGCCAAGAGCCATCGCCCATGACCTGAACCTTCTTCCAGCCTCCATCGAAAAACCCCTCTTTTGACTCGATGTCGATTATGACCCCGCCTACCGTTGCGCATGCGGCGGTGGCATTGAACGGTCTTGCCGCGACAATTAAAGGAACAGGCAGTGATTGATTGCCAATTTCGCTTGCCTTAAGTGCGTGAACTGCTGTCGAAATGCGCGTTGCGGCATAACCGACAAGAAGAGATGCAAATAATAGAAAAATGATATGCCTCGTCTTTATCGCTCGTTGCTTTTTGTCGGTGAATACAACCTTTGCTGCACCTTCGGCTTCGAAGCTCTTATAGAGATCGAAGACGCTGTTGTCGTATTTATGGAAGGTCTGACCAATGAATGTGCTCTTAGTCATTCGCCAGCTGCCATAGACGTCAACCCGGAAGCGTTTTCCGAATCCTACGTGCCGGAGATTTCGAACGGCGCTGACATATTCGACACATGATCTTACGCGCGGGTGGATGCTCATCACGTCCTGCGAGATGAGGACCAAATCGGTCGCAACGCCACCATCTGATACGAAATGCCGGTGGGTCCTAACCCACTCAATCATACGGGAAGTTAAAATGTTTCCAGGTGGAAACACCGTGTAGGCCTCGTCAACGAGGACCAATGCCCCGCTCGGAATGCCTCCCAACAATTGCTCACCCATCTTCGGATAATGCGCCTCGTTTTTGAACCACTCATCGTCAACGACGACGATCTTATCGGTGTCGCAACCGAGGCGGTCAGACCAGATTTCCGGAACGATACCCCTGATATTTGTGATGATGGTACGCCCAGATCTGGCAGCAGGCACCGCAACGCTCTCAACTGCGTTATACGTCTTTCCGCTCCCAGGAGGGCCGACATAGATGGACAGTGCCATCAGGCCGCACCCATACTCTTGAACACGAGCCGATAGGCGAACCGAGCTAAATAGGCATTCAGAATCACAAATAACGCTTGAGCGATCTGTAGCTGAGCCATGACATAGACGACAAATGGCGGAAGGCCTGCCAACATTCCGGACACTGCCGCGCCAAGTGAAAATATCGAGACATTGAAACTATGATTTGTAATGTAGTTCAATGCGAACGCCAGAATGATGTTAAATGTTAGAAAAATGGTGGCGCGCTTAAATACTTCCGTAAGAGTTGTAACGAGGAAGAACCGAGAGAACCATGCTAATACAGCACCCATTGTCGATCCGATCAAATATCGAGAATGATTTTTCCAGCGGAGACTAATGAGGCTCCGGCAACAACCGGCCTCAAAACCGGAGCCATCCGATCCACCATTTCGCATAGTGGAATTGTGACATTCCCCAGCGAAGCCAGTGAACCACCCGGGTTCGTGCATGACGCGCTCAATACTGGAGGAACAAATGGCGACGGCCACCAGTCGATCGGCGTTATCGTCGGCCAATCCGGCGCGACTGGAACCGACATGTCTATCGTGCCAGTGCCTGTCCCCGTTCCGCCACCGGGATCCGTGCCAGTGGGGGGCTGTGTAGCAGGATCACCAACACTTATCGGCCTGCCGGTTGGCGTTACGCCAATGAGGTCGCGTACTCGCGGCTCAACCAGCGGCGTATATCCAACCGTTGTCGGGGTGGCTGGGTTAGCCTGTATCGTCTGCGCAATTTGCCGCGCGTCAGCTGGTGTCGTTGGATCCGCTAGAATCATATCGTTCACAGCGTTCACGAGGTTCGCGATCATCTGCCGATCGAGCTGCGTTTGCTCGCCACGCTCGCGAAGCAAATCTTCTACCGCTTGCGGAGACAAGCCGCCCGTGGTGGCTGTTATGCTCTGGTCTGGGATAACGTAATTTGGATCGAACAAGCCCGACCCGGTATATTTCCACCAAACATCATAGGTGTAATTACTGCCAACGGGAGCGGCTTTATTTTGAACGTAACTCCAGCGGTTCCCGCCGCGCGTGCCGCTTAATGACCAGTTTGATACCGAAGACTGACTTTCCAACGTGTGTGTGAAATATTCTGTAACGCCGGACGCGTTCACGATCCGACAGGCGCCGCCAACTGGGCAGGCTGCCAACGCCGACCGTTCCGCCTGCTCAGCTTCGTACCAGCCCCACAATGTCGCAGCCGCATCGAATACGATCGCTGCGACGGTGATCGCCATCCCTATGCGCCCGAAAACAAGCCTGCCAGCCAGCCGAGTTGAGGATTTAGCGATACGCCCGAACGTGCCAAGCCACGATGCCCCCTGCGCACGAGCCGAGGCGTTGAGGGCTCCAGAAAATCGGCCATAATAGGAGATCAATCGAGGATCGTTACCGGCCACGCCAGCAGTTGTTTTGATCGTGGAGCCAAACGCTAATTCAAGCGGCTGCATCGGGGCATTCCCCTGAGCGGTCGCCGGTGACGCAACGAAGCCACACGACCCCGAGGCAACGACCACAGCGAAGAGTGAGCCCGATCGCAGAAAGCTGCGCCTTGACATCATCTTTTGATATTCTGCGAGCTGATGAGAGCCCGCCGTCACAGTCGCGATCCCACTTCGACGCCGATTACAAAAGCAAGCGCAGAAAGGACTCCGATCATGACGGCGGACCCAAGTATCATGCTAAATCAAGCTTTCTTCAGCATGCGAAGGCCCCAGGTCGCTGCGACAACTATCGCCGCGATCCCGATCATTAGAGGCACGGCGAGATCCACAATGGCCTGGATCTTCGCAAAACCCGCCGTCACTCCCGTTTCAGCGGCAGATGCGGTTTGAGCCCAAGTGGGCGAGGAAATAGCCAAAGCGGGCAGGGTGATCAGCGCACTCTTCAACCTATTCATTTTTCAGCCTTTCAACATGCGAATGACCCAGCCGGCGCCTAGGCCCGTCGCGAACAAAACAATGACCAGCGCTGCTGATCCGGCAGCTATGCCTCCCCAGTCCTGTATGATTTCCGTGTCTGGGTGATCTCGCTGCACGGCCTGCACCGTATGGCCCGCCGGGCATGGAGCCTGCGTCGAACTGTCAGACGAAGGCGCGCATTCCAAAAAGATGGGCACGAACCGCCCTGTCAGGCTGCTGCCGCGGTCGCCGCGCCCGATTTATCGCTTTTGATTTGCTGCTGAAGACCGTCAAGGGTGGCAGAGAGCGTCGCCAAGCCACGTTCAACATTGACTTGTAATCGCCCGTTGCGATCAACGAAAAAGCACTCTGATGAAACGGTGAGGCGGCCTTTTGGAAGAACCGCTCCGTCCCTCACAAGAAGTTCAAACTTCGTTGGGTGCGGTTCCGAGGCGGAATATAGCCACGCGACCTGAGTCCATATGTCGTAGGGGTTCCCGGTCGCTTTACTGGTGCCCCGGCGGTTAATCGGCTCTGAGAGCACCTCGATTATTGGCAACTGCATGTTTCAGCCTTTCATCTCTCTCCACTCGACATGAGTGCATGAGAAGACCAGACTGCTAACGGGCATGAGCAGGCGCAATAAAATAACTTTGGATAAACGTTGGATACAAAATTCTGTTTTCGGAGAGCTGCGATGGACAGACAGGAATCGAACACCGAACTACGCGACCAGATAAAAAAATTGATGGATCAGAAGTATTTAACGCAAGACGGTCTCGCCGAAATTGCTGGCAAAAAAGCCCAGACGGTCAGTTACACGATGACGCTTTCGCACAAGCGGCAGCTCACTGGTCGAGACCATCTCCAGCAGCTTCTCGATGCTGTGACAGCTTACCAGCCACCGACCATTCAGCCAGCCGTGCCTGGCTCAGCTACAGAGAATAATACGTCAGCGCTTCTAATCGCGCTCACGCTGCTGATTCTCGCGGTCGCGACAAGCGACACATTTCAATCCGTAGCCTGCCTGATAGCCGGCGTGCTAGGCTTGGCCTGTTGGCTTTGGCCACAGTTCGGAGCTGTGAAGTTGCCACGATCCGCGCGCTTTAGCTACCTCTAGCTTGCTCTAAACAAAACCGAACCGATTTGGAATTTACGAATATTGTGGGAAATCAGTTCGAGAACGTATGGGACGCACTGTGCAGTACACCTGCCGAGGTGGCTGAAATGACGGCACGTTCCGTGTTGCTACGAGGCATCGCTGATCACATCAGGGGTTGGAACGTGTCGACGCGACTGGCTTCGCGACGGCTGGGGCTCCCTATACCGGCTGTAACGGCTATTTCAGCGGGCAAGATCAACGAATTTTCACTGTTAGACCTATTCCACATTGCAGGTTATGCGGGGCTGGAAATTCACATCAGTCTAACCGACCGCGAAGCCGCTCAGAAATCCTAAAAATTCTCAAAAATGAGACAAAAGTGCAGTGTTACTACACTGCACTTTTTGCGGACAGCCAACGATCCGATTGGTGATGTTCCCTGCGTTGCCCTCTAGAAGCTGTCATCTGTTTAGCTTGCTAAGCTACGGGCCTATCCGTCTCGGGTAATGTGAGCCGGAAGCTACCCAATATTGCGCGTCCGGCTGTTCACCATTGTGAACCGCTACAGATGGCGGTCGTCACCGCGCAGTCGGCGGCAATGCCAACGGGAGGCTTACGCCACCGCCTGCTAAGCCTATTTCGCCGGTTCCTGCCAACCCAACGCTTCGGCATCCTTGAATGCCTTTTCGTTCGCCGCTGCGAGCATTTGATAGCGAGGGCGAAGCGTTGAGGGGATCAGGGCAGGGTTGGGGTATTTGTCGATAAACTCGACTTGCAACTGCCCCGCAAATGCGCTGCCCTTTTTGACCATCGTGTAGGCGTCGCGTGGCAGAACGGCCAGGATCACATCGGCAACCTCGATTGCTTCCTGATAGCGGTGTTCGTCGAGCAGATAATCCATTACCGTGGTTGCCATTTCAGCGATCGTTTCGCGCTTGGTGAGCGTCCGCATATAAACACCGCTCTCGATCGCCCGATTGGTCATCGGTAAATTCTCGCGATACCACTCGGTGCGAGCTTCGTGGCCGCCGCTGGTTGCTTCGAGATTGTGATCGACGCCTTGCGGATCGGTGTAGCGGACGAACAGATGCAGCGGCGCGGTCGCGAGGTGGACGTTTAGGCCCATGCGGTCAGCCACGATCAGGAACAGGATCGGCATCGACACGCAATTGCCCTTGCGCGTCCGTATATAGGTGGAAAGCAGGCGATTGGTCAGCACCTTCCCGAAAGGATCGGCCCGATCGTATTCGAACGCGCGATTATAATTCCATGCGCCTGCGACGTAGATCGCCTTGCGGATGGCGGAGAGTTTATAGGCGTCCGTAGGGTTTGGGCCTGCCATCTGGCGGGCTGCATCGACCAAGCGATCGATCATCGCCTTGGTTATGTCCGGTTTGGTTGTCGGGTCGATCAGACCATCGATGCTGATAATCGTGGCGTAGTAATCGAGTTGTGATGTTGGGCGAGTCAGCGTCGACCGGGTCGCTAATGTCGATGATGAAGGGGCGGCACTTAATGTCGTAGGCGCAAAAAAAGTGAAAATAGCAACGATACAGAGTCGCACAGAACTGAACACAAAAGATCAGCGGTTAAGACTAAAAGAATCTATCTTCTCAATCATCATCACATCACGAATTTCCTCTCCGTTGAACTTCCGTATGTAACCTGAAACGACTAACTCAATCGGGCTTCCCGGAAGAACTGCGCTTCGAGAAATCGCTTCAACGAGCGCGCGATTTTTTATATCACCAAGGTCGCTTTTTGAGAAATCCACCGAATAGCCTTTTTCCGGACACGGCGGAATTGAAACATATCCTCCATGCATATCCGTATTAAGTATTACGGTCACGTTAGAAAGTTGCCTATCGTAATGCGGCTTATCATCACAAATACTAGAAGAACTCATGGGCGGATATTGGCCGTGGGCGCAGCCGATCGTTGCGGATAATAGTATAAAAATTATAATTATTTTCTGCATGTTGATTTCTGCTTACTGACAAGAAGGATGTGTCGAGCCTTTGCAGGCCGCATACACCGATCCATTGGCACCAAACATAATTCTATCTTCTTTTGTTTTCCCATAGGCGGAGTCGGTTGTTACGTCCTGCACTTTGAGGGCGCGGCTAGCGGCTTCTTGCGCCGTATAACCAGCAACCTCGTTACTAAGACGATCAGCGCGCGTTTCCATCGCGCGGAAATGATCTGGATTGGATTCATGGCCGATTGTGCTCGCGCCATAATTTGTTGTATTATTCCCACTCATTTTCGCATTCAATTCGAGTGTGGGGGTATATACAGTCATCGTTTTCGTCGCATTGTTCATTGTTGCCGAAACTGAAGAGTTTTTATTGACTCCTCCCTCAGCAATCGTAATTCCGGCTGTATTGGGATTTCCAATGACCGTCAGAGATGCGTTAAGTGTCTTGTATTCGGCGGAATCAGATTTGTAGCTGTCTCTGGCAGAAATAAGACCCTGGCGATAAGCCTCGAACTTAGTGCAATCGTTCCCACTTGCACATTCATACAGCCCTGTCGGGTCTTTTCCATTTGTGGGGTCATTATTCACATAGGCGTAAAGATTGACCTGATCCTTGTATCCCACAGGATCGACCTGCAAAAAACGTGCATTTGCTGCGCCGTTGCTAAAGCACGCGCCGATCACAGCCGTCGCTGTCGCGATCATCCAACGAGTCTGCACCATCCCTGAGCCCCCAGTGTTAAGTTGCAAGTTGCACACGCAAAGCTAGATGCGTCAATCGCTGATCGTGAGCTGCAGCCGGTTTCGTGGACTGACTTGATTTTAAGATAAGAGAAAGGCGGGCGTGATCCGGCTCGTGCATACGAACTGACCGACGATATGCGCGCGGCGGGATTGCTGCTTTGACCGCCCTTCATTGCAGTTCCACGCGAGCATCATTGCGAGCCGCTACAGCTAGCAGTTTTGCGGCGATGGCAGCCCGTTCGGCTCGCAACCTGTTAGCCAAGGGTGCCAGCGAGAACGCTCTGAGCACGCTGCTCGGTGGAATCAAGGGCGATGACGGGGAAGGCCATTAAGGCCCCTGAATTGCGTCGTTGTTTGTCGACTTTGTTCGCAGAAGGCGCGGGGGGTTTTAAGGTGGTCGGGAGTCATCTACGCAGCTCTTAACGAAATTGGGGACGCAACCTCTGGCAAGGCGCGTCCCCATATTCTTTGTGGCGATTCACATCATCAGCTAATACTGCAATATCTGCTACATAATATCCCGCATATAAAACACAATGATCGTTGCTTGGCAGCCCAGCCGAATTGCTCGGCGAGGCGGGGCCGGAGGCCCCAAGTGCTATCGAAGGGGTTTCACCCCTTCACCCCTTATCTCAGCAAACGCTCGACACGGTTTGCGATTTCGCCCGGATCGGCGACCTTCAGTTCAAGGACCCTCTTCACTGGAAAGACTACCACGTTGCTCGGTTTTTGCGCCGGCGACGGAAGCGCGATGTCGCATCCAAAGAACCGCTTAACCTCGCCGCGCATCCGATAGTACGTCGAGCGACTGCAATCCGTCGTCATATCGTCCCCACGAAGCCAGGCCGCATATGCGTTGCGCACCCTGCGCGGAATGTCGGCGTTGCGCTCAATCGACACGGGTTCATCTCCCCAAAAAAATAGCCCTACTTTCCCGGACCACACATCCATAGCCGTTTCGGGCTTCCAATCGCGAACGTACCTGGCGCCCAGTTTATCGAGCTCGCGGCCATGCAGCTCCAATTCTAATCGCAGTTGCCGATCCACCCAAACCATCGTCGCTGGGTCGGCCAGCAGTTGACCCGGCAAGGATGACTTACCCTTACGGACCACCCGGGCTTCCGGCCCTTTCGCATAGAATTTGACCTTCCAAGCCGATCGGTTGCCCTTCTGCATTCCCCAAGCCAGTGTGCAGCCGTTCTCTGCGAGCGCGCCCTTTCCTCGATGGGATAGTGACGTGCGAGCCGCTGCAATTGCGAGATAGAGTTTTACGTCTTCGGCGCTGTTGAGTTCGAACATCTCGTTGATATCGATACGCTGAATTTTTGCAGACCGGATCTGATCATCCGAAATACGCGGATACTCAGCGAGCGACCCGTAATATAAATGATCAACACCTCTGCGTAAAATGCTAAATAGATCAATAGAACCGTACAAATTGTGACCGGAAATCCACTTCGTAACAGAGCCATACAGCTCAAGGTTGCATCCATCGATGCACCGAAGATGAATGATGCTACTGTAAGAACCTTCAAAACACGCATGCTTGAGCACCGAATAATCGCGGATTTCCTCGCCTTCCAGAAATTTTGTGACGATGGTCTGTCCGCCATATAGAGGGAATCCCCAGTCAACGGGGATGACGACGCGAATTGTGTCGATCATCATCACGCATCACGATCGGATGGCCGATAGAGCAGCGTGAAAGAATCGGATTTTTCCGTTCGCTTTTGATCGCTAAGGATGGCTTCCAACGTCTCGACGACGCCCAAAAGGACCACGGAATAATTGCAGAGCGTGATCTCCACGCTCTCGGTATCATCGGGATCTAATGTCGCCAGTCCATCGGCCATTTGGCGCATCGCTCGAGAGAGCAATTTGAGTTCTAGCTGACGCGGATTCTGCCGAAGTCTCTGTTTGCGGAGGCTCATGACAGCACCTCTGTGCTGCCGGTCCTTAAGTGCCCGAATTCATCACAAATTCTCGCGCCCTCACCGGGCTTGCGCAGGGGAGGCGTCGGCGCCCTGCCAATGAAGATCAGATACTCCCGCACAACGACAGCAGCTATTCCACTGGGTAAACCCAAGCTGACACGCCGCTTATGCTCTCTGAGCATCTCCGACGGTGAAGCCGCTCCGAGGCAGACGCTGATCGTCTGTAGCCACCTGGAAACAGCCTCGCGGTTAGCCAAATAGTCCGCATTACATACTGCTGATTGAGGGAGCTCCTCAACATCAGTGGTCAGCAAATGGTCAGCAAATTTCCTTTTGTTCCCCATTTTATCGCGCTCCGTTTCGCCGTCAATTGACGGAAAACAAAGCATTTCTCGGGTAAATCACCCTTCACACGGGTGGGGTCGCAGGTTCAATCCCTGCCGCGCCCACCATTCCTCCGCTCCGGCGTTCCAAACTCGGTAATTCCGGTCCGTCGAACCGCGAATGTCAGCCTGCGCGCGCATTGCTGCGTGGGCGTCTTGTCATGCAAACGAAACATGATCGTCATCATTATGTCGTCAGATTCGCATTTGCGAGTCACGCAGTGCGCCTACCCGCACGATCAATCGACGGGGGGATCACCGAGTCGATGGCGGGTCGGGGGCTGGAGCCACCGAACGTGAATACCCACGGATTCGGAGATTTTCATGTCCAGCTTCAAGCGTCTCAGCCTTGTTCTATTCAGCGGCTGTGCCGCGCTCGCGCTCAGTGCGTGCGACGGTGCTAACGGTGTGGCATCACCCGGTGGTGGCGGCACGCCAACGCCGACTCCGACCCCCACACCGACCCCGACACCAACGCCGACACCGTCCGCAATCGCTGCGTTCGCCGAAACAACGCAGAGCGGCATTACCGTTACGCGCGACGAGCAACTGGCCGTGGTCAATGCCGGTACCAACAATGTGCTGACCGGTTCCGGCGCCCTCAACGGCTTCCTGCCGACCGGTGCCGCAGCAACTGCGACGCCGTATAACGCGGCGCTGCTCAATCCGGCCGGATCTACGTTCTTCACCACCACCAGCTATATCGGTGCGGTCAATCCGGCGGGCGACACTTGGTATCAGGGTTGGACCTGCAACTCGAGCACGGCGAACTTCGGCGCGACCAGTTCATCCTGCTCGTCGGTGCCGACCTCCGCTGCGGCTCCGGCGGCAAGCGCGTGCCCGGCGGGCACCACCGCTGCGGGCACCAATAACAATTATCGCCTGTGCGTCTTGCCCGCGCTGGTTTCAGGCACGCTGTCGCTGACCAAGATCGACGGTGTCGCGTATCAGATCAACGGTCGCGTCGATGTCGGTGTCGATGTCGGCGGGGCAGGCGGCGGCGGTGCCGCGGCGACCCTCAACATCGCGGCGGGCGTGCTGATTGTCTCAAATTCCTCCGATGCGGCAAATGATTATCTGGTGGTCAACCGCGGATCGACGATCAATGCGGTCGGCACTGCCACCAACCCAATCATCTTCACGTCGCAGCAGAATCTCAACCCGGCATCGAATGGCGACGCGACGCAGGGCCAGTGGGGCGGCGTGATCCTGGCCGGTCGCGCACCGATCTCGAACTGCAACGTTGCCGGTACTGCCGGTGGTGCAGCGAATTGCGAGAATGTGGTCGAGGGCACCGGCAATGCGCTCTACGGCGGCGCGACCGCGACCGACAATAGCGGCACCATGCAATATGTTCAGATCCGCTATTCGGGCATTGCCATTTCGGATGGCAATGAGCTTCAGGGCCTCACGCTTGGCGGCACCGGTTCGGGCACGACGCTCGACCATATCCAGGTCCACAACAGTTCGGATGACGGTATCGAAATCTTCGGTGGCCGCACTAACCTGAAATATGTCGCCCTGACCGGCTCGGACGATGATGGCCTGGATACCGATGTGGGCTGGCAGGGCTTGGTTCAGTTCCTCATCGTTGCGCAAAAGACGATCGGCGCGACCACCGATTCCTTCTCGACCGAGATCGACTCGAACGGCAATGAAGACTTTCTTCCGCGCCAGTTTGGCCGGCTTGCCAATTTCACCTTCCTCCAGACGGCGAATGCCGCTGCGGCAATCCGTTTGCGTGGGGGCGCGGACTATACGTTCGTCAACGGGATCGTGAAGTCGACCGTCGCCTGCGTGAACATGATTGCCGGCACGGAAGCGAATGGCGGCAAGTCGACCATTCGCCCGGCGGGTGGCACTGGCGCTGTCCCGACCACGATCGATGAGCGCGGCCCGCCCGTGTTCCACTCGATCTATTTCGCCTGCAACGGCGCCTGAGAGCCGCTTCCCGCATGAACGCGAAGCCGGAAGCGTGGTCTCAACCCCGCTTCCGGCTTTCGCCGTACGGACTCGAACACCGGATATTTTCAAGATGGCCAAGCCAATCGCCTACGGCACCTTGCTGCTCCTCACTTCCAGCCTGATCGCGCCCGCCGCGATCGCGCAAACCGCCGGCACCCAGGCGACCACCCCGCCGGCACCGGCCGCTGCCACTCCTCCGGACGCAAGTCAGGATCCGGCAGCTGAGCAGGAACAGGTCGAGGTTTCGACGCCGGGCGCTGATGATGTCGGTGATATCGTCGTCATCGGACGCAACATCCCCAATGCGATCCGGGCGACGCCTCAGGTCGTCTCGGTCCTGTCGAGCGCGGATATTGCGCGGACAGGCGAAGGCGATATCGCCGGCGCCTTGCAGCGCGTGACCGGCCTCAGCGTGGTCGGCAATGGCTTTGTCTTCGTGCGCGGTCTTGGTGACCGCTATTCCTCTTCGATGCTCAACGGGTCGCCGCTGCCGTCTCCGGAGCCGTTGCGCCGCACCGTGCCGCTCGACATATTTCCGACCAGCATTGTCGCCAGCGCGTTGGTTCAGAAGAGCTATTCGGTGAATTATCCGGCCGAATTCGGCGGCGGCGTCATCAATCTGACGACCAAGGCAGTGCCGGAGGAGAGCTTCCTCGAATTCGGCGCCTCGGCGACCTATAACAGCACCAGCACCGATCAGCTCGGCTATGTCTATGACGGCGGCAGCCTTGACTGGCTCGGCTTTGACAGTGGTGAGCGGACCGTGCCGGGGTTCATCAAGGCGGGGGGCTCGACTGAACCACAGTTCAGCTCGGCGCAGATCATGACAATGTCCAACGCGCCGACCACGCTGTTGCAACAGAATGATCATTTGCCGGCCAATTTCTCGGGCGAGCTCAACCTCGGCCATTCGTTCGATCTCGGGAGTACCCGGATCGGGCTGATTGCTTCGGGAAGCGTGAGCAATGGCTTTCGCACGCGCGATGCGGTGCAGCAGGACACGATCGACGCCGAAGGCGCGCTGCGCAGTGACTACCGCACCGTGCTGACCGATAACCGGATCGTTGCCAACGGCTTGATCGGCTTTGGCGCCGATTTCGGCGAGCAGCGTGTCCGCTGGACCAACCTTTATATCCACGACACGCTCAAACAGGGCCGCCTGAGTACCGCGACGGTGTATCCGAACAGCAGCGGCGATCGGATCATGCAGCAGAATACCAACTGGTTCGAACGCCAGCTGATCGACAGTCAACTGGTCGGCGAGTTCAAATTCGGGGATGTCTCGCTCGACCTGCGCGGCAGCTACGCCAACACCAAGCGCAACTCTCCCTATGAGCGTTCATTCAGCTATCGCTATGACCAGAACGCGAAAGCCTATCAAAACACGCTCAACGGCCTGGGTGAATCGGCTTATGTCGCGTTCAGCAGCCTCTCTGAGGATCTGTGGAGCGGACAAGCGGATTTAGGCTATAAATTGCCGACCGCGCGGCCGATCAAGCTGTCTGCGGGTTATTATTACAGCGACAGCGATCGCACATCGACACGGTATAATTATCAATACCGTACCTTTGACGGCAGTGCGCTGCCCGCGCCCTCGCGCTTTTTGCGGCCCGATTATCTGTTGTCGATCAACAGCGTGGTCAATGGCTGCACCGCGAATGACGGTGGCGGCTGTATCCGGCTGTTCAACCTGTCTGGGTCGGACGGTGCGGCGGCCTATGCCGCGTCATTGCGCATCCATGCCGGTTACGCGCAGGTCGAAGGTGAGGTCATCGACGGCGTACGCGCGACGCTTGGCGTTCGCTATGAGAAAGCGCTCGAGGAAGTCACGACAAACAGCCTCTCGTTCCAGGGCGCGAGCCTCAACAATGATTATTTCCTTCCTGCGGCAACGGTGACTTGGAATTTCGCGCCCGACATGCAGTTCCGGGTGCACGGATCGAAGACCATCGCTCGTCCCCAGTTCCGCGAACTGGCGCCGCAGCTCTATCGCGATTTCGATTCCGACCGGCAGTTCTTCGGTAACCCGGAATTGGTCGATTCGCAGCTGACCAATGCCGAGGCGCGTTACGAATGGTTCTTCGGCCGCGACCAGCGGATCACTGCTGCCGCCTTCTACAAACACATCAAGAATCCGATCGAGCAGGTCGGCTTCTATCCTAACGACACATCGGCACTCCAAACCGGCTTTTCTTATGCGCCGAGCGCCGATCTATATGGCGCAGAAGTCGAGGCGCAGAAATATTTCGATCTAGCCGGGTTGGGCGGCTTCTTCACTGATCGCCGACTGCTGCTGGTGGCAAATTACACCTACACGCAGTCGAAGATCAAATCGGGCACTGAACTGGTGCCGAGCCCAATCCAGAACGGCAACGGTGTCGCGTTGCTGGTCCCGGCCAATCAGTTGTTCGTCAACGGTGCGCCGCTCACCGGACAGTCGGATCATCTCGTCAACGCGCAGCTTGCCATTGAAAAGAAGGACTCGTTGTCGCAGCTGACCTTGCTGTTTTCCTACGCCAGCAAGCGCGTAACCAATCGCGGGCCGGTGTCGGGTGGCTTCCTGCCCGATATTGTCGAACAGCCGGGCATCAAGCTCGATCTTGTCGGACGGCAGGGGATCAGGTTCGGCGATGCCGAATTCGAGCTGAAGCTGGAGGCGCGCAACTTGACCGGCACGAAATTCCAGGAGTTTCAGACCTTCGGCAATGGCTCGCGGGTGGACGTCAATACCTACCGCCTGGGGCGCACCTTCACGATCGGGATCACCGCGAAGCTGTGAACTCGACCGGCCCCTTCACGTCGGGGAAGGGGCCGGCCTGGGTGGAGAATTATCTCCATTCCTGCATTCGAAACCATTTCGTCACGACATATTTCACCCCTGAACGCACCTTCATGCCCTGATGGATCGTCGCGGGATTGGGCGTCCCGTCGAGGCGCAGATTGTTCCAGGCGAGCAGTTTCCCCACCTCGGGCTGGACGATCTTGTCGATTGTCTTGAACCGCGTCGCGCCGCCCGCTTCGGTCTGGTTGAGATAGATCATCACCGTCCAGGTGCGCTGCCCCGCCACGCTGCAATATTTCAGATAATCGAGGCCGGCCGGTTCGAAATAGTCGGTATGGCCCTTGAACTCCTGTCCCACGGCATAGCGCTGACCCTGCATCGGCTCGCCATGGGCAGGATCCAGTCCTGTGAAGGCCATGATCAACGCATCGACCTCCGCTACCACCGGGTCGGCGCTGTCCAGGTCGCATGTTTCGCTGGTGCGGAACGCGGCGTCGCCGTTCGAGTCCGAGATGGTCGATGGCCGGCGCTGCGCTTCGATCCGGTCGATCAGTGCCGCACAAAGGTCGGGCGATAGAAAGCCGCGACGTAGAAACAGCGTCAGCTTTGGGCTGGGCACGCGCTGCACGCCGGGCTGCGCCCCGAGATGCTCGACCATTGCTTCCGAAGGGTGGCCCGAGCCGAAATTTGCGGCGGAGGTGAGGGGCTGATTCATCGTCGCACGCTTTGCCAAAAACGACTGGAATTCGCCAGCCTGGACAAGGGCGATTTGCGGCGATTTGCCGAATTTCGATCGTGGGGACGTGACGAAAAAAAGTGGCGATGACGACTTCGGGGGCGGGGAAGTCGTCATCGCCCGAGGGGGAGCGGGCTGGCCGATAGGGCCAGCCGGAACTCAGAACTTCTTCGCCACGCTGAAGCCGATGATGCGCGGGTCGAGCGTGAAGACGTTGGTGGTCAGGCCGCTGTCGTCGCTGTTGATGAAGGCGTCGGTAATCGGCGTGTCGTCGAGCAGATTCTTGACGTAAAGCTGGAAGGTCAGGGCGGAGTCTGGCCGTTCGACGGTGATCGCCAGATTGGCATTACCCCATGACCGCAGCCGGTCATTGACCGCATTATAGACCCGCGCCCAGCTCTTGCCCTGGCGGTAATAATCGCCGCGCAGGGTCACGTTCCACGTATCGATCGGGATGGTGTACTGAGCGCCGACATTGACCGTCCAGTGCGGCGCATTGGGCAACTCGTTACCGGAGATATCGGCGGCGAAGCCTTGACCCTGGTTCTGGCCGACATCGGTATAGGTAAAGGGATCATAGTCGACGCCCGGGCCACCGAGGAGCACGCCGCCAAAGGGACAAAAGCCGGTTATCTGTGCTGAGGTGGTCGGATTGGACGGGTCGTGATCATTCAATAGGGTTTGCAGATACGGCACCACCAGCGCCCTGGGTGCGACGCAATTGGACGCTTGTTGCAGCCAGGGCTTGATCAATATCCAATCGTCATGACCCTGAAGGCGGTCCATCACATCGATCGACTTCATCCCGTCGCCGATCCTTGTATCCAGCAGACCGAGATTGGCGTTGAAACTCAGCCGTCGCGTCGGACGCCAGATCGTTTCGAACTCCAATCCCCAGGTCTTGGCATTGTAATTCTCGTTCCGGGTGCCCCGGTCGATGATCTGCGAGACTTGATAGTCCTTGTAGTCGTAGAAAAAGGCGGTGGCGTTCAATTGCAGCTTGCCACCCGCGAGTGTGTTCTTGCTGCCGATCTCGAAAGCGTTGACATATTCCGGCCGGAAACGCGGATCGACCTGGAAGAATCCCAGAAATTCCTGGTTCGTACCGATCCCCGGCGAATTGGTGCCGCCCGCCTTGTAGCCGCGCGAATAGGAAGCATAGAACAGGCTGTCGTCGGTGAATGACAGCTGCGGTTTCCAGTCGACCACGAACCGGCCGGTCAGCGCGCCCCATTTCTGCTCGATATCGGGCAGCGCCGGATAGCCGCTATTGACATAACCACCGCCGACCCAACCGGGCGTCAGCAACAACTGGCTCGGATAGGGCGTGGTGGTCTTTATATCGCGGGTATAACGCAACCCGGCGGTGACTTTCAGCGTGTCACTTGCTTGCCAGTACAGTTCGCCGAACCCGGCATAGGATTTGGTATGGGCAACATTGCGGCTGCGAAAATAGTTATGTCCTTCGCCATTGATCTGATCGATCGGATTGGGATCAATATAAAGACATGTTCCGGCATCGCCGGGGTTGGGGACCGTGGTCTGCCCGGGCGCGCAGGCCGATATGAACGATGAGCCGGTATAGCCGGTTCGATTGAACAATATCATTCCCGCCACCGTGAACGTATTGTTGAAGACGAAATAATCCTCATCGATTTTGAAATCGAGATAATTGACCCCGAAATTGAAGTTGAGCGGCCCGTCGAATGACGATTGCAAGCGGAATTCCTGCGACCATTGCCGGCTTTTGGAACGATTGAGATCGGCGGAGAGATACCCGTTGGAGCAACCGAGCTGGGGATCGCAAAAGACCCCGCCGGGAAGCAGATTATAGGCAGGAATGAAATTGCCGTCGGGATCGAGCCCGTAGATGCCGCCCTGCGATGTATCGGTGAAGACCGGGATCGACTGGAAGCGGCTATAATCCTGGGTCGAGTAATAATTGTCCCGCGTCCAGCCGGTCTGCGACACCAGTTTCAGGCCCGGATCGATTTCGACATCGAAATTGAGTTGTACCACGTCATTTTTGGCGCGGAACTGCGGATCATAGGTGGTCGCGATCTTGCGCAGATCGCGCGATTGCACAACCGCGGAAAAGGGGTCGGTGGCGTAGGGAATGACAAAGACGCCCTGATAATTCTCCCTGAAACCCACGGCGCCCGAGATGCCGACGCTGGCGGCGATGACATTGGGCAGGCTGGCGCCATTGGGCACGCCGAACGCGGCATCGTCATAGAGTGATCCCGGTTTGCAGCCTTGGCTGAAAAATCCGCCATTCTGGGGGAGCATGTCGACCCCGCCGACCTGTGTCGGCGAAGGATCGCGGTGGCAGAGCTGCTTGCCCGTCCGCGAGCGGCGGTCCTTTTCCTGGAAATGTTCCCATACCAGGCTCGCCTTGAAACCGCTGTCCGGCTTCCAGGTGATCGACCCGCGCGTCGACCATAGATTGCGGTCGTTGACGTCGCGGTTGGTGACGGTGTTGAAGTCATAGCCGTCGCGCTGCGTCCGGGCGCCGGCGACGCGCACCGCCAGCGTATCGGTGATCGGCACGTTGAGCATACCACTGGCGCGCATTGTGCCGTAATTGCCCGCTTCGAGCTTCAGGCTGCCGGTGAACCGGCCAGGATCGGCCAGGATCGGGATCATGTTGACCACGCCCGCCGTCGCATTGCGGCCATAGAGCGTGCCTTGCGGCCCACGCAGCACCTCGATCCGCTCGACGTCGAAATATTCCTGCTCGAACAGCCGGTTGCGGACCAACGGCATTGAGTTGAAGCTGATCGCCACGGCCGGATCGGTGGTCACCGACAGCGCCTTGGTGCCAATGCCGCGAATGGAGAAATTATAGCTCGCGAAATTGGTCTTGGAGAAATTGACGTTGGGCGTACCGCGCAGCAATTCGCTGCCGCCTTCGATCTTCTGTTCGTCGAGCGTCTTGGCCGTGAATACCGTGATCGCGATCGGCACGTCCTGGATTTTCTCCTCGCGCTTCTGCGCCGTGACGATGATGTCAGGGCCGGGATTGTCGTGTTCTGCCTCGGCCTGCACTGCCGCGCGGATGATCACGACGCCGGTCTGTCCCTGGTCCTCGCTCACCGTCAGGCCAGTGCCGGCCAGAAGCCGTTGCAGTGCGGCCGCCACCGTCATGGTCCCGCGGACCGCGTTGGTGCGCTTGTCACGGACGCTGTTGCCGTCGGCGATGATTTCGATCCCCGCCTGTTTGGCAAAGGCGGGCAGGCCGGTGGCGGCCGGTTGCGCGGCCAGATCGAAGCTGCGCGTTTGCGCATGGGCCGGCATGGCCACCGTCGCCATAGCGATCGCCGCAGCGCCCGTCATGGCGCCGGCACGGAATCCCGGAACAGCAAATCCCCGCATGAAAGTCCCCTCCTGATCGTGAAGACGCTTGTGCGCCTTCGTTATTGATCAGGATGCCCGGGCGATGCGTTTCCGATGCCCGGCGTGAAAAAAATCAGCTACCTTTCGGCGCAATATGAATATCGCCGCCCGACGCCGTGATGCGTGCGTCGAGCAGCACTGCCACCGATCGCATGAACCTGTCGGGATCATCGACCTTGAAATAGCCGACGATCGGCGTGCGGCCCAGCACCGGATCGTCAATGATCAGCTTGCGGCGATTATAGCGATTGAGTTCCGCCACGGCATAATCCAGCGGCTCGCCGTTCAACGCCAGACCGCCGCTGCGCCAGGCCAGCGCGCGTTCGATTTCCGCGCCTGCCGGAACCGCGACGATCTGTGCGGTGGCGTCGGCCACGAACGCGCGCTCCCCACCGCTCAGCCGGGTCGGTGTGGTATTGTCGTCTCCGGTCCAGGTCTCGACGACACCCTGGGTCACCAGAATATCGACGCCATCGGCGTGGCGGCGCACCGAAAAGGCCGTGCCCACGGCGCGGACATGGACGTCACCCGCCGACACCAGGAAGGGCCGTGCCTTGTCGTGCGCGACCTCGAACCAGGCCTCGCCGTCATCGAGTGTGATCCGCCGCGCCTGTTTCGCCATCGCCACGGTCAACCGGCTTGCCGTGTTGATCGTGGCGACGGACCCGTCGGCGAGCGACAGGCGCCGGACTTCGCCGATCGTGGTGGTGAAGCTTTCGCCGGCTGGCCAGAGCAGCCCGCCGCCGATCCCGGCAACGGCAGCGGCAATCAAGGCGCCGCCGCCGACCAGCTTGCGCCGGCTGAACAGTCGCGCATTGGAGGACTCTTCGGTGGCGATTTCTTCCGGATCGGGCGCCTGACCCGCCAAGGCGCGACCGCGATCGAGATAGACCAATGCCGCTTCGGCGCGCAGCAGCGCACCTTCGCGGCGCTCATCGGCGGCGAGCCACAGGTCGAGTTCAGCCTGTTCGTGGGCGGCAAGCGGGCCGGTATCGCGACGGATGGCCCAGCGCGCCGCGCCGTCCTCATCCATTGCCATGATTGCCCTCCGCTTTTTCACCCTGCGTTCCCGAAAAGGGCGTTTCAGTAGCGCCGTCCGCCGCCAGTGCCTTCAGGATCAGCTTCAATCCGCGTGTCGCCTGTTGTTCGACGCTATGTTCGGCAATTCCCAGTCGCGCCGCGATCTCGCGTTGCGGCACCCCTTCGATCCGCCGCAGCTCGAAGATTTCGCGGCAGCGCGCGGGCAGCGCGTCGATCAGTTGCCGGATCCGTTCGAGCTCACGCCGCGCGCCCACACGGCGCTCAGGGTCGGGAGCCTCGTCTTCGAGCGCCATTGCCTGCATCTCGGTCAAGCTGTCGATGCGCACGATTCGGTCGCGCCGGATCCGCTGGAGCATCGCCATCCGGGCGGTGGTGAACAGATAGGCCCGGCCATCGCGAATATGCGCGACGCTCTTTAGCCGGGCGATGTTGAGATAAGCATCCTGCACGATATCGTCGATCTCCCAGGACGATGCCGCCATGCGCCGCAAGCGGGCGCGCAGGGCTCCCTCGTGCGGGATGATATTGCCCGCCACCCATGCCACGATTTCCGCCCGACTCTGCGTCAAAGCCGATCAGCCTTCCTCAACCTCACTTGCTCTCCACAAGGATGCACGACGATGGAATTTCCGACGTTGTGCGGCTCCCGTTGTCGCACATAATAAAATGGCAGGCACTCTCCGACGATGGCCGATGCTCCGACGATGGCCTGCCCGATCCCGCGTCTTGGCTGAATCGCCGCCAGTGAGAGGACTGTGGGGAAGGGCGGCGGGAGATATCGGACACCAGTCGTGTCCCATATCTCTTCGTTGCCGTCATGGTGGGTTCTAGAATAATTCATTATATATCAGATTATTAACTGAAATGGCCGACCTTGGGCGCCGCCGGATGCCGGACCCACAGAGATTTCCGCAATCGCGAGCGTTGCCGGTCACCGATCGGCCGTCGACATTGGGATTGTCGCAAAAGGTTCACACTTGTGCCGTGTGACTGTAACACTGGCCGCTTAGCACCTGCGCGACCCCGGGGGATTCTCTCAATGCGCCTCGCACTCGACGCCCGCGCGCGCCGTATCCTTCGGCGGCTCCCGCGCACCAATGTCTATTCGGCGCTCGAGCTTTTGCTGCTCGTGGTGCTGGCGGTGCAGTGCGCGCGGCTCTTGTGGGTGATCGTCACCCCAGTTGGTCCGCTCGGGAACTGGCGGCCGGCCGAACCCGGCACCATTGGCTCACCCGCAGCGATCCTGCGCGGGTTCGATCCCTTTTTCCGGCTGAGCGCGGGCGGTGACGGCAAGCCGGCGGTGGTCACCTCGTTGCAGATCACCCTGTTCGGCACGCGGATCGACGAAGCGGTCGGCGGCGGCTCGGCGATCGTCGCCGGTCCCGACGGCGTGCAGCAAAGCATTGCTGTCGGTGGTGAGATCATGCCTGGCGTTAGGCTGAAGTCGGTCGCGTTCGACCATATCACGATCGACCGTGGCGGTGCGGAGGAGGACCTGTTTCTCGATCAGTCGGGGTCGGTCGAGACCGTCGCCCCGGCCGGCCCCGCGGCCGGCAATGGTCCGGGCCCGGCCGCTGCGCCCGGCGCGATCGGGTCTCGCGTCACGACCTTCGCCCAGGTCCAGTCGGATATCGGCTTTATCCCTCGCGTCGATGGCGGTCGCGTGACGGGCCTGGTCGTGCGCTCGCAAGGGTCGGGCGCAGCGTTTCGTGCCGCCAATCTGCGCGACGGGGACATCGTCACCGCGATCGGCGGCCGCGCGGTCACCGGTCAGGGCGATATCGAACGCATTGCCGGGCAGTTCGCCGGCGGGGGCAATTTGCCGCTGACCGTCGAACGCGGCAACACCACCATTCCTCTTGTCATCTCGATAGCGAGCCAATGAAAAAACTGATCCTCGCACCCGTTCTCGCGTGCCTGCTCGCCGGGCCGATTGTTGCGCAAACCACATTGAACGTTCGCGATGCCGATATCCGCGCGTTCATCGCCGATGCCGCCAAGGTGACAGGGCGCACCTTCATCATCGACAACCGTGTGCAGGGCAAGGTGACGGTGGTGACGGATCGCCCGCTCAGCCGCTCGGAATATTTCGAGGTCTTCCTGTCGACCCTGCGCGCCAACGGTCTGGTCGCAGTGCCGACCTCGAACGGCGCGCTGCGCGTACAGCCGATCGACAATGCGGCCTCGCAGCCGAGCCGGGTGGGATCGCGCGGTGCGTCACGCAACAGCTTCGTGACCGAGGTGATCCGCTTGCGCTCGATCGATTCGGCCTCGGCGGTGGAGACGGTACGCGCACTGGTCAGCCCGCAAGGATCGGTCACCGCCAATCGCGGCGGCAATTCGATCGTCGTGGTCGATTTCGCCGACAATGTCCGGCGCGTCCGCGAGGTGCTGCGCCAGATCGATACGGACAATGCCGCGACCCGCGTCGTTGCGCTGAAAAATGCCGGCGCACGTGAGATCGCCAGCGCGTTGCAGGCGCTGATTGGCACCGGCGGGCAGGGTGGACAAGGGGCCGCGACCGGCCCCAGCGCGACGGTTGTCGCCATCACCAGCTCCAACTCGGTTGCGTTGCGCGGCGACGGCGCCACCGTTGCGCGGCTTGCCAGTGTGGCGGAGGACCTCGACAAGCGAGCGAAGAACGGCACCGAAATTCGCGTCATCTTCCTCGAAAATGCCGATGCGGAGCAATTGCTGCCAGTGCTGCAACAGCTTGTCGGCCAGACACCGACTCAGCCGACGTCGAACAATACCAATACCTTGTCGCGCTCGAATTTCGGCGGCACCGCGGCGAACGGGCAGAACAACAACAGCAATGCCGAGCCACCCCGGCAGCAACAATCAGCTCCGGCTGCAGGCGGGGGCACGGGCGAGGCCGCGATCGTCGCCGAGGGCGGTCGCACCGCGTCGGTCATTACGCGCTTTGCCGGGGCCAATGCGATTGTCATCGCCGCGCCGGCCGAGGTGCAGCGCCAGCTGAACGAGGTGGTGCGGCAACTCGATACGCGACGCGAGCAGGTGCTGGTCGAGGCGATTGTTGCCGAAGTGTCGGATGCGACCGCCAACAAGCTCGGCGTGCAGTTCCTGCTCGCCGGCCTGCCCGGCAGCGGTGTGCCGACCTTCGCCACCAGCTTCAGCAACTCGGCGCCAAATTTGCTGACCATTGCCGGTGCGGTCGGTGCGCGTCAGCTCAACACCACCACCACCACGGTCAACGGCACGACCGTCACGACATCGACCAACAGCGCGGTCAGCGATTCGCTCGCCCAGTCGGCGATCAATTCGATCCTCGGCGCGACTGGTGGTTTTGGCGGCGGCGCGTTCAATATCGGCAAGAATGCGATTTTCGGATCGATCATCAATGCGGTGAAATCCGATACCACCTCGAACCTGCTTCAGGCACCGTCGCTGACCACGCTCGACAATCAGCCGGCGCGAATCCTGGTCGGTCAGGAAATTCCGATCACCACCGGCCAGCAGCTGTCGACCAATTTCGACAATGCCTTCCGCACTGTGCAGCGTGAAAATGTCGGCATTCAGCTCGAAGTGCGGCCGCAGGTGAATTCAAGCGGCACGATCAAGCTGTTCCTGCACCAGCAGGTCAGCTCGATCGCCGGGCCGGTGTCGAGCGACAATAGCGACCTGATCCTCAACAAGCGCGAAGTGGAAACGACGCTGACGGTCGATGACGGCCAGATCGCGATCATCGGCGGGCTGCTCAGCGACGATGAACGCCGCACGATCGAGAAAATCCCGCTGCTCGGCGATCTGCCGGGGATCGGTGCCCTGTTCCGCTCCAAGGCGAAGCAACGCACCAAGACCAATTTGATGATCTTCATCCGGCCGACCGTGCTGCGCACGCCGGAGGATACGCGGCGCGTGACCGAGCAACGCTATGGCTATCTGCGCCTGCAACAGGCGGGGCAGGCGCCGAACCAGGAGCCGAGCATCGACGAGCTGGTGCGTGACTATATGGGCGCCGCACCGCCGATCCCCTCATCGCCGACGCCGGGCAATATCGAGGATCCGCGCATCACCGTGCCGATCATGCGCAACTCGACCAAACCCCTGAAGCCGCAGGGGGAACGGTGATGCACATCGCGCGCGGCGACGAGGTCGAGCCGGCGGCCGATGCGCCGGTCGAACTGCCCGAAGCCTTTATCCCGCCATCGGCGATGGTCGCCATTCCCTATGGCTTTGCGCGGCGTTTCGGCGTCGTGCTCGAGCCGGATGGCGGCGATCATCTGGCAATCTCAATGCGCGAAGGCGCCGATCCGCGCGTCCTGCTCGAGCTCAGGCGGCATCTCGCGCGGCCCTTCGATGTCGGATTCGTCAGCGCCGAGGAATTCGATCGCAAGCTGTCCGACGCGTATGCGATGGACGGGCAGGCGGCGGCGGTCGCGGCGGGAACGCTGGGTCTTGGTGACGAACTCGACATTCTGGCGGGCGATATGCCGACCGCCGACGATCTGCTCGATACCGCCGACGATGCGCCCGCGATTCGCCTGATCAACGGGATCATCGCCGACGCCGCGCGCAACGGCGTGTCGGATATCCATATCGAGCCCTATGAAACCGGCCTGGTCGTGCGCATGCGCATCGACGGCGTGCTGCGCGAAACGCTGCGCATGCCGCCGCATGTCGCCCCGGTCATCGTCAGCCGCGTCAAGGTGATGGCGCGGCTCGACATTGCCGAGCGCCGCGTGCCGCAGGACGGGCGCATCGGCCTGACGCTTGCCGGCAAGCTGCTCGACGTGCGCGTCTCGACCTTGCCGAGCCGCGCGGGCGAGCGCGTCGTGCTGCGTATCCTCGACAAGGAAAATGCCGGGATCACGCTCGACGTGCTCGGCATGACCCCAGCGATCAACACCATGCTGAAAGGCGCAATCTCCGAACCCAATGGCATCATCCTGGTCACCGGGCCGACCGGGTCGGGCAAGACCACCACGCTGTACGCCGCACTTCGCCTGCTCAACGACGGCAGCCGCAACATCCTGACGGTCGAGGATCCGGTCGAATATGCCATGGAAGGGATCGGCCAGACTCAGGTCAATCCCAAGGTCGGCCTGACCTTCGCCGCCGGCCTGCGCGCGATCCTGCGCCAGGATCCCGACGTCGTGATGGTCGGCGAAATTCGCGACAAGGAAACCGCCGAGATCGCGGTCCAGGCGTCGCTCACCGGGCATCTCGTGCTTTCGACCGTCCACACCAATGATGCGGTCGGCGCGATCACGCGCATGCGCGACATGAAGATCGAGCCGTTCCTGCTTGCCTCGACCCTGCGCGCAGTGATTGCGCAGCGACTGGTGCGGCGGCTGTGCCAGGCCTGCCGCAAGCCGGTCCAGGCGCAAGGCTCGGTCTCCGCACTGCTTGGCTTCGACCCCGGCGCGATCGTCTATGAACCGGTCGGCTGCGACGAGTGCAACGGCACCGGTTTCAAGGGCCGGATCGGCGTGTTCGAGGCGATCCGTATCGACGAGACGATCCGCCGCCTGATCAACGATGGCGGCGACGAAGCGATCATTGCGCGTCACGCCTTCATCAATGCACCCAATCTCGGTTCGGCAGCGCGGCAGCTGGTCCGCGACGGGCTGACCACCCCGGAGGAAGCGGTGCGCGTCTCGCGCCGCGACATGGCCGACGTCGAGGCGCCGCTGGTGATCGACGCGGACGGCAATGCCTGATTTCGACTATCTGGTGATCGACACGGCCGGTCGCGAGGTGCGCGGGCATATCGCCGCCGACTCGATCGATGATGCGCGCGACCGGCTCGACCGCAAGCGTCTCTATGTCGTGAAGATCGAGGCGGGCAGCGGCGGCCCGGCGCGCGGCAAGCCGTTGGTCACCGGCTTTCGCCTCGGTCGGCGCAAGATGAGCGTGAAGCAGCTCACATTGTTCACGCGCCAGCTCGCGACGCTTAATCAGGTATCGCCGCTGGAGGAATCGCTCCGCACCATCACCCGCCAGACCGAACAGGAATCAGTCCGCACGATCGTCGCCAGCGTCCATGCCGGGGTGATGGAGGGGCGGCGGCTGGCCGAGGCGATGGGGCGCGAGCCGAAAAGCTTCCCGCCGCTCTACCGCGCGATGGTCGCGGCGGGCGAGCGATCGGGCTCGCTGCCGACCATTCTCGACCGCCTGTCGATCCTGCTCGAACGCCAGGCCGAGATCAGCGGCAAGATCGTCACCACTTTGGCCTATCCGACCGTCCTCGCGGTGGTGGCGATGGGTGTGGTGACGGCCCTGATGGCCTTTGTCGTGCCGCAGGTGGTCGAGCAGTTCGATAATGTCGGCCAGCAGCTCCCGTTGCTCACCCGCATCGTCATTGGCCTGTCGGACCTGCTGGTCGGCTATTGGTGGGCGATGCTGCTTGCCGTCGCGGCGATCGGCCTGATCTGCTGGCAGGCGCTCAAGCAACCGTCGATCCGGCTCGCGTTCGATGGCTGGCTGTTGCGCATTCCACTGCTTGGCCGGCTGCTACGCGATCTCCACGCGGCGCGCATGGCACGCACACTCGCCACCATGGTCGCCAGCCGCCTGCCGCTGCTCGAAGGGCTCACCCTGACTGCCGGCACGATCCACAATCGCCGCCTGCGCGCCGCGTCGGACGAGATCGTCGAATCGATCCGCGGCGGCGGCAGCCTGTCGGCGGCGATGCGCCGCGCCGGCGTCTTTCCGCCGTTGCTGACCTATCTTGCCGCATCGGGCGAATCGGCGGGAAAGCTCGACGAGATGCTCGAGCGCGCCGCGGACTATCTCGAGCGCGAATTCGACCGCTTTACCGCGACCGCTTTGTCGCTGCTTGAGCCCGCGATCATCGTCATCATGGGCGGCATCGTCGCGACGATCGTGCTATCGATCCTGCTGCCGATCCTGCAGCTCAATACCCTGGCGGGACAATGAGGCCCGGACAATGAGGACTATCATGACTACCGATCCGAAAATCGCTCGCCGCAAGCGCCGCAACGAAGGGGCACTCACGCCCGCGAGGCGTTCCGCCGAACACGGCTTCACGCTGGTGGAACTGATGGTGGTGATCGTCATTCTCGGCCTGCTCGCGACGATCGTCGCGATCAACGTGATCCCGCAGGGCGAGCGCGCCAAATCGGGAAAGGCCAAGGCCGATATCGCAACGATCGAGAATGGTCTCGAACTCTACAAGCTCAACCTGTCGGTCTATCCGACCACATCGCAGGGGCTGGCGGCGCTGCTCAACGCGCCGGCCGATCTCGCCGATCCGTCACGCTATCAGAAGGGCGGCTATATCAAGAAGCTGCAGGACGATCCCTGGGGCCGCCCCTATCTTTACGCCTCCCCGGGCACGCATGGCGAGGCCGATATCTGGACCTATGGCGCTGACGGCAAGGAAGGCGGCGAGGGCGCGGATGCCGATATCGGCAGCTGGCAGTGATGTGACGCGCCGAGGAGCACTCTCTTGAGGCGTTCCGCCGAACACGGCTTCACGCCCGTGAGGCGTTTCGCCGAACACGGCTTCACGCTTGTGGAGCTGATGATCGTCATCACGATCATCGGGCTGGCATCGGCTGTCGTCGTGCTGGCAATCCCCGATCCGCGCGGCCGGTTGATTGACGATGCGGCGCGTTTCGCGGCCCGCGCCCGCGCCGCGCACGATTCGGCGATCGTCGATGCGCGGCCGGTGAGCATCTGGGTCTCCGGCGGTGGCTATGGCTTCGACACGCGCAGCCGCGGCACCTGGCAGCCGATCAGCGAGAAGCCGTTCAGGGTGGCGCGCTGGGCCGAGGGCGTCACGCCCGTATTGACCGCCGATCGCGACCGGGTCGTGTTCGATTCGACCGGCATGGCGGACCGTTCGTTCGATGTCCGCCTGACCCGCGACGGCGAAAGCACGATCGTGCGGATCGGCGCCAATGGGTCGGTCAAAGTCGATGGCTGACATGCGCCGTACCGCCGAATACGGCTTCACGCTGATCGAGATGATGGTGGCGCTCGCGGTGTTCAGCCTCGCGGCGCTGGCGCTGATCCGTCTGGAAGGCGCGACGATCCGCGGTGCGGGCATGCTCGATTCGGCGCTGACCGCGCAAATGGTCGCGCGCAACGTCGCGATCGAGGCTTTGAGCGATGCCCGCCCGCCAGCGATCGGCCAGGCGCGCGGTATCGAACAGAATGGCGGCCGCAGCTGGGGCTGGACGCGCGTGACTCGCCCGACCGGCGACACGCGCATCCTGCGCATCGACGTGTCGGTCGCCGATGCGGCGGGGCAGGTGCAGGGGCGGCTGACCGTGGTGCGGCCGGCGACGCTGCCGGGGAAACCGTCATGAGGCGTTTCGCCGAACACGGCTTCACGTTTTTGCGGCGTTCCGCCGAACACGGCTTCACGCCCGTGAGGCGTTTCGCCGAACACGGCTTCACGCTGGTCGAGCTGATGATCTCCTTGCTGATCTTCGGCATGCTCGCCTCGGCCGGGGTCGCCTTGCTGTCCTTCAGCGTGCGAGCGCAGGGCGTGACCGGGGCGCGGCTCGACGATGTCGGCGCGCTGAGCCGACTGTCATCGGCGCTGTCGGCCGATTTCGCCCAGGCGTCGTTCCGCACCACGCGCAACGAGGCCGGCGATGTGCTGCCCGCGTTTACCGGCGAATCCGGCTCGGGAACCACACCGATGCTGCGTCTCGTGCGCGGCGGCTGGAGCAATCTCGATCGCGCACGCCGCGCGAGCGACCAGAAAGTCGAATATCGCCTCTCCGACGGCAATATCGAACGCATTTCCTACCCGATGCTCGACGGTGCGGAACCACTGGCTCCCGCGGTGTTGCTGAGCGATGTGCGCCAGGTGTCGCTGCGCTATCGCATTGACGGCGCCTGGAGCGATGTCTGGCAGGGCAGCGCCAGGGCGCCGCTCCCGCAAGTGGTCGAAATGCGGCTCGTCCGCGGCAACGGCACCGAGTTCCGCCAGCTCTTCCTGGTTGGGGCCGGCTATGCACCCAAGGGGCTGGAGACCGGCAATGGCGGCTGAGCGCGGCCCCGGGCGTATTTCTGAACGCGGCGCGGCATTGCTGACCGTGCTACTGTTGGTCGCGGTCATCTCGGTCCTCGCCGCGACCGCGCTGGAGAAGCTGCGCCTGGCGACCCGGCTTTCGGGCAATGCCGCGGCGACCGAGCAGGCGCGCGCCTATGCCTATGCCGCCGAAACGCTGGCACTGGCCAAGGTCACCGACCTGCTCGGGCGCGATGCGGCGCGGGTGACGCTGGCGGGCGGCTGGAGCGGAAAACCGTTCCCGCTGCCGGTGCCTGGCGGCATGGCCACCGCGCGTGTTCGTGACGGGGGCAATTGCTTCAATCTCAATGGCCTGGTCGTCGAAACCGAGCCACGAATCTATGCTGCCTATACGCCCGCCCGCTTGCAGTTCGCGCGATTGATGCGGCTGGTCGGCGTGCCGGCGCAGCTTGCCGTGCCGATCGCCGACGCCGCGTCCGACTGGATCGACAGCGACACCTACCCGCTGCCGGCCGGGGCGGAGGACTCCACCTATCTCGGCGCGGCGACGCCCTATCGCACCGCCAACACGCTGATGGCCGATCCGAGCGAGCTGCGCGCCGTATCGGGGGTCACGCCTGAAATCTACGCCAAGATCCGCCCTTGGCTCTGCACCCTGCCGATCGCCAAGCCTTCGACGATCAACATCAACACATTGTTGCCGGAACAGGCGCCGCTCTTCGCCATGCTGCTGCCCGAAACATTGAGCGTCGAGGGCGCGAGGCAATTGCTGCTGAAGCGGCCGCCCCAGGGCTATGAGAGCACTGTGGCCTTTTGGAAACTACCGTCACTGACCGCGATTACGCCGTCGCCGGATGCGCTTGCTCAAACCGCGGTTACGACGCACTGGTTCGCGCTCGATGTGGATGTGACCTTGGGCGGGGCGGAATTGGAACAGCAATCGACGATCGATGCGACGACACTGCCGGCGCGGCTGGTGTCGCGGCAATGGGGTGAGCGGTCATGAATGACACGCTGGGGGGTGAGCGGTCATGAGCGACACGCTGGTCCTGTTCCTGCCCGCGCCCAGCGCGTCGTGGCGCTGGCTGCGCATTGCCGATGATGTGGTGAAGGCGCGCGGCGAGGGATTTCCCAAGGACATGGATCCGGACGCGCCGCCGCCGGTGGCGATCGCCCCGGCCGATTCGGTCACCTTGCACTGGGCCGAGCTGCCCGATCGCTCGGCCGCGCAGTCGGTCACCGCGGCGCGGATGCTGGCGGCGGATGCCAGCGCGTCGCCGATCGCCGACCTGCATGTCGCGGTCGGGCGCGAGGACGATCATGCCGAACGGCCGATCGGTGTCGTGTCGGTGTCGCAGATGCATCACTGGCTGGCCGCGCTTGCCGCGAACGGGGTCGATCCGGCGATGCTGCTGCCCGCACCGATGCTGCTGCCGCGTCCGGAAGAGGGGTATGTCCGTGCCGATCTCGGTGGCGAAGGCGTGGTGCGCGGTGCGACCAGCGGCTTTGCCGATGAGGCGCGGCTGACCGAACTGGTGACCGGCGGCACGGCCCCTGCAACGCTTGGCCGCGACGAGCTGGAGGCGGCGATCGTCGCGGCTGTGGCATCGCCGGCGCTCGACCTGCGTCAGGGCATGTTCGCGCGGCGGCGCAAGCTCGCGCTTGACTGGGCACTGATCCGGCGGCTCGGCTGGCTGTCGGTCGCGATCCTCGCCGTCACCCTGTTCATCACGATCGTGTCGATCATCAAATACAGCCTCGCCGCCGATGCGCTGGAGCAGCGCGCCGATACGCTCGCTCGCCAGGGTCTGCCGCGCGGCGAGACGGTCAACAATGCCGACCGCCAGCTTGACGAACGCCTGTCGCGGCTGCGCGGCGGTGGTCTTGGGTTCACCCGTACTGCAGCGGCGGTTTCCTCCGCGGTGCGCTCGGTGCCGGGCGCGGAACTGACCGCGCTGGCGTTCGATGCGAATGGCGATGTCCGTGCGACCATCTCGGCGGATCGCGAAGCCGCCGCCGCCGATGTCCGGAGCCGGCTCGTGGCGCAGGGTTTTGTCGTCCCGGCCGCGACATTCGAGGCGGCCAATGGCCGGGTTTCGGGGCAATTGAAGGTGTCGCCACGATGATTGCCGCTTTCAACAGCTGGTTCGTCGAGCGGTCGTTGCGCGAAAAGCGCCTGCTCGTCGTGATGGCGGCCCTCGCTGCGCTGACTCTGGTCTGGCTCGTGATCATCCGGCCGATCACCGACGGGCTGTCCTCGGCGCGCGAACGCCATGCCGGTGCGGTGATTCGCGTTGCCGAGACGGAAGCGCGGCTCGCGGCGCTGAAATCGCTGCAGCAGGATCGGCCCGCGCCGCTCGGTGCGCCGCTCGACACGATCATCCGCGACCGCGCCAACAATGCCGGCTTCCCGCTCGCCAATGTCACGGTGCAGGGCGGCGACCGGGTGCAGATCAACATCGCCGCGGCAAAGCCGGGCCCCTTGCTCGGCTGGATCTCCGATCTCGAACTGGCGGGAATCCTGGTCGATTCGCTCAACCTGACCAACAATGGCGATCAGACGGTGGCGGCGGACATTACCTTGAAGGTGCGGGGACAATGAGGCGTATTCGCCTGACCACCGGCCCGACCGCGCTGTTCGGTGCCGCGTTCGTGATCGCGCTGGTCGCGTTCATGCCGATGCGGCTGGTGCTTGGCTGGTTCGGGCTCGGCGAAACCGGGCTCGCGGCGCGCAGCGTGACGGGCAGCGTCTGGTGGGGATCGCTGAGCGGTGCGCAGTTCGGCGACCTGGAACTGGGCGACCTGCGCGCCGGGCTGTCGCCAGTGCAATTGCTCGTCGGCCGTGCCCGGGTCGGGCTTGACGGGCGCGAATCGGACCGCGCACTCCGTGGTGCGATCGGGGTCAGCCGTCACAGCATGGGGCTGGACGACATGACTGCGACGCTTGCGGCGGGCAATGTGTTCGCGCCGGTGCCTGTCTCGGCGATCAACCTCGACGATGTCAGCGTGCGCTTCAAGGACGGCACCTGCGAGCGTGCCGAAGGCCGCGTTCGCGCGACGCTGAACGGCGATCTCGCGGGTATCGCGCTGACCCAGAGCCTTTCCGGCACGGCGAAATGCGACTCGGGTGCGCTGTTGCTGCCGTTGGCGAGCCAGTCCGGGACCGAAAACGTCGCGCTGCGGCTCTGGGCCACCGGCCGATTCCGCGCTGAACTGTCGGTGCAGCCCGCCGACCCCGCAGCGGTGCCGAAACTGGTGCTGAGCGGGTTCCAGCCGGATGCCAATGGCTATACGCTCGCGATCGAGGGCAGATTCTGAACACGCTCCCGACGTTTTGACTGCACGCTAATCTTGACGCTGGCCCGTCTGGCCCGCTAGGGGCGCTGGCTCTGCGGCGATCGTAGTTCAATTGGTTAGAGCGTCGGCTTGTGATGCCGGATGTTGCGGGTTCAAGTCCCGTCGGTCGCCCCATTTATTCATTTGCGCGCCGGATGGCGTATCGGGCCGTGTCACATCGGCCGAAGGATGATCATGAGCACCTGGGGTTTTCCCGATTTCGACGACCATGAGGGCGTCCATTTGTTCACGGACGCGAAGTCCGGCCTCCAGGCGGTCATCGCCGTCCATTCGACCAATCTCGGCCCGGCTGCGGGCGGGGTGCGCTTCTGGCATTATGCCGATAGCGACCGTGCCATCACCGACGCGCTGCGCCTGTCGCGCGGCATGAGCTTCAAGAACGCCATGGCCGGCCTGCCGATGGGCGGCGGCAAGGGCGTGGTGCTCGCAGCGAAGCCTGGCGACACGATCAGCACGGCACAGCTCGAGGCATTTGGCCGCGCGGTCGACTCGCTCGGCGGGCGCTATGTGACGGCCGAGGATGTCGGCATGTCCGAAGCGAGCATGAAGACCATCGCGACGATGACTCGCCATGTCTCCGGCTTGCCGGTCGCGGCCGGCAGCGCAGGCGGCGATCCCGGCCCCTATACCGCGCACGGCGTCTATCTCGGCGTCAAGGCAGCGGCGAAGCGCGGGCTCCGCGCCGACTCGATGAAGGACGTGCATGTCGCGATCCAGGGCGTCGGCAGCGTCGGTGGCGGCCTCGCCAAATTGCTCGCCCGTGATGGCGCACGCCTGACCCTGGCGGACGTGAACAACGACCGCGCCAGGGCGCTGGCGGCTGAACTGGGTGCGGAGGTCGCCGCGACTGATGCGATTCTCGGCCTGAAGGCCGATATCGTCAGCCCCAACGCACTCGGCGCGATCCTGACCGAAGAGTCGATCGCCGCATTGCAGACGACGGTGATTGCCGGCGGCGCGAACAATCAGCTCGCCACGCGCGAAGACGGGGCCCGGCTGGCGGCGCGCGGCGTCCTCTACGCGCCCGATTATGTCATCAACGCCGGCGGCATCATCAATGTCGGGCTCGAATATCTCGGCCAGGGTGACGAGGCCGAGGTCAACGCACGCATTGCCCGGATCCCCGAGCGACTGGTCGAAGTGTGGGACGAAAGCGACCGCAGCGGCGCCCCGGCGTCGGACGTGGCGGACATGATCGCCAAGCGGCTGATCGGGCGCGGCTGATCGATCGGGCGATCGGGCTGTGCTGGTCACTCGGTAATGGCTCTTTCGGCCTGTTGAGTAACGCTCCGATCCCCTTTAGACCGCGAGCCATCGTGGCCTCCCTTCATGCCTTTGCCAATCCCGCCCGCTTCCTGAAGCTTGCGCGTCCGCTGACGCCCTTCCTGTTCTGGGGCGGGCTCGGGCTGATCTTGCTCGGCACCTGGGCCGGGCTGCTGGTGACCCCGCCCGATTACCTGCAGGGCGAGACCGTCCGCATCCTCTACATCCATGTGCCGAGCGCCTGGCTCGGCATGGCCGGATGGAGCGGGATCGCGGTGTCGAGCATCATGTTCCTGGTCTGGCGCCATCCGCTTGCCGGGGTCGCCGCGCGGGCGATCGCGTTGCCCGGCGCGGTGTTCACCGCTTTGTGCCTGATGACCGGGTCGATCTGGGGACGCCCGACCTGGGGTACCTGGTGGCAATGGGACGGCCGGCTGACCTCGATGCTGCTGCTGTTCTTCGTCTATCTCGGCTATATGGCGCTGGCGCGCGCCGATGCCGATCGCGGCGGTGATGGGCGGATCCCGGCGATCTACGGCGTCGCCGGATCGGTCCTGCTGCCGATCATCCGCTATTCGGTGGTGTGGTGGAATACACTGCACCAGGGCCAGAGCATCGGCCTGACCAGTTCGAAGATCGATGGCAGCATCCTGTGGCCGCTGCCGCTGATGCTGCTTGGCTTCACCCTGTTCTTCGGCGCGATCGTCCTGATGCGCATGCGCACCATGCTGGCGACCGCCAAGGCGGAGGCGCGGATGCGCCGGATGGCAAGCTGATGAATCCGTGGCCCTTTGTCATTGCAGCCTATACGGTGACCTTCGCCGCGGCCTTTGCGCTGGCGCTGGGCAGCTGGCGTGCGATGCGCAAGGCGGAACGACCTAGGGCCGACCAGCCATGAAAGCCCAATCATGAAAGCAAAGCATCAACGGCTGATGCTCGTATTGCTTGCGGTGGTGGCGATTGCCGGCGCGAGCGGGCTCGCTTTGTCGGCGCTCAAGGATCAGGCCGCTTTCTTTTACGCGCCGTCGGATGTCGCCAAGGCGGGGCCGCCGCTCGGTCGTGCGGTGCGGCTCGGCGGCATGGTCGAAAAGGGGTCGATCAAGCGCCAGGCGGACGGCGTGTCGATCCGGTTCATCGTCACTGACGGCGCCGCTGCCGTGCCGGTCAGTTTCAGTGGCATCACGCCGGATCTGTTCAAGGAAGCCTCGGGTGTCGTCGCTGAAGGCAGCTTCAATGCCGATGGCAGCTTCACCGCGACCAACCTGCTGGCCAAGCATGACGAACGCTACATGCCGCCGCAGGTCGCCCAGACTCGTGACGGCAAGATGCACGAGACCAAGTCGCTCAAGCCATGATCGCTGAAGGGGGGTTGGCAGCATTATGGATGGCGGCGGCGCTGGCGGCGTTGCAGCTGATCATGGCGGCGGTCGGCATCGCCAAGCAGCGCGATGACGTCATGGCGGCGGTGCGGCCCGTGGCAATCGTGCAGGGGCTGCTGACCACGCTGGCGATGGGCTTGCTGATCGCCGTATTCATGCGCTCCGACATGTCAGTGCTGCTGGTCGCGGAGAACAGCCATTCGGCCAAGCCATGGCTGTACAAATTCGCCGGCGCCTGGGGCAATCATGAGGGATCGATGCTGCTCTGGGTCACGATATTGGGGCTGGCGGGCGGCGCGATCGCGATTTTCGAGGATCGGCTGAACAAGCCGACTCTGATCGCAACACTTGGCGCGCAGGCGGCGATTGCCCTTGGTTTCTATGCCTTTCTGCTCTTTTCCTCCAATCCGTTCACAAGATTGAGTCCGGCCGCGCCCGATGGGGCAGGGCTCAATCCGTTGCTGCAGGACCCCGGCTTGGCGTTCCACCCGCCGACACTCTACATCGGCTATGTCGGTATCTCGGTCGCCTTTTCCTTCGCGGTCGGGGCGCTGATCACGCGCGACGTCGGTCCGGCCTTTGCACGGGCGATGCGGCCCTGGATCCTGGCGGCATGGATCTTCCTGACGCTTGGCATTACGGCCGGTTCCTACTGGGCTTATTATGAGCTTGGCTGGGGCGGCTGGTGGTTCTGGGATCCGGTCGAAAATGCTTCGCTGATGCCGTGGCTCGCGGCGACGGCGCTGCTCCATTCGGTGACGGTGCTGGCGACGCGCGACGGCTTGCGCGCCTGGACGGTGATGCTGGCGGTGGTCGCCTTTTCGATGTCGATGGTCGGCACGTTCCTGGTGCGCTCCGGCATCCTGACCAGCGTCCATGCCTTTGCGGTCGATCCCGAACGCGGCAGCTTCATTCTGGCGCTGCTGGTCATCTATATCGGCGGGGCATTGGCGTTGTTCGGCGCGCGCGTCGGTACAGTGCATCAGGGACGGACGTTCGAGCTGGTCAGCCGTGAGGGCGCGCTGGTCGCCAATAACCTACTGCTTTCGGTGATTCTCGGCATCGTGCTGATCGGCACGCTCTATCCGATCGTGGCGGCATCGATGGGCACGCAATTGTCGGTCGGCCCGCCCTTTTTCGACAAGACCGCCGGGCCGATCGCCCTGGCTCTTGTCGCGTTCATGGCTGCAGGGCCGCTGATGCGCTGGCGGCGCGATGAGGGTGGGCTGATCCTGTCGCGCATGCTCGGCCCGATCGCGGCGACCTGTTTCACCTGGGCGGCGGTCTTCATGGTCACCGGAGGGATCGCGATCCTGCCGATGCTCGGGCTCGGGCTGGCGGCGGGGCTGGCGGTGGCCAGCGTCGCGCCCTTGTGGAAGCGCAATCTGCGCCGCACCCCCTTGTTCACCTGGGGCATGGTCCTCGCCCATCTCGGTATCGCGGTGAGCCTGGCCGGCATGGCCTGCGACAGCGCCTTCACCAAGGAAACCCTGGTCGCGGCGCGTGTCGGCCAGCCGTACAAGGTCGGGCCGTATCGCGTGACGCTCGACGGCATCAGCCCGGTGATCGGGTCGAACTGGTCGGCATTGCAGGCGCAGTTGACGATCCGGCGTGGGGAAGACGGCACGCCGTTCGTCCTTCATCCGCAATCGCGCTTCTTCTCATCCCCTCCAACCGTGACGAGTGAATCGGCGATCGCGACGCGGCTCGACGGCCAGCTTTACACCGTGCTCGGTGCGGCGGACGGGCAGGGGCGCCGGCAGCTTCGGCTGTGGTGGAAACCGTTCGTAACCTTTATCTGGTTCGGTGGCGCGCTGATCGCGCTCGGCGGGGCATTATCGCTGTTCGGGCGCGTGCGCCGCGAACGTCAGGTGCTGTTGCGGGAGGCCTATGCATGAAGCGCGCGGTAATCTGGCTGCCGCTGATGGGGTTCGCCTTGCTGTTCGCAGTCGTCGCGAGCGGTCTGCGCCTGCCCGCCGATCGCACGGTGCGCTCGGCGCTGGTCGGCCAGAAGCTGCCGACCTTCTCGCTGCCCGCGATGGTGCCCGACAAGCCGGGTCTTGGCAGTGCGGTGTTCAATCAGGGCCAGCCTCGTTTGCTCAACGTCTTCGCCAGCTGGTGCGTGCCGTGCATCGCCGAGGCACCGCAACTGATGAAGCTCAAGCAGATGGGCGTGCCGATCGACGCCATCGCGATCCACGATTCGGCGCCGGCGATCCAGGCCTTTCTGAAACGCAACGGCGATCCCTATCAGCGTATCGGCAATGATGCGGAGAGTTCGGTGCAACTGGCGCTCGGCTCGTCGGGCGTGCCGGAAACCTTTATTGTCGATGGCCATGGGCGCGTCGTGAAGCAGCATGTCGGCGATATCCGCGCCGACGATATCCCCGAAATTCTCGCCGCGCTGCAGTCGGCGAAGTGACGCGATCCGCGACCATATATCCCGCCGGGGAAGCCTTCATCAAAAAGCTCTGGATGACGGTTTTTGCGGTACTGGCACTGCTTGTCGCCACACCGGCATTGGCCGACAGCGCCTTGCCGCCAGCATCGCTTGCCAACACCCAACTCAAGGATCCGGCCAAGGAAGCCCAGGCCCGGGCGTTGATGGCGACCTTGCGCTGCCTGGTGTGCCAGGGACAGGCCATTTCCGACAGCGACGCGGATATGGCGGGCGACATGCGTTCGCTGGTGCGCCGCCGTATCGCCGCGGGCGAAAGTCCCGAGCAAGTCCGCAAATGGCTGATCTCGCGCTACGGCGATTATGTGACCTATGATCCGCCGCTCAGTGCCGTGACCGCGCCGCTGTGGCTGATGCCGCTGGTGCTGTTGGCGATCGGCGCGTGGCTTGCACGCGGATCGTTCAAGCGGCGGCGCGGCTGATGGGCTGGGTGATCCTTGCCGCGATTGCCGGCAGTGCGGCGCTGCTGCTGTGGCGCATCGGCGTCTCGCGCGACCTCTGGTCGTTCATCGGATCGGCGCTGGTGCTCGGCGCCGCCGGCTATGCGCTGCAGGGCCGGCCCTTGCTGGCGGGCTCGCCGGTCGAAGCGAATGCGCGGCCGATCGCGGTCGATCCCGGCCTGGTCGAGTTGCGCGAATCGATGGTCGGGCGATTGCGTGCCGATACGGCCTATCTGACCGCGGCGGACGGCATGACCCGGGTTGGTGATACTGAAAGCGCGGTGCGCGCCATTCTCGGCGGCCTGCGCCGTTATCCAGACAGCCTTGCGCTCTGGACCGGCCTTGGCACCACTCTCGCGCTGCATGATGGCGGGCAGGTGTCCCCCACTGCGCTGTTCGCCTTTGCCCAGGCCGCACGACTCGCCCCGAAGCACCCGGCGCCGCCCTTTTTCACCGGACTCGCCTATATTCGTGCGGGCAATTTCGCTCAGGCGCGACCCTATTGGGCTCGTGCTCTGGCTCTGACGCCCGAGAAGATCTCCTATCGGCCGGAACTGGCCTATCGCCTGGCGCTGCTCGATCGCCTGCTGGCGGACGCGGATCAGACCGCGCCACGCTGAGTTTCAGGCAGGGACGCTGGGTAAGGGCCGCTGCGCCGCGTTCAGTCCGCTCGAAGTCTAATTATCAGATAAGTATCTGATATTTAATGAATAAATATGGGTTTCACCTTATGCGGCAGCGAAAAAGATATGGCACATCCGGTGTCCCATATCTCCTGCACGCGCGCCCGAAATCCTGTCGCCCTGCGACGATTCAACCATCATGCAGGATCGGGCATGCCATCGCTCGCCGGATATAAACCGGCGCGTAAATCATGCTCTTTCTCATGGCCGTGAAGCGTCGGGCGCCAGCGCCTGTTTCGATCAAACCGGCTCCTGCTATCGCTCCTGTTCCGTCCTGTTTTTCAATAACGGGAGCGCAATCTGGTCCATTGTCAGGGCCACGATGCGCGCGTCCGATATGGTGCTCGATACCTTTAGGTTCGGGAGCAGGTTCCGCGATCCCGGGGCTCCCTACAGGCGGGAGCCCCGAGTCAGGCCGGGATATCAGGCGCTCCATGCCTCGAACGGTAGGTCGAGCGCGTCGGCGACCGCCTGGTGGCGGATCTTGCCGTTCGACACGTTCAGGCCATTGGCGAGGTGCGGATCGGCGGCCATCGCCTTTTCCGCGCCAAGGCTCGCCAGCTTCAGCACGAAGGGCAGGGTGGCATTGTTGAGCGCGAAGGTGCTGGTGCGCGCGACCGCGCCCGGCATGTTGGCGACGCAGTAATGGATCACGCCATCGACTTCGAACACCGGATCGTCATGCGTCGTCGCATGGCTGGTTTCGAAGCAGCCGCCCTGGTCGATCGCGATATCGACCAGCACTGATCCGCGCTTCATCGTCTTGAGCATCTCGCGCGTGACCAGCTTCGGCGCAGCGGCGCCGGGCACCAGCACCGCACCGATCACCAGATGCGCATTCTTCACCGCCGAGGCGATCGCTGCCTTGGAGGCGTAAGCCGTCTTGATCTGGCTCGAGAAGAACATGTCGAGTTCGGCAAGGCGGGCGTTCGAAATGTCGTAGATCGTCACGTCGGCGCGCATGCCGACCGCCATCTGCGCTGCGTTGACGCCGGAGACGCCGCCGCCAAGGATCGCGACCCGGGCAGGGGCCACGCCGGGCACGCCACCGAGCAGCACGCCGCGGCCGCCCTGTTCCTTTTCGAGATAATGCGCGCCGACCTGGATCGACATGCGGCCGGCGACTTCCGACATCGGCTTGAGCAGGGGCAGCGAGCGGTCATTGGCGGTGACCGTTTCATAGGCGATGCAGGTCGCGCCGGACTTGATCAGCCCTTCGGCCTGCGCCTTGTCGGCGGCGAGGTGGAGATAGGTGAAAAGCAGGTGGCGCGATTCGAGCAGCGCGATTTCGCTCGGCTGCGGTTCCTTCACCTTCACGATCATGTCCGACTGCGCGAACACGCTGGCGGCGTCGGGCAGGATCGTCGCGCCGGCGTCGATATAGTCCTGGTCTTCGAAATCGATGCCGAGGCCGGCACCGGTCTGCACCACGACGCTATGGCCGAGAGCAGTCAGTTCCGAGACCGATGGCGGCGTCAGGCCGACACGATATTCGTGATTCTTGATTTCTTTGGGGACACCGACGCGCATGGCGAAACTCTCCAGATCGAGTTGTGATGGCGCATGATACCGCGTTTGCGGCCTCAAATCTCTGCAAATTACTATGGTGAAACGGGGTGTGATTGCATATATCGCCGGAATGTTCGGCCGATTGAGCGGAAATCATGCAACTTAACCGGATAGACTCGGCAATCCTGCAATTGCTCGCCGCGGATGCGCGCGCATCGGTCAGCAGCATCGCGGCGCAGGTCGGCCTGTCGCAATCGGCCTGCACGCGGCGCATCCAGGCGCTCGAGGCGTCAGGGCATATCCTTGGCTATGGCGCGCATCTCGGCCACCGCCGGCTCGGCTTTCGCGTCACCGCGCTGGTCGACATCACACTCGGCACACAGGTCGAGGAGGATCTCGCTCAGTTCGAACGCGCGGTGGCGGCGATCGACGGCATCGTCGAATGCGCCCTGGTCTCCGGCGCGCAGGACTACCGGCTGAAGATCGTGTGCCGCGATCTTGACGATTATGAGCGCATGCACCGCGAACATCTCGGCCGGCTGCCGGGCGTGAACACGATCAGCAGCAGCTTCGTGCTTCGCTCTGTCCCGACCCGGGGCGAGGCCGACGCATTGTTTGCCGGGGCGGCATGACCATATGTTGCGATGATACCCGGCGCGTGATAGGCGCGCCCCGCAACCGGCTAGGCGTCGGTCGCGTTTAGCCAAGATGCGATTGATGCAAATCCCGATCCGAGTGCTGCCCCGGTGACCACCGGTACTTCTGAAATCGTCGCTGAACCGGGCGCCGACCCTCTCGGCGCGTCGGCACCGCATTGCCATGGCCCCGACGGCATCATCAAACTGTCGCTTGGCGCGATCGGCGTGGTGTTCGGCGATATCGGCACCAGCCCGCTCTACGCCTTTCGCGAGACTTTTGCCGGGCATCACCCGCTCACCGTCGATGCGTTCCACATCATGGGCGTGGTCAGCCTGATGTTCTGGTCGATGATGCTGGTGGTGACGGTCAAATATGTCAGCATCATCATGCGCGCCGACAATAAGGGAGAGGGCGGCAGCCTTGCCTTGCTGGCGCTGGTATCGGGCAAGACCAAGACCAAGCGCTGGAGCGCCGGCATCGTGCTGCTCGGCGTGTTCGCCACCGCGCTGTTCTACGGCGACAGCATGATCACGCCTGCCGTGACCGTGCTCGGCGCGGTCGAGGGGCTGGCGATCGCCGCGCCCGGCCTGGGCGGGCTGGTGCTGCCGATCGCGGTGGTGATCCTCGTCGCGCTGTTCTCGATCCAGCGCAGCGGCACGTCGAAGATCGGCCTGTTCTTTGGCCCCGTGATGCTGCTCTACTTCGCGGTCATCGCCACGCTTGGCCTGCTCAGCGTCATCAAGACGCCCGACATGCTCTGGGCCTTGTCGCCGCACCATGCGGTCGAATTCTTCCTTTACGACCCGGTTCGCGCGTTCCTCGCGCTTGGCTCGGTCGTGCTGGCGGTGACTGGCGCCGAGGCGCTCTACGCCGATATGGGGCATTTCGGGCGCAACCCGATCCGCGTCTCCTGGCTGTTCTTCGTGCTGCCCGCGCTGATCCTCAATTATATGGGCCAGGGCGCGATGCTGATGCGCGACGGCACGCCCGCACTGGCCAGCCCCTTCTACCTGCTCGCGCCTGAATATCTGCAGCTGCCGCTGGTGCTGCTCGCCACCGCCGCGGCGGTGATCGCCAGCCAGGCGGTGATCACCGGCGCCTTCTCGGTCACGCAACAGGCGATCCAGCTCGGCTTCATCCCGCGGCTGCGCATCGAACACACCAGCGCCTCGACCGCGGGGCAGATCTATATCCCGCTGGTCAACTGGCTGCTCATGGTCATGGTCCTGCTGCTGGTGCTGGCGTTCCAGTCCTCGGCCAACCTCACCTCCGCCTATGGCATCGCGGTGACCGGCGCGATGATGATCGACACTTGCCTGCTTGGCGTAGTGCTGTTCCGGCTGTGGAACTGGCCGGCCTATTACGCAATCCCGCTGCTGGCGGTACTGTTCCTGGTCGATGGCGCCTATTTCGCCGCCAATTTGACCAAGGTTCCCGATGGTGGCTGGTTCCCGCTGCTCATCGGCCTGATCATCTTCACCTTGCTGACCACTTGGGCCAAGGGCCGCAAGCTGATGATCGAGCGGATGCGCGAAGGCGCGATGCCGATCAAGGTGTTCATCCAGTCCGCCGCGACCTCGGCCACGCGGGTGCCCGGCACCGCGGTGTTCATGACCTCCTCGCCCGAGGGCGTGCCGCATGCGCTGCTGCACAATCTCAAGCACAACAAGGTGCTGCACGAACGCATCATCCTGCTTACGATCAAGATCATGGACGAGCCCTATTATCCCGATGACGGCCGCTGCCATCTTGAGGATCTCGATCAGGGGTTCCATCGCATGGTGCTGAAATACGGCTTCATGCAGGAGCCCGACGTGCCGGCGGCGCTGGCGCGCATTCATCAATGCGGCGCCGATTTCCGCATGATGGACACCAGCTTCTTCCTGTCGCGCCAGACTCTGCTGCTGTCAGCCCGGCCCGGCATGATGGTGTGGCGCGAAAAGCTCTTCGCCTGGATGCTGCGCAATGCGGAAAGCGCGATGGAATTCTTCCGTCTGCCGACCAACCGCGTGGTCGAACTGGGCAGCCAGGTCGAAATTTGAGCGCTCCGGTGCCGGGACCCGCGCCGATCATCGTCACGGTGCTGTTCGGCAAGCAGGATACGGCCTATTTCGACGGTCTGCGCCGCGCACATTTTCCGGCTGAACGCAATCAGTTGCCGGCGCATCTGACGATGTTCCATCATCTCGGGCCATCGCTCGAAGCCGAGCTCAGGCAGCGGCTCGCGAGTGAGACGCATCGGGTGCCGGCACCGGCCGCGCGACTCGCTGGCCTGATGTTGCTGGGCAAGGGCGTGGCGTTCCGCATCGAATCACCCGAGCTCGCCGATATCCGCGACCGACTGGCCGACAGTTTTGCCGCGATGCTGACGCCGCAGGATGCGGTGGGGTGGCGTCCGCATGTCACGGTGCAGAACAAGGTCACGCCGGCCGAGGCCAAGGCATTGCAGGCGGCGCTGGCGTTGGATTTCCGCCCGCGCCCGGTCGTGATCGCTGGTCTGGCGAGCTGGTGGTATCGCGGCGGCCCATGGGAACCGCTGTCGCGTCATATGTTCGCTTGACCCTTTCCGCGCGCGTTCCTATAGCCCGCGCCTCGCGAGTGAAGCGGCCTTTCGGGGCGGAGTAGCTCAGCTGGTTAGAGCACGGGAATCATAATCCTGGGGTCGGGGGTTCAAGTCCCTCCTCCGCTACCACTCGCGAGCCTTTTCCAATCAGCTTATGGCAGGCGCCGCGCGGTCCGGATCAGGATCGGCGGGACCAGCATCTGCCCCTTCATTACGCCTTCGCCGGCGGTCGGCGAAGGCGTCGCGTCGAGCACGCGTGTGACCACGTCCATGCCCTCCACGACATGGCCGAACGCGGCATAGCCGAGATTGTCGCCCGGCTGGCTCGGATCGGCATCAAGCGACGGTTGATCGCCGACCATGATCGTGAAGTCGCCGCTCGCCGTGCCCGGCGCATAGCGCGCGGTCGAGATCGTGCCGCTAAGATGTTTGAGGCCGGTCTGGGTGGTCGGTTCGTGCTTGATCGGCGGGAGGACGCGCTTGGGGGCGTTCTGTACCCCGAACTGCACAAAGCCGAATCCCGGCTGCACCTTCACCGTGCGATAGAAGCCGATCCCGTCGAGCCGCTTCTGGTCGACATAGCGCAGGAAATTGGCCGTGGTGATCGGCGCACGCTCCTTTTCGAGTTCCAGCACGATGCGGCCCTGATCGGTTTCCAGCGCCACGCGTACGGTGGCCGGTGTCGGCTTGGGTGCCGGGGTGACCTCAGGCGCAGGGGTTGGCGTGGGAGCAGGCGTGGTTTGGGCATATGCGCCGGTCGCCGTCAGGGCGAAGGCCAGGAGAATCGGTCGGAAGAACATCGGCATCCTCATCCGCTTGGGGCTGAGGGCTTATACCCGATCCTGCCCAATCGCATCTAGCGCGACGGCAAGAATCGATATGCTTCCCTCTGCGTCATCACCTCCCATGTTGCATTGGCACGCGAGCGCGCCCTAGAAGCGCCGCTTCGCCAGAACGGACGCTTTCATGACCACCCATACGACCAAGATGCTTATCCTCGGCTCCGGTCCCGCCGGCCTGTCCGCCGCCATTTATGGCGCGCGCGCCGGCATGGCGCCGATCGTCGTGCAGGGCATCCAGCCGGGCGGCCAGCTGACCACCACCACCGATGTCGAGAATTACCCGGGTTTCGCCGATGTGATCCAGGGCCCATGGCTGATGGAGCAGATGCAGGCTCAGGCCGAGCATGTCGGCACGCGGCTGATGTGGGACACGATCGTGGAGGTCGACCTGACCCGGCGCCCGTTCCGGCTGATCGGCGATGGCGGCGATGTCTATGAGGGCGATGTGCTGGTCATCGCGACCGGCGCGCAGGCCAAATGGCTGGGGCTCGACAGCGAGGATCTGCTCAAGGGCAAGGGCGTCAGCGCCTGCGCGACCTGTGACGGCTTCTTCTATCGCGGCAAGCGTGTTGCGGTGATCGGCGGCGGCAACACGGCGGTCGAGGAGGCGTTGTACCTCACTAATCATTCGCCCGACGTGACGCTGATCCACCGCCGCGACAGTTTCCGCGCCGAGAAGATCCTGCAGGACCGGCTGTTCGCGCATAAAGGCATCAAGGTGCTGTGGAACAAGGAAGTCGACAGCTTTGTCGATGGCGGCGGTACCGCCGGGCTGGTCGGTATCGACCTGCGTGACACGGTGACCGGCGAGATTTCGCGCGTCGATGTCGAGGGCGGCTTTGTCGCGATTGGCCATCATCCGGCGACCGAATTGTTCCGCGGCCATCTCGCGCTCGATTCGGACGGCTATATCGCGGTCGAGACCGGCACGACGCGCACCAGCGTGCCTGGCGTGTTTGCTTGCGGCGACGTGATGGACAAGATCTATCGCCAGGCCGTCACGGCGGCGGGCACCGGGTGCATGGCGGCGCTGGACGCCGAGCGCTTCCTGGCGGCGGCCGAGTTCGAGGTCGCCGAAGCGGCCGAGTGACCTCAGCCGCGCGCGAGCTGCGCGCGGATCACTGATTCAAGTTCGGCCGCATCAGTGGCACGCGCGTAGCTATGCGATGCGGTGTCGATAATATGCGTTTGCGGTGCCCAGCCATGCTGGCGGCAGGCGTCGGCAAAGGCGATGGCGGTGGCATCCTGGCGCGCGAGGACGAAGGTTACCGTGTCGGTATGGCCGCTCACAGCTTTGCGGATCCGCGCAGCGAGGGAGTCTGGCTCCTGAGAATTGCTCTTCGAAGCCTTTATCAAACCCTTGAACAGTTTCCCGAAGTCGATGCCACCTTTGATCAGCCGGAGCCAGGTCGCGGGGTCGCGCAGTCGCTCAATATAGCGGGCGCGGATCGCAGCTGCGGGGGGCAGGTCGTCATCCTCCTCGATCACCCACGGGTTGGACAAGATCAGCGTTTCGATCCCGGCTGCCTCATGAAACAGCGCAAGCGACGTCGCGGCGTCGCAATTGCCGAACGCGGCCAGCCGCAGGACCTGCGGCGCCTCGGCGCGGAATGCCGCCGTTGCCGCCATGATGTCATCGCGGGAACCCTCGAAACCGCGATTCTCGCCACTCGAATCGCCGATGCCACGCCGGTCGTAACGGAATACCGGAATGCCGGCGGCTGCGAGCCGCGCGGCGAGCAGCGTCATGCCGCGATGTGCGCCGATGCGTATCTCGTTGCCGCCGGAGACGACCAGCAGGCCAGTGGTGCCCGGCGCGTCGTCGAGCGTGCCGAACAGCGTTTCGCCTTCACAAGGGAAAGAGATTATCCGCCGCATGTCGCGATCCAGGCGGCGATATCCGCCGCGAGAAGGTCAGCCAGCGCAGGGTCATTGCCGGGCTCCGCACGCCGCCAGAGCGGTGCCCCGGCAAGCTTCAGGTGAGCGGGTTGGGCATCGGTATCCAGGCGGACAGTGCGCAGGGGACCGTTGCTGGACGGCGTGGCGCCATTCAAATCCACCAGCAGGACGCGGCTGAGGCGATTGCCGGCGAGTTCGACCGGCGGGCCAGGGGATTCGATCACCGAAGTATCGAATGCTTCGCCATCCTCCTTGGCTGCGGCGAGGCGCGTTCGGAACATGTCGCGGACCAGCGCCGCCCCGGCGACCGGCGCGAAGTGCCAGCGGCCGGCGACCGGTGCGTCATGGTCGAGCAACGCGCCGCCCCGGATCGCAACGGCGTGAACCGGACCGGTGTCGCGCAGCGCAGCGGCGGCAGATGAAAATGCCTTTTGCCAATTGCTTAAGCTCACCTGCTCAGTCTCGATGAGACTATCGCCCATGCCCGGAAGGTCGGGCAGGGCGCTGGCGATTCCCCGCTCGGCCAGCCCGCGCAAGATGGTGACCATAAACGCGCGCGTCCGGTTGGCTTCCTCGAACAGCGGCATCGCGGCGATGACGACCGGGCCGGTGGCGGGGCCGAAGCGAAGTATTGCCTCTCGTCCGCCGGACCAGTCGTACGCGCCGATCATCCCGTGGCCTTGGCGATGGCGAAGTGCACCAGCGCGCCGAAGGTCTCGAGCATCTCGCCATCGACCTCGTCATCCTCGATCAGGATGCCGAGCCGTTCCTCGATCTCGGTGAGCAGTCCGGCAACGGCCATCGAGTCGAGTTCGGGCAAAGCGCCGAACAAAGGCGTTTCGTTGCGAAACGCCGCAACGCGCTCCTCGCTCAGGCCAAGCACGTCGCGAAGGACGGCGCGGATCGTGGCGTCGATCATTTGCGTGTCATCAGGAAGCACTGCGAACCCTTGTTTCCCCCATTATGGTGCCGCCGTTAGAGAATGCGGCGGTTTATGCCAAGGGCAAGCGGCTTGGGCGGCTTGGCAGCGCGGCGGTGGAGGCTATCAAGGACGCATGATCGCTCTCGACCCCGTTCCGCATCCGATCGACGCGCTGCCCGCACGTGGCGCCCCCGCCGATGTCGCGCTGATCGACCGTGCCGGCACGCTCAGCTTCGCCGAACTGGAGGCGTTGACCGGCCAGGTTGCGGCCTGGTTGGCGGCGCAGGGCTTTGCGCCGGGCGATCGGCTGGCAAGCTGGCTGCCCAAGACGCGACTGGCGTGCGTACTGCCGATGGCAGCGCCCAGGGCGGGGCTAGTGCATGTGCCGGTCAACCCCATGCTCAAGCGCGGGCAGGTTGCGCATATCCTCGCCGATAGCGGTGCGTCGCTGCTGATCACGCAATCCGCGCGAGCTGGGGCGCTCGAGCCCGGCGATGTGCCCGCCAATTGCCGAACCGTGCTGGGGGACGAAGTGACGGCAAGTGACGCCTTGCCGCCATCCGCCGCCGACCCAGCCGCGCTGGCGGCGATCCTCTACACCTCCGGATCGACGGGACGGCCCAAGGGCGTGATGCTCAGCCATGCCAATATGTGGCTCGGTGCGATCTCGGTTGCGCATTATCTGAAGCTGACGCCGGCTGACCGCGTGCTCGGCGTGCTGCCGCTGAGCTTCGATTATGGACAGAACCAGCTGTTCTCGACCTGGGTGGCGGGGGCCCGCTACGCTCCGCTCGACTATCTGACCGCGCGGGACGTCGTTAAGGCGGTCGAGCGGCTGGAGGCGACGACGCTGGCGGGCGTGCCGCCGCTCTGGGTGCAGTTGCTCGAAACGGAGTGGCCGACGGAGACGGCGGCGCGGTTGAAGCGGCTGACCAATTCGGGCGGCGCACTGACGCCGCGGATGGTTCGCGCCTTACGCCAGCGATTCCCTGGCGCTGATCTCTATCCGATGTACGGCCTGACCGAGGCATTCCGCTCGACCTATCTCGATCCCGCGCTGGTCGATGCCAATCCCGATGCGATGGGGCGGGCAATTCCCTTTGCCGAAGTAATGACGGTGCGTGCGGACGGGATGCGCGCCGGGCCGGGTGAGCCGGGCGAACTGGTCCATGCCGGGCCGCTGGTGGCGCAAGGCTATTGGCAGGATGCCGAGCGCACCGCGCAGCGGTTTCGCGAGGCGCCCGGCTGGGCTGCATCGGGCGGTATGGCGGTATGGTCGGGGGACACAGTAGTCGAGGGCGCCGACGGCCTGTTCCGCTTTGTCGGGCGCGACGACGAGATGATCAAATCGGCCGGCAACCGCATCAGCCCGACCGAGATCGAGGAAGCAGTGCTGTCGGGCGGTGAGGCGGCCGAAGCGGTGGCGCTGGGCGTGCCCGATCCGCGTCTCGGCCAGGCGATCCTGGTCGTGGCGCGAGCGGTCGGGGATGCCGGCGATGCCGAAAGCGCGTTGCGCGAACGGCTGCGGCGCGATTTGCCGAGCTTCATGCAGCCGGGCCGCTATGAATGGCGTGAGGCATTGCCGCGCAATGCGAATGGCAAGCTCGATCGGGCGGCATTGAAGGCGGAGATGACGTCATGAAGCCAATGGGGGCGATACCCGCCGAATTCTCGGGCCCGGGCCCGTTGAAGATCGCTGGCCGCAGCGCAGCGGAGTGGATCGACGTGGCGGGCAGCAGCCCGGTGTTCGTCTATGATGCTGCTATCGCGGCGGCGCGTGTGGCGCGGTTTCGCGCTGCGATGCCGCCGGGGCTCGACCTGCATTATGCGATCAAGGCCAATCCGGCGCCGCCGATGATCGCGGTGCTGGCGCGGCTGGTGGATGGGCTCGATGTGGCATCGAGCGGCGAACTGTCGCTCGCCCTGGCGGAGAAGCCGGCCGGCCGGATCAGCTTTGCCGGACCGGGTAAGCGCGACGCGGAGCTGGAGGCGGCAATCACCGCCGGCGCGACGATCAATGTGGAATCGGAAGGCGAGGCAGCCCGCGCGATCGCGGTGGGGCAGCGGCTCTGCATCACGCCGCGTCTCGCCGTGCGCGTGAACCCCGACATGGAGTTGCGCGGCTCGGGTATGAAGATGGGCGGCCGCGCCTCGCCCTTCGGCGTCGATGCCGATCGCGTGCCCGCCTTGGTCAAGCATATCATTGGAAGCGGCGCGGACTGGCGCGGCTTTCATATCTTCGCCGGATCCCAGGCGCTCAGCGCCGAGGCGATCATCGATACTCAGGCCGAGACGCTGGCGTTGGCCGGGCGCCTCGCCGACGATGTTGGCGTCATGCCGCCACTGGTCAATCTCGGCGGCGGCTTCGGCATCCCCTATTTTCCGGGTGACGTCGCGCTGGATGTCGAGGCCGTCGGCGTGGCGCTGGCCGAGCGGCTGGCGGAACGTGCGGGATCGCTGGCCGACACCCGTTTCGCGATCGAGTTGGGTCGCTGGCTGGTTGGGGAATGCGGCGTGTATCTGACCCGGGTAATCGACCGGAAGGAGAGCCGCGGCGAGACGTTCCTGGTTGTCGATGGCGGGCTCCATCACCAGCTTGCCGCGTCGGGCAATTTCGGCACAGTGGTAAAGCGCAACTATCCCGTCGCGGTCGCGACTGCTCCCTATGACGTGCCGACCGAAACAGTCAGCGTTGTCGGATGTCTGTGCACACCGCTCGACCGGCTGGCTGACCGTGTCACCCTACCGGTGGTACAAGTCGGTGATATCGTTGCGATTTTCATGGCCGGGGCCTATGGTCTGACAGCCAGTCCGACGGCGTTTCTGGGGCATCCGCAACCGGCAGAGATCACGGCGAGCGCCGGACAATCCTAACGCAATATTTACCCTTTCCCCGCATAGCTCCGATGTAGCCGTGCGCCTCGCTGAAATGACGTCACCAGCGAAACGTGTTGCGGCAGGAGGCCAGTGCAATGCGTTTTTCATCCGTTTCCAAGGGGTTCGCTGTCGCAGGGATCGCGGCAACGATGCTTGCCGGCTGCACCGGCGGTGGTGGCAGATCCCAATTGCCGCCCGCGACCTTTGTGGCGACGCAGGAACAGCCGGGCGAGGAATATGTCATCGGCCCGCTCGACCAGCTCAACATCTTCGTGTGGCGCAATCCCGAATTGTCGGCGAAGGTGCAGGTGCGCCCCGATGGCCGGATCACCACGCCGCTGATTTCCGACATGCCGGCGGTCGGCAAGACCCCGGCCATGCTCGCCGACGACATGAAGATCGCGCTGAGCGAATATATCAAGGATCCGATCGTCTCGGTGATCGTGGAGAATTTCTCCGGCACGTTCAGCCAGCAGGTGCGCATCGTCGGCGCGACTGAAAAGCCGGCGTCGATCCCATACCGCGCCAACATGACCCTGCTCGACGCGATGATCGCGGTCGGAGGGTTGAGCGAGTTCGCTGCCGGTAACAAGGCGCGGCTGGTGCGCTACGACCGCACCACCGGGCGCCAAGTCGAATATAACGTCAAACTCTCCAACCTTCTGAAGAATGGCGATGCCAAGGCGAACGTCCGGCTGGAGCCGGGCGACGTGATCATCATCCCCGAATCAATGTTCTGAGGGGGACCGGGGGGTGAACGGTCTTTATGACGAGTTGAGGATCGCGCTACACGCGGTCTGGACGCGGCGCTGGCTGGCGCTCGCGGTCGCCTGGGGAATCGCGGTTATCGGCTGGTTTGTCGTGGCGCAGATTCCCAGCAGCTATGAATCGCGCGCTCGTGTGTTCGTTCAGATGCAGTCGATCCTGCCGTCGAAGATCGGCATCACGCAGGTGGAGCAGCAGCAGGATGTCGACCGGGTCCGTCAGACGCTGATCTCGGCGATCAACCTGCAAAAGGTTGTGCGCGGCACCGACCTGGCCAGCACGGTGTCGACCGACCGCGATATCGCGGACCGCGTCGCCGGCCTGCAAAAGGCGATCAAGGTCACCGCACAGCAGGACAATCTGTTCGAGATCACCGCAACCGGCAGCAGCCCGAAAGTCGTGCGTCAGATTGTGCAGAAGCTGATCGACATCTTCGTCGAGGAAAACCTTGCCGGTGACCGCGACGAGACCAGCCAGACGCTACGCTTCCTCGACGCGCAGCTCGAACAGCGCCAGAAGCAGTTGCAGGACGCCGAGGCGAAGAAGACCGATTTCCAGAATCGTTACCTCGGCTCCTTGCCGGGCACCGGGTCGCTGACCGATCGTATGGGCGCCGCCCGCACGCAGATGGCGCAGGTCGATAGCGATCTCGCCGCGGCACAATCGAGCCTTGCCGCGGTTACCGGTCAGATGGCTGGAACGCCGCAGAATATCGCGGGTGCCGCCGGCGGACCGACTGCCGGGCCGGCACGTGCGCGGCTTGCCGCGATTCAGGGCCAGATCGCTGAAGCGCGCGGCCGCGGCTTTACCGATAACCATCCCGACATGGTCGCTCTTCGTGGCCAGCTGGCGGCGGCGCAGGCCGCCGCGCGCACCGAGCCGGTGGTCGCTGGCGGGGCGGGGGCAGCGTCCAATCCGCTTTATCTGTCGCTGCGGTCCATGCAGGCTGAAAAGCAGGCGCAGGTCGCCGCGCTGATGATGCGCAAGAAGCAACTGCAGGGCGATCTCGATACGATCAATTCGAAGCTGGCGGGCGATCCGGCGGTCGCCGCCGAACAGGGCCAGATCGAGCGCAATTATGCGGTCCTCAAAGACCAGTATGACAAGATGCTTGCTGACCGCGAGGACATCAAGCTGCGTGGCCAGGCCCAGACCCAGACCGATGCAATCAAATTCAGCGTGATTGACCCGCCAACGTCACCGCGTGTGCCGAATGCGCCGAACCGACCATTGCTGCTGACAGGCGCCCTGCTCGTCGCGATTTGCGGCGGGATCGGCGCGGCATTTGCGATGGGCCAGTTGCAGACGACGTTCGCCACGTCCAGCCGGCTCGAGCGGGCTACCGGTATGCCGGTGATCGGCTCGATCGGCGAGATGGTCACCGACGCGCAGATCGCAATGCGTCGTCGCAAGCTGATGTATTTCGGCGGTGGCGCCGCGGCGCTGGCCGTCGCTTATGTGGCGCTGCTCGGCGTCGAAATGGTTTCGCGGGGGATGGCGGCATGACCGAGGCGCCACGGAAGATACAGGCGTCGTTGCTCGAGCGCGCCGCGCAGGTTTACGATTTCAACGCGCATCTGCGTGCGCGCACTAGCGCGCCGGCTCAGCCGGCACCGATTCTCGACTTGGACTCTCAGTCGATTCCGGAAACCGTGCGGGTCCCGAAGCCCGCACCAGCTCCGGAACCGACACCCTTTCCGGAACTGGCGCCAGTGCCGAAGCCCGCACGGCAGCCGGCCGCAGCGCCCCAGGCGCCGGTACAGCCGCCGCGCACGCCCTCCGGGCGTAAGTCGATCTCGATTGACCGCGCGATGCTGTCCGACAAGGGGTTGCTCGTGCCCGGCGCTGCGATCGGCGCGCTGGCCGAGGAGTTCCGCCTGGTGAAGCGGCATTTGCTGCTGACCGCGAAAACCGTGAAGCTGCACGACGACGAGCGGTCGCGCGCGATCCTGGTGTGCTCGGCCAATACCGGCGAGGGCAAGACCTTCTGCGCGGTCAATCTGGCGATCTCGCTGGCGGCCGAGCGCGATACCGAAGTTCTGCTGGTCGATGCCGATTTCGCCAAGCCCGATGTGATGCGCCGGCTCGGCGGGAAAGACGGGCCGGGGCTGCTCGACATTCTCGCCGATCCGCGGATCGAGGCCGAACGCTGCGTGGTGGCGACGGATATCCCGCAGCTCAGCCTGCTGCCTTGCGGCACGAAATCGAATACCGACACCGAATTACTGGCCAGCGATCGCACCGCGACGCTGATCGCGACGCTGCTGGCCGCCGATCCGCGCCGCATCATTATCTTCGATTCGCCGCCCGCGCTCGAGGCTTCGCCTGCCGGCGTGCTCGCCACGCAGGTCGGGCAGGTGATGCTGGTGGTCCGCGCCGACAAGACGAGCGATGGCGACCTGCGCCAGGCCGTCGCACTGCTTGATGGCTGTGAGCATATTCAACTGGTCCTGAACGCAGTGTCGTTCGTCCCCGGGGGCCGCCGTTTCGGTAGCTATTACGGCCAGGAGGATGCCTCGTGACGCGGGCCACTTACCTCATCGCCGCCGGCATGATCGCGCTCGTCGCGAACCCCGCCGCGGCGCGCGACAAATCGATCGCGCCCTATATTGAACTCGGTCAGGTGCTGACCGCGGATCTCAATGGCGGCGACGTGCTGACCTATTCGACCATTGCCGCCGGCGTCGATGCATCGATCCAGAACCGACGCGCCGAAGTACAGGTGAGCTATCGCTACGAGCGCCGGATCAGCTGGAGCAAGAATGTCGGCGACGACGATATCCATAGCGGTCTCGCGCGCGCGGCGGTGAAGGTCGCCCCTGGCGTGAGCATTGAGGGCGGCGCGCTGGCGACCCGTGCGCGGTCGGACATTCGTGGCGCCGCGCCGGTGGTGCTCGCGGGCAATGTCGACAATATCAGCCAGGTCTATTCGGCCTATGTCGGCCCGACGGTATCGACTCAGGTTGGCCCAGTCAGCGTGGGTGCAAGCTATCGTTTCGCCTATACCAAGGTAGAAGATCCCGGCTTCACCGGCGTGGCCCCGGGCAGTCCGCGGCTCGACAATTACGACAGTTCGAAAAGCCACGTCCTGCAGGCAAGTGCCGGCGTCAAGGCGGGCACCGTGCTGCCGGTCGGCGTGACCGTCAGCGCCGCTTATGAGCGCGAAGATGCCGGTCAGCTCGACCAGCGGTACGAGGGCAAATATGTCCGCGGCGACCTGGTCCTGCCGGTACTGCCGACGCTCGCGGTGAGCGCGGGCGCGGGCTATGAGAAAATCGAGATCAGCCAGCGCGATGCCGTGCTCGACAGCGCCGGTCAGCCAGCAGTCGATTCCAACGGCCGGTTCCGCACCGACAAGTCCTCGCCGCGCCGCATCGCCTATGAGACGGACGGCCTGATCTATGACGCGGGCGTCATCTGGAAGCCGAGCCGGCGCATGACGCTGGAGGCGCGGGTGGGTAAACGCTACGGCGGCACCGTCTACACCGGCTCGCTGAGCTATGCCGCGACTCGTTCGCTCGGCATCCAGGTCGGCGTCTATGACAGCGTGGAAACTTTCGGACGCCAACTGCGCGATGGCATTGCCAGCCTGCCGACCAGCTTCATCGATCAGCGCGATTCATTCGGTCAGCAATTTGCCGGCTGCACCTTCGGCAAATCGAGTGCGGCGGCTGGTGGATGTCTGAACGACGTGTTCCAGTCGATCGCCACGGCGAGCTATCGCGCGCGCGGCATTGATGCGGTGATCTCGGCCAATCGCGGGCCGCTCAGCTTTGGCGTCGGCGCGGGTTATGCCAATCGCCGCTTCTACGCGCCGAGGGGCGGCACCGGCTACAGCGTCAATGGCGTGACCGATGAAAGCTATTACGCGCAGGCATTCCTGTCGGCGTCGCTCGATCGCAACTCGGGTATCAGTGCGAATGTCTTCGCCAATTACTTCGAGAGCGGCATCGGCAATACGCCAGGCATCTTCTCGACCGGAGCGACCGGTCTTTACTATCGCAATTTCGGGCGCATCGGTACGACCGTATCGGCCGGGATCTACTCGTTCAGCCAGGACGGTACGGAAGATCAATATTCGGCGCAGGCGCAGGTAGGCGTACGGTATCAATTCTGAAACGTGTTGAGCGTAGCTCGCACAGGGTGGTGACGATGTACGACGATCATTACGGATTGAGCGGACGACCGTTCCAGCTGACGCCCGACCCGCGTTTCTGGTTCGATACCGCGACGCACCGCAAGGCAATGGCCTATCTCGGCTATGGCCTGAGCCAGGGCGAGGGCTTCATCGTCATCACCGGCGATATCGGCGCTGGCAAGACCACGCTGGTCGGCCATCTGATGGCGACGGTCGATCGCGAGCGGCTGAACGTGATCAAGATCGTCTCGACTCAGATCGAGGCCGAGGATCTGCTGCGCATGGTCGCGGGCGGGCTCGATATCGAGACCGCCGGCCAGACCAAGGCCCAGCT
>NZ_JBOHHW010000030.1:0-64792 GCF_050725575.1 Sphingomonas sp. | reverse complement strand
GGACAAGGAGGTCGAACCCCCGCGCGCCGCTTCGACCGGCGTGTGCTCAGATGGGGTAACTGCATTCTTCGTGCTGCCGGAATCAGCAACGATAGCCACACGCAGAGCATACAATTGCTCAGTAACGCCGTTACTCGTGGCCTCATCGTTGAGTATATTCGCAATCCGGACAAAGCGGCGCTCGAACGTGCATCGAACATCTGGAAGGCGCAGATGCTCATGATGCTTTTCGGCCCTGAGTGAGCCCTCATGATCTGGAGCGGGACTGACGGGCGGACGTGTCGCGTATGTTTGCCTCTCCAATATGGGAGGGCGCGGCCTGAAGCAGTTCAGGCACCAATTTTACGCACAGCGCCAGGCAGGTGCTCATCACCGACGACCGCCGAGATGGCGGGGTCCAACATGGCCGGGGTTACTCGTCGGAACGCGGCCATGGCGCGGCGTTCACGGCAATCGGATCAGCTTAACTCCTGGTCGAAGCAATCGACCGCCCTCCCCATCGTTCCGGCGACGGCCTTGTCTGGATCGCGGGAAAAGCTGACGAAGTTATCGCGCCATTACATGCCCAGACCGGAGAGACTGCCATGCACCTCGCGCCCCTGGAACAGAGTGAGCATCACCTTGGTCGCGTGGATCTGGCGTGCGGGGATCTTGAACAGGTTCTGGTCGAGCACAATCAGATCCGCGCTCTTGCCCGGTGCAATTGAGCCGGTTCGTTTGTCGAGATGGTTCACATAGGCGACGTTGAGCGTGTAGGCGCGCAGGGCCTGCTCCAGCGTCACCGCCTCGGTCGGCTCCAGCGGCGGCAGCTTCCCCTCCGGTGCGACGCGGGTGAGCGCGACTTCGATACCCTCGAACGGATTGGCCGAAGCGACCGACCAGTCCGCCCCATAGGCCAGGCGCCCACCGAAGCGCAGCACGCTGCCTGCGGGATAGATATAGGTCGAGCGCACCGGCCCGATCCGCTCGATGGTGAGCGCCATATAGGCCTCGTTGCAGGCCCAGAGCGGCTGGAAGATCGCGGTTACATTGAGCTTGGCGAAGCGCGGCTGGTCGGCCGGGTCGATAACGTTCATGTGCGAGATCATCGGGCGCGTGTCTCTCATGCCGTCACGGCTGCGAGCAACGGCGACTGCGTCAAGCGCCTCGCGTACCGCAGCGTCGCCGATCGTGTGGAAATGCGACTGCATGTCGCGAGCATCGAGCGCGGTGACCGCCTCGGCGAGCGTCTCCAGCTTGATCTGGGTCGCGCCCTTCACGTCGGTGCCTTCATAGGGCGCAAGCATTGCCGCGGTCTGCTGCGGGATCACACCGTCGATGAAGAACTTCACGCCATTCGCGGTGAGTCCGATCTCGCGCGCCCTGGCCGAGAGCTTGAGGATATCGGCCATCTGTTCGATGCCGCGCTCATTGTTCCAGCGCAGGTCCATCGCAGTGTGCATGGTCAGCCCGCCGCGATCCCTGACGGCCTTATAGGCGTCGATCGCGCGGCTGGTGCCACCCTTGTCCCACTCGACAGCCGCATCGTGCCACGAGGTGATGCCCATGCTGTTGAAGAACTTGACGGTGTAGCTGATTGCACCCTGCAGATCTTGGTCGGTGGGCGGCGGCACCAGCGAATCTACGAGTGCCATCGCCGCCTCTTCCAGCCCGCCGACCGGTTCGCCGGTTTTCGGATCGCGGTCGATCGTCCCGTTCCTGGGATCTGGGGTGTCCTTGGTGATCTTGGCCAGTTCCAGCGCCTTGGAATTCACCCAGAGTGTGTGCCCGTCGGACTCGAAGATCAGCGGACGCTCCCTGGAGATCGCATCAAGGATTTCCTTGCGCGGAATGCCGTTGGGCGGGAACAGGGTCTGGTTGAAACCCGAGCCGAAGATCGTGCCGTTGCCGGGCGTCTTCGCAACGCAATCGGCGATGGTCTTGCGATAGTCGTCCAGCGTCTTGCCGGCATGGAGCGCGCAGCGGGCATGGCTCATGCCGCCGAAGATCGGGTGCGCGTGCGCATCGCCAAACGCGGGCATCAGGAAGCGGCCGTGGAGGTCCACAACCTTGGTTTTCGCGCCCTGGCGCCGGGCGATCTCGGCACTGGTACCAACGTCGAGAATACGCCCATCCTTGATCGCCACCGCCTCCGCCCAGGGCTTGCTATCCTCGACCGTATAAACGTGACCATTGGTGAGGATCAGCTCAGCCGCCTCGGGCGCCGGCGTCGCCGGGGCACTGTTCGCGGTGGCGGTAAGGAGCAACCCGGCGGTCGCGAGACGAAGGGCGGGCATCGGCGTTCAATCCTATGAATGCATGGAAAACTGTGGGCCGGAGGAAAAACCCTCCGGCCCCGGTGCGTCAGGTCAGAAGCGGAAGCGCGCCGAGGCGAGCACCGTACGGTCCTTGCCTAGATAGCAATAGCCTTCGCTCGCTGCCGCGCTGTAGTTGCAGTTGGTGTAGACCCGCTGGTTGAACAGGTTGCTGGCGTTCACCGACAGATTCCAGCCCTTGTAGTCGAGTTCGAACATCGCATCGACCAGCGTGACGGGATCGATGAAATAGGTCTGCGAGGTGTCGATCTTGTCGCCCTGATAGCGCACGCCGAGGCCCACCTTGCCAGTGATGTCGTTGCCCAGTGCGAAGTTCTTCGCGCCCCAGATCGATGCCTGGTGCTCGGGCATGTTGCTCACCCGGTTCCCGACGATCGACGGGACCGGGTTCTCGACGAACTTGGCCTGAGTATAGCTGTATGCCGCGGTCAGCTCGAAATTGCGCGGCAGGCGCCACGTGCCTTCGACTTCGATGCCCTTCGACCCTACCGTGCTGTTCTGCAGGAAATTCTGAATGTTGGCCGGATCGGAGATCAGATAATTCTGCTCCTTCACGTCGAACCCGGCGATCGTGATCAGGGCGTTGCGGGTCGGCGCGAACTTCACACCCGCCTCATATTGCCGGCCCTTCCGCGGTACGAAGGCCACGCCGGCGAAGCTGGTGCCGAACACCGGCAAAAACGATTCCGAATAGTTGAAATAGGGCGACACACCTTTGGTGACATCGGCGATGATGCCGCCGCGGAAGGTCCAGGCCTTGTTGTCCGGCTGATCGACACCATCGACGTTCGAGGTGACCTTGTCGTGGCGGAGGCCGAAGACGAGCGAGATACGGTCCCAAGCGCGAATCTGATCCTGCGCGTAGAAGCCGAGTTGGGTGTTCTTCGTCACCTTGTTCGGGCCCCAGGGCGCCGTGGCGAAGGCCTGGCCATAGACAGGGGCATAGATGTTGATTGTCGGCGCGGCGCCGAAACCCTCGCTCTTGTCTTCCTTGAACGAGGTATAGTCCAAGCCGAGCAGGACCTGATGCTTGAAGGGGCCGGTATCAAACTTGAAGGTCAGATTGTTGTCGGTGTTGAAGTCGTCATAGCGGGCGCGGTTGAAATACCAGTAGCGCGCCGGCATGCGCGGCCCGCGGCCATCGGCATAGGCCACGCCCGCATCCGTGTAGAAATAATCCGCATAGACCTCCTGGTAGTCGACCTTTTGATGGAAGTAGCGGTTGCGGCTGTTGAAGGTGATGTTGTCACCGAAATGCTGGGTCAGCAGCGCGCTGCCTGAATAATAGTCGCTGCGGCTGTGGTTAAAGTCCGGCTCGCCCAGGTAGAAGTCGAACGGGATCGCCACCTTGGCGTTGGCCGCATCGACGGTCTTGGAGGTCGGCAGATAGGTCTGCGTGCCGAGGCGGTCCTTCTGGTACAGGCCGATCAGCGTGATCTCGGTGCTTGAGCTGGGCTTGAAGGTGACCGCGGGCATGATCAGCATGCGGTCATCGTCCTGCGACGGCTGCTGCAAATGCCCGTCGCGCACCAGACCGACGAGGCGCGCCGAGACGCCATCGGCCAGGCCGCCGGTCACGTCGAAGCGGAATTCCTTGCGCGCATCGGTACCGAGCGTGACGCCCGCTTCACCGGCGAACTCGTCCTGCGGCCGCTTGCTGACCGCGTTGAGGATACCGCCCGCGCCGCCGCCGCCGTACAGGGTCGAGGAAGGGCCGCGCATCAACTCGGCGCGCTCGACCGTATAGATCTCCAACCGCGCGCCGTAGACGAAGCTCGGCATGCGGTTGAGCCCGTCGAGATACTGGTTCACGTCGAAGCCGCGCGCCGCAAGGAAATCGCCGCGCGCATCGACGCCGTTGAGTTCGGAGGCGACGCCCGCGCTGTAGCGGACGACATCCTGGAGATTGACCGCGGCGCGGTCCTTGAACTGTTCCGACGTGATCACGCTGATCGATTGCGGAATCTCGGTCAGCGGCGTGTCCGTCTTGGTACCGGCCACCGCTCGCGTGCCGGTAACGACGATATCGTCGTCCGACTGCGCCTTTGCCGGCGCCGGATCGGCGCTGTCCTGCGCCATCGCCGCACTGGACCAACCGATCACCACACACGCTGAAAGCAGTATCAGCCGCTTCCGCTTAACCAATTTCTTCGAATATCCGTGCGTCATGACCACCCGCCCTCTGCTATTTTTGCCGGCTCGGAATGCCGCCTCCCTTGACGACAGCCAGCTGTTTTTCAGGAGGAGCATTGAACAGGCAGCGCCGTGAAACCGTCACGCGATTTTCAGGGTAAATAGGAGAGCAAGACGGGTAAGGCTTTCACCCATTCGGGGGGAACAACTGCTCAGAAAGCCGCGGGGCGCGATGGCGCGCCCGCGATCAGCCCGCGTTCGTGCGACACACGCACCGCGTCGCGGCGCTTGTTGACGCCGATTTTCCGGAACACTGCCTTCAACCGGTATTTCACCGTATCGGGCGACATGCCGATCAACCGAGCGATCTCCTTGTTCGAATAGCCTTGGCTAAGATGGCGCAAGATCGCAGCCTCGGCATCGTTGAGTGCATCGGGTGCGGACGCTGGCGGCCGGGTGTTGCCGAGCGAGCGAGTGAGACCCTTCAGGAACTGTGCGCGGAAACGATCGGGCGAGCCTGCCAGCGCCTCATCAAGCGAAGCCTGGACAAAAGCGCGAGCGTTGAGGAACGGGCGGACGATCCCCTGGAACATCGCGGTGCCCACTGCCTCATCAAAACAGGCCTGCGCCTTTCCAGCCTCGCCGATCGCGCGACAGCCGTGCGCCGTGAGCAGGTTGAGGTCGATCAGCAGCCGGCCGGCGCCATGCTGGCGCGCCCAACGCGCCATTGCACTCAGCTCGTCGAGCGCGGTGTGATGCGCACCGGAGAGCAGCGCAAGCCGGGTGCGGCACAGCGAGGCGGCGACAGCCACCGGGCGATAGTGTGGCGATTCCTCTGCCATCGCATCAGCCAGCGCATCGAGCCCGATCGTGGTGGCAAAGGCCTGCGCTTCACCCAGCAAGGCTTCATCGCGTAGCAGCAGTTCGAGCTCGCACAGTTCGGCGAGCAGCTCGAGCTGGCGCAGGCGACGGCGCTGCGCGACGCTGCGCGCCCGGGCGAGCAGCGCGCGGGCGGCATCGATTGCACCGTCATCCATCAAGGCATGCGCGGCGGTGAAATAGGCGACGGCGTAGACATCTACCCAGCCGTCCGACTGCTCCATGTGCGGCAGCGCCCATTCGAGCAGGGCGTTCGCTTCGGTGGCGCGGTCCTGTTCGTAGAGCAGTTCCGCCTCAAACGCCGCGCAATTGGCGGCGAGATCGGAACGTGCGCCGAAATGCGCCTCGATCTCCTTATGAGCGACCGCGAGCACCGCCACCGCGTCTTTGAGCCGCCCCTGCCCTTCGCGAATACGCGCCTCGTGAAAGCGGGTGAACAGCTCGCTGTAAAGCGATCCCATCGCCTGGTAATGGCCACGCGCCGCCAGTGTCGGCTCCATAGCGCGCTCCAGCCAGCCACCCTCATAATATTTGGCACCGAGTGATTCGCTAACATTGGCGACGACCAGGTGATCGTCGGCGGGCAGCGTGCGCAGCAGCGCCTCGCGGGCGAGCAGGTCTTCGAGCGTCAACGGCTCGTTTTCATATTCGGCGAGGATGTCGCCGACGACGCGGATCTCGGTCCAGAGATCGGGCGAAGTCTCCTCCCGCCCGGCGCGTTCGACCAGCCGGTCATGGGCAAGCCGCGCCGCGTCCATCCGCCCGCATTTGATGTCGAGATAGAGCTCGGCCAGCACCAGCGCCGGGTTCGCGTCGATCTCCGCCGCGCTCAACCTGGCGAGGCCGCGCTCGACCAGACCCAGTTGGCCTTGCGGGATCAGCCGCCAGCCGCCCGCGTCTTCGAGAACGCCGGCAAGCAGCGCGCTGTCCTCGGCCTCGATCGCGTGGCTGATCGCCTCGGCAGTCTCACCGCGCGCGTCAAACCACAAAGCGAGCCGCTGGTGCAGCGCGCGATACTGACCGACGTCACGCCGGGCGAGCCGCTCGCGCAGATATTCGGCGAAGAGCTGGTGGTAGCGATAGGCATCGCGCTCGCGCGAAAGCGGGGCGAGCAGCACGCCCTGCTGCTCAAGCCGCTCGAGCAGCAGCCCGCCATCCTGCCGATCACAGATCAGATTGAGCGCCTCGCTCGTCACGCGGCCGAGCAGGGCGGTGCGCAGCACCACTTCCTGCACGTCCTCGGGCAGCGACATCAGCACCTGTTCGGAGAGATAGTTGGCCAGCTCCGAGCCGGAGCCTCCGGCGCCGCCGACAAAGCTGCGGCGATCGATCCCGCGCCGGAGCGAAAACAGGGTGAGCTGCAGCGCGATCGGCCAGCCTTCGGTCCGCTCGATCAGGCTGCGGACATCGTCTTCGCCCAGCGGCAAACCATCAGCGCGGGCCAGCATCTCCTCGGCCTCGGGGTTGGAAAATTTGAGATCTTCGGCGGAGAATTCGAGCAATTGCCCCTCGGCTGCCAGCATCGTCTGGCCGAGCCGCGGATAATCGCGCGAGGCGATGATGAAGTGGCAGTTGCGCGGCGCGAGGCGGATCAGCGACTGAAGGAAGTCGAGCGCCTCAGGGCTCTCGGCGCAGTGGAGATCGTCGAGGATCAGCACGGCCTGACGCGGATCGCGGGCCAGGCGGTTGATGATCGCTGAAAGCGCCGCGCGCGCGGGCATGCCGGGGGAGACGGGCTCGCCCTCGTCCACTGCTTCGCCGCTGATCGCATAGGAGATGTATTGGGCAAGCCGCTTGGCATCGGCCTCGTCGCGCTCGAGCGTGAGCCAGGCGACGAGCAGATCGGCATCGGCGAAGCGGCGACGCCACTGGGCAAGCAGGCTCGTCTTGCCATATCCCGCAGGCGCATGGATGAGCGTAAGCCGGCAGCCGAGCGCGCCGTCCAGCCGATCGAGCAGCACGTCGCGGCGGATCTGGTTGCCCATCCACAGCGGTGGCGCGACCTTGGTGGGGATCAGTTCTTCGATCGGGGCTACTCCGTCCATTCTGAGTCGCTAGACGGAAGACGGTACAAGAAGATGGCGGAAACGGGAGCGACTTACCCGTTCGGGCGCCCCGATTACCCGTTCGCCGAGCCCCCGCACCCGTTTCCTGCATTGCGCCGCTTGGCCGCAGCCCCTTAGCTCGTGATGCTTGAGGGGCATGCCAAAGGATTGTGATAGCGTGCGAATTGGGGTCGATGTCGGGGGAACGAATACCGACGCCGTGCTGATGAGCGGGGCCGAGGTGGTTGCATGGACCAAGCAACCGACGACTGCGGACGTGGGCTCGGGGGTTGCCGCCGCAATCCGCGCGGTGCTTGTCGATGCGCGGGTGGCGCCCAAGGCGATCGCCTCCGTGATGATCGGCACCACGCATTTCACCAACGCGCTGGTCGAGCGCAGCAGGCTCGACCGGGTTGGCATCCTGCGGCTCGCCAGCCCATCGGGCGAGGCGCTGCCGCCGATGACGGGCTGGCCGGAAGCACTTGCCGGGCAGATTAACGCGAAGAGCTATCTCCTTCCCGGCGGCTTCGAGTTTGACGGACGCGAGATCGCTCCGCTCGACGAGTTAGCGATCCGTGCCGCCGCCCGCGAGTTGCGGGAGGCCGGGATCGACTCGATCGCGATCAGCAGCGTGTTTGCCCCGGTGAATCCCTCCATGGAAGAGCGCGCCGCCACGCTGGTTGCCGAGGAGCATCCCAGCGCGCGTGTCACCGTCTCACACACGCTAGGCCGGATCGGCTTTATCGAGCGCGAGAATGCCGCGATCCTCAACGCCGCGCTGGGCAGCCTTGCCAGCCATGTCGTCGCCTCTTTCGAGCGCGCGATAGAGGAGATCGGCGTCGATGCGCCGCTCTATCTCTCGCAGAATGACGGGACCTTGATTTCCGCAGCGCGCGCAGCCGCCTATCCGGTGCTGACCATCGGGTCGGGACCGACCAACTCGATGCGCGGCGCCGCCTTCCTCACCGGAGTGCGTGACGCGATCGTGCTCGACGTGGGTGGCACCACCACCGATCTGGGCGTACTCGCCAGCGGGTTCCCGCGCGAATCCTCGGTCGCGGTCGATATTGGCGGGGTGCGGATCAATTTTCGGATGCCCGATATCCTCGCGCTCGGCTTGGGCGGGGGCACACGCATCCATCTCGATCCGGCACGCTATGCGGCGGAGGGGATCGCTGAAGACGAACTTCGCATCGGGCCGGACTCGGTCGGGTTCCGCATCACCGAACAGGCGCGCCTGTTCGGCGGCGACACCCTTACCGCGAGCGATGTCGCCGTCGCCGCTGGGCGCGTTCGCTTCGGCGATCCGACCAAGCTACCGGCGCTCTCAGAGCCCGTGCGCGATGCGGTGTGGGCGCGGATGCAGGCAATGCTCGAGGAAGCGGTCGACCGGATGAAGACCAGCCGCGGCGACGTGGTGCTGCTCGCGGTCGGCGGCGGCAATTTCCTGGTGCCCGACACATTGCGCGGCGCCGCCCGGGTCGTGCGCCCGCCGCACGCCGCCGTCGCCAATGCCGTGGGTGCAGCGATTGCTCAGGTCGGTGCGCAGGTCGAGCAGGTCGTATCGTATGAGCGCGAGCCGCGAGAGGAAGCGCTCGATCGCCTCCGTGGTGAAGCGCGCGACCAGGCTATCGCGGCTGGCGGCATCGCCGGAAGCGTCGAAATCGTGGAGATGGACGAAGTGTATCTGAGTTATCTGCCCGGCCGCGCGGCGCAGATCCGCGTCCGCGCGGTCGCTGACCTTGCCGGCACCGCTGCCTTGGCCGCCCATGCGCATTGATCGCCAGGCACTGCTCGACCTCGCCACCGGCGCCGCCTTCCTCGGCTCGGGCGGCGGCGGCGATCCCTATTATTCGCAACTCCTCGGCGAGGCCGAGATCGCACGGCGTGGCTCGTTCGAACTGATTGCACTCGACGCGCTCGCCGACGATGCGCTGATCGCCCCGTGCGGCTGGATCGGTGCGCCCACCGTCTCGGCGGAGAAACTGCCCAATGGCCAGGAAGCGCTGCAGGGTCTGCGCGAATTGGAGCGGATATTGGGGCGCCAGATCGATGCGGTGATGGCAATCGAGATCGGCGGCGGTAACGGCCTGGCTCCACTGCTCGCCGCAGCCAAACTCGGCATCCCGGTGGTCGATGCCGACGGCATGGGCCGCGCCTTTCCCGAATCGCAAATGACCGTCTTCAGCATCGATGGGCTGTCCGCCTGCCCCTCGGTCGTCACCTCGGCCGGCGGTGCGCTGCGCCTGATCGAAGCCGTCGATAATCTCGAGCATGAGCGTCGGGCGCGCGCACTGTCGATCGAGTTCGGCGGCAACGCGCACATGGTCGAATATCCGTTGAGCGGCGCGGCAGCGAAGCGCCATGCAATCGGCGGCAGCGTCTCGGCCGCAATTGCGATCGGCGCGGCGATACGAATCGCGCGAGCCGAAGGCGAGGATCCCTTCGAGGCGCTCCATGCAGCGCTCAGAGCCAGCGGGCTCTATCCCTTTGCCGGCACGCTGTTCGACGGCAAGGTCGTCGATGTCGAGCGCGAGACCCGTGGGGGCTTCTCGGTCGGGCGCGTCGTGATCGAGGGCTTCGGCGGCGAAGGGCGGATGGACCTGGAATTCCAGAACGAGAACCTTATCGCCCGTGTCGGTGGTCAGGTCCGTGCGATGGTGCCCGATCTGATCACCGTGATGGACCGCGAGACCGCCGACAGCATCACCACTGAGCGGCTGAAATTCGGCCAGCGCGTCAAGGTGGTCGGCGCGGCCGCCCCCGCGATGCTGCGCACCGAGCGGGCGCTCACATTTGTCGGGCCCGCCGCCTTCGGTTTTACCAATACCTATCGTCCGATCGAGGATCTCAACGGCTGGAACCGCAGATGAGCAACGAAGCCGACGATGCCTATGCCCATTCACCCGTGCCCGAGGGGGTCACAGTCCCCGGCTGGCGCGTCGGGCTGATCGTCGCGAGCTTCTCGATCGGCCTGCCGGACTTCCTGAACGGATCGCACAATGCGCTGGCGCTGGGCTTTTCCGGCGCAGTGATCGCCGCGCTGCTCGCCGGGTTGATCCTGTGCGCTGGCGGATCGATGACTGCGATCGTCAGCGTACGCACGCGGCTTTCCACCTATCTCCTCGTCCGCCGCTCGTTCGGCACCGGCGGTGCGGCGCTGATCAACACGGTAATCGCGCTTATCCACTTCTGCTGGTTCGGCGTGAACGCGTCCTTCTTCGGCGAGGCGATGGTCGAAGCAGCCAGGGCGAACGGGTTACCCGGGAATTTCGCGGCGTTCGTGGTGCTGGGCTCCATCCTGATGATGGGCTCGACCGTGATCGGCTTCCGCGCGCTCGACCGGCTGGCGCTGGTCGCGGTGCCACTGCTCGCGGCGATCCTGCTCGCGGTGGTGGTGGTAACGCTGGAAACGCACGGCTTCGTCACCGCGCCTGATTCCAATCCACCCGAGCCGATGACACTCGGCATCGCGGTCTCGGCGCTGATCGGCGCTTATATGCTCGCGGTGGCGACGATGCCGGATCTGTCGCGCTATACCAGCAGCCAGCGCGGGGCGATCGCCAGCATGGCGCTCTCCTTCCCGATCGCGACGCCGCTGATGATGACCGCCGCCGCGATTCCTGCGCTGGCGACGCACGAAACCAGCGTGATGAAGCTGGTCACGGCGTACGGTTTCGGTACGCCGGTGCTGTTCCTGCTCGTGCTGCCGACCTGGACGGTCAACGCGCTCAACCTTTACTCGTCGAGCCTGTCGCTCGGCAGCACCTTTCCCAAGGTGCGCCAATTGGTGTTCACGCTCGCCGGCGGCACGATCGGTACGATCCTGGCACTGATGGGAATCCTCGAGGCGTTCATCCCCTTCGTGCTCTTCCTGGGGCTGATCATTCCGCCGATCGCCGCGATCTATGTGATCGACGCCTGGACGCGCTATCGCCGCGCCGACGCAGCGGAATCGCTACGCGGCCTGCCGCGCTTCGACTGGCGGGCGATCGCGACTTGGGCAATCTCGGTCGTGGTGGCGGTGCTGGGGACGTACAAGGGCTGGACAATCACGACCGTGCCAGCCCTTGATGCGACAATCATAGCCGGGCTGATCTACGCGGCACTCAGGGCCAGGTGAAAGCGAAGCGCAGCGTCGAGGTCACCGAACGACTCGGCACGGTGATGTGGACTTCGTCGGCATAGGCTTCGGAGCGCGTCCGCAATCCGAAAGCCGAAAGCGGTTCCATCCGCCTGACGAACGTCTCGGCATCCCAGCGCTCGAGCATGGTATCCTCGCGCTCGCCCCACACGACCATCAACCGGCTCACCTTCTGGATCCTGCCGGCCTGCAAGCCGGCTGCGAAGTCGCGCTCCTCCGTCTGCATCTCCCGGTCATGCCAGAACAATGAAGGGCTGGCGGCAATCAGAGCATGGAAGGCGGTGGGCCGCGTGAACAATGCATGGACTGCGAACAGGCCACCGAGCGAATGGCCGTACAGCGCCTGACGATCGCGATTGATCGTGTAGCGCCGGTCGAGTTCGGACCGCAGCTTGCCCGTCAGGAAATCGAGAAACTTGTCCCAGCCGCCGTTCGGCACCTTGCCGAGTTGGACATCCCAGGGCGGCGGCGGCGGCCCACCCGTGAGATCGAAGATGCGGCGGATGTCATAGGCCTTGTCCGTCCTGTAGCCGACGCCGACCACGATCGCCTTGCCGCTATCCGCCTTCATATATTCGTGCATGCGCCGCGTCTCGGCGAAACCGGCGAACATCGCATTGCCGTCGAGCACGGTGAGCACCGGATAGCCGCCTTCGGGCGCCGGCCCGGCCGGCCTGGAGACGAAGATTTGATAAGGATAGCCATCTTCGCCCTTGAGTTCCCAGGTTTCGGTATTGGGCAGCACATAGCCGGGCGCGGCGGGGGGTTGCGTCTGGGCGAACGCGGGCGATGCGCCCAGCAGGCAAAGCGCGAGCGCGCTGGTAGCAAGCAATCTGGACATTCTATCCTCTCCCGACGGCAAGGTGCGATTGAGCATTGTCCCGTGCGACCGCGCCATGCGGCCGGCGGGTAAGCTATGGGGATTTTCGGGTAGCTACGCGGCGACCACACCCGCCACGATGAGCGCATCGATCGCGGCATCGTCACAGCCAAAGTCTCGAAGTACCGCGCGGCTGTCCGCGCCGAGCGCATGTGGAGGCTGGTCCGGCATCTGGTCGATCCCGGTGAACAGCACCGGCTGCGGAATCGCGCGCTCCACACCCTCCGGGAAGCCTTCAGGCACATCGAAGAAGCCAATCTCGATCAGGTGCGGATCGCTGAGGATTTCCACCAGCGTCGCCACGCGCGAGCACGGCACGTCAATTGCCTCCAGTGCTTCGATCCACGTATCGGTACTGTGCGCTTCCAGACTTGCGGCGACGATCGCATAGAGCTCACCGATATGCGCCTGGCGCCGGGCGGGAGACCGGAACCACGCCGTCTCGCACACCTCACTCCGGTCGATCGCACTAAGGAAGCGCCGCCACTGCGCCTCGGTATAGGGCAGCACCGCGATCCATCCGTCGGCGGTGCGGAAAGGCCGGCGATCGGGCGACAGCAGGCGCGGATAGCCGGGCGCACCATCCGCAGCGAAGGTTGCGGCGGAGAGATGCTCGTTCATTGTGAAAGCGACCATCGCCTCGAACATCGGCGCTTCGACGCGGAACGGCCCGGCCCGCCCACGTTCGCGCGCGAACAGGGCTGCGAGAATGCCGTATACCGCGTGGAGCGCGGCCACCTTGTCCGCGACGATCGTCGGACCGAATTGCGGGATCCCATTTTGAAGCGCGGCGAGGCCGGCGAGGCCGCTTGCCGCCTGGATGATGTCGTCGAAAGCAGGACGGTCGCGATACTGCCCGCTGCGCCCGAAGCCGGTCGCCGCGCAATGGACAATGTTCGGGTTGATCGCCGCAACCTGCTCGAAGCCAAGCCCCAGCCGATCGGCAGCATCGAGCCGCATATTGTGGAACAGCACATCCGCGCCTTTCACCAGCTTCGCAAACGCCCCGCGCCCCTCCGGCCTTTTGAGATCGAGCGCCAGCATCCGCTTGTTGCGATTATTGTTCACAAACAGCGCGCCACCACCTGTTCCCTGGGGGTGCGCATGGCGGGCGATGTCACCTTCGAGCGGCTCGACCTTGATCACCTCGGCACCGAGATCGGCGAGAATCTGCCCTGCATAGGGTCCGAGCACCACCGCGCCGACTTCGATCACACGCACGCCTTTGAGCAACGGCAGCATCGCATTCCTCCATAAAATCCGTTGACTTCGATTTCCATATAGAGACAAGTTAGTCTAGCATAAGAAATCTAAGAGGCCGCTATGGATTATTGTTTCGACCGTCTCTTCATCGGCGGCGACTGGGTCGAGCCAATCGACGGGGGCGTTCGCGACAGTATCGATCCGGCTACCGGCAAGCCTTGGGGCGAGGTCGCTTTTGGCGGTGCCAAGGACGTGGATCGCGCCGTGACTGCAGCCCGCGAGGCCTTTGAAGGGCCGTGGCGCAAGATGGCACCTTGGGAGCGCGCGGCACTGATGCGGCGCTTCGCTGATCTCTACGCGACGCAGGTCGATACGCTCGCCCGCATCGAATCGCAGGACAATGGCCGCGCCATCCGCGAGTCGCGCGGCGACATCGGCATGCACGCTCAATATTATCACTGGTTCGCCTCGCTGGCGGACAAGCTGGGCGGCCGGACGATCCCGATGGGCGACAGTGTCCATGCCTTCACCACGCGATCGGCGGTGGGCGTGGTCGGCACGATCACCCCGTGGAACGTGCCGTTGATGGCCGCGGCGTGGAAGCTCGGGCCGGCGCTTGCCGCGGGCTGCACCGTCGTCCTCAAACCCGCCGAGCAGACCCCGGCTTCTTCGCTGGCGCTCGCCAAGCTGTTCGAGAAAGCGGGTTTCCCACCCGGCGTGGTCAATGTCGTACCGGGGGATGGCCCGGTCGCCGGCGCGCATCTCGTCTCGCATCCCGGCGTCGACAAGATCGCCTTCACCGGAGAGGGTGCGACCGCCAAGACGATTCTCAAGACCGGCGCGGATACGCTCAAGCGCTTCTCGTTCGAGTTGGGCGGCAAGGCGCCACACATCCTCTTCGCCGATTGCGACGTGGAGAATGCGCTCAACGCTGCGACCGGCTCAGCCTGGGCGCTGTGCGGCCAGAGCTGCGCGCTGGGCAGCCGCATCCTGGTCGAGCGACCGATCTACGATCAGGTGGTCGAGGGCTTCCGCCGCAACGCCGGGCGCGTCCGCGTCGGCAACCCGCTCGACCCCGCCACGCATATGGGCCCGCAGGCGCACCAGCAGCAGCTCGACAAGACGCTCTCCTATATCGCGATCGGCCGGGACGAAGGCGCCGAACTGGTGACCGGCGGCACACGGCTCGACGGCCCAAGTCTGGCAGCGGGCTATTTCGTCGAGCCCACCGTGTTCGCCGGCGTCGCGCCGGAGATGCGGATCGCGCAGGAAGAGATATTCGGCCCCGTCGCCTCGATCATCCAGTTCGATGGCGAGGAGGAGGCGATCGCGATCGCCAATGGCACGCCGTACGGTTTGGCCGCGGGCCTGTGGACCGGCGATGTCGGCCGCGCTCACCGTGTTGCCAGCCGGATCGAGGCGGGCATCGTCTGGGTCAACACCTACCGCTACATCCGCTGGTCCACGCCCTATGGCGGCGTGAAGACCAGCGGCTGGGGTCGAGAGAACGGGATCGAGGCGCTCGATTCCTATCTTGAGACCAAGACCACCGTGATCTCCACCACCGGCACGTTCGCCGATCCCTTCGCCAATTGAGGACCATCACCATGCGTTTGCAGGGCAAGCTTGCCATCGTCACCGCCGCCGCATCAGGCATGGGCCGCGCCGGTGTGGAGCGCTTCGTGCGCGAAGGTGCGCGCGTCGCCGCGATCGACATCAGCTCGGAGGCGCTGAACGCGCTGGTCACCGAGTTCGGGTCGGACAAGGTGACCCCGATCGTTGCCGATCTGCTTACGCCCGAAGGCGCGCGCTGCAGCATCGACCAGGCGGTGGAGGCGCTGGGCGGCGCCGACATCCTCTGGGCGCATGCCGGCATGCCCGGTCCCGCCTCAGTCGAGAATCTCGACATGGACGCGTATCGCAAGACGATAGATCTCAACATCACTTCCGCCGCACTCGGCGCCGGCCAGGTCGCGCCGCACATGCGGGTACGCGGCGGCGGCTCGATCATCTTCACGTCCTCGATCTCCGGGCTGGTCGGCTCGATGATGAGCCCGATCTACTCGGCAGCGAAATGGGGCGTGGTCGGTCTCGGCAAATCGCTGGCGTTGGCGCTGGCCGGCGACAATATCCGCGTCAACGTGGTATGCCCGGGACTTGCCGACACGCCGATGAAGATCGGCTTCACCGGGCGCAGCGGCGATCCGGCCGAGGCGGCGGCGAACGAGGCCAAAGTGGTCGGCGCGGTGCCGATGGGCCGGCTGGTCAAGCCCGGCGAAGTCGCCGATGCAGCCTTATGGCTCGCGTCGGACGAAGCCAGCTTCGTCACCGGCGTGGCGCTTCCGGTCGATGGCGGCTTCACGGCGCGCTGACCGTGGCATATCGCTTGTTCTCCTTCCCTTCAGCAGACGATGGCGATCATGATCGTGCGGCAAGCGGCGAACACGCTCCAGATCCTCGAATATTTCGCCGAGCGACGGCGGCCGGCGAGCGCGGCAGACGTGGCCGACGATCTCGGCTGGCCACGCTCCAGCACATTCAAGCTGCTGGGGACACTGGCGACGCTCGGCTACCTCTACGAGCCGCAGGGGCGTGGCGCCTATTATCCGAGTCCGCGCTGGCTGGAGCTGGCCGAACAGGTGGCGCAGGCCGATCCGCTGCCGCCCGAAGTGCAGCGGCTGCTGCAGTACGTGACCGCGGAAACCGGCGAGACCACGGCGATCTCGGCGCTCGCGGGGACTTTTGCGATGTTCGTCGCCGTGAAGGAATCGCGCCATGCGGTGCGCTACTTCGCGCAGGTGGGCGATCGCGTGCCGATCCATGCCAGTTCGGCGGGCCGCGCGCTGCTCGCGCAGATGCCGGTGGAGGAGCGTCAGGCGCTGTACCGCAAGATCGACTTCACCAGCTACTCAACCACCACGCCGATGAGTCCCGAGCGGATCGAGGCCGATCTGGCGGAAGCAGGGGCGCGCGGCTGGCACCAGAGCAATGCCGAATATACGCCGGACCTGGCGGGCGTCGCGCTTCCGCTGCCCTTGGGCGGCCGGCGGTTGTCGATCGTGGTGGTCGGCCCGGTTTCGCGCTGCCTCGGGCGGCGCCCGGAAATGGCGGCGGTGCTCAGAAAACAGACGAACAAGTTCGTCTAAGCCATCCGGCCGCAAGAGCCGGGCACGTTCAGAGAGAGGAATGTCGTGACGCACGATCCCCGCGCGGCGATCGCCGCTGAACCCATGCGCCTGGCGCAGATCGCCGTGGTCGCGGTCTGCATTAGCCTGAACGCGCTTGACGGCTTCGACGTGCTGGCAATCAGCTTCGCCGCGCCCGGTATCGCCAAGGAGTGGGGCGTCGACAAGGCTATGCTGGGCATTGTGCTCTCTATGGAATTGATCGGCATGGCGGCCGGCTCGGTGCTGCTCGGCAATCTCGCCGATCGGATCGGGCGGCGCCCGACAATCCTTGCCTGTCTGTGCGTGATGGCGGTGGGCATGTTCGCCGCTTCGCATGCGACGGGCGTCGGGATGCTGTCGGCGATCCGCCTGTTCACCGGGCTCGGCATCGGCGGCATGCTCTCGGCCACCAGTGCGATGGTCGCGGAATTCTCGAACAGCCGCCGCCGAGGACTGAACACGGTGCTCAACATCGCCGGCTATTCGACCGGCGCGATCCTCGGTGGGCTGGTCGCCTCCTCCTTGCTCGCAGGAAGCGGCGACTGGCGCACGGTCTTCCTGTTCGGCGGCATAATGACGCTGATCGCGCTGCCCCTCGCCTTCTTCCTGCTGCCGGAATCGATCGAGTCGCTGCTGGCCCGCCGCCCGGAGAACGCGCTCGCCGCGATCAACCGCACCCTCACCCGCCTGCGCAGCGCCCCAATCGAGGCGCTGCCGCCAATCGAGGTCGAGCTTACTCGTCCCTCGATCCTCGCCCTGTTCTTGCCTTGCTATCGCGCCACCACGATCCTGTTGACGACCGCCTATTTCGCCCAGATCACCTTCTTCTACTACATCCAGAAATGGGTACCGAAGATCGTCGTCGACATGGGATTCGATGCGGCGCAGGCGGGGCGCGTGCTGGTCGCGGCGAATGTCGGTAATTTGCTTGGCGCGCTGGCGATCGGACTTGCGACCCAGCGCCTGCCGCTCAGGTCGCTGATCTGCGGGGCGATGCTGGCCGGCGTGGTCGCGATCGGCGTGTTCGGGCTGGGCTTCCGCGACCTCGCCCTGCTCTCGCTGAGCGTCGCTGTGGCCGCCTTCTTCATCAATGCCGGCGTCGTCGGCATCTACCCGCTGCTTGCCCGCGTCTATCCGGCCGAACTGCGCGCGAGCGGCACGGGCTTCGTCATCGGGGTCGGACGTGGCGGGTCGGCACTCGGCCCCCTGCTCGCTGGCACGCTGTTCGCGAGCGGCTATGGGCTGCTTACCGTTTCGCTGGTGATGGGCCTGGGCGGCATCATCGCGGCGGCGGCGATCTATCTACTGAGACCGCTGGACTAAGCCTATTGCATCAGGCGGAGACTGGGGCTTTTTAATCTCATTAAGCATCTGATATATAATGTTTTTATGAAAGATTCTCGGCGAAGTTGTCGGCTGAGATACGCGACAGATCGGTGTCCCATATCTCAATCTTCCCGCGGAGACGGCCGCCTGAAATATGCGACATTCCGGTGTCCCATATCTGGTGAGCCAGTCCGATGGCCATTGGCGCGCCGCCGGCCGCAACACGGCGGCGAACATCACCAAAGATTCCCCGGCATGTTTCGTTCAAGATTGCGGTCAAGCGTATCGGCATCGAGGCCGCCCTTGAGATGGTCCGCCCAGATACGGCCCGCCGAGGTAAGCGTGCCCTTTTCGGGCCAACTATCGGGCTTCCAGAGCTGCGACCGCATCAGCGCCTTGGCACAATGCAGGAACATCTCCTCGACCCGGATCAGCAATCCGGTCTTGGGCAGCTTGCCATCCACGCCGTGCTTTCCGAGCAGTGCCGGATCACAGGTGATTCGCGCCATGCCGTTTACGCGCAAGGTCTGGCGGATCGACGGAACCAGGAACAGCAGGCCGATCGTCGGGCAGGCGAGGATGTTGACCAGACTATCCAGCCGGTTGTTGCCAGGTCGGTCGGGCAGCAACAAATGATGATCGTCGATCACTTCCACAAAGCCCGGAAAATCCCCGCGTGGCGAGCAATCCGTATTTCCACGCCCGTCATGGCTCGCCATGATCAGAAAGGGAGAAGCCGCGATGAAGGCGCGCGCGTGCCGATCGAGACGATCGAGGCATTTGCGTACGGCGAAATCTTCCGCCGCGCCATAGATCGCACGAAGCTGATCTTCATTCTCGATGAAATGCTCCAGGCCGGTCGACACTGTTGCCGTCATCCCTCCTCCTCCGAACGCTTCGCTGCGATGGGCGCGGTACCGGCCATCAGAACGCAACATGCCGTACGCGATCACCCACGCTGACTCCGAGCCGCTCCGCCGCCCCAGCATCGATCGCCAGTTCATGCCCGGCCGCGACGACATCGCCCCGTGTGCAGCGAAAGGCCCCACCCTCGCCGGTCGTCAGCAGATGGCCGCCGCCGCCCGGCGGCAGATCCGTCGCGGTGAGCAGGCCGACCCGGCTCTCACGCACACCGCGCAGCAGGTCGATGCCAATGGAGACCTGCGGACCACCGTCGAAAATGTCGATATAGCCTTCGTCGAGAAACCCTTCGGCAAGCAGCATCTCATAGGCCGCGCGACTATCATCATGTGGCTTGCCAAGTGCGCCTCGCGCCGCCGATGGCAGCATATCGGCGTAGATCGGATAGCGCGGCCCAAGCTCGGCGATGAACTGATTGCCATGGCGTCCGCCGAAGCGGTCGGCCATATCGAAATCCATGCCGTAAAAAGGGCGACCAATCCCTTCCCAGACCGGCGAGCGTCCCTTGCCATCCAGCCATCCGCGCAGCTCGGCCATGACTCGCGTTGGAAACCAGCTGCGGTGCTCGGCCATGAACAGATAACGACCCCGCGCGGCAATTCGCCCGGCCCGCATGCCGCGCGCCTGCGGTAACACGATCAGACCACCGACCTCCGCCGCGCCGTTGAAATCATTGTTGAGCGTCAGCGTCTCGATCGTCACCGACCGGTCGAGCGCCACCGACACGTTGACCAGCCGGTTGCGCTGATAGCTGTAGAACGGCCAGGTCATACCGACACTCGGGAAAATGGCGGCGGTGCCGATCACAGCGGCGTCCGCGATGAGCAGGAACCATAATGGCGTCGCGTTCAGCGCATCGCCGCCCTTCAGCAGCCGCGCCTCACTCGCCGCCAGCATGGCGCCGAGCGCGTCGCGGTCGGGCTGGAGATTGGTCATCCCCGGTCCGGCGGCACGCGCCATGGCCATCACGGCATCGACATCGTCCGGGCGTGCGGGCCGGAGCCATGGAAAAGCGGATGTCATTGTCTAGCTCTCGAAGCCGCGCAGCACGTTGACGACGAGCGCGCCGATATCGTCGATCGCATAACCACCCTCGAACAGCAGCACTGTCGGCAGGCCGATGCGCCCGAGTGCTGCGCCGATCCGGACATAGTCTTCCGCCTGCAGCCGGAAATGCGAAAGGGAATCGCGCTCGAACCCATCCAGCCCGAGCGAAACGATCAGCGCATCGGCGCCGAACGTCCGGACCGTGGCGATCGCGGCATCGAGCGCCGCGCTATAGGCTCTCCAGCCAATGCCTTGTGGCAGGGGCAGATTATGGTTGAACCCCTCCCCCGCCCCCTGTCCGCGCTCATCGGCATAACCGAGAAAATAGGGAAAATCGGTCGCCGGATCGGCATGGATCGACACGTACAGGACATCGGCGCGGTCGTAGAATATCTGCTGCGTGCCATTGCCGTGATGATAGTCGATATCAAGGATGGCGACCCGCGCTGCCCCCGCATCGCGCAGATATTGCGCGGCGATCGCTGCATTGTTGATGAAGCAATACCCGCCAAAGAAATCGATCCCGGCATGATGCCCGGGCGGGCGGCAAAGGCTGAAGACGGCACGATCATGCCCATCGGCGATCATTTGCGCGCCGGTCAGGGCGACATCGGCGGTGCGGCGGACTGCCGTCCAGGTGCCGGCGGTAATCGGCGTCGAGATGTCGAAGCTGTAATAGGAAAGGCGGCCGTCGAGCGATGCAGGAATGCGATCGCTACGGAAGCCCCGGATCGGCGAAGCGAGCGGAATCGCGTCGCCGGCGCGGCCCGCCGCCGCCCATTCGCCATGCGCGCGTGTGAGAAAATCGACATAATGTTCGGGATGAATCCGCAGAATCGCAGCGCGCGGAAAGGCCGCTGCGTCGTCGATCGGGCCGCACTTGGCGGCACGCACCGCATCGATCACGCCGGTCGCACGGCGCGGGCATTCATAGGGCGGCACGAGCGCACCGCGATTGATCTCGCCCAGCGGATCGTGAAGCAGCTGGTCCGGCGAATAGATCGTCCTCATGAGGCTTGCCCGCCGACGCTCATGTGCTTAGCCCATCAAGCAGGGCGCGGAATTCTGCATCGGGCAGCATGGCGCCGCCAGTGGTCCAGGCGATATGGGTCGCATCCGACGCGCCAGGCAGAATGCCGGTCGCTTCCGCCATGAAGGGCGCCACCGCCGCCAGCCCGGCCGCGCCGGAAAGTTCGAGCCGCAGGCCTGCCTCGCGCCAGGCGCGCCAGACCCATTGCCGCATCGTCGAGCGCCGCGACCGCGTGGAACCGGTCATGGGCTAACGCAAGAACGAGATTCGAGGCGCAGGGGACGGCCATGCCGTCCGCTTCGGTCAGGCCGGTAAGGCCAAAGGCCTGGACCGGAACGGGGCGACGGCCGATCATCGCCGCGATGATGCCGGGCGACGCGACCGGCTGAACCCAGACGCAAGACACGGCGTCGCCGAATATCTCGCTCAGCCCATAGCTGATCCCGCCCGGCGCACCGCCGACTCCGCAGGGAATATAGACGATGAGCGGTCGGTCCCGCGATACCGTCACGCCTTCGGCAACCAGCTGGTCCGCCAGTTCGCGCGCCGCGCCGACATAGCCCGCAAACAATGCCGGGGAATTCTCGTCGTCGACGAAATACGCAGCCCGTTCGGTTGCCGCTCGCCTGGCACGGGCGACCGTCTCGCTATAATCTGCCTGATGCTCCACCACGGTCGCGCCCAGCGCGCGCAACCTGGTCTTTTTCCAGTCTTTGGCATCCACCGACATATGGATTTCCGCCTGGAAGCCGAGCGCACGGGCAACCAGACCAACGCTGAAGCCGAGGTTGCCGGTGCTGGCGACCATGATCATGGTGTCCGAAAACAACGCTCGCGCCGCGTCATTCGCCAGAGCCGCGCAGGATTCGGCATCCTTGCCGATCAGGCCATGGGCGATCGCCAGGCGTTCGGCGACGCACAATATCTCGTACACGCCGCCGCGCGCCTTGACCGATCCAGTCATCGGCAGATCATGATCGCATTTGACATAGAGGCGATCGACCGGCGCGGTTGCCGGATAGCGGATCAGTGCCGAGCGCACATGGCCGTCCCACCCGTCCGCCGGAAACAGCGCCGCGAGCAACGGCGCCATGCGCCGCCAGCGCCGCGCCGCCGCCATGGTATCGACTGACGTCGGGATCGGTCCCGGCCATGCCGTTCGTCGGTCGTTGAACCATATCAGGCTTTCGCCGCGCGCGAGCCTTTCCAGCGCGCGGCCATCGGCGGGCGTCAGTGTTACTGCGTCGGCCATGTCAGGATCGGGAATCACTCGCACCGCCGTGATGGGGTGCGTGAGCGGAGAGCGCGAAGCGCGGCTCGACCCGACGCGTGCGGGTCACGAGATCGGCGACGTGACGGCCAACCGCCGGGCCATGTTTGAAGCCATGGCCGCTACCGCCGCCGACGATCCAGCCATTGCTCCATTGCGGGTGCCGGTCGATCAGCAGGTCGCCATTATCGCTGTTCTCATACTGGCAGAACCGCCCCTCGGCGAGCGGGCGGCGCGCCAGTGCGGGAAAGCGCCGCGTGAGATAGGCACGGACATCGGCCAGCGCCTGATCGGAGATGCGGCGGTCAGCGGTGTCGGGATCGATCAGCGGCCCATGCGCGTCGAGTGCGATCTTGAACCCGCGCGATTCGATATCCGGAAAACCATAATGAAAATCCTTGCTGCTCATATCGACCCAGGCGGGCATATGCGCACCCTCGAATCGGGTGTCGCCGGCTTGCGGCGCGAAGAAGAACACGTCCTGCCGGGTGGGCACGATCCGGGCGCCGATCACGTCCGAAAACAGCTTGGGCAGCCAGGGACCGCAGGCGAAGACATAATGTCCGGCACGCAGTTCCTCGCCATCGCCGGTACGCACCGCGTCAAGCGAAGCACCGCCCGATCGTGGCGGATCGATCGCGCATTGCCGATAGACGCCGCCGGCCGCCACGAACTCGCCGACCAGCGTCTGCACGCTCCGCCGCGCCATCAACGCGCCCATGGTGGGTTGCAGCACACCGACAGCGATGCCGTCGAAATCGATCTGCGGCCAGCGCCGCGCCATATCGGGCACGGTCAGCGTCTCGATCGGAATGCCGAGCGAACGCTGCAGAGCAACGCTGCGATCGATATCGGGCCCGGTTTCGGGATAGATGTAGAGAGCACCGACCTGATGAAAAATCGGATCATCGTGCCGCTGCGACAGTGCGCGCCATTCGACCAGCGAATCCCACGCCATGCGCGTATAGAGTGGGTCCCCGCCATACTCGGTGCGGATCAGCCGCGTCTCCCCGCCCGACGAAGCACGGTTATGCGCCGGCCCCCAGGCATCGACCAGCAGCACGCTGGCGCCACGACGGCGCAACGTCCAGGCGATCCAGGCGCCGAAGACACCGGCCCCGACCACGATATGATCCCAATGTCGGCCGGCCGGCATGGCCGCGGATGCCGCCGCGGCGACGGAAGCGCTCCCAGCCGCCGCCAATCCGCCCAACCCCATCCCGCCCAATACTGTCCGCCGGGACAGGTTGATATCATCTCCGATCATCGTGCGATTTCCTGCGAAAGATGTGGAACGGGCGTGGTCGGTGCCGGCCTGACCGGCCGACGGACGGCCGCGACAAGGACAATGAATGCGGTCAGCGCCAGCCCCGACCAGAGCTGCGGCCGAAGATCAGGCTGAAAAGCCATGGACAGCAGGATCGCGACGATTGCGGCCAGCACCGCATAGCTGCTCCACGGAAACAACCAGACGCGGAAGGTCAGACGATCGGGCGCACCGCGCTCGATCGCGCGGCGGTGGCGGATTTGCGCAAGCCCGAGCATCAGATAGATGATCAGCATGACCACACCCGATGCGTTGACCAGAAAGGAGAAAACCGCTTCGGGAAAGCCGATAGATCCAACCAGCGCACCGCAGGCAACCGTGCTGCCAACCAGTACCGCCCGGCTCGGCACGCCGCGCCCGTCGACGCGGACCATCCAGCCCGGCGCATCCCCTTTTGCCGCCAGCGCGAACAGCACTCGCGACGACACGTAGAAACCGGCGTTGAGGCAGGACAGCACCGCAACAAGCACAATCGCATTCATAATCTGCGCGACACCCGGAATGCCAATCCGCACCAGCGCCAACCCGAAGGGGGAGGTGCCGGGGCGAATCTCGGTCCACGGCACGATCGCCACCACGATCAGCATCGAGAGGATGAAGAACAGACTGAGCCGCACCACCAGAGTCGTGGTGAGCCGGGCGATCGCCCGAGCCGGCTCGCGCGATTCGACCGCCGCGACGGTGACGATTTCGGCGCCGACCAGCGCGAAGACAACGGTCGTGATGCCGGCGAATATCGCGCTGATCCCGAAGGGGGCGAACCCGCCATGACCGGACAACACATCGAGCGGTGCAGCGCCCGCTCCGGTTAGTCCGGTGAGGTAGGCACCGCCGAGCAGAATGAAGACAACCAGCGCCAACACCTTGACCGTCGACAACCAGAACTCCGCCTCGCCAAATGCCCGGGCCGAAAAGAGGTTGACCGCGGTCAGCAGGAACAGCAGCGCAAAGCCGATCTGCCAGGCCGGAAGATCGATCCACAAGCGCAGGATCGCCGCGCCGGACAGCGCCTCGAGCGCCAGCGCCAGGACCCAGAAATACCAATAGAGCCAGCCGGCGACGCACCCGGCTCGGTCGCCGAGACCAAGCCGGATATATTCAGTGAAGGAACCCGCCTCCGGCGAAGCCGCTGCCATTTCCGCCAGCATTCGCATCACAAAAAGAACCAGGACACCAGCGAGCACATAGCTGACGATGATCGCCGGTCCGACCGCGGCGATCGCCGCGCTGCTGCCGACGAATAACCCCGACCCGATGATCCCACCAATCGAGATCATCATTATATGACGCGATTCCAGATCTTTACGTAGCCTCAAATGATCCTGACTGCCGGTGTCGCCCATCGTCATGCCCCCATGCACGCGTGTCGAATTTGGCCGGATTAGAAGTGAATTTTCGTCGATCGTCAATGTGGAAAATATTTCTTATTGACGAATAATGTGGATTAATGTCGTATATCAAACATTCTCCATCTCACAATTGATTCACATAAAAGATGATAATCCTACATTTGATGGAGAGGCTGCAGGACGGGGTGGCGGGACCACGCACGCCAGGGGGCGTGGTGATCACCAAGAGGGGTAGAGAAGATGCGCATTTCCAGCCGGAGGATTCTCCGATCGACCACAGCGGCGGGCTTCGCCGCACTCATCGCCACTGCGGCGCACGCACAGACAGAGAGTCAGCAATCGGAGGCTCGAGCGCAGGAGGCCGGGCCATCGGGCGACGATATTGTCGTAACCGCCACCAAGCAGGGAGCAGTGCGACTGGGCGACGTACCGGTCAGCATCACCGCGATTGACCAGAAAATGATCGAACGCGCGGGCATGGATAGCTTCCTCGATTATGTCCGTCGCGTTCCGGGCCTCGGTTTCCAGTCGCTGTCGGCAGCGGGCGCTCGGGACGACATTCGTGGCGGCCGCCGCGTCAACCTGCGCGGTATCGAATCCGGTTTCGACGGCGTTCCGACCGTCGCCTATTATATCGATGACGCGCCCATTCCGGTGATGGACCCCAAGCTGTTCGATATCGCGCGCATCGAAGTGCTGCGTGGTCCGCAGGGCACGCTTTACGGCGCCAATTCGATGGGCGGGGCGATCCGCCTGGTGATGAACCGGCCGGAACAAAATCTGTTCGACTATCGCGGCGACGCGACGCTGAAAGTCACCGAACATGGCCAGGAAGGCTATGAGCTGAATTCGGTTGTCAACATTCCTGTCGTCAAGGATCTGCTGGCGGTCCGCGCCGTCGGTTATTACCGGTTCGAGGGCGGTTATATCGACAATATCCGTGCGCCGGACGCCTCGGGAAAATCGCAGCGCGACCGAGACATCAATGACGAGCGCAGTTGGGGCGTGCGCGTCGCGGCGGAGTTCACGCCGACGCCGGAGCTGACCATCACCCCGAGCGTCTTCCACCAGAACACCAAAATCCCTTTCGGCAGCGGCTATGACAGCGCCTATGGCGATCTGGTCGTCTACGACCGCAAGGTCGGCACGCCCGAGCGCAACCATTTCACGCTCTACAGCGGCGAAATCCGCTGGACGGACGACAATTGGGAAATCTTCTCCTCAACCGCCTATTTCAGGGCGAAATTCTCGTCGATCGAAGACAATACCAACAGCTATTATCATTATGGAGAAATCGAGGCCGGGCAGACCCAGCTCGCCTTGCAGGATATCAACAGCAAGCGCTTCTCCGAGGAATTCCGCGTTTCCTACAAAACGGATCGCTGGAGCGGTGTGGTAGGCGCCTTTTATCTCAAGGAAGATCGATTCTTCTGGCAGGATTTCCCGCGCGCCGACGGCGATCCCGATTTGCCTTCATTCTTCAACGGCACCCAGGCCAATACGGAGCAGCAGTTCGCGGTTTTCGGTGAAGGCACGTTCAACTTCACTGACACGCTCTCCGCTACTGCAGGGGTACGCTGGTTCACCGGCAAGCAGACCCAGGACACGCAATTCTATTATGACGGCGTGCTCGACCCGGTCGTGGGTAAGGGTTCCGCCTCCGCCCTCTCACCCAAGCTTCAGATTAGCTACAAGCCCGACAAGGAAAAGCTGTTCTACGTCTCTGCGACCAAGGGCTTCCGCCCCGGCGGCCCGGCGGGCGCAATCCCGACGCCCTTATGTTCGCCCGATCTGGCCGAACTGGGCCTGACCGCCGCACCGACCGAATTCCAGCCGGACAAGCTGTGGAGCTATGAAGCGGGCGCGAAAATGTCGTTCGGCCGCCGCGCCAGCGTGAATCTCGCCGCGTATCGGATCGACTGGACCAATGTGCAGCAGACCGTGTTGCTCGATCAATGCGGTTTCACCTTTATCGGCAATGTCGGCAAGGCGCGGAGCCAGGGCGTCGAGGCGGAACTCACCCTCAACCCCACCGACCGGCTGAGCCTGACTGGATCGCTCGGTTATACCGATGCCAAATTCACCCGCTCCAACCCGGACATTGGCGTACTCGCTGGTGATCGGCTGCCGCTAGTGCCCAGATGGACCCTGTCAGCGAGCGCGCAGTATAGCTTCCCGCTTCCTACCGGCCATGACGGCTATGTGCTGGCCGATTACTCGTTTCGCGACCGCTCGCTCAACGGATTCTCGAGCCATGAGCAAAAGTCCTATTCGCTCGTCAATGCCCGATTCGGCGCAAAGATGAGCGACAAGGTCGAAGTCGTCCTGTTCGTCGAGAACGTCTTCGATACGCGCGGGCAGCTCTATTATTATCGCATCGAGGACGAGGGCAATCTGCCGCCCAGCCTGCGCGACAACACCATCGCCACCCGACCTCGCACCTTTGGCCTCACATTGCGCTACGGGCTCTGAAATCATGCCCGTGGGCGGCTTCATCATCGCCGGCGCGCATCGGCGCCGGCACCCCCTCATTCGGAGAGATCATGCCTGAAGCTGCCCGCCGGCCGGCCTCATCAACGGACTGGCCCGATCCTGTCGAGTTGCTCAACATGACCGGCACATCGCCGATCGTGCTGATCTGCGAACATGCGTCACGCCATATTCCCGTCGAATATGCCGGATTGGGCCTGGGGCCGGCCGATCTTGAGCGTCACATCGCATGGGATATCGGGGCCGCCGCCCTCACCCGCCGGCTGTCAGCACTGCTCGACGCGCCGGCCTTTCTTGCCACCTATTCACGGCTGCTGATCGACCTCAATCGCCCGGTGGATGTGGCGAGCTCGATACCCGTGCTTTCGGAAGATACCGATATCCCGGGCAATCACGACTTGCCGCCGGCCGAGCGGGCGCGCCGGATCCAACGCATCTTCACGCCCTTTCACGATCGGATCGCCGCGTATCTCGATCAGCGCATGTCGATCGGGCAACCGACCCTGTTGCTCACCATCCATAGTTTCACGCCCGTCTATCTGGGCAAGGCGCGGCCCTGGCCTGCTGGCATATTGTTCGATGGCGCACGCGTGATCGGAGAACGGCTCGTCCAACGGCTGGAAGCCGACGGCGTGCCGGACGTGGGAACGAACGAGCCCTATCGTGTGAGCAAGCAAGCCGATTATGCCATACCGGTCCATGGCGACCAACGGGACATTCCCGCCATTCTGGTCGAGATCCGCAATAACGGCCTCGGCAGCGCCGACGATATCGCAGCTTGGGCCGACCGGCTTGTCCGGGTGATCGCACCGGAGACAGCGGAGATTGCATCGGGACTAGCACCGTGCTGCGATGCAAGGTTGACAAGCGGGGGGATAGCATGATGACCGACCGGCACACGCGGACATGGCGGATGCTGGCAGTCATCGCCGGCATGGTCGCATCGACCAGCGCACTGGCGGCCGGTGGTGACGGACTGGAGCGCCTGCCGGCCGATACCCGTCCCATCCACTATGCGATTTCGGTGACACCCGATCCCGCACGCGATACATTCGCAGCGCGGGGCACGCTCGATTTCGAGGTGCTGCAACCGACCCGCGAGGTTGTGCTCAACGCGGACGGCCTGGACGTCGGCAGTGCCCGGATTGAAGGAGGCGTGCGAGCGCGGGTCCGCTACGATCGGGTGCGACAGCGTGTTATCCTCGGTTTTGCCGCATCCTTGAAAAAAGGGACGCATCGGATCGCCCTGACATGGACCGGTGGCATCTCCCGCAATGTCGAAGGGCTGTACAAGGTCGATTATCCGACCCCGTCGGGCGAGACCAAGCAGATGCTGTTCACGCATCTCTGCTGCATTGCGACCGCGCGCAAATTCGCGCCGCTCTGGGATCAGCCTGACCTAAAGGCGACGTTCGCGATCGACCTGACCACAACCGGCGCCGTCGGTGCGGTGTCCAACATGCCGGTTTCCCGGCGGGAAGCACTGCCCGGCGGCCGGACGCGCGTCTCCTTCGCGCCGACGCCGAAGATGAGTTCCTATCTGCTGTTCTTCAGCGTTGGAGAGTTCGATCGGATCACTCGCCAAGCGGGGTCGACCGAACTCGGCATGATGCTTCAGCGCGGCAAAGCGGAAAAAGGGCGTTTTGCTCTCGACGCCTCGGCAGACGCGTTGAGTTATTACAATGACTATTTCGGCATTCCCTATCCGCTGCCCAAGCTGGATAGCGTCGTCATGCCCGGCGCCGGCAATTTTGGCGCGATGGAAAATTGGGGCGCGATCTTCTATTTCGAACCTTACATCGCGATCGACCCCGTCTTTTCCACCGAGCGCGATCGCCAGGTCGTCTATGAGATCGTCCTGCATGAAGTCGCCCATCAATGGTTCGGCAACCTGGTCACCATGCGTTGGTGGGACGATTTGTGGCTGAACGAAGGCTTTGCCTCATGGATGGCGAGCAAGACGGAGAATCACTTCCATCCCGAATGGCAGCCCTGGCTGCTCGCCGCGGACAGTCGGGGACGCGCCTTCCAGCTTGATGCCCGCAAAACCACTCACCCGATCGTCCGCCAGGTACACACGCTGGAGGAAGCCGAGCTCGCCTTCGACGAGATCACCTATGAAAAGGGCAGCCAGGTCATCCGCATGCTCGAGGCGTGGGTCGGCGAGGAGGCGTTTCGCACGGCGATCCGCGCCCATGTTCGCGACCATGCCTATGACAATGCGGTCACCGCCGATCTCTGGCGCGCGCTCGACGCCGCGTCGGATCTTCCCGTCACCCAGATCGCGCGCGACTTCACTGAACAAGGCGGGGTTCCGCTGATCGACGTGGTGTCGACGCACTGCGCACCGGGGTCCGGAACGACCCAGGTGACGCTGCGCCAGGATCGCTTCGGCCTCGATGTCCCATCCAGGAAGCCGCAACTGTGGCATGTCCCGGTCACCGCCAGCGTGATGGGGAGCGGCAGGATCACGCGCCAAATCGTGCACGGTCCGGCACCGGCTGTGATGGAGGTTGCCGGATGCGGCCCGGTAAAGGTCAATGTCGGTGAGACCGCCTATTTCCGCACACGGTACGATCCCGCCTCGCTGGCCGCGCTCAAACAGCGTTTCGCCGAACTGCCCGCCGCCGATCAGCTCGGCCTGCTCGACGACAGCTATGGGCTGGCGGAGGGCGGCTATCTTCCCTTTGCCGACTATCTCGACCTTGCCCGCCGTGTCGGCGCCACATCCGATCCGCTGGTGCTGCTGCGAAAGATCAACAATGCCCGGTCGCTCGACCGGCTCTATACGGGCTTGCCGGGTCAAACCCGCTTCCGAGCTTTCGTCCGAGCCGAGTTCGCCCCGCATTTGGCCAGGATCGGATGGTCTGCCCGGCCTGGCGAGCCGGCCAATACCGGCGTGCTGCGCGACGCACTGATCGAACTGCTGTCCGAAACCGACGACACGGCAACGATCGCCGAGGCCAGGCGACGTTTCCACGGCGCGGCGGCCGATCCAGCTCTCCTGCCCGGCGCTGTACGCAAGGCGGTGCTGATGGCGGTCGGTGCGGGTGCCGATGCGACGGTCTTCACCGAGCTTGCCGACCTCGCGGCCAAATCCAGGGACAGCGGCGAGCGGCGGCTCTATCTGCTTGCGCTGGCCAATGCCAATGACCCGGCGATCGTGGCGCGCGCGCTCGAACTCGCGCCGACCGATGCCGTACCGGCACAGATATTCACGACATTGCTCGTTACGATCGCCGAGCGGCACCCGGCGCAGGTATTCGATTTCGTCACCGAACGCTTCGACGCGCTCACGCCGAAATTCGGCTCGTACGAGCGCAGCGGCCTGGTATCGATGATTGCAGAGAAGGGCGCGGATGCCGCGCTCGCAGATCGCCTCGCCGCGTTCGTCGCCGCCAGGATCGGCGCGCCCGGCAAGGAAAGCGCGGCCCGGGCACGCTCGCTGATCCTCCACAGGGACGAAGTGCGCCGCACGGGGCTATCCCAGGTCGATACCTGGCTGGCTGGTGTAAAAACACAATGAGCGGGTCATCATTGTTCGAACGCGACGCGCGCGTCATCGCCAATATCGGCCGGCTGCGTTTCTCGCCGGTCACGGTGGCACGCGGTGAGGGATGCCGGTTGTTCGAGGAGGATGGCCGCGCCCTGCTCGACCTTTCCGCCTCGTGCGGCCCGGCAATCGCCGGATATGGCCATCCCGAGATCGTCGAGGCGGTTACCCGCGCCACTCGCGACATGGCGGGGGCAAGCCTGCTGGCCTATCCCAATGAGGAAGCCGTCTCGTTGGCCGAGGAGTTGCTGCGGATCACGCCAGGCACCGGCGAGCGTCGCGTGTGGTTCGGCCATTCGGGTTCGGACGCCAATGACTGTGCGGTACGCGTGCTTGCCGCCGCGACGAAGCGGCCGCGCTTCATCTCCTTCATCGGTTCCTATCACGGCAATATTTCTGGCTCGATGGGGATCAGCGGCCATACCGCAATGACTCACACGCTGCCGCGACCCGGCCTGGTCTTGCTGCCGTACCCCGATCCCTATCGACCGGACTTCACGCCCGATCAGGTGCTTGCGCTGCTCGATTATCAGTTCGCCACGACCTGTCCGCCGGAACAGGTGGCCGCGGTCTTCATCGAGCCGCTGATGTCCGATGGCGGATTGATCGTACCGCCGCCGGGTTTCCTCAAGGCGCTGCAGGATCGCTGCCGAGCGCATGACATCAAGATCGTGGTGGATGAAGTGAAGGTCGGCCTTGGGCGCAGCGGCCGGTTGCATTGCTTCGAACATGAGGGGCTGGAGCCCGATCTGGTCATCTTCGGCAAAGCACTGGGCGGCGGTCTGCCTCTGTCCGCAGTGGTCGGCCCGGCCGAGTTGATGGACCATGCCCCGGCCTTCGCGCTACAGACCACGGCAGGCAATCCAGTGGCGACCGCCGCCGGCCGCGCGGTGCTGCGGCTGATCGACCGCGAAGCACTGCCCGCACGGGCGACGCATGTCGGCGGCATCCTGCGGACAGCGCTCACGGCGCTCGCGGCGCGCCACGAGATGATCGGAGACGTGCGCGGTCGCGGGCTCGCCATCGGGATCGAGCTGGTGACGGATCGCGCGGCCAGGACCCCGGTGCCCGTCTCCACCACGGCCAAGGTGATCTACCGCGCGTGGCAATTGGGTGCGCTGTTCCTCTATGTCGGATTGAAGGGCAATGTCCTTGAACTGACGCCGCCGCTCACCTTGTCCGAAGAGGAATCGCGCGAGGGTGTGGCGATCATCGATCAGGCGCTCGCCGATGTCGCGGACGGTCGTGTGTCCGATGCCGCGGTCGCCCCGTTCATGATGTGGTGATCCGATGACCGGCAAGCCTCTGCTCATCCTCGAATGCGACGACCTGGCGACCGGTCAGCCGGATCTTCATGCCGTGCGGGGCGGCATGGCCGATTTCTTCATCCGTGCGGCCGGGCAGGTGTTCGACCCGGATTCGCTTGTCGTGACTCGCGTCTGGGATGGAGAAGCGCCGCCTGACCCCGGAAATATTGGCGGTGTCATCATCACCGGAGCGGCGGCGATGGTCGCCGATCCGGAACCGTGGATCGACGCGACACGCGACTGGCTGCGGCGTGCCGCCGATCACGGCCTGCCGATATTGGGTGTGTGCTTTGGCCATCAGCTCCTTGCCGACCTGTTCGGCGGCATCGTCGCATCCACGCCCGGCGGTCCCGAATATGGCACGATCGCAGTCCAGCTCACGCCGGCGGGTCTGGACGATCCGCTGACCGCTCAATTGCCGGCTAATTTCACCGCGCAATCGGCGCATTTCGAGAGCGTCGTGCGGGCGCCGGAGGGCGCCCTTATCCTGGCCGAAAGCAAGCTGGCGATTCAGGCGATACGCTATACCCCCACCATCTGGGGCGTTCAGTTCCACCCCGAATTCGAGGCCGATGACGTCGCCATGATCGCCCGTTCGATCGCACCGAGCCTGTTGGCTGCCGGCTGCGAGGTCTCGTCGCTTCTTGCCGGCCTGGAACCCGCTCCAGCATCGGCCTCGCTCATCCAGCGCTTCATAACACTCGTCGAGAAGGAACCAGTCGCATGAGGACAGGATCGACATTGATGGCGCTGGGGCTGCTGCTTATCGGCTCAGGGTTGCTGGCCGCCCCGGCGGCGGCGCAACAATCGCTGCCAAGCGAAATACCGGCCCATTTCGCGCCCAAGGCCGACCTGTTCGATTATGAGAAGCAGGAAGTGATGATTCCGATGCGGGACGGCGTGAAGCTGTTCACCGTCATCTGGCGGCCGAAACATGCCGCCGGGCCAATGCCGATCGTGCTCACCCGCACCCCGTATGACGCGGCCAATCGCCCCGCCTGGACGCAGCGCCCCAACAGCCCGAACGGCGCGGCGGCAGTGCCGCTGCCCGACGCGCCGCTGATCGAGCATGGCTATGTCCGCGTCTATCAGGACGTGCGCGGCAAATATGGTTCCGAAGGCAATTATGTGATGAGCCTGCCGCCGCGCGGTCCGCTCAATCCCGGCCCGGTCGACCAGACGACCGACGCCTGGGATACGATCGACTGGCTGGTCAAGAACGTGCCGGGCAATAATGGCCGCGTCGGCATCATCGGCGTGTCCTATGAAGGCTGGACCAGCCTGATGGCGCTATTGGAGCCGCATCCCGCGCTCAAGGCCGCGATCCCGATGAACGCGATGGTCGATGGCTGGATCGGCGACGATTGGTATCACAATGGCGCGTTCCGCCAGTTCAGCCTCGAATATGTCTATCGCCAGACGACCGTGAAAGGCGCGAGCGAATTCCCCTTCGGATCGCGCGATGCCTATTCCGCCTATCTGAAGGCGGGATCGGCGAATGCGATGGCCGCCTCGCGCGGGATGGATCAGCTGCCCGCCTGGAAAAAGCTGATCGACAATCCCGCCTATACCGAATTCTGGCAGGAACAGGCGGTCGACAAACTGCTGGCGCGCAAAGCCATGTCGGTGCCCACGCTCACCGTCCATGGCCTGTTCGATCAGGAGGATATTTACGGCCCGACCGCCAGCTATCGCGCGATGGAAGCACAGGACCGTGCCAATGACCGCAACTATCTGATCATCGGCCCCTGGTTCCACGGCCAGCAGGACCCCTGGTTCCATGGCGATAGCGGATCACATCTCGGGCCGATCCAATGGGGATCGGACACCACCCGCTATTTCCTCGACCAGGTGATGCTGCCTTTCTTCGATCGCTATCTCAAGGATATCGCACCGGCCCAGCCGATCCCGCCGGTGCGCGCATTCGAAACCGGCAGCAATGTCTGGCGGACCTATGACGCCTGGCCGGCCCCGAGCGCCAAGGCCAAGCGGCTGTATCTGACCGGCAATGCCGGCCTGGCCTTTGGCGACACGCCGGGCGATCGCGGCTTCGATCAATATAACTCCGATCCGGCCAAGCCCGTGCCCTATCGCGTGCCGCCGATCGTTCCCAATGACGCGCCGGATACGAGCTGGAAGCGCTGGCTGATCGATGATCAGCGGCCCTTTACCTCGCGCCCCGACGTGCTGAGCTACACCAGCGCGCCGCTCACCGCGCCAGTCACCGTCTCGGGCGAAGTCATCGCCCACCTCGTTGCATCGACGACGGGCAGCGACAGCGACTGGGTGGTCAAGCTGATCGACGTCTATCCGGACGAATATCCGATGCAGCCCGATCTCGGCGGCTATGAGCTGATGGTCTCCGCCGACATCTTCCGCGGCCGCTACCGCGAAAGCTTCGAGCTCGCCAAGCCGATCCTATCGGGCAAGCCCCTGCCCTATCGAATCCGTATGCCCAACGCGAACCATGTCTTCCAGCCCGGCCATCGCATCATGGTGCAAGTCCAGTCGAGCTGGTTCCCGCTTTATGACCGCAACCCGCAAAGCTTCGTGCCGAACATCGCCTATGCCCCGGCCCAGGCCTATCGCCCGGCGACGCAACGCATCTACCACGACAGCTATATCGAGCTGCCGATCCAATGAAGACCTGCAAGGAGAGGGCATGCCCATGACAGCCGATGGAAAAAGCGCGGCACCAGGTTCGGTACGCGAAATCCTGGGCAGCGCCGAGAATACGCTGACACCATCGGAATCGAAGATCGTCCAGGTGTTGCTGGCGGATTATCCCGGCGCCGGTCTCGGCAGCGCCTCCGGCCTCGCCCGGCGCGCCGGGGTCAGCGACCCAACCGTCGTGCGGCTGGTCAACAAGCTGGGGTTCGACAGCTTTCCCGCCTTTCAGGCGCGCCTGCTCGAGGAAGTCGAGGAGCGGTTGCGCTCGCCGCTGATGATGCTCGAAACGCGTGCATCCGGCGGGGGCGGCAGCGTGGTCGCCGATTATCTGATGTCGGTGACGCACCGGTTGCGCGACGCAACGGAAGCGGCCGTCGCCGAACCCTATGAACGCGCGGTCGATCTGGTGATGGGCGCACGCGGCAGGGTGCAGATCGTCGGCGGGCGCTTCAGCCGGCACGTCGCCGGCATGCTGGCGGGTTATCTGCTGCAATTCCGCCAGGGTGTCGGACTGTTGGGTCCGCTCTCGGCGGAAAGCGTCGATGGGCTGCTCGACATGGGGCGCAAAGACGTGCTGATCGTCTTTGATTATCGCCGCTACCAAACCGACGTGGTCGATTTCGTGCGGCAGGCGGCGGCACGCGGCGTGCGCATCATCCTGTTCACCGACCCCTGGCTGTCGCCACTCGCCGACGTTGCAGAGGTCGTGTTCATCGCCTCTGTCGAGGTCGACTCTCCTTATGATTCACTCGCGCCCGCGGTTGCCCAGATGGAGGCGTTGGTCGCCCATCTGGTCGCACGGGAGAAGGAGGTGATGGAGCATCGTGTCGCCGGCCTGGAGAAGCTGCGTGATCACAATGCCGTGACGATCGACACGCCCGGCCCCGCTCCATTGCCCGGCCGCCCCGGCCCCGGAAAATCCTGATGGCCGTGATACCCTCCCGCGACGCGCCCTTCCCGCCCGGTGGCACTGCGCTGCTGCTGGTCGATATGCAGCGTATCTGGCTCGAACCTGGCCGCAATCCGGGCCATCCCGACTGGACCGCCGAGCATTATTTCCATCGCGAGACGCGCGAGCGCGCCATCCCCAACCAGCAGCGCATGATCGAGGCGGCGCGATCCGCCGGCGTGGAGGTGATCCACACCATCATCCGCAGCCTGACGCGCGACGGGCGCGACCGTTCGCTGGATCACAAGCTGACCCCGATCCATGTCGCACCCGACGATCCGCTGGCCTTGCCGGTGCCCGCGCTCACGTCCGGCCCCGATGAGATGCTGTTGCCCAAGACATCGTCGGGCGTGTTCAATTCGACCAATATCGATTATTTGTTGCGCAACATCGGCATCAGCCATGTGGTGGTCGCCGGCATCATGACCGATCAATGTATCGACATGGCGATCCGCGACGGCGCGGACCGCGGTTTCGCCATGACCTGCGTCGCCGACGCCTGTGCCGCGACCACGCCGGATCGCCACACCAATGCATTGGCGGCCTTTGGCGGCTATTGCTGGACCACCGACACCGATACCGTGGTCGATCGGTTCCGCGCGATGGGCTCCGCCGCATGACCGTCGCCCCCTATCCGTTGACCGCGATCGTCACCACCGACCTTGCCGGGATCACCCGCGGCCGCTTCGTCATTGCCGACCGGATCGAACAACACATGCAGACCGGCATTGGCTGGCTGCCGGCCAATCTGGCGCTGACCGCTTTCGGGACCATCGCCGAGGCCAACCCCTGGGGTTCGGCCGGCGACTTGCGCCTGCTGCCCGATCCGGCGGCGCGTTACCGGACCGACGCGACCGGCGCGGCGACACCGTTCGACATGGTGATCGGCGACATTGTCGAACTGGACGGCACGCCCTGGTCCTGTTGCCCGCGCACCATCCTGAAAGCGGCGGTGGCCGAGTTGAAAGCGGCAACCGGATTGTCGTTGCGCGTCGCGTTCGAGCAGGAATTCCAGGTCTTCGGCGCGGATTTCCCCGCCGCCCATCCGCTGTCGGTGGGCGCGCTGCGCCGGGCCGATCCGTTTGCGCCGCGCCTCGCCGCCGCACTGGATGAGGCCGGGGTCGAACCCGAGGTGCTGATCGCGGAATTCGGTGCCGACCAGTTCGAACTGACCTGTGCCCCGGCCGATCCGCTACGGGCGGCCGACCGCGCCGTCGCGATCCGCGAGATCGTCCGCGAGACCGCACGCGTGGCGGGGTGGAGCGCGAGCTTCGCGCCCAAGACCGCGCCCCAGGCGGTGGGCAATGGCGTTCATATCCATTTCAGCCTGCTCGACGATGCAGGCAACCCGGTTACCTATGATCCGGCTGCGTCCGCCGGCCTGTCCGCCAGAGCGGCCTCGTTTTGCGCGGGTATGCTGCGCCATTTGCCGGCGCTGCTGTTGCTGAGCGCGCCGAGCATTCCCTCCTATTACCGGCTGCGGCCGCATAGCTGGAGCGCGTCCTGGACCTGGCTCGCCGACCGCGACCGCGAGGCGACGCTGCGGATCTGTCCGGTGACGACAGCGCATGGCCGTGATCCAGCGCCGCAATATAATATCGAATATCGCGCCGCCGATGCGACCGCCAATCCTTATCTGGCGCTTGCGGCGATCATCCGTGCCGGGCTCGCCGGACTGACCGGCGCATTGCCGCCGCCCGCGATCATCGCCGAACATCCCGACACGCTGGACGAGACGCGGCGAGCCGCGCTCGGCCTCTATCGGCTGCCCGACAGTCTCGAGGCGGCAATCGCCGCCTGGATGGCGGACGACGTCGCTTCGAGCTGGTTCGCGCCTGCCTTTGTCGAAACGATGCTCTGTGTCCGGCGCGCGGAAATGGCGCGGCTCGCCGACCTGGCGGATGCGGACATCTGCCACCTCTATCGTGACCTTTATTGATGTTTGGAGTCGGCATGCCGAAAGTCACATCCCGATCATTGCTCACCGCTTTGCTGCTCGCGACCGCCGCGCCGGCAATCGCCGCACCCGATGCGGTCTATCTGCACGGCAAGATATGGACCGGCGATGACGACGGCCGGTTCGTGCAGGCGCTGGCCGTCGAGGACGGCCGGATCGTCGCGGTCGGCGACGATAAAACGGTCGCCGCGCTGGCGGATAGCGCGACCCGGCGGGTCGATCTGGCGGGACGGCTGGTGACGCCGGGTTTCATCGACAACCATACCCATTTCCTTCAGGCGTCACTGGCGCTGTCCGCCGTCGATCTGCGCGATGCCGCGTCGCCGGCCGAATTCACCCGCCGGATCGGCCAACGCGCGAAGGGCAAGCCGGGCGAATGGATCCTGGAGGGCAATTGGGATCACGAACTATGGAACGGCGTGCTACCGACGCGCGACTGGATCGATGCGGTCACTGGCGCCACGCCGGTCTTTGTGCGGCGGCTCGACGGCCATATGGGCCTGGCCAATTCGGCCGCGCTGAAGCTGGCCGGGATTGGCGCGACCACAGCTGACCCGCCCGGCGGGACGATCGTGCGCGATGCGATGGGCAAGCCGACCGGGCTGCTCAAGGATACGGCGATGGACGCGGTCTTCCGCATCCTCCCGGCGCCGGACGACGCACAGGTCGATGCCGCCCTGCAGCGCGGCTTTCAGGAGGCGCTGTCGCATGGCGTCACTCAGATCCACGATATGAGCGACGGCGACTGGCGGACGCTGGACGCGTTGCGGCGGGCGCAGGCGCAAGGGCGGCTGCTGATCCGCGCCTATGCCTTTGTGCCGATCGCGGATTGGGAGAAGCTCGCGGCGTTCATCCGCAAGAACGGGCGCGGCGATAGCTGGCTGCGCTGGGGCGGTGTCAAAGGCTTTGTCGATGGATCGCTGGGCTCGACCACGGCATGGTTCTACCGTCCCTACGACGACGCGCCGCAGACGAGCGGGCTGACCATGGCCGATCCCGCCATTCTCGCCAGCCAGATCCAGGCGGCGGACCGGGCCGGGCTGCAGGTTGCCGTCCACGCCATAGGCGACCGCGCCAATGACTGGCTGCTCGATACCTATCAGCGCATCACGCGCGAAGACGGGGCGAAGGATCGGCGCTTCCGCATCGAACATGCCCAGCATTTGAGCCCCGCCGCGATAGGCCGTTTCAGCACGCTCGGCGTGATCCCGTCGATGCAGCCTTATCATGCGATCGACGACGGCCGTTGGGCGGAAAAGCGCATCGGCGCAGAGCGACTGAAGGGAACCTATGCCTTTCACTCGCTGCTCGCCGCCGGCGCTCCACTGACTTTCGGATCCGACTGGCCGGTCGCGCCGCTCGATCCGCTGACCGGCATCGACGCCGCCGTCACCCGCCGCACCATTGACGGTCGCCACCCCAATGGCTGGCAGCCGCAGGAGCGTGTCACCGTTGCCCAATCGGTCCGCGCTTATACCAACGCCAACGCGTTCGCGGGTTTCCAGGACAAGCAAGCCGGCCGGATCGCGCCGGGTATGCTGGCGGACTTCGTCATTCTCTCGGACGACGTCTTCACAATCACGCCGGCCCGCATTTCATCGGTCAGGGTGCTGCGCACGATCATCAACGGGAAGGAGGGTTATGTCGCGCCGAACCTGCCGCGCAACTGAGGCCGCGCCGATTGATGGCAACCAAAGCGCGACCGAGCCATCCTGATCGGCCTTGGCTCCACATTTGTCGATTTAACGTTGCTCAATTCCGGACAGGCCGGCACGGCCACCCCGTGAATGAATGGGGCGGGCGCAACTGGTTCACAGCGCATCGGGTGCCCGGCAGGGTCGGGAGGAAAGGCCCCCTTCTCCGCAACGCTCTCAGGCCGCCGCGCGGTTCGAACCGCGGCGAGCGTCGCTCACCGTCAGCCAGATTGCGGATATCAGAAAATAGAAGGCACCGAACGCTGCGTACGGGGCAATGTCAGTGATGCTGACCGCCTCGGGCCCGCCAGCCATCTTGACGAAGAAGATGCCCGCGAGCGCGGACTGGACGCCGCTGAGAATCATCGCCCATTGCGCACCGGACTTCCAGCGGCGGACGCCGGTCACCAGCTGAAACAGGCCAGCAAGTGCGGCCCATGCGCCGAACACGACAAGCACCGCATTCATGCTCTTGCCGAGCGCGACAATGACGGCGACCGCGGTAACCGTACTGACGACGAAATTCAGCATCTGACTCCGGTTGCGACCCAGGCCGCCGCTCCGGCCGGCGTCGATGACGTTCGCGAGCGCGTCCCATGCTGGATAGGCGACCAGCATGACGGCGGCGAGCGCCGGCATGCTCTTCGCGACCGTGAAGGCAAGCGCGACCCAGATCGCAGAAACCGCGAAGCGGATGAAATAATAGCTCTTGAGCCAGCTGGAAGACGCGTTTGCGGGATGCTGGTCGATGGGTTGAGTTGACATGGTGATTTCTCCGATTGGTTGACTACCTACTAGAAGGTAGGCATCAACTAATCAACCGGATTCATCACCCATCCGCACCAGCGCTCGGGCGGCAGCCGGATGTGACGGCGACGTTATGCGATGAGGGTCGCCGCCTGGCTCTTCGGCTTGCAATCATTTGGTCGTGAAATATATCGACCTATCAGAAGGTAGGTAACATGAGTGCGGTTTTGGGCGAAACGGCAGGAAAATTGGTGGCTGGTGCTGCCCAGCTGATCATGCAGGGCGGGTATAACGGCTTCAGCTATGCCGACCTGGCGAAGCGCTTCGGCATTCGCAACGCAAGCATACACCACCACTTCCCTTCCAAGGTCGATCTGGTCGTCGCCGTCGTGGAGCAGGCGCGCACCGGGATTCAGGGGCTGATCGCCGCGCTCGACCAGGGCTCGCCCGACGCCATGGAGCAGCTCCTGATGTACACCGGCTATTGGGAGCGCTGCATCAAGGACCAGACCGCGCCATTCTGCCTTGCCGCGATCCTCGCCGCGGAGCTGCCGAGCCTGCCGCAGGAGATCGTTGGGTCGGTCCGTGGGCACTTTGTCGACCTCGCCAAATGGCTCGAGCTGGTGCTTGCGCTCGGCGTCAAGCAGGGCACGATGAAACTTACCGCGTCGCCGGCGATGGAAGCGGAGACGTTCATGGCGGCGGTGTACGGCGCGATGCTCGCTGCGCGCGCCTTCGACGACCCCCGGCGGTTCAGCGTAATCGTCGAGGCATTCATCCACCGCATCCGCGCCTAGGCGCCGGTCCAATGTAGCGCGCCGATCAGCGCCCGCCGCGCAGGCGTGACCTGAGGGTTCGGATAGCAGAGATGGCATCCGGGGAGCGCCACTCGTCGAGCACCTGAGCCAAACCTCGATCCGCACGACACCGAGAGCGACCGAGTAAGTTTTTATTTTAAGTATCTGATATATATTTATATATTAGCCATCCATCCAAACGGCGGCGGAAAAAGATACGGTACATTCGGTGTAACATATCTCCCGACGTCGTTCCTTCCAGCTCCGTCGCCAGTGGCGATTCAACCACGACAGAGGATCGGGCATCAAAGCAGACGGTCTGCCGGCGACCCACTAGCGGACCTTCTGATTAGGGCTATGAATCGTGGGATGAGATCTATGCTGAACTTGCTGGCACTGATTCTTGCTCTGGGCGTTGCCCCGAGCGCGGGAGCACGCGGCGACGCCAAGGCGAATGACCTTGTCTTGTTCGGCACAATAGAGAAAAACTTGGATTATCAGGCGCTCGACCAGCTCGGATACCAGGGCCTGATGACCGCCCGCCTTCGCGTGACGCGCATTGTGAGCGGACATGTCTCGTCGCCGGTTCTGACGGTTAAATATATCGCGCATGGCTATTTGCCCGAGGACAGCGAGCGCCGCTTCCATCTTCGCCGCTTGGACGATGGCGCCTACCGTGTGTGCGGTGACGGCGGGCACGGTTATGTGTGTCGATGACGGCGGCATGGCGCGCTTCAGAAAGGGAGTATTTTCACCATCACCGAAACGCGGGGAATGGCCATATGAAAAAACCAACTCTGTTTGACGACCTACGGGAAATAAAAGAAGGTTGGCACGATCCAGCATTCCGGAAAGGTTTCATCTCCAGCTTCTGGCCGGCGTTTCTCAAAAGCTTTCTTCTAAATGGTTTTGCAGGTGTATTAATCGGCTATACTATCGCGCGCTTGCTCTCATGATCGGCCCCACTTCCCCCTTTGCGCGACCGCTTTCTACCATGCGGCAACCTAGAGCGGTCAGCGTGAAATAGGAATCGGTTTTGGGATTCCTTCATTCCTGGAAATATGATTCATCCTGGTGAGGAGGTGGATCATGGGGAAGTTCTATTCGAGCGATCTACGGGACCGGATATTCGAGCATGTCTCGGCTGGTCATTCACGTCGTGACGCGGCGCGACGTTTCGGTGTGAGTCCGAGTTGCGCGATCAAGCTTTTCCAGCGTGTAACGAAGACCGGGTCGGCGTCTCCGGCGCGCCAAGGGCGCCCACCGGGGGCGGGCAAGCTTGCGCCGCATATGGCCAAGCTGATCCGCTGGGTCGAGGCGACACCGGACATCAGCATGTTGGAACTCGCGGCAAAGCTCGAAGCAGAGACAAGGACGGTGGCGCATCCGGCTTCGCTCTCGCGGGCGCTGCTTGGCGCCGGCTTCAGATATAAAAAAAGCCCTGATGGCATCGGAGTGCGGACGCGATGATGTCTGCGAGGCACGGCGGCGATGGCGGCTGCATCGCCAGCCGCGCATGCGTGAGCAGGCGCACCGGCTGGTCTTCATCGATGAGACGGCGACTACGACGAAAATGACGCGCCTGCGCGGCCGGGCGCTTCAAGGGCAACGCCTGAAAGCCCGCGCGCCGTTCGGGCACTGGAAAACGCAGACCTTCATCGCAGGCTTACGCTGCGACGGCCTGACCGCCCCCTGGATCATTGACCGGCCGATGACCAAGGATATCTTCGAGATTTATGTCGAGACGCAGCTCGCACCGACACTGGACACGGGCGATGTCGTCATCCTCGATAACCTGCCAAGCCATAAGAGCGACAAGGCCAAGGCAATCCTCAGGGGCCGTGGTGCCTGGTTCCTCTTCCTCCCGCCATACAGCCCCGATCTCAACCCGATCGAGATGGCCTTCTCAAAGCTCAAAGCCCATCTCAGGCGCATCGGCGCCAGAACCATCGACGATCTCTGGCGAGCCGTAGGCAGCATCTGCGACCTCTATTCACAAGAAGAATGCCGAAACTACTTCGCAGCCGCAGGATATGGGTACGATTAAACGCTCAACGCTCTAGCGCGCATGCAGCCACGCCGATCGCTATTCCACTTTTCCGTAAGCGCGGCCGCTTGATTTAGACGGCCAACCGAGGAAAGAGGGACGGCACCCGGTCGCGGCGTCGTCCGACCTGGGCACCATTTTCGAAGGGCGGCGTTCCCTACCTGCATGATCCCAAACCGCCCCATAAAAGTCGCCAGCTACAATATGCGCAAAGGGGTGGGCACTGACCGCCGCCGCAGCCCCGAGCGTATCCTGGAGGTACTGCGCGAAATCGATGCCGATGTGATCGCGCTGCAGGAATGCGACCGGCGCTTCGGCAGCAAGGCCGCGGTGATCAGCGCGCACCTGCTCCACGAACACAGCCCGTGGAAAGCGGTCTCGTTCGGCATTCGCGCGGCGAGCATGGGCTGGCACGGCAATGGCCTGCTGGTGCGCAAGGACGCGCTGGTGATGGATTGCGAGGCGATCCACTTGCCGACCCTCGAACCGCGCGGCGCGGTGATGGCGGATGTGCGAGTCGATGGTGCGCCGATTAGGATCGTCGGCATGCATCTCGATCTGTCGGGGTTGTGGCGCCGGCGCCAGGCGCATGCGATCCTGAGCCATGTCGAGTCTTCCGCCACCAAACGGCCGACCATCATGATGGGCGACCTCAACGACTGGAGCGCGGGATCGGGCTGCCTGCGCGACTTCGCGCATCATTTCAGCTTCGCCGCGACCGGTCCGAGTTTTCACGCCCGCCGCCCGGTCGGCCGGCTCGACAAGATCATGGTGTCGCGCGAGCTGCGCATCATGGATTGCGGCGTCCATCACAGCGCAGCGGCGCGCAAGGCATCCGATCATCTGCCGGTCTGGGCATTGATCGAAGTCGGGCCCGCCTGATGCGCGAAAAGGAACTCCGCCTTGCCCTGATCTGCTATGGCGGCATCAGTCTTGCGGTCTACATGCACGGCATCTCCAAGGAGATCTGGCGGCTTGCCCGCGCCAGCCGCGCCTTTCTCGACGGCCAGGCCCCGACCAGCGGCAGCCAGGGCATCTATCGCGCCTTGTTGCAGGAAATCGAGGACGAGACCGGGATTCGCCTGCGCGTGCTGGTCGATATCATCGCCGGGGCCAGCGCGGGCGGCCTGAACGGCGTGTTCCTCGCCCAGGCGATCACCACTGGCCAGAGCCTCGAGCCGCTCACTCAGCTCTGGCTCGATTCCGCCGATGTCGAGGCACTGATCGCGGAGGATGCCGCACCGGCATCGAAACTGACCAAGGTCTGGGCACTGCCGATCGCATGGATGGCGGGACGGCGCAGTGGCGACAAGATCGACGAGACGGTCGAGGCCGGCGCGCGCGATGAGGTTCGGGCGAAACTGTCGCACTTCATCCGCTCACGCTGGTTCGCCCCGCCCTTTGGCGGCGAACGCTTCACCAATCTGATCCTCGACGCGCTCGACGCGATGGAAAAAGGGCCGAAAGGCGAACGCCTGTTACCGATCGGCCAGCCGCTCGACCTGTTCGTCACCGTGACCGATTTTCGCGGTCACCCGGAACGGCTGAGCCTCAACTCGCCATCCGAAGTGATGGAGACCGAGCACCGGCTGGTGGTGAATTTCACCGATCACGGCGTGGCCGGCGAAACGCTTGCCCATCCGGCCGAGCTCGCCTTTGCCGGCCGCGCCACGTCGAGTTTCCCCGGTGCCTTCCCCCCCTTCACGGTCAAGGAAATGGACCGCGTGTTGAAGCAGCGCGGCATGGACTGGCCCAGCCGCAAGGAATTTCTCAAGCGCATCCTGCCGCGCCAGGCCGCGATCGGGGCGGAGGAAGATGCGGTGCTGATCGACGGGTCGGTGCTTGCCAATGCGCCGTTCAAGCCGGCAATCGATGCGCTGCGCGAACGTCCCGCGCGCCGCCAGATTGACCGCCGCTTCGTCTATATCGATCCCTCACCCGGCATGAAGCTCAACCTTGGCGCAAAGGCTCAGGCTGCGCCGAGCTTCTTCCAGACCATCCTCGGCGCGGTTTCCGAACTGCCGCGCCAGCAGCCGATCCGCGACAATCTCGAGGCGATCGAGGGGCGCTCGCGCCGGATCGAGCGGATGCGGATGATCGTCGAGGCAATTCGCCCGGAGGTCGAGGCCCAGGTCGAATCGTTGTTCGACTATACCCTGTTTCTCGATTCGCCGACGCCCGCGCGGCTCGGCCATTGGCGCCGTCGCGCTCAGGCCGCCGCGGCAAGCAAGGCCGGTTATGGCTATGTCGCTTATGGCCATCTCAAGATCACCGGCGTGATCGAGCTGATCACTGACCTGCTCTACCATGTCGGCAGCGAGCCCGGCCCACAGCGCTGGGCAACGATCCGCGGCCATATCGCGACCGCAGTACGCGAACGCGGATTCGACGACATGACCCCGTCGTTCAGCGACGGCGCGAGCGCGACGACGATCGATTTCCTGCGCACCTATGATCTCGGCTTCCGCATTCGCCGGCTGCGCCTGATGGCGCGCCGCCTGACCAGGCTGGAGGAGGAGAATGCCGACGCCGATATCGGCCAGCTGCGTGAGGCGATCTATATCTCGCTGTCCGCCTATCTCGACGTGAAGCGCACTGAGCATCACGGCGTGCTGCGCCGCGACGTGCGGCAATTGCGCGGCGATGCCGGGCCGTTGCTCGACAAGCTCGCCGCGTCGCTCGACCTCAAAACGCTCGACGAGCAGACCGAACAGCGGCTTGCCGATGCCTTTGCCGGCCTGCAGCGCGAGGTAAAGCGGCCAATGCTCCTGACCTATCTCGGCTTTCCCTATTTCGATGTCGCGACCCTGCCGCTACTACAGGGTGAAGGGCTGGACGAGTTCGACCCGGTCAAGGTCGACCGCATCGCACCCGACGACGCCAGATCGATCCGCGGCGGTGGCGCCGAAGCGACGTTGAAGGGCATTCAGTTCAATGCGTTCGGCGCGTTTTTCAGCCGCGCTTACCGCGAGAATGATTATCTCTGGGGCCGCCTCCATGGGTCGGAACGGGTAATCGACATCGTCGTATCGTCGCTGCCCGACGCGACCCGTATGAAGCCCGGCCGTATCGCCGCGATCAAGCGCGCCGTGTTCCACGCGATCCTCGATGAGGAAGCCCCCAAGCTCACCGCGATCACTGCGCTGATCGAAAGCTTGCGAAAAGAGATCGGTTAACCGCACCGATATGGCACCGTAACGATCCGCATGGGCTGGCCAATCGCCGCCGCCCGCGTTAGCGTAGCATTATGCAATTCCTGAAAATCCTCTTCTGGTGTCTGCTCGCCTTCATCGCGGCGATCTTCACGATTGGGAACTGGACCACCGTGCCGCTCAAATTGTGGGGCGGGCTGATCGCCGAGGTGAACCTGCCGCTGCTGCTGCTCGTCACCTTCCTGATCGGCTTCCTGCCCGCCATGATCTATTACCGTGCGGTGCTCTGGCGCTTACGCAATCGTCTTTCCACCTCACAGCGGACGATGACCGATCTGCGCGACGCGACCGCGGCACCACCGCCGCCGGTCCTGACTCCCGATCCTGAACCGGTGTCGCCGGCACCTTCAGTGCCGCCCGCTTCCGTCCCCACCGCCGTGCCGCCGGGCGTCGCATGAGCAGCCGCATCTTCGCCGCGCTCGACACGCCCGACATGGCAAAGGCGCATGCGCTTGCCAACAGGATCCGTCACCATGTCGGCGGCATCAAGCTCGGCCTGGAATTCTTCATGGCCAATGGCCGCGCCGGCGTGCGCGAAATGGCAGAGCTCGACCTGCCGATCTTCCTCGACCTGAAATTCCACGACATCCCCAATACCGTGGCCAAGGCGATCATGGCGCTGCGCCCGCTTGAGCCCGCGATCCTCACCGTCCACGCCGCCGGCGGCCGCGCGATGCTTGAGGATGCCAAGGCGGCCGCACCGACCGGCACCAAGGTCGTCGCAGTGACCATGCTGACCAGCCTTGATGACAGCGACCTGCGCTCGATCGGCTATGTCGGCGATCCGCATGAGCAGGTGATGCGCCTGACCGAACTCGCCATGTCGGCGGGCGTCGACGGCGTGGTCTGTTCGGGCGCCGAAGTGGCCGCCGCCAAGGCGCTGTGGCCAAAGGGGTTCTTCGTCGTCCCTGGCGTTCGCCCGGCCAATGGCAGCGTGGGCGACCAGAAGCGCGTCGTCACGCCGCGCGAGGCAATCGATGCCGGCGCCTCGATCCTGGTGGTCGGGCGGCCGATCACTCAGGCGGAAGACCCCGACCAGGCAGCACGAGACATCGGCGCAACCCTCTGATCCCGACCTCGCTGCTTTTTCTTCTCTCCCGCAAAGCCCAAACGGGAGTCACGTTTTCGCGCGAATGACGCTAGAGGGCGGGGATGCCCATCACTGCCAAAATCTGCGGCCTGTCGACGCCGGAAGCCCTTGATGCCGCGATCAAGGGCGCAGCGAGCCATGTCGGTTTCGTCTTTTTCCCACCCTCACCGCGGCATCTGTCGCGCAAACGCGCGGCACAGCTCGCCGCGCGCGTACCCGATCATGTCACCCGGGTTGGCGTCTTCGTCGATCCCGACAATGCCCAGATCGAATCCGCGATTGACGCCGGCCGGCTCGACGCATTGCAACTCCACAAGACCAGCCCGACGCGAGTGGCCGAGATCAAGGCTCGCACCGGCCTCGAAATATGGGCCGCGGTCGCGGTGAAGACGCGTACCGACCTGGACGCCGCGCGGACCTACACGGCGGCCGCGGACCGCATCCTTTACGACGCAAAAACGCCGGATGGCGCAGCACTCCCCGGCGGAATGGGCGTGCGGTTCGACTGGAGTCTGCTCGAAGGTTTCAGGCATCCGATGCCCTGGGCGCTGTCAGGTGGCCTCGATCCGAAGAATGTCACCGAGGCGATCCGCCGCACGCGAGCGACGCTGGTCGACGTCTCGTCCGGTGTGGAAAGCGCGTCGGGCATCAAGGACGAGACAAAGATTGCCGCCTTCCTGAAGGCTGTGGCAACCCTCTAACGCGCTCGACACCAACGACGAGGGTGGTAAAGCCCGCCACGATGAACGCTTCTCAACCCCTCACGCCCAATTCGTTCAGGGCTCAGCCCGACGAACGCGGCCATTTCGGCGATTTCGGCGGCCGCTATGTCGCGGAAACGCTGATGCCTTTGGTCCTCGATCTCGACAAGGCATACCGCGCCGCCAAGGCCGACCCGGCCTTCACGGCGCAGTTCGAGCATCTGCTCGAACATTATGTCGGCCGCCCGAGCCCGCTTTACCATGCCGAGCGCCTGACCGAGGCGCTGCGCGAATCCGCGCCCGAAGGAAAAGGGGCGGAAATCTGGTTCAAACGCGACGAGCTCAATCACACCGGCGCGCACAAGATCAATAACTGCATCGGGCAAATCCTGCTCGCGATGCGCATGGGCAAGACCCGGATCATCGCCGAGACCGGCGCGGGCCAGCACGGTGTGGCCACCGCCACGGTCTGCGCGCGTTTCGGCCTTCCTTGCGTGATCTATATGGGCGCCAAGGACGTCGAGCGTCAGGCGCCGAACGTGTTTCGCATGAAGCTGCTTGGTGCCGAAGTCCGCCCGGTGAAGAGCGGCGCGCATACCTTGAAGGATGCGATGAACGAGGCGATGCGCGACTGGGTCGCCAACGTCCATGACACATTCTACATCATCGGCACCGCCGCCGGCCCGCATCCCTATCCGGAGCTGGTGCGCGATTTCCAGAGCGTGATCGGCCGCGAGGCGCGGGCGCAAATGCTCAGCCGGATCAACCGCCTGCCCGACCTGCTGGTCGCGGCGATCGGCGGCGGGTCCAATGCGATCGGCCTGTTCCACCCGTTCCTCGACGATCCCGATGTCGCAATGCTTGGCGTCGAGGCGGCCGGCCATGGCCTGGACAAGGAACATGCCGCCAGCCTCGCCGGCGGAGCGCCCGGCATTCTGCACGGTAACAAGACCTATTTGCTGCAGGATGAGGACGGCCAGATCACCGAGGCGCATTCGATCTCGGCCGGGCTCGACTATCCCGGCATCGGGCCGGAGCATAGCTGGCTGCATTCGATCGGCCGGGTCGAATATACCAGCGCGACCGATGTCGAAGCGCTCGACGCGTTCCAGCTGCTGTGCCGCACCGAAGGCATCATCCCCGCGCTCGAACCGTCGCACGCGATTGCCGCCGTCGCGAAGCGCGCGCGCGACATGGACCGCGACCAGATCATCCTCGCCAATCTGTGCGGGCGTGGCGACAAGGATATCTTCACCGTCGCCGAAGCGCTGGGAGTGTCGATGTGAAGCGGACGCTCGCCCGAATTGCCTTTGTCGCAACAATCCTGCTTGTCCTGACCGCAATATCCGTTGCGATCTCAATGCGCTTTCCGGGGCATCTGGTTGGTGGATTGAGCGGCAGCGTGGCAGTCTTGATACTGTTGAGGATGCCGAAGCTGTTCGACAAAATTTGGCCCAAGCCGATGCAGGGGTGGGCCGAATGACTCGCCTCTCCAATGCCTTCGCCAAGGGCCACCCCGCGCTCGTGACCTTCGTCACCGCCGGCGATCCTACACCCGCTGCCACCGCCGCGATTCTTGACGCATTGGTCGCGGGCGGCGCGGACGTGATCGAGCTCGGCATGCCGTTCACGGACCCGATGGCCGATGGTCCGGCGATTCAGGCCGCGAATCTGCGCAGCCTGGGTGCCGGCACCAAGACCGCCGATATCCTCGCCATCGCCCGGGCCTTCCGCGCGCGCCATCCAGACACGCCACTGGTGCTGATGGGCTATGCCAATCCGATGACCATTCGCGGTGCCGACTGGTTCGCCGCTGCGGCAAAGGATGCCGGCGTGGACGGCGTGATCTGCGTCGATATCCCGCCCGAAGAGGATGAGGAACTCGGCCCCGCACTACGCGCCGCCGGGATCGACCCGATCCGCCTCGCCACCCCGACCACCGATGCGGCACGCCTGCCCCAGGTACTCGATGGCGCGAGCGGCTTCCTCTATTATGTCTCGGTCGCCGGCATCACTGGCCTGCAACAGGCAGCGCAGGTCTCGATCGACGAGGCGGTCGCGCGGCTCAAGGCATCGACTGACCTGCCGGTTGCGGTCGGCTTCGGCATCCGGACGCCCGAGCAGGCAGCGGCGATCGCCAAAGTCGCGGACGGCGTCGTGGTCGGCTCGGCGATCGTCGATCTCATCGCCGAACATGGCGAGGCTGCGCCCGGCCCGGTTCGCGCCTATATAGAAAGTCTGTCGACGGCGATCCGCGCCGCACGGAAGGAATTAGCATGAGCTGGCTCACCAGCGTCCGTAACGCGCTCTCGTTCGTGGTTCCGGCCAAGAAGGACACGCCCGACAATCTCTGGCACAAGTGCAAGGGATGCGGGACGATGACCTTCGTCAAGGAACTGGAGGAGAATCTCCATGTCTGCCCGCATTGCGACCATCATGATCGCATCGGGCCGATCCTCCGCTTCTCCTATGTCTTCGACGAGGGCAGCTACACGATCATCCCGCTGCCCAAGGTGCCGGACGATCCGCTGAAGTTCCGCGACACCAAGCGCTATGTCGACCGCATCAAGGCGGCGCGCATCGCAACGTCCGAAGGCGACGCGCTGATCAATGCTCGCGGCACGATCCACGGTCACAAGGCCGTGGTCGGGGTGCAGGATTTCGCCTTCATGGGCGGGTCGATGGGCCTGGCGGTGGGCGAAGCGTTCGTGCGCGGTGTCGAAAACGCGATCGAGGATAATTGCCCCTATATCATCTTCACCGCGGCAGGCGGCGCGCGCATGCAGGAAGGCATTCTCAGCCTGATGCAGATGCCGCGCGCGACCGTGGCGATCGCGATGCTGCACGATGCCGGCCTACCCTATATCGTTGTGCTTACTGATCCGACCACCGGCGGCGTCACTGCCAGCTACGCAATGCTCGGCGATATCCAGATTGCCGAGCCCGGCGCCCTGATCGGCTTCGCCGGCCAGCGCGTGATCGAACAGACGATCCGCGAAAAACTCCCCGAAGGGTTCCAGCGCGCCGAATATCTGCTCGAGCACGGGATGCTCGACATGGTGAAGCACCGCAAGGACCTGCGCGAGACGCTCGCCAGCGTGATCGACTATCTCTGCGTGAAGAAGGCGGCATAGCCTTCGTCCATCTATCATCGATGCCGGAGGGGAATTGATGCCCGACCATGCCACCTCCGCCTCTCCGGCGGTGCAGATCCAGCTCGACCGTCTCTGGTCGCTTTCGCCCGGTGCCGATATCCTAGGCCTCGGCCGCGTCACCGAACTGCTCGGCCGCATCGGCAACCCGCAGGACAGGCTGCCGCCAGTCTTCCATGTCGCCGGCACCAACGGCAAGGGGTCGACCTGCGCCTTTCTGCGCGCCACGATCGAGGCCGCTGGACTGACCGCGCATGTCTATACCAGCCCGCATCTCGTGCGCTTCAACGAGCGGATCCGGATCGCCGGAAAATTGATCGAGGATGATGCGCTTGCCGCGTTGCTCAGCGAAGTGCTCGATCATGCCGACGGCATCGGCGCCAGCTTCTTCGAGGTCACCACCGCTGCCGCGTTCCTCGCCTTTTCGCGCACCCCGGCCGATGCCTGCGTCATCGAGGTTGGATTGGGCGGCCGGCTCGACGCGACCAATGTCATCGCCAACCCCGCCGCAACCGGTATCGCGCAGCTCGGGGTCGATCATCAATCCTTTCTCGGCAACACTGCGGAAGAGATTGCCGGCGAGAAAGCCGGCATCGCCAAGGCCGGCGTGCCGCTCGTCACCATGCGCTATCCGGCATCGGTCGCGCAGCGCGTCGCCGGCGTCGCACAGGCGGCCGGCACGTCCGTATCGGCGGCTGGAGGTGTCTGGCAGTTCAGCGCCGACGAACGGAACCTAACCTATCAGGATGCGGCTGGCAGCATTGAGGCGCCGCTTCCCGCGCTCACCGGCCCGCATCAACCCGAAAACCTCGCTCTCGCCATCGCCCTGCTGCGTCATCAGCATCAGCTGACGATCCCCCTCAAGGCCTATCGAGCAGCGGCCAAGGCGGCGCGCTGGCCTGCGCGCATGCAGCGTCTGGGCAAGGGGCCGCTCACCACGCTCCTGCCGGAGGGCAGCCAGCTCTGGCTCGACGGCGGGCATAATCCGGCGGCAGGAATCGCGGTGGCAGCGGCGCTTCGCGAGATCATCGGTGACGGCCCCCGCATTCATCTTGTCCTTGGCATGCTTGCCAACAAGGATCCCGAAGGGCTGCTCGCCCCGATCCGGGAATTCGTCGCATCGCTTCATGCGGTGCCGGTCCCCGATCATGATTGCCATGCGCCGGACGATCTCGCGGCCATCGCGCGCGCCATGGATATCCCGGCCTTTATCGCGCCGGATCCCGCTGCCGCGCTGGCCGCCATCGTGGCCGATTTCACTGCTCCGGCCACCATTCTCGTCCTCGGCTCGCTCTATCTGGCCGGTGAAGTGCTCGCCGAAAACGATGAAGCACCGGATTAGATCTTATTGCTATTGACTTGCAATAACGGACGCGCGACGATCATGGGGTTCTCAACGGAGTCCCCCCATGACCCCCGCTCCAATGTCGTCTCCCAATCCGGCCCTGACCCATGCGACATTGCTACCGCACGCGGTGCCGCCCTGCCCCAACGCCCGGCTTGCCTTGTTCGCGATGCGCCGGATGGGTGCGCGTGGCCTGTCCGATGCACCGGCCACGCACGCGATGATCACTGGCTTCGGTGAGAGTTTTCGCCGGCCGCTGGTGCTGATGCGCGCGTTCATGGCGGATCTCGCCAGCGCCGCGCAGTGTCCGATTGCGATCGCACCGTGTTGCTGCGGGCGGATGACGCCAGCCGAGAGCATATTGCTGACTGTCCTGGCCCGTACCGAAACCGCCCCGGAAACGGCGCATTTCCTGCTCGCCGACCTGCTCGGGTTGCGCCATGCCGACGGCGTGCTGGCCAGCGCGACCGCGGTGACCCAGGCATTCGCCGATGCGGGCCGGCCGATCGCGGCTTAGAGTTTGATCCCGCTCCGCTGAAGCGCGGCACCGGCCAGTGCTGGCCTGCCGCCGAGTATAGGATGCCCCCGGCATCCTATAGATCATGCCGGGGCATGATCGACCCGGCGGCCGGCCAATACTGGCCGGTGCCGTCTTACTGGATCAAACCCTAACCCCGCGCGCGTAACGCCGCGAGTTTCTCCGTCGCCCAGCGATACATGTCCGCCTCGGCCGCGCGTTGCTGCCGGTCGAGGCGTTTCATCCGCCCCTCGACTTCCTCCAGCACGGCGCGGGCCTTTTTCTCCCATCCCTGATCGAGCAGCAGCGCGGCATAACGGCAGCGGCCTTCCTCGCCCGGCAGGCGCGTGACCAGATCGGCATAGAGCGCCAGCGCTTCTTCCTTGCGCCCCAGCGCCTCGAAGATGCGCGCCCGGAGCAGGCCGTGCCGGTCGCGGTCGCTTTGCGTGCTCGGCGCGGGATTGGCATCGAGCGTCGCCAATGCCTCAGCCGCCGCGCCGGTCTCGAACTGCGCGCGCGCCAGCTTCTCGCCGGTTCGCATGTCGAGCGGACCGCGCTGGATTGCTTCAAGGTACAAAGGCAACGCGTCGTCATAGCGACCCAGCTCGGCCAGTGCATCGGCCAGCCGGATGCGATTGGCGGCGGTGTCGGCGAGGTCGAGCGCATCGCGTGCCGCCCGTACCTCCCGTTCGGGATCGAGTTTCGCGACGACGGACGCGCGCGCGGTGCGGACATGGCGATTGCCCTGCAGCCGCGGATAGACCTCGATCACCAGATAGGCGATCGTGCTCGGCCCCGGCAGGAACATCAGCGCCATGATCCACAACTGGTTCCGCCCGTTGCGGATCACATCGATGATCAGCATCACCTGAATGGCGAGGATCGCGAGATAGATGATCATTCGGCGGCTTCTGCCCGCGCGCCCTCGCGCGCTTTTCGCACGCTTTCGACCACGAAGCCGCGTTGCCACAGCAGCCACAGCAGGATCATGCCAGGCAAGGCGATGACCATCGTCATGATCCAGAAACCGGGCCAGCCGAATTGCTCCGCGGCATAGCCTGCCGGCACCGACAGCCAGGTTCGCCCGACCGACGCAAGCGAGGATAGCAGCGCGAATTGCGTCGCGGTATAAGCCAGGTTCGATAGGCCCGAGAGATAGGTCACGAACACGGTTAAACCGATCCCGCTGGTCACCTGCTCGGTCGCGACGGCGATGATCAGCCAGGTATTGGAATGGCCGTGGAGCGCGAGGATAACGAACATCAAATTGCTGAACATCATCAGCAAGCCGGAGACGAACAGCGCCCGCCCCATGCCCAGCCAGGCCATGAACGGCGCAGCCAGCGCGATGCCGACGATCAGTCCCCAGAAACCGATCAGCTTGTTGATCGCGATGAATTCCGTGTCGGAAAAGCCCAGCTCGACGATCATCGGGTTGAGCATCGACTGCCCCATCGCATCGCCCAGCTTGTAGACCAGCACGAACAGCAAGATCAGCAGCGCACCCCGACGCTTGAGGAACTCGGCGAACGGGCCGATCAACGTGTCCTGCAGCCATTGGCCGACCGATTGACGTTCCTTCGGGATGACGCGGTCATGGCTGCCGGGCCCGGCCCAGAACGCGGCGATGATGCCGGGGATGATGCACAGGCCGGTCAATCCATAGGCCATCGCCCAGCCGAGATTGAGCCCCTCGGGCGAGGCCAGTGCGATCGTGCCGACGCCGGCGAAAAAGGCACCGAGACGATAGCCGAACTGATTGTTCGCAGTCCCGTGCGGCAATTCGTCCTCGGGCAGGATTTCGATACGATAGGCGTCGATGATGATATCCTGCGTCGCGCCGAGGAATGCGGTGGTGATCGCCCAGAAGGCGAATATGCCAAGATGCATTTCGGGCTGGCTCGCGCCCAGCATCCAGACCGATCCGAACAGCAATGCCTGAACGAAAAACAGCCAGGCGCGGCGCTGCCCGAACAGTCCGGTTAGGATCGGCAGCTTCAGCCGATCGACCAGCGGCGCCCAGAGGAATTTGAGCGCATAGGGTGTGGTCAGGCCGATCGCGAAACCGATCGTCTTCTTATCGATCCCGACCTTGGCGAGCCAAAAGGTCATCGTCCCGAGTAACAACGCGAGCGGGAAGCCGCTCGAAATGCCAAGCAATAAGGCCGCCAGTGGACGGGGTCTCAGATAGGGCGCCATCGTCGCGAGCACGCCCTTGCGTTCGCTTTCAACCCCAGCAACCATCAAACTCTTGCTCCCCGCGCTCAAGACGCAGAGACTAGCGGGAAAAGCTGGGAGAGGAAGCGTCGATGAACGCACCCGTGAAGATCGTACGACCAACCGAAGGACAACTCGCACTCGCCGCGATATTGGCGAATGGCGGCACGCGCCCCAACCGGGGCATCACCCATATCGATGCGGCCGCCTATACCGATCCTGCGCGCCATGCGGCCGAGCAGGAACGGATCTTCTCGAAACTGCCCTTGGTCATCGCGCCCTCCGCGCTATTGCCGCAACCAAACATGGCCGTGCCGCATGATGGATTCGGCAAGCCGCTGCTCATCACCCGTGACAAAAGTGGTATGGCGCACGTCTTCCTCAACGTCTGCCAGCATCGCGGCACGCGCCTGGTCGAAGGCGGCGAAGCCGTCTGCGCGCCGCGCCTGATCTGCCCCTATCACGCCTGGAGCTATACGCTCGACGGTGCGCTTTCCGGCCTGCCGCGGCCCGATGCCTTCCCGGGCCTGGACAAGACCCAATTCGGCCTCAGGCGCTTGCCGACATGCGAAGCGGGCGGGCTGATCTGGTTCGCGTTCGACGAACAGGCCGATTTCGCCGAAGCCGAGGCGCTGGGCCATGATTTCGACGCTTTCGACATGGCCGGCCAGTATCTGTTCCGTCGCCGCACGCATGATGTCGCGGCGAACTGGAAGCTGATCATGGATGCGTTCCTCGAAAGCTATCACGTGCAGCGACTCCATGCTGCGACGATCGGCCCGTTCTTCAAGGACGGCGTCTCGACCGGCGATCGCATCGGCCCGCATCAGCGATCGGTGGTCGGGCGCGAAGCCGCGCTCGCCGCGGCGCAATCGGACGACTGGCCGACGCTGCGCGCGGCGATGACCTATACCTATCAGATGTTCCCCGGCACGGTGCTGATCGTCAGCCCCGACTACATGAACCTGATGACGCTGATGCCGCAGTCGGAAGGCCGTGTGCTGATCGAAGATTTCATGCTGATCCCCGAGGCGCCCGCGACCGAAAGGGCGCTGGCGCATTGGGAGAAGAGCTGGAACCTGCTCGACGGCGGCGTGTTCGCCTCGGAGGATTTCCGTGCTGCCGCGCTTGGTCAGGAAGGGCTCAGCTCAGGCGCGATCGATCGGCTGACGCTGGGGACGCTGGAAACCGGGATGCGGTACTTCCATGACGAAGTGGAAGCGCGGCTTTAGCCTCTAGGCAACCTTGGCGAACAGGGTCAGCCCATGCGGCAGCCGCTTGGTCTTCTTGCCCTCGAGCACGGCCTCGATCACCTCGATCGCGGTGAGCAGGTCGCGCGGCATATAGGGTTTGGCCAGGCATCCGGCCGCGACATCCTGCCCGCCCGCCGGGCAATCGCCGGTCACGAACAGCACTGGCAGGGCGTGCGCATGCGCTTCACGCGCAACATCGATTCCGCTGCCGTCGGCCAGGCTGATATCGACCAGGACCAGGTCGATATCGTGCCCGCCGCGAATCACCGTCATCGCATCAACGACACGATCGACCGTGGCGACGATCTCGAATTCGGCTTCACGCAGGAAATGTTCCGTGTCGAACGCAACCAAAGGGTCGTCTTCCACGATCAACAGCATGCAAATTCGCCGTTTTTTCTTGCCGAACAACATCGTCCGGGGGTCCGCCTCTACACATTGGTCCGGGAAGAATTCCCTACTACCTCGTTACGCCTGCGTCCCTTAACGCGCCGCATCGCGATCTGCCGCAACATTTTTTTCGGGTCACCCCGCATTTTGCCTGTATCAGCCGGAATGTGACCCTGAATAAGCCATCAAAAGACGTAGCCAGGGAGTCGTCGAAAGACTCCCAGCGCATTGCCAAGCTGCTCGCCCGCGCGGGCATCGCCTCGCGGCGCGAAGTCGAACGCATGATCGCGGAAGGCCGCGTCGCGCTGAACGGCGTCGCGATCGATACGCCGGCAACGATCCTGACCTCGCTCGCCGGCGTGACGGTCGATGGCAATCCGGTCCAGGCCGCCGCGCCCGCGCGCCTATTCCTCTATCACAAGCCATCCGGCCTGCTGGTGACCGAACGCGATCCGGGCGGACGACCAACCATCTATGACAAGCTACCCAAGGATCTCCCGCGCCTGGTGCCGGTCGGCCGGCTCGATCTCAATACCGAAGGGCTGTTGCTGCTCACCACCGATGGCGAGCTGAAGCGTCAGCTTGAACTGCCCGCGACCGGAGTCGAGCGCGCCTATCGCGCGCGCGCCTATGGTGCTGTGACTCAGGCGCAACTTGAGGATTTGATCCACGGCGTCGAGATCGAGGGCGTGCGCTACGGCTCGATCAACGCCAATCTCGAACGGCGTACCGGCGCCAATGTGTGGATCGAGATGATCCTGACCGAAGGCAAGAATCGCGAAGTCCGCCGCGTGCTCGAATATCTCGGGCTCAAGGTCTCGCGCCTGATCCGCACGCGCTATGGCCCGTTCGTACTCGGCGACCTCCCGCCGGGCGACATCGGCGAAGTGCGCCAGCATGACGTTGTCGTGTTCCGCAAGAACCCGACGCGCAATCCGCCGCCCGAGCGGCTGAAGCAGGACGAGAAATACAGCGCCCGGCCTAAACCGACGCCGGTCGTCGCCGGTGCGCGCCGTGCGCCCTCGCCCGCACCGCGCCGCGCAGAGGCGCCCGGCGACCGACGCGCGCCATCGGCCGGTCCAAGGGCGCCGCGCCCGGAGCCGGTCGCGATCGGCGACAAGCGCCCGGCGCGGCCCAAGGCCCCCGCACCGCGCATTGATCGTGCTGCCGCGTCGCGTGCCGATCGCGAATCCTTCACTGACGCACGGCCACCGCGCACCCCCCGGGGCCAGAAGCCGAGCGGGTGGACGCCCGATACGACCCCGGGCCCTGGCGAGCGCCCGGCACGCGAGGCGCGCCCGACCAGCGGCGCGGCGCCTAAGCCGAAGCGCTTCTACGACGCCAAACCCAAACAGGGCGCCCGCAGCGAAAACGGTGACCGGCCGAAGCGCGTGTTCAACGCCGAGCTCGGCCGCAACGTCCGCGCCAAGCCCGATGCGCACGCGCCGCGCGGCGATCGCCCGGCCCGACCGCCGCGGGACGATGCCCGTCCCTCCTCGCGCCCGACCAAACCGCGCAGCGGCGGCAAGCCCGGTGGCCCGGCGCGCCCACCAAAAACCCGGAAGTAAAGCATGCGGATCATTGCCGGCACCTGGCGCGGCCGCCAGATTATCGCGCCCAAGGGCGACGCCACCCGCCCCACTGCCGATCGTACTCGCGAGGCACTGTTCTCGATGCTGACCAGCCGCCTTGGCAGTTTCGAGGAACTGGCAGTGGCCGACCTGTTCGCCGGCTCGGGCGCGCTTGGCCTGGAGGCATTGTCGCGCGGTGCGGCGAGCTGCGTGTTCGTCGAGCAGGACAAGGCCGCGCTCGACGCCTTGCGCGCCAATCTCGCCAAGCTCGAGACCAAGGGCGATGTCCGCCCGCAATCGGTGCTCGCTTTGGCGCGGGTCACGAAACCGCTCGACCTGATCCTGATGGACCCGCCCTATGGCACCGGCGCCGGCGCAGTGGCGCTCGACAAGCTGTCGCGCCTCGGCTGGACCGGCCCGGCGACCTGGATCAGCATCGAAACCGCGCGCGACGAAACGGTTGCGGTCGACGGCTTCGCGATCGATGTCGAGCGAGTGCATGGCAAGGCCAAGCTGACGATCCTGCGGGCGGCCTAAACACTCTTTTCGCGAGCGCGAGGGGAATTGAGCAGCATCAATCCGCCCAGGCTGAGCACGCCCGCCGCCACCAGATAGGCACCGACGAGGTTCAGCCCACCCCGATCGGCCAGCATCTGCGCGAAGATCGGCGCCAGCGCCCCGCCCACGATCCCGCCGAGATTGAATGCCACCGACACGCCGGTATAGCGTACCCCCGGCTCGAACAGCGACGGCAGCCACCCGCCCAGCGGTCCATAGGCAAAGCCCATCACGAACAGCGAGAAGGCGAGCCACGCGAACACCACGACCAGCGATGCCGCGCCGAGCATCGGCCCCATCAGCAGGCCGGCGATCACACACCCCGCAAAACCGAGCTTCAGCATCGCCGTCGCGCCGCGGCGATCGGCCCAGACGCACGACACGATCACGCCGAGCGCAAGGAACAGCACCGCGCCGATCTCCAGCCCGAGAAACGCCTGGCGGCCATGCCCCAGCGTGGTCGTGCCGTAGCTCAGCGCAAAGGCAGTGGTCAGGTAGAATAGCGCAAAGCACGCGATCACGCCGACCGTGCCGGCGATCGTCGGGCGCAGATGGGTGCGCAGCAGCGTCGCCATCGGTACCTTGGGCACAGTCTCATGCGCGACGGCATCGAGGAATGCCGGCGTCTCGGTCAGCTTCAGCCGCACCCACAGGCCCAGCCCGACCAGGATCGCGCTGGCCAGGAACGGCACCCGCCAGCCCCAGTCGCGGAACTGCGCGTCGGTCAGCAGCACGCCGAGCAGCAGGAAGAAGCCATTGGCGGCGATGAACCCGATCGGCGCGCCGAGCGGCGGGAACATGCCGTAACGATTCTCCCAGCCGCGCGGCGCATTCTCCACCGCGAGCAGGCTCGCCCCGCCCCATTCGCCGCCCAGCCCCAGCCCCTGCCCGAAGCGCAGCACGCACAGGATCAACGGCGCGACCCAGCCGATCTGCGCATAGCCGGGCAGGAAAGCGATCAGCACGGTCGATCCGCCCATCAGCATCAGCGAGGCGACCAGCGTCGACTTGCGCCCAAGCCGGTCGCCGAAATGCCCGAACACCGCCGCCCCCAGCGGCCGCGCGAAAAAGGCCAGCCCGAAACTGGCATAGGACAGCATCAGCTGCGCCGACATACTCTCCGACGGGAAGAAAAGCGGCCCGAACACCAGCGCCGCCGCGGTCGCATAGATATAGAAATCATAGAACTCGACCGAGGTGCCGATCAGGCTGGCGAGCAGCACGCGGCGGTGCCCTATCATGGGGCGCGCATTCATGGGGCTAGTCATGCCGCAGCGTTCGCGCGGCGCACCGCGCCGGTCAAGCCCGGCGACCGCCCAGCCGACCATTCAGCGGATCCCGCCAGAGGCGATTTGCTGGCTGTTCCTGGCTGTTATTTTGAGATATTTTTTTCTGACCACCAAATCGACTTTCAAGGCCTCTATTTTCGGTTAATTATCAGTAGCTTGATCCTGGCTGGCTGTTATTGAATAACAGCCAGGTAACAGCCAAAGAACAGCCAGCTTTTCTGGCTGTTAATCGCCGGAACAGCCAGCAAGGCCATTCACCATTATCCAGTCATGAGAAAGAGCGCGCCGGAGGCTTGAGCGGCTCCCGTCCAAACGCTTACTGCCATGTGCCACGCCAACCTTGAATCGGGAAACGCGCCCGCCGCCGAAGGTCGAACCGGCCTAGGCCGCCTCGCCCTGAAGCACCGCCGCCATCAGCGGGATCACTGTGTTCAATGCCTTTAGCGGCCGCAGCATCACCTTGAATTCAGTGATCAGCCCGGCCTCGTTCCAGCGGATCATGTCGACGCCTTCGATCTCGATCCCGTCGATGCTCAGCGCGAACTCAAGCACCGCCGAGCCTTCGCCATGCCATTCATCGACATAGCGGAAGCTGTCATTGTTGAGCACAACCATCGCCGCGCGGAGGTAATGCATCACCAGCGCCTTGCCCGCCTGCGGCCGGTGCACCGCGGGCGACAGGAACACCGCATCCGTGGCGATCAGCGCGTCGAGCTTGGCCGGGTCATTGCTCTCGATATAGTCGTGCCAGCGTTTGACGACGTCCATTGCTATGCCCTCTGCGTGTGTCCAGCGGGCAAGCTAGCGTTCACGCGCGGACAAGTCACTCACGGCACCGCCAGAATCATTGCGCCGGATAGCGCTCGAACGCGGGCAGATCGGCAATGCCGTCGACCCAGCCAAGCTTGTCCGCCACCTGCACATGAATCGCCGGCGCATGGCTCCCCGCATCGTCGAGCGTCGCCGACTGGATATCGATGATCCCCGGCAGCACCTGCGCATTGGTGTAGAACAGCCCCGTCCCGCACCTGCCGCAGAATTGCCGCCGGCCATGTTCGGACGAGGCATAGGTGACCGTTTCTCCGGTGATCGTCACCTGCCCGTCGAGCAAGGCCATCCACCCGACCATCGGCGCGCCCGCCGCGCGGCGGCAATCGTCGCAGTGGCACAGCGCATGATAGACCGGCTCGCCCGTCGTCTCATAGGTCACCGCGCCGCAATGGCATTGTCCGGTCGGCATCGTCGATTCCCTCATTGTTTCCTGTTTTGTTCCACACTCGCCGCCGCCATGCAAGTCCTTCCGGCTTGCTCTCTTTGCGCGCGTTCCCTACCTGTTCACCGATGAGTCTTCCCGCGCCTTCCCCCGATGATCCGCCCTATCTGTCGGGCCTCAACGCGCCGCAGCGCGAGGCCGTGCTGACCACTGAAGGGCCGGCCCTCGTCCTGGCCGGCGCCGGCACCGGCAAGACCGCGGCGCTGACCGCGCGGCTCGCGCATCTGCTCTACACCAAGCGCGCTTGGCCGTCGGAGATCCTCAGCGTCACCTTCACCAACAAGGCGGCGCGCGAGATGCGCCACCGCGTCGGGCGGCTGGTCGGCGATGTGGTCGAGGGCATGCCGTGGCTCGGCACCTTCCACGCGATCGGCGCGAAGATGCTGCGCCGCCATGCCGAGCTGGTCGGACTGCAGTCCAACTTCACCATCCTCGACACCGACGACCAGCTGCGCCTGCTCAAGCAATTGATCACCGCCGCCGATCTCGACGAGAAACGCTGGCCGGCGCGCGCGCTGGGCGGCCTGATCGACGGGTGGAAGAACAAGGGCCTGACCCCGGCCGATCTCGATGCCGGCGAAAGCGAGCTCTACGCCAATGGCCGTGGCAAGGAACTCTACGCCGCCTATCAGGCACGGCTGATCGCGCTCAACGCATGCGATTTCGGCGACCTGCTGCTGCATATGCTGGTCATATTGAAACGCGACCGCGCGGTGCTGGCCGATTATCAGCGCCGCTTCAAATATATCATGGTCGATGAGTATCAGGACACCAACAGCGTCCAGTATCTCTGGCTCCGTCTGCTCGCGCAGGAGCGCAAGAATATCTGCTGCGTCGGCGATGACGATCAGTCGATCTATTCCTGGCGCGGCGCGCAGGTCGAGAATATCCTGAAGTTCGAGAAGGACTTTCCCGGCGCGGCGATCATCCGGCTGGAACAGAATTACCGTTCCACCCCGCACATCCTCGGCGCCGCGTCGGGCGTGATCGCCAATAATAGCGGCCGGCTCGGCAAGACCTTGTGGACCGACGAGCCCGACGGCGAGAAGGTCAAGGTGATCGGCGTATGGGACGGGCCGGAAGAGGCACGCCGCGTCGGCGAGGAAATCGAAAGCTGCCAGCGTGCCGGCAAGTCGATCGACGACATCGCCATCCTGGTCCGCGCGCAGCACCAGACGCGCGAGTTCGAGGACCGCTTCATCTCGATCGGCATGCCGTACCGCATCGTCGGCGGTTTCCGCTTCTACGAACGCGCCGAAATCCGCGATGCGCTCGCTTATCTCCGCGTCGTCGCGCAACCGGCCGACGACCTCGCCTTTGAACGCATCGTCAACGTGCCCAAGCGCGGCCTTGGCGACAAGGCGGTGCAGAAAGTGCACCAGCTGGCCCGCGCCGAGCAGATCCCGCTCGCCACCGCCGCCGCGCGCATCCTCGATACGGACGAACTGACCCCGCAGGCGCGGCGCGCCTTTGCCAATCTGGTCGGCGACATGGCGCGCTGGCGTGCGCTTGCCAACGACACGCCGCACCCCGAACTGGCGCGCCAGATCCTCGACGAAAGCGGCTATACCGCGATGTGGCAGGCGGAAAAATCCGCCGAGGCCGCCGGCCGGCTTGAGAACCTCACCGAACTGGTCCGCGCGATGGAGGAATATGACAGCCTGACCGCGTTCCTCGAACATGTCAGCCTGGTGATGGACAATGAGGCCGCGGCGGAAGAGGCCAAGGTGACGATCATGACGATCCACGCCGCCAAGGGCCTGGAGTACGACACCGTCTTCCTGGTCGGCTGGGAAGAAGGGCTGTTCCCCTCGCAGCGCTCACTCGACGAAGGCGGCCTCGCCAGCCTGGAGGAGGAACGCCGCCTCGCCTATGTCGCGATCACCCGCGCCCGGCGCCGCGCGGTGATCATCCACGCCGCCAATCGCCGCATCTATGGCCAATGGACCAGCAGCATCCCGTCGCGCTTCGTCGCCGAACTTCCGCAAGCGCATACCGAGAGCGAAAGCAGCATGTCGGGCGGCGAAAGCCTGTGGCGCGCCAACTGGTCTGAACGCGCCGACCCCTTCGCCGATGTCGCACGCGGCACGGGGAGAGGCCCGGGCTGGCAGCGCGCAGCAGGGGTAAACCCGGGCGGCAGCTTCACCAGCCGCACCTTTACGCGCGAGCCGTCGCGGGTGGTGGAAAGCCGCGCGAGCGCGGTAAGTATTGGGAATAAGGGCCGCAGCGATGTCGCAGTCGGGATGCGCGTGTTTCACCAGAAGTTCGGTTATGGCGAGATTGCCGAGATTGAGGGCAACAAGCTGGAGATTGATTTCGAAGCGGCCGGGCGCAAGCGGGTAATGGATAGTTTTGTTACTGTGGGGTGAGGCACTGGCTTCAACTTTCCTCAACTCTTCCCTCTCAAGTTGAGAAAAAACGGGAGCGAGCCATGTCGAAAGCCACTGCAGCGACCGCTATGCTCCTTCTGGCCGGAGTTACTTCCGCCAGCCAAAGACCGCATCCTGTCTTACCCAAAGGACAAATTTGCCGCGGAGATGGATCACAAAACGATAAGCTGATCGAAACTGCGCGGGCAGCGAGCCAGATTCGTGTCATCACAGCAGTCCGCGCTCAGCGTCCCGATCCGGCCGGTGATGCGACGCTGGCCGCGCAACGCGGCGACTGGGGGCTTATTCGCGCGGCAGGAATGGACGGTAGCAGTCCGGCCTATGGTATCGTGTGCGCCGAGGACCAAATGAGTCGGTACAACCAACCGCTGACGCTCGCCTATCGTATCGTCAGCGACGTTCCTGGGTCATGTGAAACGCCCGGATCAAACAAGGATTGTGTAGTCGATGCGCTTATCGAGGGACTGTCAGGAATTTTGTGCGTGAGGTCATATAGATGGAAGAGAAAGGACCATCGATATGGCAATCGACAAGGACGTTTTGGACCAGCTTCTGGCTGGTCGTGACCCGCAGGAACTGTTTGCCAA
>NZ_JBOHHW010000029.1:0-67334 GCF_050725575.1 Sphingomonas sp. | reverse complement strand
CGCCGGGCCATTTCGGGCATTTGCTCTCACGATACTTCCGCGGGGTGAGCGAATAGAACAGCATATAGAGCGCGATGAACAATGCGATCGCCGGCGCGATCCGGGTCAGCGAGACGATGCTCGCCGCATCGGCGGCGAAGGGCAGGACGCGCAGGATGAATTGCTCGATCGCGAGCAGCATGACCTGGAAACTGAACGCGACCAGCGTGAGGATCAGCGAGGCCAGGATCAGCCCGATCGACCAGAGCCGGTATTGCCAGAAGGGGCGGACAAACTGCACGCCATATGCACGGCGGAGGATGTCGCGGATCGTCTCGGTGAAGCTCGCGGTGGTCCATAGCCCGACGATCGCGCCGAACCAGAGCAGCGATCCCGATCGCGCGGTCAATACGTCATGGATCGGCGTCTGCAGCACCGCGGCGACGCCCGGCGGGACAGTATGGAGAAAGGCATCGACGGTGTGCAGTCCTTCCTCGGTGCGCCCAAACAGCCGTGCCACCGCGGCGGCGACGATGAAGAAGGGAAACAGTGTCAGGAGCGACAGATAGGCAAGGTTGCCGGCATGGACGAACCCGTCGTTGAACACGCCGATCGCGACGCGCTTGACCACTTCGCGGGCATAACTGCCCGGGCGGACAAAGGCGAGATGGCGGCTCAGCTTGAGCCGTCCCTTGTCGTGCCTCTGGAGGCGTTGCTCGGGGGATTCGGGGGAGACGTCCTTCACGACAGGGCTTAGACGCCCATGCCGCTGCGCGGGTTCCCGGTGTCGCGGTCCTTCCAGCCGCGCACGAACTCGACCAGCGCGTCGTCGCCAACCGGCAGGTCGACCATCAGCGTGACGAGCTGATCGCCGCGCGTGCCGCCCTTGCCGTGGAAACCGCGCCCGCGCAGGCGCAGTGTCTTGCCCGAGGTCGAGCCGGCGGGAACGGTCAGCATCACCGCACCCTCGACCGTCGGCACGCGCACCGACGCGCCAAGCACGGCTTCCGACAGGCTGATCGGCAAGTCGATCCGCACATCGTCGCCAACGCGGGTGAAGAAGCGGTGCGGCTGGACGTTGATCGTGACGATGCCGTCACCGGTACCGCCCGCGCCGGCCTGGCCCTTGCCGGCAAGCCGCATCTGCGTGCCGTTCTCGACCCCGGCGGGGAGCTTCAGGTCGATCGTCTTGCCGTCGGCAAGGGCGATGCGCTGCGGCGCCAAGGTCGCGGCATCGACGAAGGGCACGGTCAGCTTATAGGCGATGTTCGCGCCCTTGGGCTGGGGCTTATTGCGGCCGAAGCCGCCAAAGCCGCTGGCGAAACCGCCGCGCCCGGACGACTGGCCGAACAGCCCCTCGAACAGGTCGTTCACATCGGACGGATCGCCGCCAAAACCGAAATCGGCCCCGCCGCCCGGCCCGGGCTTGAAACCGCCCTGGCCGCCGCCGCCATTGCCGAAGCCGAACGGCGAGGCGGGATTGCCGTCGCCGTCGATCTCGCCGCGATCGAAGCGCGCGCGCTTATCCTTGTCGGTGAGCAGGTCATAGGCATTGGTCGCCTGCGAAAATCGCTCGGTCGCCTTGGGGTTGTCCTTGTTGCGATCGGGATGCAGCTCCTTGGCGAGCTTCCGATATGCTTTCTTGATGTCGGCCTCGCTGGCGGTGCGCGGCACACCCAGCGTTGCGTAAGGATCGGCCATTGTGGCTCCGGTGGTTCAGGTCTTCGGCGCCTATTTGGGGTATTCGGCGGGCGAGTGCAATTCGTGCAGCGTTCTCGCTAGGCCATCGCAGCGACCACTGGCGCCACATCGACGCTGACATGCATCTTCTGCGCACCGGACCCGAGCACGATGCCGTCGATCGGCGCGATCTCGGCATAGTCGCGGCCGATCGCCATGACGATATGGTCGCCGGCCATCCAGATGCCATTGGTCGGATCGACCCCGACCCAGCCAAGATCGGGCCCGCACCACAGCAACACCCAGGCATGAGTCGCGTCGGCGCCGACCAGCCGTTCCTGGCCGGGCGGCGGAATGGTGCGGATATAGCCCGAGGCATAGGCGGCGGGCAGGCCGGCGGCGCGCAGGCCGGTGATCATGATCTGCGCGAAATCCTGGCACACGCCGCGGCGCTTGAGGAACGCGTCGTGCGGCGGCGTATCGACCAGGGTCGCCGCGGCGTCGAATTCGAATTCCTGCTGGATGCGCCGAGCGAGCGTGATCGCGGCGTCGAGACAGGGCCGGTCGGGGTCGAGATCGGCCGCGCACCAGTCGGCAATGTCGCGGTCGAGGGGGATCAGCGGCGAGGGAAACATATAGCTTGCCGGACCGGCCGGCGACGGGTCGCGGCTGGCCCGGGCGGCGGCGGCGATCTGCGCCAGACTCGGGTCAGCGGGCGAGGGCATCGGCACCGGGCGATCGACGGTGATACGCGAGATGCTCTCGATCACGAGATGGCGCACGGGCTCCTCCACCACCAGCCGCATGACGTTGGCGAGACCGGCTTCCGCGCGCGCCGGCGCGAAACGCCCCGAGGGCGAGATGTCGAGGCGGTAGCTTTCCAGCGTCTGGCCGGACCAGTGGATCGGCTTGAGCCGCAAGTTGCAGCGCGCGAATTTGACGTTCGCGCCGTAATCAAAGCGAGTGACGTGGCGGATATCGTAGATCACGCCAACGTCATCCCGGCCGCGCGCAATGGCTCCGCCCCTTGCAGGAAGTAGCGCCGCGCGACTGCGTCGGAGAGAGTGAACAGGCCGCGTTCGAGATCGCCCAGCACGTCATCGTTGAGGCTCGCCGCGGTGGCGGTCGACACGGTGGCGACCAGCCGCGCGGCCAGCGCCTGTTGCGGCTCGTTCATGCCGTCATCCTCAAGCACCGGAAGGGCGCGGAGATGCTCGCAGATATGATCGATCTGGAAGGCCAACGACCGCGGATTACCCGGATCCAGCGCGATCAGATCGACCACCGGGATACGCGCGATGCCGGTCAGGTAACGCTGCCGATAGCTGATCTGGCTGTTGGCCAGGTCGAGCAGGGTCGACAGGTCATCGGCGCTGCCATGCGGCATGCCGAAGGCGCGCAGTGCCCGGGTCACCGCCAGCGCGCGTTCGACGCGGCGGCCAAGGTCATGGAAGCGCCATGCTGCGGTCCGCCCCATATGTTCGGCCGACAGGCCGGACAGTGCGGCATAGCGGCGTTGCAGCGACCCGGCGCGGTCGAGCATGCCGCCGCGCGTCGGAAAGGGCGCGTCGAGCAGCTTGACCATGTCCGCCGACAACCGGTCGCGCGACCCTTGCCCGATGCCGCACGCCAGCCGGTTGATCGCGCGGACGCTGTGCCAGCGCTGCTCCGCCTCCATCGCAGTGCGGGTGAAGGCGGCGAGGTCGGCGCGGCGCAGGCTGGCCGGATGCGGTGCGCCGCCGCCCGCAACGATCAGGCCGACCAGCCGTCCGACGGTCTGTGGCCCAAGCGCCGCGCCGGCATCGGCATCTATCGAATTGCCGAGCATCACCCGGATCACGTTGAGCAGCGCCTCGCCGCGTTCGAGGTAGCGGCCGAGCCAGAAGAAATTGTCGGCAACGCGGCTCGGCAAAGTGCCGGGATTGCGCCGGACATGGACCGAGTCGGTCGCCGGCAGGAGCGAGACGGGATCGACCTCGGCCGCGCCGTGAACCACGACATCGGCCGACCAACTGCCTTCGCCCATCACCGATGCGCGCGGATCGGGATGTTCGCCAATCCGCGCGAAACCGCCGGGCATCACCGTCCAGGCCCCATCGGCGCCGCGCGCGGCGAAGACTCGGAGCGTGAAGGGGCGTGCGACCAAAGCGGCATCGGCAACCACCGGCATGGTTGACAGATGGACGATCTCCTGTCCGACATAATCCTGCGGCCGGCGTGCCATGTCCGCCAGTAGCGCGTCGCGCGCCGTGCCGGTGATCTCGGCGCCGGGCAATGGCAGGCCATCGGGCAGGCCGAGCGGCGCGACGCCGAAGGCGGGGCCGATCAGCATCGAGTCGAAATCCTCGATCACATGCGCGCGTTCCGTGTCCTGCCCACACCACCAGGTGGCGATATTGGGCAGCAACAGGTCGCGGCCGGTCAGGCGCATCGCGAGTTGCGGCAGGAATGCGCCGAACGCTGGCGATTCGAGCACGCCGACGCCCGGCGCGTTGGAAATGACCACTTCGCCCGCCGCCATCGCATCGACCAGGCCGGGGACGCCGATCTTCGAATGCGAATCGAACGCGAGCGGATCGAGCATGCGCGGGTCGGTGCGGCGCCACAGCGCATCGACCCGCTTCAGCCCGCCGATCGTGCGGACATAGAGCTTGTCCTCAAGCACCGCGAGATCGGCACCCTCAACCAGCAACAGGCCGAGATAGCGCGCAAGATGCGCCTGCTCGGTATAGCTCGGGCTGAACCGGCCCGGGGTGAGCAGGCCGATACGCGGCTCGACGCGGCGGCACATCGCGGCGAGGCCGTCGCGGAACGCCGCGAAAAAGGGTGCGTGGCGCTCGACATTGAGCCGCGACTGGAGCCCGCCCAGGGTGCGCGACACCGCCAGCCGATTTTCCAGCGCATAGCCGGCACCAGCGGGTGCGCGGAGATGATCGGCCAGCACGCGCCATTCGCCGGTCGGTCCGCGGCCGAGATCGACCGCGATGAAGTGCAGCTGATGGCCGCCGGGCGGCACCAGCCCGGCCATCGGCCGCAGGAAGAAGGGGCTGCCGCCGACCAGAGCGGCGGGAATCAGCCCGCGCTCGACCAGCTTCGCATCGCCGTAAAGATCGGTGAGGATGGTCTCCATCAATTCGGCGCGCTGCACCACGCCGGCCGAAATGCCCTGCCATTCCTCACTGCCGATCAGCAGCGGCACGGGTGAGACCGGCCAGGGACGTTCCTCGCTCTCGCCGATGATGCGGAAGCCGGTGCCGATATCCTCGGCGTGACGCTGCGCGCGCTCGCGTGCATGGGCGAGGTCGTCGCCCGCGACCGCGGCGAGTTCCTCGAACATCGCGGTCCAGGCCGGGTCGTCATGCTGTGCGCACAGCACATCGCCCTTGAACTGCTGGCCGCAATAGTCCGCGATCCAGCGTGCGGCGTGCGTGCCCGCGTCGAGCAGGGAAGGCGCGGCGAGGGTGGCCATCGACTCTATCGGTCGCGCCCTGCCGGGCCGCGTCTTGGATATGTCCGCGCCATTGTCATTCCCCGCACTACGCGGTGACTCGACCACAATCCCTTCGCGGGTGCAACAAGCTTGTCGCCGCCGCCGCCGCTGCCCGATTTTCTGTCGTTACGGGAAACTCTACGGGAAAATGCTTTTTTGAGCACCGAACGGGAATTTACGGGAATTTCTACGGGAATTTTGTTGGAGCGATACGGGAATTTCCCCGGCGCTGGCGGGGCGATCGGGAAATGGCTGGCGGCGCAGTTCGAGGGCGCGCACGGTGGTACGGAGGACGCGGAGAGTGTTGCGTCCGCCCGACGGATTATCGCTGTGTCTCGACGTTTGTGCGCGCGCAAATCTTCTTTCATGCTTGCCGGGATAGCAGGCCCGAACAATATGTGAATCGATGCCGGGCGGCGGCGATGACAGGTGGCCGGGAGATATGGGACACCGGATTGTCCGATATCTACCACAGCGATTCCGGCGTATTGGCTGCGTGACGCACCATCTTTTCAGGACAGAGTTTCTCGCAAGGGGCTGGGCAGCGGAGATGCCGCTCGCCCTGGATCAGCCCTGGATCGCGTTGGTGTCGATCACCCGGTCGATCAGCGCTTCATCGACCGGCACCTGGCCGTCGAGCATCAGCATCGCCAGCCCATGCGCGATTGCCCAGGCCTGCAGCGCGATGACCTGCGCATCGCCGCCCTTCCCCTTGGCCAGCAGGGCGGCATTGGCGCGCAGAAAGGCCATCGCGTCGTCCTCCTGCCCGTCGGGATGCAGATGAGGCGAGATGGGGTTGGCGAAGATCAGCCGGAACAAGGCGGGGTTTGCGAGCGCGAACCGGACATAGGCCGCACCGGTCGCGCCGAACCCGGCGACGCCGCCGCCGGCCGCGTCCGATGCCGCATGCTGCACCACCGCCAGCCGCGCCAGCCCGTCGGCGGCAAGCGCCGCCATCAGCGCGCTCTTGTCGGGAAAATGGCGATAGACAGCGGTTGGGCTGACCCCGACCGCGCGCGCCACCTCGCGCAGCGACAGGTCATCGGCGGTACGCGTTTCCAGCAAGGTAAGGCCCGCCTCGATCAACGCCGCGCGCAGATCGCCGTGATGATAGGCTTTTTTCGGGGCTATGGATTCTGATGTTGACACTGTTACCTTTTGCGCCCTATGTGAACACCGTCAACTTTGGACGTGAAACCCCTGATGGGAGGCCATAATGGCAGGCGTGATCGAAACCGCAATCCGCAGCACGGTGACCAAAGGCATCGGCGTTGTCGCCGAATTCAACCGCAAGCGGCTCGATCTCGACGCCCATCATCCTTTCCTGACTGGCATCCATCAGCCAATGGCCGCGGAACTGACGCTGGAGGATCTGCCGGTGACCGGTACGATCCCGGCGGTGCTCGATGGCCGCTATCTGCGCATCGGGCCGAACCCGGTCGCGCCCGATCCTGCCGGCTATCACTGGTTCACCGGCGACGGCATGGTGCACGGCGTTGCGATCCGGCAGGGCAAGGCGCTGTGGTATCGCAACCGCTGGATCCGGTCGCGGCGGGTTGCCGACACGCTGGGCGGGCGCCCCGCGCCGGGGCCGCGCCATGGCGGTTTCGACACGGTCAACACCAATGTGCTGGCGGTCGCCGGCCGCACCTTCGCGCTGGTCGAGGCGGGAAGCTATCCCGTCGAGCTGTCGGACACGCTCGACGAACAGACTTATAACCCGTTCGACGACACGCTGAGCGGCAGCTTCACGGCGCATCCGCACCGTGACCCGCTCACCGGCGAGCAGCACGCCATCGCCTATGAAGCGACCGACCCCGAGACGATCCGCCACGTCGTCTTGTCGCCCGAGGGGTTGGTGGTGCGCGAAGAACCGATCAAGGTGAAGCACGGACCCTCGATCCATGACTGCGCGATCACCGCGCGATTCGTGATGATCCTCGACTTGCCCGTCACCTTCTCGATGAAGTCGCTGATCGCCGGGCACAGCTTCCCCTATCGCTGGAACCCCGATCATCAGGCGCGGATCGGCCTGTTGCCGCGCAGCGGCCGGGGCGACGAGACGATCTGGGTCAATGTCGACCCCTGCTATATCTTCCATGTCGCCAATGCGTTCGACCTGCCCGATGGCCGGGTGGTGATGGACGCGGTGGTTTATGGCACGATGTTCGCCGACAGTGTGGTCGGTCCGGACGCGATGTCGCGCGGGCTGGAACGATGGACGATCGACCCGGCCACCGGCACGGTCGAGCGCCGCACGATCGATGCCACGCCACAGGAATTTCCCCGCCCCGATGAGCGCCGCTTCGGCCAGCGCTATCGCTATGCCTATACGCTGGGCTTGCCGGAGCATGATGAGAGCTTCATCGGCGCGACCTTCATCCTGAAGCATGATCTGGAGACAGGCGGGCGCGAAGTGCATGATTTCGGCGAAGGGCGTTATCCGGGCGAGTTCGTGTTCGTGCCCGCCAGCGATGATGCGGGCGAGGATGAAGGCTGGGTGATCGGCCTGGTCGTCGACCTGCCGCATCAAACCACCGACCTGGTGATCCTCGATGCCCGGTCCTTTGCGGGTGAACCAGTGGCGAGCATTCACTTGCCGCACCGTGTCCCGCCCGGGTTTCACGGCAACTGGCTGGCGGCCTCTGAGCGCGGGTAAAACGTAAAGCAAGCAATCCTCCCCTTCCGTTCGTTTCGAGCGAAGTCGAGAAACTGCGTGCAGCATTTGTGGCCGGTTTCTCGACTTCGCTCGAAACGAAGAGGGAGGGGAAGTCGCTCATGGAGCCGGCTCAGTTCATCGCCATCTGAGCGCGAGGTTGATGCCTCTCCCTTGACTATGAACCCAGTAAAACCCATAAATGAGCATGTACTCACTCAAAAGATAAGCCATGACTCACTTCTCCGCTACCGCCGCCGAGCCTTTAACCGGCATCACCGCCGCGCCGCTCAGCCTCTTCTTGCTCGGCGCCACCGGGCGCACTGGCCTGCCCTTTCTGTTGCAGGCACTCGCGCGGGGGCACTTTGTGACCGTCTATGTTCGCACCATATCGAAGCTCCCGGCGGCGATCGCCGTGCATCCGCGCCTGCGCGTCGTTACCGGCGAGCTGCATGAAGCCGACAAGATTACACTGGCAGTACGCGCGGCGACGCCGGATGTGGTCTATGTGATGCTGGCTTCGGAAAGGGCGCCGCATACGGCGGTCTCCACCGGCACGCATAACATGCTGTTTGCCTTGAGGGCATTGAAGGCCACCGCCACGGGCGAGCCGGGCGCGACGCCGTTCATCAGTATCGCCGCCTGGGGCCTCGGCCCGACCGGAGCATATATCACCGGCTTGTTTTCACGCCTGTTCGTCAATGTCGCGACGACATTATTCTGGTCGAAGCCGCTGGCCGATTTCGAGACGCAGCTGGTGGAGGTTGAGGCGGCGAAGGACGCGGGGCTCATTCGGCCCACTCTCATCCTGCCGCCAATCCTCACCGAGCGCGCGAAGACGAATAGCTATCTGTCGGGTGAGCCGCATCTGATGAAGGACGCTATGGGCGTGACGAACTTTGTGAGCAGGGCCTCGATCGCCGATCTTTGCCTGAAACTGGGAGAAAGGGCGGCATCGGGCGAGGCGGTGCCGCAATGGGTCGCCATCACCAACCCTTGAGGCTGAAATCCCTGGTCACAGATCTGGCAGGACCTGATCGGCGCTGCCCCAGCCGGCCAGCGCGCGCGAATTGGCGCGTTCGACCAACTCCGCGGCGTCGCGAACGCCCCAGCGATTGGCGCGATCGAGGTCGCGCAGCTCGCTCCAGCTGACCGGTGCCGCAACCGGCGCGCCGGATCGGGCGCGGGCGGCATAGGGCATGATCGCGGTGCTGCCGCGCTGGTTGCGCAGCCAGTCGATGAAGATGCGACCCTTGCGCTTCGCCTTCGACATGGTCGCGACGAAGCGGTCCGGCTCCGCCTCGGCCAGCGCGCGGGAAAATCGATCCGCGAAATCCTTGACCGCCGGCCATTCGGCGTCGGGCTGCAACGGCACGATAACATGCACGCCCTTGCCGCCGGTCAGCATCGGGAAGCTGGTCAGGCCCATCTCGGCGAGATGCTCCTTCAGATCCGTTGCCGCCTTTTTGACGAGATCGAAGTCCAAGCCTTCATCGGGGTCGAGATCGAACACCAACCGGTCGGGCTGTTCGAGCGTCGCGACCGACGATCCCCAGCCATGGAATTCGATCGTGCCCATCTGCACGCAGGTCACCAGCCCGTCGGCATCGTCGACATAGAGATAATTCTCGGTTGAGCCGTCCTTCTCGCGGATCGGCACCTGATGGACATGCTCGCCGAAACTGCCCGCATCATGTTTCTGGAAGAAGCAGCGCTTGCCGCGGCCTTGCGGGCAGCGCACCAGGCTGATCGGGCGGTTGGCGGTCCAGGGCAGCATGATCGGCGCCAGCTGCGCATAATAATCCGCCAGATCGCCCTTGGTAACGTCCGAATCCGGGAAGATCAGCCGGTCGCGGCTGCTGACGGTCACATGGATTGCCGGTGCGGCGGGCATAGGGTCGGGCCTTTCTGCGACGACATCGGCCGCCGCCTTATCCTCACGCAAGCCGAGAAAGCTCGGATGGCGCAGTACGCCATCGGGCGTGGTCTCAGTAAAGGCGATCTCGGCGACGAGCTTCGGCGTCACCCAATGCGCACCACGCACCGCTGCGCGCGGCGCATCGACAGTCGGCGTCTTGCGTTCCATCCGGCGTAGCTTGGCGAGCAGATCGGTCATCAGATCGGCGCTGAAGCCGGTCCCGACCTTGCCGGCATAGACCAGGCCGTCCGGTCCGTTCACGCCGAGCAGCAGCGACCGGAAGCCGCGCGATCGCTCGCTCGGTGTCCAGCCCACAATGACGAATTCCTGCCGCTGCGTGCATTTGGTCTTGAGCCACGCCTTGGTGCGCTCGCCACGATAGGGTGCATCGGCGCGTTTCGAGACCACGCCTTCAAAGCCCTCGCGGCACATCGTCTCGAACAATTGCTCGCCGCCGCCGATAATATGCTCAGAATATTGCAGCCGGGCATCGGCGCCGTCGATCAGCGGGCGCAGCCGTTCCTTACGCTGGACATTGGGCAGGCCGGTCAGGTCCTCGCCATCGAGTTCGAGCAGGTCGAACGCAAACAGGGTCATATCGCCGCCCTCGGAAATGGCGTCCTTCAGGGTGGAGAAATCGGGCTTGCCGTCCCTGAACGCGACGATCTCGCCGTCGATCAGGGCGTTCTTTACCGGGATTTTCGCGGCGGCTGCGGCGATGGCGGTAAACTTGTCGGTCCAGTCGAGACCGGTGCGGGTGAAGACCCTGGCCTTGCCCTTCGCGATCGAGATCAGCGCGCGATAGCCGTCATATTTGACCTCGTGCAGCCATTGGCTGCCGGTCGGGACGCTGTCGACCAGAGTGCAGAGCTGGAGGTCATGAAATCCCGGAGCCCTGCCGTCATTCCCGCGAACGCGGGAATCCCGCTTTTTCTCGACGGTTGAAAGGGAGCGGGATCCCCGCTTTCGCGGGGCTGACTGAGAGGGGATCTGGTTCGCCTTCTTCCCTTCCGCGATCTCGACCATGGTCCGGCCGGTCGACACACTGGTCAGTCCGGTCTCGACCAGCACATCGGCACCGCCCGCCTCGGCATCGTCGATCTTCCTGAGCAGCCAATTCTCGCGCTTTTCTTTCCCGCGCGGCCTTAAGCGGATCAACAGCCATTCGCCCTTCATCCGCTCGCCATCGAGCACGAAATGGAGATGGCCCTTGTCGATATCCTTCGCGCTCTTGCCTTTGACCGGCGCCCAGGTGCCGCGATCCCACAGCATCACCGTGCCGCCGCCATATTCGCTCGCCGGAATCACACCCTCGAAAGTCGCGTAGGACATCGGGTGGTCCTCGGTGCGGACTGCGAGCCGCTTCTGGTCCGGGTCGAGGCTGGGGCCGCGCGTCACCGCCCAGCTTTTCAACACGCCCTCGACCTCGATCCGGAAATCCCAGTGCAGCCGGGTCGCATCGTGTTTCTGGACGATAAAGCTGTTGCCGTGACCTGGCGCGAGTGTTCCCGCCGGTTCCGCGGTCTTCGCGAAGTCGCGCTTGGCATTGTAGATCGTGAGTGGGTCGTTGGCCTTAGGCACGTTTCTTCGCCGGCGCGCGCTTTGCCGCCGTCTTTGCCGTCGTCTTTGCCGACGCCTTCCTCGCCGCCGGTTTGGCCGCCGCGCTGCCCGACTTCTCCATCGATTTCCGGAGCGCCGCCATCAGGTCGACGACATTGGAGCCCGAGCGCTTTGGCGCCTCGTCGCCATCATCTTCGATGATCTTGCGGCCCTTCGACTTGCGCTTGCGCTCGATCAGGCCCTTCAGCGCGTCGACATAGCGGTTGTGGAATTCCCGCGGGTCGAACGTGCCCGATTTCTTGGCGATCAGCGCCTCGGCCAGGTCCATCAGATCGGCATCGGGCTTGGTGTCGGGGATGTCGCGGAAATAGCCCTGTGCCTTGTTGACCTCGTCTGCGTAGCGCAGCGTTTCCAGCACCATGCCGCGCCCGCAGGGTTTCAGGCTGACGACATATTCGCGGCCGCGCATCGCCAGTTGCCCCAGGCCGACCTTCCTGGTCCGCCGCAGCGCTTCGCGCAGCACGATGAATGCCTCTTCGGCAAGGTCGTCGGCCGGCACGACGAAATAGGGCTTCTCGTAATAAAGCACGTCGATCTCGTCGGCGTCGACGAACTGGGTCAGTTCGAGTGTCTTCTTCGATTCGAGCTTCACCGCGTCGATTTCGTCCTGCTCGAGCAGCACGAAATTGCCTTTCTGATATTCGAATCCCTTCATGATCTCGTCGGTGTCGACCGGGCCGATGCCGGTCACGACCTTCTCGTAATGGATCGGCTTGCCGGTCGGTTCATGGATCTGCTTGAAGCTGATCTGCGCGCCCGCCTTGGTCGCGGCGTAGATCTCGACCGGGATCGAGACGAGCGCGAGCCTGATCTGTCCCTGCCAATAGGCGCGTGCGGCCATGCCCGGTTCCTTCCGCGATTGATTCATTGCGATGGCGATTCAATTCCCCAGCAGCGGAGTCGTTCCGTCGTTTTGGCCGGCGCGCAGGTTTCGCGTACGGCAAAGCTCGGCTAAAGGCCGGGCATGGCCACCGATCCTTTCGCCCTGTTCGAGTCCTGGTTCGCCGAGGCGCGCGCGACCGAGCCGAACGATTCCAATGCGATGGCGCTCGCCACCGCTGATGGAAACGGGCGTCCGGCGGTGCGGATGGTGCTGCTCAAGGGACATGGTCCCGACGGATTCGTCTTCTATACCAACCAGCAGAGCCGCAAGGCGGACGATCTTGCGGCCAATGCCCAGGCCGCTTTGCTGTTTCACTGGAAATCGCTGCGCCGCCAGATCCGCATCGAGGGCAATGTCGCGCCGGTGACGGATGCGGAAGCTGACGCCTATTTCGCCACGCGCGGGCGCGATTCGCAGCTTGGCGCCTGGGCCTCGGACCAGTCGCGCCCGCTCGATGCGCGCGCCACGTTCGAAGCGCGCTTTGCGGAGACGGAGGCACGCTTCGCCGGTGGCGATGTACCGCGTCCGCCGCACTGGTCGGGCTATCGCGTCACCCCCTTGCGGATCGAATTCTGGCAGGACCGCGAACACCGGCTGCACGAACGCCGCCTGTTCGAACGTTCGGGCGCCGATGCGATCGGGGGTTGGAACGAAGGGTTGCTGTATCCATGACCGAGGACCAGCGCCGCGCCATTCCCTTTGCCGTGCGGGCCGCGCTCGCCAGCGTCGGCATGGCGTGCTTCCTGTTGCTGCTGAAGGGCTTTGCCGCCTGGCATACCGGGTCGGTGGCGATGCTCGGCTCGCTTGCCGATACGGGGCTCGACCTGCTCGCCTCGCTGGTCACGCTCTACGGCGTCAAGCTTGCGGCGGAGCCGGCCGATCACGATCACCGCTTCGGCCATGGCAAGGCCGAGGCGCTGGCAGCGCTGTTCCAGGTCATGCTGATCACCGCCTCGGCCGCCGGCATCGCGTGGCGCGCGGTACTGCGCTTCGGCGACACCACGCCGACCGAGGACGCCGATTTCGGCATCGTCGTGTCGGTCGTCGCGATCCTCGCGACGGTCGTGCTGCTATTCTATCAGCGCAGCATCATCCGCCGCACCGGGTCGGTCGCGATCATGGCGGACAATATGCATTACCAGTCCGACGTGCTGCTCAACGGATCGGTCATCGCTGCTTTGGTCCTCGACCAGTATTTCGGCCTGCACGGCGCCGATCCGCTGATGGGCATCGCGATTGCGCTCTGGCTCGCCTGGGGCGCGTTCCGTGCCTCGAGCAATGCGATCGACCAGCTGATGGACAAGGAGTGGCCCGAGGCCGAACGTGCGCGCTTCATTGAGGTCGCCGCGCGCCAACCGGGGATCAAGGGCATCCATGACTTCCGCACCCGCCGCTCGGGCAGCCATGATTTCGCGCAATTCCATATGGAGGTCGGGCGCGACCTGACGATCATCGCCGCGCATGACATCGTCGAAGGGGTTGAACGCGCGCTGCGTGCCGGTTTTCCCAAGGTCGAGGTGCTGATTCATCTCGATCCCGAAGGCCATGTCGATACCGACAATCCGCTGGTCGAGGCGGACGTTACGCCGCACTGGTTCGGCAAGCGCCTGTGAGGCGGCAGCCATGAGACTTCCCTTTGCGCAGATCGATGCTTTTGCCGCGCAAGCCTTTCAGGGCAATCCGGCGGCGGTGATGCCGCTCGCCGCTTGGCTCGACGATGACGTGCTCCAGGCGATCGCGGTGGAGAATAATCTCAGCGAAACCGCTTATATCGTCCCCGACGACAGCGGTGCTGCCGATTTCGAACTGCGCTGGTTCACCCCAGGGGCGGAGATCGCGCTGTGCGGCCACGCCACGCTCGCCAGCGGGCATTTCGTCCTTTCATCGGACAGCAGCATCGAACGCGTGAGGTTTCGCACGCGCCAGGCAGGCATTTTGGAGGTCGTGCGCGAGGGCGACGGCTATGCGGTCGCACTGCCCGCCTGGGTGCCGGCACCGAAGGACATGGCCGGGATCGTTGCCGCGCTTGGCGTGACGCCAGTCGAAACGCTGTGGCACGACAAGGGCTATGCGCTCGTCATTCTTGCGGACGAGGCAGCGGTGCGCGGCATTGCGCCTGATCTGCGCGCGCTGGCTGCCGCCGGTCAGCTGATCGCGATCGTCTCGGCACCCGGTGCTGCGATCGATGTGGTCAGCCGTGTCTTCACCCCGGCCTATGCGATCGATGAGGATCCGGTGACCGGCTCCGCGCACGCGGTGATGACGCCCTATTGGACCAAGCGGCTCGGCCGCGACAGTTTCACCGCCTATCAGGCGAGCGCGCGGGGCGGTTATCTGACCTGCCGGCTTGACGGCGACCGCGCCATTCTTGGCGGGAAATGCACGACAGTGATCGAGGGGACCTTCTTCCTCGACTGATCGGTGCCGTCTTGCTGGATCAAGCTCTATTTCCGGTCGAACCCCGCGACCACATCGCCCAAGGTCTGCATCAGCGCGGGATTGGCCGTGTCGGGCGTATTGCCCAGCCGCACCACGACGATGCCGCGCCCGGGGCCGCTTTCCGGGCTGGCGATCACCAGCTGGCCGAGATGCCCGTCCGCCGCGACAGTGCTGGCCGGGCCCTTGCCCGGGAAAAGGGTCGTTTTCCCGCCAGCGCCGCCGGGACGGTTGAGCCAGGTCTGGCCGCCATATTCGGCGTTGGTCGGTGACGGCGCTTTCATGAACGCCAGCCAGTCGGGCGCAATCACCTGAGTCCCGTCGGCCGTCTTGCCGTCGAGCAGCAGGCCGCCGATCCGACCCCAGTCGGGCAGGCTCATGTGCAGGATCGATCCGCCGATCTGCGTGCCCGCGCCGTCGAATTCGAGCACGGCACTATGAATGCCGGCGGGGGCGAACAGGCGTTCATTGGCGAAGGCAGTATAGGCGCGCGCGCGCACCTTCGGATCGTGGCTGTCGGTCAGCGTGCGGGTGATGATCTCGGCCAGGATCAGGGTGGTCAGCGAACTATATTTGAAAGTCGCGCCCGGCTTGGTCTCCAGCGGGTGCGCGATCGCCGCGGCCGCCATGTCCGCGGTACGAGCCACGAACAGAGTCTGGTTGGTGTCCGACCGCTCGACCGGGTCGCCGACTTCGATATGCGCCAGCCCCGACGACATGTTGAGCAGATGGCGCAAGGTGATCGCGGCGCGCGGATCGCCCGGTTTGTGCCATTCGGCAATTGGTGCGGGCGCGTCGAGCACCAGCCGCCCGTCGCTGACCAGCTCGCCGACCAGCAAGCCGGTGATGGTCTTCGCCATCGACCAGCTGATGAAGCGGTTGGCGTCGGAATAGCCCGGTGCATAGGCCTTCAGCGCCGGGCAGCCATCAGCGGTGATCAGCACCGCGCGGGTTTCCGGATGGTCGCTGAACAATCTCTTCACCGGCACCAGAGAGCGGCCGAGATTGGCGCCGGGGCACGGGCTGATCGAATAGACCGGCTTGCCGACATCGCTGTCCGCGCCAGCCAGCAGCAGCGGCACCAAAGCGAGGAGGACGGCCTTGCGCATCATGGCCGTAACGATAGGGTGCAAGCCGATGAAGGCAAGCCGCATCATGCTCTGGACCATCCCCGTGCTGCTTGTCGCATTGATCGCCGGCGCCTGGTTCTATGCGCGCGCGATGACGCCGCAGCTTGAGCTCGGCACAGCGTATGCGGCGCGGGTCGCCTGCGCCTGCCGCTATATCGGCAATCGTGACCTGAAGAGCTGCCGCCATGATTTCGAACCGGGCATGGCGGCGATCCAGCTGTCCGACGATCCGGCGACCAGGACGGTGACCGCCTGGGTACCATTGGTCGCGAGCCGGTCGGTGCGGTTCGATCCGGTGCTTGGCTGCCAGCCCGAACCGTTCAGGGGCACGCCGCTGAAGCTGCGCTGACCTGCCGTCTCAGGCGAGGGCGAGTTCAGCCCGCTCGGTTTCCGCGATCCAGCCACCGCCGAGTACGCGATCGTCGGCATATAGCACGGCCGCCTGGCCCGGCGCGACGCCATATTCCGGCGTGTCGAACATTACCCGGTCGCGCTCCAGCCGCGCCGGGACCAGCTTTGCCATCGACCGGACCTTGGCCGTCACCGGCCCGGCATGGTCGCCGCCGATCCAGTTGATCTCGGTCAGGCGCGCGGCATCGACCGCCAGCGCGGTGCGCGGGCCGACCACGACGCGGCGCGTCTCGGCCTCGAGCCGGACGACATAGAGTGGTTCGGGCGTGCCGCCGATCTCCAGCCCGCGGCGCTGGCCGACGGTGAAATGAATCAGGCCGCGATGGTCGCCAAGCTTGCGGCCGCTTTCATCGACGATATCGCCGCTGGTATCGGCCTCAGGGCGCAATTTCTTGACCAGGGAAGCATAGTCGCCATCGGGTACGAAGCAGATATCCTGGCTGTCGGGCTTGGCCGCGACGCCCAGGCCGAGTTCGGCGGCGAGTTCACGCACGCGCGCCTTGGGCAGGCCGCCGAGCGGAAAGCGCAGATAATCGAGCTGGTCCTGCGTCGTGGCGAACAGGAAATAGCTCTGATCGCGTGCCGGATCGACTGCACGGTGCAGTTCCGCGCCGTTCGGCCCCTCGACCCGGCGGACATAATGGCCGGTGGCGAGGCAATCCGCACCGAGATCGCGCGCCATCGCGAACAGGTCGGTGAATTTGGGCCCCATATTGCAGCGCACGCACGGGATCGGGGTGCGGCCGGCGAGATACTCGTCGGCAAAACCGTCGATTACATCGGCGCGAAAGCTCGATTCATGGTCATAGACATAATGCGCGATGCCCAGCCGGTCGCAGACGGCGCGCGCATCGCGGATATCACGGCCGGCGCAGCATGAGCCGGCGCGGCCGACTGCCTCGCCATGATCATAGAGCTGCAGCGTGATCCCGATCGTCTCCGCGCCGGTGCGCGCGGCGAGCGCGGCCACGACCGAACTGTCGACGCCGCCCGACATGGCGACGACGATGCGCTTGCCCTCAAGGTCTCCCCCGAGCTGAAAATCGCCTTCAGTGATCATGCGCCGCACATAGGGGCCGCGGGCCTCCATTGCAAAACACATGCTTTCCAAAGAATTTTCACGGGCTTTACCTGACCTTTAGAGGTCGGGGTCTAACAGAGCTGTCCAACGCTGATTCTTTGCCGAGGACGACTGAGTGGATTTGAGTTTTTCCCGTTTTGAGCACGACGCTTCCGTCGCCATCTTGCCGCCCGACCTGGCGGTGATGATGGTCGGGATCGCCGCGCGCCAGGCGGCCAGCCCAACCGCTCTGTTCCACTCGCACCTGCCGGAAACGTCGGTGGTTACCGCCAATTTGTTCGCGCCGCTGCACGGTGCGTTCAATGCCACGATGGCCGAAGCACTCATGCGATGGAAAGAGATATGAAGACGCTGTTTACCGAGCCGCTTTAGCCGCTGTTCAAGTCCGCAGCATAATTACCGTTATTATTGAAATTGATGAGAGGGGGCCCCCCGCCCCGATCGAGGTTGAGAATGATCGAAAACCAGAAAATACGTCCAGCCAAAGTTATCGGCCCGCTCGGCGAGCCGTTGACGCTGGACAGTCTACCGCCGCCGGAAACGACGCGCTGGGTGGTGCGCCGCAAGGCCGAGGTGGTTGCCGCGGTCAATGGCGGCCTGCTGACGGTCGACGAAGTTTGCGCGCGCTATAATCTGACGGTCGAGGAATTCGCCGGCTGGCAGCGGGCGATCGACCGGTCAGGCATGCCGGGCCTGCGCGTCACGCGAATCCAGCATTATCGCTCGCTTTATGAGCGTCAGCAGAAATACTGATCGAGCCAAGTTAAACCGCTACCGGAACAAATTGCCGGTCTGGCGAGTCTTTCCCTCCAGCGGCCCGATCGACGGGCGTCAACGGAGGATATTATGGTCGGTCTCATCGTTTGGCTCGTAGTTGGTGGTGTTTGCGGCTGGCTGGCCAGCCTGATCATGCGCACCGACGGGCAGCAGGGCCTCATCCTGAACGTCGTCGTCGGCATCATCGGATCGGTGATTGCCTCGTATCTGTTCGGCGGCGGGATCAATCAGGTGATCACGATCACGACGTTCATCTACTCGTTGATCGGCGCGGTCATCCTGCTCGCGATCGTCAACCTCGTTCGTCGCGGCAGCGTTCGCTAAACCGTCGCGCCGTTTCGAAAACATCACGGGCCGCCCGACAGTGTCGGGCGGCCCGTTTCGTTATTTCAGCAGGAACCGGACGCTGAGCGTCACCGTCACGTCGGTCTCGCCCGGCGCGATCTGGGTCGAGGCGTCCTTCGCCATGCCGGCGGCGCGGGCATACATGACGGGGGGCGGCGACCCGCCCGGATTCTCGCCATTCTCGGAGATCGACACGATCCGCGAGACGGTCAAGCCGGCGGCGCGGGCATAGAGTTCGGCGCGCGTGCGGGCGCGCTTGACGGCGTCGGCGCGAGCCTCGTCAAGTGCCGCATCGGGATTGTCGATCGCCAGATTGGGGCCGTCGATCTGATTCGCGCCTTCCTTGACCAGCGCATCGAGGATCGCGCCGGACTTGGCGATGTCGCGAAACCGCACTGACACGGTGTTGGTCGCCTGATAGCCGGTGACCACCGGCGCCTGATTCTCGACATAGCGATATTGCGGGCTGAGCCCGACATTCGACGTGCTGACATCGCGAGCGACGATGCCGGCTTTCTTCAGCGCGGCGAGAATGCGCGCCATGGCCTGCGCATTGTCGCTGATCGCAGCGCCGGCGGTTGCCGCCTGCGTCACGACCCCGGCGCGAATCGTTGCGATGTCCGGCACGCGGGTGGTTTGGCCCGTAGCGGTCACATCCAATATGGTTCCATCTGGCAGTATCATCGGAGCCACCTGTGCGCTCGCCGGTGCGAGGGCGAAGGGCAGCGCGGCGAGCGCCACTGCGGTCGCGATCAACTTCATCTCGTAACTCCCGTTATCACTCAGGCCGGTTGGCCTGCACGACGTCCTGTGCCGCCGCGCAGGCCAACCTAAGCTGAACGAACGCGCGAAATCTGTCAGCGTACCCGGCGCGACATCACCAGGCGGTACAGCGCCAGCAGAACAATTGCTCCAGCCGTCGCCGCGGCATAATTCTGCCAGCCGCCGACGATCTGCCAGCCCATTGACTGCGCGATGAAGCCGGCGAGCAACGCGCCGGCAATGCCGACCAGAATTGTGACGATGAAACCGCCCGGGTCCTTGCCGGGCATGATGATCTTGCCAAGGATGCCGGCCACCAGGCCGATCAACAGCCAACCAAGAATGCTACGGTCCATCGCTTCACTCCCAATGTTACGGGCCCGCTGCTTCGCGAGTCCGCTGCGGAGGGTCGTCCTCAACCACAATCAATGCAACCCGTTTCTTCACCGCAACGGTTACTGACGCTTGCGGCAAGGGGTAAAAAAGGGCAGGAGCCGCGCCGGGTGAAAACGGCCTATTGAGGTCGGTGACTTATTTCGCTAATACAGTCCCGCGAATGTGGGCCAGTGGATGGCCGGGACGGGGAAAGTGGATCAGATGAACTACGAATCGGCGACGTTCGACAATGACGGGCGCCTGGCACTGCCCGGCGGCGGCGAGACGCGTTCGAACCGCCTGTGGTGGATCGTCGGCGCCGTTGCCGTCGTGCTGATCGCGCTTGCCGCCTGGTTTGTATTCGGGACCAAGAAGCCCGAGGTCAAGCATGTCGAGCAGCTCCCCAATGTGACGGTCGCCGTACCCGGCAGCAAGCTGGTGCCGCGCGTCATCTCGGCAACCGGCTCGCTCGCCGCGCGCCGCGAAATGCCCGTCGGCGTGGCCGGCGAGGGCGGCCTGGTGACGCGCGTGCTGGTCGAACCCGGTCAATGGGTCGGAGCGGGGCAAGTGCTCGCCACGGTCGATCGCTCGGTCCAGACGCAGACCGCCGCCTCGCTGGCGGCGCAGATCAATGTCGCGCGCGCCGATGCGGCGATCGCCCAGTCCGAGCTCGACCGCGCGAAGCAGCTGGTCGATCGCGGCTTCATCTCCAAGGCCGATCTGGAACGCCGGACGGCGACCCGCGATGCGGCGCTGGCGCGCGTTAAGGTCAGCCAGGCAGCGCTCGGCGAACAGAGTGCGCGCAACGGCCGGCTCGACATTCGCGCACCCGCGGCGGGCCTCGTGCTGACGCGCGATGTCGAGCCGGGCCAGATCGTCAGCTCAGGGTCGGGCACCTTGTTCCGCATGGCCAAGGGCGGGGAAATGGAAATGCGCGCAGCACTTAGCGAGGCCGACCTGATTGGTCTCGGGGTCGGCGTGCGGGCCAAGGTGACGCCGGTCGGCGGCACGCAGAGCTTCGCGGGCGAGGTATGGCAGGTGTCGCCGATCATCGATGCGCAGACCCGCCAGGGCATCGCGCGGATCGCGTTGAGCTATAATCCGGCACTGCGCCCGGGCGGCTTCGCCGCGGCGGAAATCACCAGCGGCGCGGCGACCTCTCCGCAGCTGCCGGAATCGGCGGTGTTGAGTGACGATCGTGGCAATTTCGTCTATATCATCGGCAAGGGCGACAAGATCGAGCGGCGCGACGTCAAGGTCGGCGCAGTGACCGATTCGGGCGTTGCCATCGCATCGGGACTGTCCGGTACGGAGCGCGTCGTGCTCTCGGCCGGTGCATTCCTCAATCCGGGGCAGAAGGTGGCGCCGGTCGTCGCCAATACCAAGGGCTGATCGACATGAATTTCCGGAACATCTCGGCCTGGTCGATCCGCAACCCGGTACCGTCGATCGTGCTGTTCATCGCGCTGTCGATCGCCGGGATCTTCAGCTTCATGAGCATGCAGGTCAATAACGATCCCGACATCGATTTCCCGATGGCGATCGTGGTGATCAGCCAGCCCGGCGCGGCGCCGACTGAACTGGAAACCCAGGTCACGCAGCGTGTGGAATCCGCCGTACGCAGCCTGCAGGGCATTGACGAGATCAGCTCGACCGTGACCGAGGGCAGCTCGGTCACGCAGATTCAGCTCAACATCGGCACGCCGATCGATCGTGCCGTGATCGACATTCGCGACGCGATCACGCAGATCCGCAGCGACTTGCCGGACGGCATTCTTGAGCCGCAAATCTATCGCGCGAACACCAGCGGCAACGATCTTGCCAGCTATTCCGCGGTCACCTCCGACATGACGATCGAACAGCTCAGCTGGTACATCGATAATAATGTCAGCAAGGAATTGCTGTCGGTTCCCGGCATGGCGACGGTCAGCCGCAACGGCGGCGTCAGCCGCGAGATCCGCATCATCCTCGATCCCCTGAAGCTGCAGGCGCAGGGCCTGACCGCGAGCCAGGTCAACCAGCAGCTTCGTCAGGTCAATCTCAACGCCGCCGGTGGCCGCGCGGAGATCGCCGGGTCGGAGCAATCGGTCCGCGTGCTCGGCAATGCCAGGAACGCCTATGACCTTGGCCAGACACAAATCTCGGTCGGCAATGGACGAACCGTGCGCCTCGCCGATATCGGCCGCGTGCGCGACCTTTATGCCGAGCAGCGGTCGGAATCGACTTTCGACGGGCAGCAGGTCGTCACCTTTGATTTCCAGCGTGCCAAGGGCGCGTCGGATGTGGCCGTGTTCCACGCCGCCGAAAAGAAGCTGGCGGACCTGCAAAAACGCAACCCGAAGGTCCAGTTCAAGCTGATCTTCAACGAAACCCAATATGCCGAAGCGCAATATCACAGCGCGATCGAGGCGCTGATCGAGGGCGCATTGCTCGCGGTCCTGGTGGTGTTCCTGTTCCTGCGCGACTGGCGTGCAACGGTCATTTCCGCGCTGGCCATTCCGCTTTCGGCAATTCCGACCTTCTGGTTCATGGAATTGATGGGGTTCAACCTCAATCAGCTCACTCTGCTCGCGCTCAGCCTGGTCGCCGGCGTGCTGGTCGACGACGCGATCGTGGAGATCGAGAATATTGTCCGGCACATGCGCATGGGCAAGACTGCCTATCAGGCATCGATCGATGCCGCCGACGAGATCGGCCTTGCCGTGCTCGCCACCACCATGGCGATCGTCGCGGTGTTCCTGCCGGTCGGGCTTATGCCCGGCGTGTCGGGCCAGTTCTTCAAGAATTTCGGCCTGACGGTCGTCGCCGCGGTGCTGATGAGCCTGGCCGTCGCGCGTCTGCTGACGCCGATGATCGCGGCCTATTTCCTCAAGGCCTTTGGTCATGCCGAACATGGCGAGGGGCGGCTGATGCAGGCCTATCTCACCACGCTCAAATGGACGCTGCGGCACCGCTGGTCGGCGGTCGTTGGCGGCGTCACGGCGCTCGCGCTGACCTATGTGTGCGTGATGTTCCTGCCGATGACCTTCCAGCCCGAACAGGATCAGGACGCAACCACCGCGCTGGTCGAAATGGTGCCTGGAACGACGCTCGCGCAGACTAGCAAGGTGGTCAAGCAAGTCGCCGATATCCTCGCCGCGGAAAAGCCGGCGGTGAAATCGGTCTATTCGCGCTCCTTTGTCGGCAATGGCCGGGTGGTTGCCCTGTTCAACAAGGACAAGGGCATGACCAGCACCCAGTTTGAGCAGAAGCTCGCACCGAAGCTCAACGCGATTGCCGATGCGCGCGTCACCTTCCGCTCGCAAAATGGCTGGGGCGGCAGCGGCCGTGCCCTGACCATCGTGCTGGGCGGCGATGATCCCAAGCTGCTCAACGAAACCGCGGTCAAGCTGGTGCGCGAGATGGCGAAACTGCCGATCCTCGTCGCGCCACGGATCAGCGGCGACCTGCAGCGGCCGGAAATCGTCATCAAGCCGCGGCTCGACCTGGCGGCCAATCTCGGCGTCACGACTGCGGCGCTGTCGAATGCGATCCGTATCGCGACCTTGGGCGATATCGATCAGAACAGCGCGAAATTCTCGCTGTCGGACCGTCAGGTGCCGATCCGCGTCGCGCTTGACGAGAATGCGCGCGAACGCCTGTCGACGATCCAGAATCTGCCGGTCGCGACCGTGACGGGCGGCTCGGTGCCGCTCAACGTGATCGCGGATATCGGCTTCGGCGCCGGGCCGACCAAGATCGAACGCGTCGCACAGCAGCGCCAGATCACCGTCGGCACCGACCTTGCTCCCGGTGTGGTCAGCGGCACGGCGCAAACCCAGATTCACGCTCTACCGACAATGAAGAATCTGCCGATCGGCGTGGGCGAGCTGACGCTTGGCCAGACCAAATGGCAGGCGGAGATGATCAAGAATTTCTTCATCGCAGTGGTCGCCGGCGTCGGTCTGGTGTTCGCGGTGCTGGTACTGCTCTACCGCCGCGTCCTGCCGCCCCTGGTCAATATGGGATCGTTGCTGCTGGCGCCGCTCGGCGGCTTGTTCGCGCTGCTCGTGACCGGCAATCCGCTGTCGATGCCGGTGTTCATCGGCCTGCTGATGCTGCTCGGCATCGTCGCCAAGAACTCGATCCTGCTGATCGACTTCGCGCTCGAGGAAATCGAGAAGGGCGTGGAGGTCACCACGGCGATCATCGATGCCGGGCACAAGCGCGCGCAGCCGATCGTCATGACCACGGTCGCGATGGTCGCCGGCATGGTGCCGACCGCGCTGTCGCTGGGCGGCGACGGTTCCTGGCGCGCGCCGATGGGCATCACCGTGATCGGCGGCCTGACCTTGTCGACGATCCTCACCTTGCTGATCGTGCCGGCCAGCTTCAGCCTGGCGGTCGGCATCGAGAAATGGATCGGGCCGAAACTGCGCCGTGGCCTGCTGACCTACAAGCCGGGCGACGACGGCATGCCGGTGATCGATCATGACTCACGGCCGCAATTGCCGCCGGCCCCGGCCGGGCGCATCGGCGGACCGCAGTCCGGCGACGATCTTCCCCCGCATCCTGCGGAGTAAATGTGCGGTGCGGGCGCTAAAAGCTCTTCACACTTGAACAATCCCCGGTTTCGGGGATTGTTTCACCCATGAAGCTGCTCGCCCGCGCATCCCGCAACGCCGAAGCCGTGCCTGAGGGGTTGCGCCGGATGCGAATCGTCGCGACCGGGTTGCTGGTCGCGATGGCGGCCTTGTTTCTGGTGACGCGCGCGCTCGATAACGGGCATCCGGCGTTCGGCTTCATTCGCGCCTTTGCCGAGGCGGCAATGGTCGGCGGCCTGGCCGACTGGTTTGCGGTCACCGCCCTGTTCCGCCATCCGCTTGGTCTGCCCATCCCGCACACTGCGATCATTCCGCGCAACAAGGACCGGATCGGCGACACGCTGGCGCAATTCCTGCGCGACAATTTCCTCATCCCCGGCGTGGTCGCGCGGCGGATGCGGCAGCTCGATGTCGCCTCGGCGGCGGGCCGCTGGCTCGCTGCGCCGGCGGGCAGCGAAGGCCGGTTGCGGCGCGGCGCATCGGGCCTGGTCGCCAATGTCCTCGAATCGTTCGACCCGCAGCGCCTCGGCGGCATGGTCAAGACGGCGATCGGCCAGCGGCTGCGCACGCTCGAAGTGTCGCCGCTGCTCGGCCAGGCGCTGACCGCCGCGATCGCCGAGAAACGCCATTTGCCGTTACTCGACGGCATCATCCGCTGGGCGGCGCAGGTGCTCAGTTCCAACGAGCATCTCGTGCGCGCAATGGTGCATGAACGCGCCGGATCGATTCTGCGCTGGACCGGCCTCGACGAGACGCTTGCCGACAAGATCATCGCCGGGCTCGACGGGCTGGTCAGCGACATGGCCGAAGACCCGGCTCACCCGTTGCGCGCCAAGGCCGAGGAAGGGCTGGAGGTGCTTGCCTATGACCTGCAATATGATCCGAAGATGCGCGCGCGGGTCGAGGCGTTGAAGGCCGATTTGATCGACAATCCGGCAATGCAACAATGGCTCGACGGCATGTGGGAAAGCGCGCGCGCCAGCTTGCTCAAGATCGCGCGCGATCCCAATGCCGCGATGAACGGCAAGCTCGGCGATGCGCTGCGCCAGCTCGGCACGACCTTGCAGGAGGATCCGCGGCTGCGTGCCACCATCAACCGCTTCGTGCGCCGCGCCGCGGTCGGCATGGCGGCGGATTATGGCGACGGCATTGTCCGGCTCGTGTCGGAAACGGTGCGCGGCTGGGATGCGCGGACCATCACGCGCCGGCTGGAAAATGCCGTCGGGCGCGACCTGCAATATATCCGCGTCAACGGGACCCTGGTCGGCGGGCTGGTCGGGCTGGTCATTCATGCCGTGGATACGCTGCTTTGAGCCACGGCGAATTACCAGTCGAGGATCGTCCACCCCTTGGCGGTGGCGAGCGTGCGCAGCGGGCCGTGCGGATGCACGGCAAACGCTTCGTCCGCCCAGTCGAGCGTTGGCGCATCGGAGACATGGTCGGAATAGAAGCGAATCGCCGCGTCGCTTCGCGCGATGCCCTGGGCATCGAGCCACGCCTTGATCATGCGCAGCTTGGCCGGGCCGTAACAATTTTCGCCATCGATCACGGCACGCAGCCGCCCGTCCGCGGTCTTGCGCGAACCGGTCGCGATCACCGAATCGAACCCCAGGCGAGCCGCAATCGCGGTGACGTAGAAATCAAAGGAAGCGGTCGCCATCACCAGCCGATAGCCTGCCGCGCGATCCGCTTCGATCCGTGCCTGCGCGCCGGCGAACAGGCCGTTGGCAACGATCCGGTCGGCAAATCGCGCCGCCGCCGTAGCGGCATCCACAGTGGAGATGGTGCGCCCGATCAGCAGGCGCTGAGTCGCTTGTTTCAGCTGCGCCCGGTCGAGCAGCTTCAGTCCATAAGCCCCAACCGCAAGGCCGGCGAGCGGCAAGAGCGCCAGCCGCCACGGCGCGCGCGACCGCGCCGTGGCGATCAGGAACCCGGTCCAGGTCGGCGCGACGGTGATCGTCTTGTCCATGTCGTAGATGGCGATGCGGTGCGCTTTGTCGGACATCCTGTCGTCCTACACAGCATACGTCTTGCCGATCCAGCGCGATTGCACCAAGGATGGGGCCGATGAACGCACAGGCCGCCTTCTCGCACGAACGCGCCGGTGACGGCGATGTCCTGCGCTTCACCGGCAATTTGTCGCTCGCGCGCATCGGCGATCTGCCGGAACGGCTGCGTGCCTATACCGGGCCGGTCGACCGGCTCGACCTGAGCGATATCGAGCGCATCGATACGGTGGGCGCCTGGGTGGTGCATCGCTTTGCCAGCGAACATGACGCGAAGATCGAAGGGCTGGATCCGGACGGCGAACATCTGCTCGCCCAGGTCCAGGCTGCGGATCAGAGTGTTGCGATGCGTCCGGCGCATGTCGGCAGTTTCACCCGCGTGCTCGGTGAAATCGGCGAAGCGACGTCGATCGCGCTGAAGACCACGGTCGGCCTGCTTGGCTTTATGGGCGCGACGGTGATCGCGCTCGGCAATGTCATCCGCCACCCGAGCCGGTTCCGCTTCAACGCGACGGTACAGCGTTTCGAGGTGGTCGGCGTGTCGGCGCTTGGCATTATCGGGTTGATGAGCTTCCTGATCGGCATCGTCATTGCACAGCAGGGCGCGGTGCAGCTGCGCCAGTTCGGCGCAGAAGTGTTCACGATCAACCTGGTCGGGCGGTTGACGCTGCGCGAACTCGGCGTGCTGATGACCGCGATCATGGTCGCGGGACGCTCCGGCTCCGCCTTTGCGGCGCAGATCGGTACGATGAAGCTGACCGAAGAGGTTGATGCGATGCGCACCATCGGTGTCTCGCCGATGGAGGCGCTGGTGCTGCCGCGCACGCTCGCGGTGGTGCTGTTGATGCCGCTGCTCGGCTTCTATTCCTCGCTGGTCGCGATCATCGGCGGCGGGTTGCTGTGCTGGATTTCGCTCGATATCCCGCCGATCACCTTCATCCAGCGTATTCGCGAAGTCGTGCCAATCACTGACCTCTGGGTCGGGTTGGTCAAGGCGCCGGTATTCGGGGCGATCATCGCCATTGCCGGCTGTTTCCAGGGCATGATGGTGGAGGCCGATGCCGAACAGGTCGGCCTGCGCACGACCTCGGCGGTGGTGCAGGCGATCTTCCTGGTGATCGTGCTCGATGCATTCTTCGCGGTGTTCTTCACCTGGGTCGGCTGGACATGAGCCCGGCGGAGGTGCCCGAAGCCGTCATCACGGTCCATGGGTTGAAGAACAGCTTTGGCGATCAGGTGGTGCATGACGGGCTGGATCTCGAGGTCCGGCGCGGCGAGATTTTCGGCGTGGTCGGCGGATCGGGTACCGGCAAGTCGGTGCTGATGCGCTCGATCATTGGATTGCAGACCCCGGACGAAGGCGAGATCACCGTGTTCGGCGAACCGACCATCGGCCGTGAGGAGACCGAGGCGGTCGATATCCGCAAGCGCTGGGGCGTGCTGTTCCAGGGCGGGGCGCTGTTCTCCACCCTGACGGTCGCGGAGAATATCCAGGTCCCGTTGCGCGAATTCTATCCAAAGCTCGATCCGTCGCTGCTCGACGAGGTCGCAGCGTACAAGGTGGTGATGAGCGGCCTGTCCGCCGATGCCGGACCGAAATATCCCGCCGAACTGTCGGGCGGCATGCGCAAGCGCGCCGGCCTCGCGCGCGCACTGGCGCTCGATCCCGAATTGCTGTTCCTCGACGAACCGACTGCCGGGCTCGACCCGATCGGCGCGGCGGCGTTCGATGAGCTGACCAAGGGGCTGCAGAAGACGCTCGGCCTGACCGTGTTCCTGATCACCCATGATCTCGACACGCTCTATGCGATCTGCGACCGGGTCGCTGTGCTGGCCGACAAGAAAGTCATCGCGGTCGGCACGATTCCGGAACTTCTCGCGTTGGACCATCCATGGATCCAGGAATATTTCAACGGCCCGCGCGGCCGGGCGGCGACCGCATCGATCGATCGAGCCGCGGCGCGGGAGCAGAACGAACAAGCAGGGGCTAGGCGCTGATGGAAACCCGTTCGAACCATGTGCTGGTCGGTGCCGTGGTGCTGATCCTGCTGGCCGTGCTGGCGCTGTTCACGGTGTGGATCGCACGGCTCAGCGGCTCGGCCGAGAAGGAATATGACATCTTCTTCAAACAGTCGGTCGATGGCCTGAACAAAGGGTCGGCGGTGGCCTTTTCGGGCGTGCCGGCGGGGCAGGTGAAGGAGATTTCGCTGTGGAAGCCCGATCCGCAGTTCGTGCGCGTGCGCATCTCGGTCAATGACGATACGCCGGTGCTCGAAGGGACCACCGCGACGATTCAGGGCGTCGGCTTTACCGGCGTCAGCCAGATCCAGCTCGACGGGGCGGTCAAGAATGCGCCGGCGATCAGCTGCCCGAAGCTGGAGCCGGAGAAATCCTGCCCTTACGGCGTGCCGGTGATCCCGCCCAAGCAAGGCGGGCTCGGGGCGATCCTCAGCTCGGCGCCGCAGTTGCTTGAACGCTTCTCGACCCTGACCGAACGGCTGACCGAGATGCTGTCGGACAAGAACCAGAAATCGATCACTGGCATTCTCGCCAATACCAACCGGCTGACCGGTGCCCTTGCCGACCGTGGGCCCGAGATTGCGGCGGCGCTCGCCGAAACGCGGACAGCGATCAAGCAGGCCGGCGACGCCGCGCAGCAGATCGGCCAGCTTGCCGGCACGACCAACACGATGATCAATGAGGATGTCCGCCCCGCGACGCAGAATCTCAGCAAGGCGGTTGCCGCGGCACAGCGCAGCATGGAATCGCTCGATGCGGTGATCGGCGATGCGCGTCCCGGGGTTCAGGCCTTTTCGAAGCAGACGATCCCGGAGGTCGGCCTGCTCGTCCATGATCTGCGCCAGATGTCGGCCGCGTTGACCTCGGTCGCCGAAAAGATCGACCAGGGCGGGGCCGGCGCGCTGGTCGGTTCGCCGAAACTTCCCGACTATAAGCCCAGCAAGTGAGGCGCCCGATGACCAAGCTCCCGAAATTGCCGGCTCCCAAACTGCTGGTAACCGTGGCCCTGCTGCCGCTGTCCGCCTGCATCAGCTTTGGCGCCAAGCCGCCGCCCGTGCTGCTGACGATCAGCTCCGCGTCGGCGGTGCCGGTCGGGCAGGTGCAGGATTCGTCGAAGAGCGCGACAATCACCATTCAGGTGCCGGCGGTGTCGCAGGCCTTGGCCACCACCCGCGTGCCGGTCCAGGCAAGCGATACGGCGATCGCCTATGTCGCCAAGGCGCAATGGGTCGAACAGCCCGCCCGGCTGTTCGCGCGGCTGCTGTCCGACACGGTCGGTGCAAAGACCGGGCGCGTGGTGCTGAGCAGCGCGCAATCCTTTGCCGATCCGGGTGCCCGTCTGTCGGGTGAATTGCGCAGCTTCGGCGTCGATGCGACGACCAAGGAAGCGGTGGTGACCTATGACGCGTCGCTGACCCGCGGGCCGGCCAGCGTGGTCGAGAAGCGCCGTTTCGAGGCGCGCGTGGCGGTCGGCGCGATCGAGGCGGGCGCGGTCGGCATCGGCCTCAACCAGGCCGCAAACCAGGTCGCCGGCGAAGTCGCCGATTGGGTTGGGCGCTAAGGTCCGAACTCGCCCGCCGCAATGATCGGGGTTTCGGACCGGCTCGATTCAACATGGGCCGCGGACCGGACAGTGTCGAGCCGGAGGAGCGCCATCTGGCGTTCCAGCCGCGCTCTTTCTCATGGTTGAAGAAATGTCGGAGGTTTTTCCGTGCTGTTCGGGCGGAAAGCAGCACTGCGTTCACGCTGTTATTCGCTGTTTTCATGCTGTTATTGAATAACAGCATCGGGAGGGTGTAAGCGATTGAAAGAGAAGCGGAAAATCTCGCCGAAAATCCAACTTAACAGCAGCGGAAAAAATCCGCGTGAATGACGGCAGGAAACAGCATCGGCTGTTGGGCGCGAATCACCGGCTCCGGCAGCCTGTCGATATTATTTGGCCGGCACCCGGCGGGTTGCCAGCGGCACTTCGCACAGCTCGACACCGCCCGATCCGATCGTTGGTGGTGCGGGGTTCTCGCGCAGCTTGATAAAGGCGGCGAAGCGCGCGTTATCGGTCGACCGGTATTCGAACTTCGGCCGCGTGGCGGCTTGTATGTCGCTGGCCAGCCGGACCGAGACGATGCCGGAGCGCTCGGCTTCGGTCGCATAGACGCCCATCGCCGCGTCGCTGCGCGGCAGCGCCGAGAGATATTTCATGCCCTCGATGATCCGGCCGACCACGGTGTAATTGCGGTCGAGCCGCCGCGCCGACTGGCCGATCGGGGTGAACAGTTCGGATCCGCTGCCGGTATCGGGCGCCGGTCCGCGGGCGACGCCGACCATGCCATAGCAATGCGTCAGCCACGCCGCCTTGCCGTCGGTCGCGATCGGCCAGCCATCGGCGCTGAAGCCCGATGCGGTGGAATGCGAATCCGGCTTGCTCAGCCGCTGCGCAACGGTGAAGCCGGCAACCTCATATTCGGCCGCCGGGCTCTTGACCACGCCTGGTGCGAGCGGCTTCTGCTCGGTCGCGTCGCCCCATTGCGCGACCCAATTCTCCTGCACGCGATATACGCTCGACGCGTCCCACCAACCCGCCTTGGCGAGGGTACGGACATTGGCGACATGCTCAGGCGCAAAGCGCGGCGCGAGGCGGATCACGACCGTGCGATTGCCGGTGAGGGTCATCACCAGCAGCTCGTTATCGGGGATCGGCCGCCAGTCTTGCTCCGCGACATCGGACGGGAGTGGAGTCGGTGGGGTGGTGGCAGGCGTTGCCTGGACCGGGGCCTGAACCGGGGTAAGGGCGAGCAGCGAAAGCAGTGAGATCAGCATGGCCGGGAGTGTGGCACGAGCGGATGCGCCGATGCAATCGCTCGCCGCTTGCACCGGCTCGCATCAGGCCCTAGGGCAGCGCCTTCCTGTCCGGGAAATGCGGAGCGGTGGCCGAGTGGTCGAAGGCGCTCGCCTGGAAAGTGAGTATACGCCAAAAGCGTATCGAGGGTTCGAATCCCTCCCGCTCCGCCATTTCGTGTTGAAATAATTGGATAATTTCCCATCTTGGGGCCGGCAACCCGGTTAGCAACCCGGTTTCCGCGGCGAACTATCGCGATCAACAGTGAACGCTTTGCGGCAGGCTGATTGCTGCTGGCTGTGCGGTCGCGTACTTGGCCATCGGCGGCTTTGGAAATGCTAAGCGAAGGTACGACCCCTTTGCCAAACCGTTGCCTTACGGATCGGACTCACCATGCTCGTCGAAAGCATCACACTCTCGAATTTCCGTTGCTTCGGCGCGACACCGACAGCGGTCGAACTGTCCGGGGAAATCACGGCGGTCGTCGGACCCAACGCCGCCGGTAAAACAGCCTTGTTGCAGGGGCTAGCCAAGTTGTTCGGCGTATCACGCGCACAGCGCACGATCGTCCGGTCAGATTTTCATCTGGGGCCTGATGATGATCCCGACGATCGCGATACGAAGACACTCTTCATTGACGTGCTGATTGGGCTCCCCGAGCTTGAGGACAACAGTGCAACGCCAGAGACGATCGCGCCGTCGTTCCGTCATATGCTCATCGATCGCGGCGACTTTGACGGGCCAGTCTGTCGCATGCGGCTGGAGGCAAGCTGGGAAGATGACGGCACGGTCGAGGGTGCAGTCACACAGCAGACATTCTGGGTCGAGACACTAGACCCTGTACCGGGCGACGATAAGAAGCATCCGGTGTCACCGACGGATCGAGGTTTGATCCAGCTCTATTACACGCCCGCCAGCCGCGACGCGGCGGCCCAGGTCAAAGCGACGACTGGCGCCCTGGCGGCGCGCTTGCTGCGCGCCATTGAATGGTCGTCGGATACGCAAGACGCGGTTCAGGAAACGAGCCAATCATTATCCGAGGCGTTCGAAGCGGAAGCTGCCATCGAGGCGATTGGCAAGGCTCTGCAACAGCGATGGGCGAATCTGCATGATGAGGTGGTCGACACCAAGCCGCGGCTTAGCCTGGTCAGCCGGCGGTTCGAGGAGGTTATCAGCCGGATCGCGGTAATCTTTGAGCAGGGTCCCGACGGTCAGGAACGAGGGCTGGATGCGCTGAGCGATGGTCAGCAGTCACTCTTCTATTTCGCGTTGGCGGCTGCGGTATTTGATCTGGAGCGGCAGGTCGTAAGCGGAAAGGTTGAGGGTTTTCATGATGACCAGCTGCGGATTCCCGCGCTGACGCTGTTCGCGCTTGAGGAACCGGAAAACCACCTGTCGCCCTACTTTCTCGCCCGGATCGTGGCGCAAGTGCGCTCACTCACGGAAGAAGGTGGTGCTCAGGCGATCGTGACGAGCCATTCGCCCGCAGTCCTCAGCCGAGTGCCACCGCGCGAGGTCCGCTATTGCCGTTGCGACGCGAAAACACGGGTCTCGACGGTCAAACGGATCACTCTGCCAGTAGGCGCGAGTGAGGAAGCCAAGTTCGTGCGCGGCGCAATGTTGGCCTATCCGGAGCTCTATTTTGCCCGCTTCGTCGTTCTTGTGGAGGGCGATTCAGAACGGATCGTCCTACCTCGGCTGGCGGAGGCGCTGGGCCTACTGATCGATCCTGCGTTCGTCGCGATTGTCCCGCTTGGTGGGCGCCACGTTCAGCACTTCTGGCGGCTATTGTCGGATCTCGGAATACCTTTCGCCACGCTGCTCGATCTCGATCTGGGACGTGCGGGGGGTGGATTCGGACGGATCAAGACGGCGATCCAGAATTTGATCGGTGTGGGTGTCTCGAAAGCGAAGCTCCTGAAGATCGAGAACGGCATGTTGTCGGATGAGGATCTCGCCAAGATGCACACCTGGCAGGACGATGAAGATCGCAAAATTCTGAAAGGATGGATCGACTGCCTTAAAGGCTACGGCGTTTATTTTTCCGAACCATTGGATCTCGACTTGGCAATGATCAAAGCGTTTCCGGATGCGTATGAAGCGATCATTCCGGCAGGCGGTGGCCCGAAGATGCCGGAGGCAAAGGCTGCCGAGACAGCGCTAGGGACGGGCGGTCCGGGGCTCGCCTTGTACAAGGGGAGATACGCCGGATATGCAGAGCTGCTCCCGGACTATTGCTACCACTTTCTAAATCGCAGCAAGCCGGCAACCCATTTAGCGGCGCTGACCCATCTCACCAAGAAGACGATGAAGGGGGACATGCCGACGGTGTTCGCAGCACTCCTTGCTCATGTCTCGGCATCGTTGCGGCGCGACTGACCATGGCCGTGCTCAGCCGCCGGGTGAGACCTGATGAGTGGCAGCCGATCGGGGTCCAAGAACTTGAGGCCAATGCGCTCCTGGTAGTGCGCTCGCATGACAACCGCTCGGTCATTGCAGGTCCCGGCGCCGGCAAGACGGAATTGCTTGCACAACGCGCCGCTTATCTGCTCCAAACGGGGGCAGCACCGGCACCGCGGCGGATCCTCGCTATCAGCTTTAAGCGCGACGCTGCGGTGAATCTGGCCTCCCGAGTTCGCAAGCGCAGTCACCCGGACCATGCTGGGCGATTCGATTCGCTCACCTTCGATGCGTTTGCCAAGGGTCTGCTCGACCGTTTTGGGCAGACGCTCCCGAACCGCTGGCGGCCGCGGGCGGACTATGAAATCCTGCTAACCAACGACGCAATGTTCAGGGGATTTCTCCAACAGCAGATCGGTACGCCGCCGGAATCGGTTGGCTCCTATGCCGACATCCAAGCGATCTCGATCAAGACGTTCGAGCGCCGGCATCTGGTCGGATCGCGGCTGCCGCGCGATGGTTGGGACAATCCGACACCGGCGCAATGGGCCGCGGACCGCTTCTGGCAATCCTCCCTGCACGAAGGGCAGAAGTCCTCTCTTTCGTTCCCCATGATCGGCCGGCTCGTCGAATTGCTGGTTCGGCTGAACCCGCTCGTCGTAAAGGCCTTGAAGCTGACCTATTCGCACCTGTTCATGGACGAGTTTCAGGACACCACCCAAGTCCAGTATGATCTTGCGCACACGATTTTCCATCAGAGCGACACGATCGTGACGGCAGTAGGTGACAACAAACAGCAAATCATGCGCTGGGCGATGGCGATGGATGATCCCTTCGCGGTGTTCGACGCAGATTTTGGCGCAACCTCCACACCGCTATTCCACAACTATCGGTCGTCGCCTGCGCTGGTCGCGATTCAACATGTGCTCGCGCAGGCGCTGGATCGCCGAGCGGTGCGGCCCATTTCGAAGGCGAGCGGCACGATCTCTGGGGACAGCTGCGCAATTCGGGATTTTACGAGCCCGCAGAGCGAGGCGGCGTCTCTCGCCGGCTTCGTCGCAGCAGAAATGAAGACTCAAGGCATTGGGCCACGCGATATCGTCCTGCTCGTCCGGCAAAAGGCTGCGGATTATGCGGCCGTGCTCGAGCCGGCGTTTCGGGAGGCGGGGCTCGCGCTGCGCAATGAAGCCGGCGCGACCGGTGCTGTGATGCTCCAGGAACTGCTGGCGGAGGAAATATCGACCTTGCTTGTTTGTATGTTGCGTCTCGCCATGACCGACCGCGCCGGCAAGCACTGGAGCGAATGCCTCGAAGCTCTGCAGAGTTTGTGGGGGATTGGGATAGAGGATGTCGCTGACCAGACGCGGCTGGCTCGGGAGCTAGACAATTTTGCGCTGGCGCTCCGGCGTGCCCATCCAGCGCCAGTTATCGGTGCAGCAGCAAGCCATGCACTCGTTGCTGAGGTGCTGGATTTCGTCGGGCGCGAACGGCTGACCACCGCGCATCCGCCTTATGCACAGGGCGACTGGTTCAAGAAGGTGAGCGAAGCTGCCGGTCTTCATCTTGCCGCGTGCTGCGACGGTGCTGTGAACTGGGGTGCGGCCCTCGATAGCTATGAAGGCCTTCATGCGATCCCGCTTATGACGATCCACAAGAGCAAGGGCCTGGAGTATCACAGCGTCATCTTCGTCGGGCTCGACGATGGCGCATGGTGGAGCTTCGACAACGACAAAATCGAGGCGACAGCGGGGTTCTTTGTTGCGTTTACACGGGCCAAGCAACGGGTTGTCTTCACCTATTGCGCCACGCGTGGTGGCCGGGCGCGGATTGCGGCGCTCTACCAATTGCTCGCATCGGCCGGCGTGCCGACCATTGCCGCGGTATGAGCTTGGTTGCCAGAAGCGCCATCTGAAGTCATGGTTTGGTCGAAGATCGGAACCAGTATACGCAGTTCGTGTCTAGTTCAGCCGTCAGCCAGTTTTTAGGCGACCCTCAGACTGACGACAGCTGAAGTCGCCGCAGCAGCTTCTCGAGTGTAGCGGAATATTGATCCTCGGCCGTGAAGTCGCCGTAGAGCTTGCCTTCGAGAAAAGGAGGAAGCTCGCATTTCTCGATCACGAGGGGCAAGACGACTACCTCCTCGCGCTTGATTTCCATGTTGATGGCGATTTCCAATTCCTTGGCCACCCAAGGAGCGCTTACTGATTTGGGCGAGAGAAACACGGCGATGAAGCGACTGCGCTTTATGCCTTCGGCGATCTTGCCGGTGAGCGAATCGCCGATCTGGATTTCCGCTTCGTCCAGCCAAACTGGCACACCTCGTGCCTTAAGGTCGTTTCCGACCCGCCGAACGAAGGGCTTGTCGTCACTCGTGTGACTCAGGAACAGGCCATGGTAGCGCGCCTTTGCCGGGGTTTTTTCCGCGAGTGCAACGGTGTCGACGATAAGGGCGCGGGCTGCTTCCTGCGAGGTGGGCGCTGTCGTCAGCCAACCCCGAATGTGATCTTTTTCGAACCGCCCACCGAGGCTGTGGCCGTCGGGAGTCCAAGCCATGCCCGCGATGGCGGCGTTGGGCGTCGCCATACTGGTGGTCCAAGTCGATTTTGAAAGGACCTCGAACAGACGCTGGAAGGGCCAGTCAGCATCAACCTTGCCAATCTCCCGCCCCTTGCGGGTAACGGTCTCGCTCTTTTTTACGGCGCTGTGCACGGCCGGTGCGCAATAGCCGAGCCAGGTCTCGCGGTAGCCAAAGAAATTCTGGTTGCGTGATGGCGACAAGCACCAGATCACCGTGGCGCCGCGTTCGATGGCGGCAATCAGCTCGTTGGCACGCGCATCCGGATCGAACAGCGAGTCCATATCGTATGCAGCGCGCTGAGCCTTAAGTCTGTACAGCTCCCCATCCGAACCCGAATGCTCGGTCTGTACCCCGAAGAGAAAGTGCGAGAAGCTCTGCGGATTGATGATGATCGCATCATATTCATAAAGCGGGAAAGCGGCACGGTCGGCGTCAATCTCCGCCCGGCAGAGGCCGAGCGTCTCGATCTCGACGCCTTCCAGCTTGAAATCCTCGCCCTGCTCCAGTCCAACAGCCAGCACCCGTGTCATCGCCGCTCCCAGCCCAAACCTCGATTTTGCGTTCCACAAGACGGCAAGCCAAGGCCTGTTCGCCCCAGGACGTAGCGAATGTGTCGGACACTATTTTCCATTTGCCCGCCGGGCTGTGCATGCCGTGATGCTCGCCCATACACGAACACTGACATTCGTCGCCGGTCGCATTCCAACAAGCTGGCGCGCATTTCTCCTGCTCGCGATAGGGCTGAATGATATAGACCTTGCCGAACTTTTCGAGACACTGCGCGACGAGCGCGTTGAACCAGGCTTGCGGGATTTCCCAAAAACGCCGCTGCTCGTCCCAGTCGGGGTTGGAACGCCGATCGCGGCGGATCCAGGCTCTATTGGTGGGCTCATATGGCAGTCGCATTCGGAGCCGATGTCCAGGTCCTCGCCTTAGGAGGACCGGGATTTCTTTCTGATTCCAGATTCGTCGGAGTCGTTCGGGCGTACCTTCGTCCAAGCCGGGCCTTTCTAATTGTCCTGCGTCGAGACCAGCCTCATATCTTTGCCCTGCGGCCCGGGGCCGCGATGCGCTATGCCATCGACAAGCCGAAAGAGAATGCTCTCCAGCTCGTGCGTCGGCAGATGCAGCTCAGCGGCGATGTGATCCCTTGTGGTGCGTTCATTCCACAATGCGCCCAATACTTGCGGCCAGACGACTGAGCATTCCGGGTCCAGGCCCTCCGGTTCATGGGTCCGGTAGCCGCGGCGAGAGATTTCGATATTGAACGTCCGGTTCTGCCACTCGCTGACGACGCCCATCTTGTTCAGCCGGTAGGTCAGTGCGGCGACCGATACACCCCACCGCTTTTTCGCGTGGATGAGTTCCTCGAGCCCGGTGACGTAACGGATTCGCCCCGCGACATCGTCATTGGGCATAAGGAAGTGCGACGCGAACTGGTCAGCTTCATTTTCAGCCTGTCGGCTATCCTGCTGCTCGCCGTGCCGGTGCATCACCAGATGCCCCAGCTCATGGGCCGCATCGAAACGACTGCGCTCAGTAGATTTGAAGGTGTTGAGGAACACAAAGGGCTGTGCATTCCGCCAACATGAAAAAGCATCGACCGTCTTGGTGTCCTCGCAAAGCGAAAAAACACGGACGCCCTTGGCCTCCAGTAGCTTCACCATGCTGGGAACAGGCTGCTGACCCAAACCCCAATATTCTCGCACGGCCTGCGCGGCTGCCTCCGGTGTGGCGTCCGCGCGAAGGTCGGGCACGTCAGCAGCAGGAAGATTGAAGCGCTCCTCGATCCAGTCGTCGAACAAGAAGGCGATGGTGCCAGCCGACAGCGCCGCGTCGCGCTCTTTGGCCGTCATGGAGGTTAGGCTGCGAAAGCTGGCCGACTGCACTGGGAGATCATCAAAATCTCCCGCGAAGAAGAACTCGGGGGGGAAATCCAGCACTCTGGAAAGGGCGCTAAGCGTTTCCTCTTCGGGCTCATTCACACCGTTTTCCAGGCGCGAGATCGTAATTGGCGAAACGCCCACGGCCGTGGCGAGCGAGCGCGCGGTCATCTTTCGCCGCTTCCGGCCGAGAATGAGCCTACGATAGTTAAACATAGCAATCGTCAGTTCTTACGCGAAACAGACACCTCGAAATCGACCGGGGGCGCGTCGTCCGCCAATGGGTCGGGACTTTCCCAATCGCCCTTCTGCACGAGAAGGATGCGCTCGTGGAATTGATCGAACTGCTCGTCATTGATCGCGACCGGGCAGGAAAGCTCAGCGCGAACGTCGGGGCCGTCGGCATACACGAATAGATACCATGTCGCCGCCGTGATCTCGGCCACCTCCTGCTCCCGCACTTCGGGGAAAAGGTCATATTGGCCAAGTTCGACAGCGCGTGCCGCACCGGCTCCCTTTTTCGAAACGGCAATCGGATCGCAGATGGGATCACCTGCACGGTCGGCATTCTGATAGACGATTTTGATGCCGATCTCGGCGTGGAAGATCGATTCGATATTGTCACGTCGGCAAGTCTGCCAGCCCTGCGGCAGAAATACGCGGCGAAGATGTTCGGTGCCTGCGAGGTAGGCGAGCAGCCCGCCTGCACTGAGCGGATGAAAGGGCGTGGCGTTGCGCCGAGCGCCGACCGCAGCGCGGACGACCTGGAGCAACTCCGCCTTGGTTACGCGAAGCTGCTCGAGGCGGGGTGCGATTTCAAATTCTTCTGCGAGGACCGCCATGACCACCCCTGTTAACTTTTCAGACCTCATCTGAGCAGAAAAAAGTTAGCACGTCAATGCGGCTTTAAATTCTCAAACCCTGAGACCGAGCTCACTCGCCAAAAAACATTCTGCCACGGCTTGCTGATAAAGTGTGTCGAGAGTCGACCTAAGCGCAAGAAGCGCTGCAATCCGCTGGATCATCTGCCGCAGCCAGCGGCGCTCCTCGTCGGTGATACCGTGGCCCGCCCGGCGGTCAGCTTGGCGGTAGCCGAGCCACTTCTTTAGCACGGGATAGCCGCCGAGCTGATATGTCCATACCGCCTCTGGAACATGCGCAAAATGTGCTTCATCGTTCAGGAAAAGATCCCCGGTGTGATCTCCCCACGTTTGATCCCACGCCGCATCGGGCAGCTCGGGATCGGTGAATGGGCGTGAGGTCCATTTGCCCTTGCCGCCGCCCCAATATGTCACCGTCAGCTTGAGGTCCTCCGACGAGACCTGTGCGCCATCGACCCGGCGGAGCTGTCCGAGAAGGGCGGAGCGCGCAGGCGTTAGCACGGCGTCGATCACGTCGCGCGCATCCCTATTGGCGTCGAGCAGGCGCACGACCTTGTCGCCGGCGTCGACCATTTTGTCGAACAGGTCGGGGTTCTTTGGAATGGGAATATGAGCCCAATCGCTGGACAGCGCGCTCTTATGTTCAGCCTGATAGCTCGGGGCATGGAGCAGAGCGAAGGCGACGCGAAATAATCTGCCGACCAGGAGTCGCGCGGTATCGCCACTGCGCTCCCCGGCGAGGCCGAAATGATCGCGCAGGACGCGCCAGGCCGGCTCGGCGATATTGGCATCGCGGTGCGCAAGCAGGTCGTTGCTGATCGTCTCGCGCGGGAAAACCACCGAACCACGTTCATGAACGTGCAGATTTACCAGCGTGGTGGCGTAAAGCGGCCAGGTCTCGGATACCTTGCGCGGTTCCGGAACGGTGATCAGCCATTCGTTGGCGGCGAGGTTTTGCGAGAATTCTGGGCGAGCCTCGTTCAGCCATTTGTGCTTTTCGACATAGTAGATATTCCGCTGATCAAGCGGGAAGGTCAGAAACGGCTTCACGCTTTCGGCCTTGAAATGTCCCTCCTCCTTGAGGGCAGTCCAGGCCTTTTCCGGTTGATACCGCGCTTTCGCTTGAGCGATTTCGGGAGCTGCGAGAACGGCGCTCTGGAAGCTTTCGGCGTTAAAGTATTTCCGGACCCTGGTCGTCAGCGTGGCGGCATCTGCGTCGATCACGCCGCCTTCGACGCCGCGATTGTGATTCACTCCTTGGAATTTTGTCGGGAATAGTTCGTCGAGTGCCGGCCAAGCCTCGAAGCCACCCTCGGTCACGCGCGGGGACAGTCGCCAGCGCCCTTCAGCGCTGGGATGAATGTCCTCATGGGCCGGCGCCTCGCCGGGGACGATCGCCTCTCCACTCGGCAGGCTGGCAAGCAGCGCTTCGCGTTTTCGCGCAGCCGGACCCCAGAAGTCGCGATAATGGACTTGTGTGGCAGCCGGCTTGGTCGGCGCCTCGGCCCGCTTTATCCAGGTGACGATCGCCGTCCCGGGCTGGATACCGCGCGAGTCCATGTCGGTCGTGAACACGCTGTCGTCCCGCGTGCCGGCGCCGGGCAGCCCCTTGGGAATGATCTTGCCAGTGCGATATTTGTCGCCGTTGAGATTGTCGACCCAGACGGCATGGAAATTCGATAGCAGCGATCGGCGCATCAGCGGGTGCGATCGGCCCGTCAGATAGGAGGAGTTGGAGATGTAGGAGACCACGCCATAATCGGCGGCTATCCCGATCCGCTCTTCGGCCAATCGAAGAAAGCGAACATAAAGGTCATCAAGCAACTGCTTCCTGACGCCAAACTCTTCGTAGAGTTGGCTGCTACCCTTCTGTTTCATCAGGGGCCGGCCGAAGCTGTCGAGCTTGACCAGGCCATCCTTGGTCTTTTGCTCGACTAGCTCGATCCCCTTGTAGTGGGCGACGAGTTCAGCCTCTTCCGCCTGAGCCGCGCCCGTAAAGCGGTCATAAGGCGGGTTGCCGATGACGACGATGATCTTAGCATCGCGCTTGACCTGCTGGGAGGCGTCGAACTCCTCGCGCATCTCAGGGAAATTGAGTTTGACGTCGCCGTGTTCGTGCCAGCCCGACAGCGCGTTCGTCAGATAGACGGCAAGGCGCCGATCGGCGTCTGGTTTGGCTCCGAGTTGCTCCAGCAGCAGATAGAGCTGCAACTGGGCGATCGCGAAAGGCGCGGTCAAAATTTCGAAGCCAATGACGCGGTCCTGAAACGCTCGTGTCAGCTCCAGCCCGACGGTAGTGGCGTCACCTTCTGCGATCAGCTCCTCTGCGATGCAGCGGGCGACTTCGAGGAGATATGCGCCTGTTCCACAGCAGGGATCGAGCACGATCACACCGGGATCGGCCAAGCCGCGCGGTCGGCCGAGGTCGGTCTTGAGCAAATGGTGGACACGCCGGACTTGGTAGCGGACGATCTCGGGCGGTGTGTACCAGACGCCGAGATCCTCGCGCAGCTTGGGATCAAACGCCTCAAGGAATGGCTCGTAGAAATACGTGATTGCCGCGGTCGAGGTTTCGCCATCGATCGTTGGGAAGGTCATCCGTCCGCGAAACAGCGGACGATCCACCCGGTTGAGCGTGGCGATCGCTCGCGCCAAATGCGGTTCGAGTCCGAGATGCTTCATACGCGACGGGTGGCGAATGTCGTGCAGCAACGCGTCGAGGAACGGAATGGGAAGGAAGCTATGGGCGTCGTCTATGTCGAACACCGCGTCCGCATCGGCCTTTTTGTCCCACAAGATCCAGGCGGCGAACAGCGCATAGAATACCGACTGGACGAGCGATGAGCGGAAGAAGCGCGCCCCTTTCTCGTCATCGATGTCGAAGGCGAGACCGAGCGCCTGATGATAGTCGTCGAGCAACGGCTTGAGCGGCTTGAGATCGCCCGGCAATGCGTCCTTTGCGTCGCGCGCCTGCCGCGCCAGGATTTTGGCGAGATCCGATGGCGCACCAATTCTTGCCAAGTCAGTGACGGCATGGGTGACGATGTCAACGAGCGCGACGATCGCTTCGGCATCGATCTTCGGTTTTGCGCCGCCGGTTACCGCCGCCCATAAATCCACCGTCTTCTGCAGCACCCGCTTGTCCGGCGGGACCGGGGTCACCCCGTCTCGTACATAGGCCGGGTCACACACGAGCAGGCCGAAGCCGCGGACGTTGCATAGAAGAACGACGCCCGTTTGCGCGAGGTAACGCCCGATCTGATCCTTCTGCTCGGTCGATGTCGCGAGATCTTCCAATGTCGTGCTGGCGCGTTTGACCTCACCGAATACGCCCACAAAGAGCGCGCCGTCACCGAGCACGAAGTCCGGCATGTCGTGGCTGGCGGCGCCTTTTTCCGAGGTGCCGGTTCGGACATCAAACGGCAGCTTTTCGGATTTCAGGACGGACGCGAGCAGGGTACGCACATCTGGATAGAAAGTCGTTTCCGTCGATGACGGGAGCGCTTCCAGATTGCGCGTGTCGGAGCAGTATACTGCGATCGACTCTGAAAGTGGCGTGGACAACCGGAAACCTTTCAGCGGGCGTGGCGCGCCCGAAATGGATCGAAAAGGCTCGGAGCACCGGGATGGCGAACCGAGAGGGATATCTCTACCCTAGCCGGCCACAGCAAGACTGCTCTCATATCGTGAGCAATCTTACATCTGGATCGGCATCTGGGATGCGCTTCATCCGGCCATCGGCGGTCACGAAGATCAGGTCGCGCTCCTTTGCCTGCGCGCACATCCAAAGGTCGTTTTCGTCAATTCCGAGCTTCTGGCCGGTGGCTTTGTCGACCCATTCCTCGATGTATTTCGGACGGTCCTTTCGGAGCACCTTTGCCAGATATTTCTGCGCGATGCGCGCCTTCACCTCTGCATAAACCGACGCCGTGTGATGCGTGATGTCGATGACCGCATGCGAGCGGGCCTGAACCAACATCCCCTCCAGGGCTGGCAGATTCCCCTTGCCGATCGCGGCGGCAAGTTTGGTGCCGAAACCGAGTTCGGCGAGCGCGATGGCCGAAATGAAGCGCGGGCTGTCGGCAGGCAGTGCCGCTAGCGATTGGCTCTTTTCGGCGTGATGGGGATGCGTCGGATCGAGATAGATGGACAGGATCGTCGTATCGAGAAGATAGGCGTCCATTCTCCTCTAGGCCACATAGTCGCGGAGCAACGACAGCTGATCCTCGGGCAAGGGTTGGAAAATCTTGCGGACCCAGTCTCCGCCCGGGTTGAAGCGGCCCGACGCGCGTTCGGCGAGGCTCAGTCCGGGCACGGGATACAGGCTGTCCCAATGCTGCCAGTGATGGGAAACGGGGCGCTCCGCGCCTTCGAAAAACGCCAGCAGCTGCCGCTCGAGTCGCAGCGGAAGGTCATAGGCCTCCAGCAGCGTGGCGTCGATCTGCGCGAGCAGTCGGGGTAGCTCGTCCTCCGCCCCTGTCAGGATGTCGGAACTACCGAGCAGCGCAACATACGCCTCAACCAGCTCGCCGAGCTTCCCGGGCAGCGAAACCGGCATCGGAATGGCGTCGATAACCGAGGCCCTGAAGCGGTCCTTGGGGGAATTCACTGCGAGAAAGGCATTTGCCACCGGGCCGTTCAACACGGCCGTCAGCGCGAGCAACGCGTTCGGCGTCAACGTGCTCGTCGGCCGCATGGCGAAGAACTGCTGCGAACACAGCGCGCCTTCCAGATCGGGAAACGCTCCGATGCACCACGCGCCACGGCTCAACCTTGTGGCGCTCGCGATCAGCTTCGGCGTCGACCAATCATGCGACGCGCCGCAACGAAGCTGATCGGACCTGAAATCGAGCCAGACGGAAGGCGGGGAGCGATACTGCCGCAGGTTCCGGGCATTGGCATAACCCAACCGATAGCCGGGCTTTTCCACGTTGCTCGCTGCCTGATCCTGGGGGTACCTCCATTCCAGCCCCCGTCGGGATTCGAGTACTGAGGCCAGCCGCGGGTTGCGCTGAAGATAATCCCACAGGTCGTTGAGCGGCGGTATCCACAACTGCCCCTGCGGGTCGTCGACGACGGCGCGACTCACATCGCGCTGCACCGTCGTCTGTCCGGTCTTCAGGAAGGATAACCGATCGCGCTCGGCGACTTCGGTTGAGAGCAGCGTGATGGTCTTGGTCGTCGGCGCGCGCAGGTCGCGCGCGATGACCGCCGACGATTCGACGTCCGATGCACCGAAGATCCCGTCGGGGAGCTTCAGGATTTCGACAGAGCCGTACAGGCTCTCCATGCGACGGCGCTGTTCCGCGAACTGCTGCTCGAGGATGAACGATCGCGGCAGCACGAAGCCAAGCGCGAGCGGTTTGGCGTCGAGGGCCGCACTGAGAGCGGCGATCGCCTTCGAATGCGTGTCGGCGGCGATGGCGTACTGGATCCGATCGGCCTTGCTGAATGCTTCGAACGGCGGGTTGCAGACGATGACGTTGCTCGACCCGATCCGCTGCGCCAGCGCGCCGTCGGCGAACAGATCGGCCTCCTCGACGTGCCAGCCATTGTGATTGGGATAGTCGGCAAGGATTAGCGATAGCGTTGCCACTTCGCAGGCAAAGGGGTCGACCTCGTCGCCCGAAATATGCTCGATGAGGAAGTCGTGGCGCTGCTGGTCGGACCATTCCACGGGCAGGAGATCGCGCAGGTGGCGCAGCGCCGACACCAGGAACACGCCGGCGCCGGCGAACGGCTCGTAGATTCTGATATCTTCGGGTTTGTGATGGTGCAGTTCCAAGCGCTGAACGACATATTCCGCCACCTGTCGCGGCGTGCTGTGTGTCCCGAACAGCTTGCGCGTTTCCGGCGTTACCAGCGTGTTCTCGTACACGAAGGCGAGATCGTCGGACGAGATGTTGGAAAAACTGATGCCCGCGCGTAGATGCCGCCATGCGGCACCGAACATCGCTGACAACGCCGTGTTCGCAGATCCACCGATCGCCCCTAGCGTATAATAGGTCTCGATACCGGTTAGAACCGACGCCAGGTCTTCGGGATTCCAGCCGTCGGCATAGGGATGGCGACGATCCTGCAGCACCTTTGCGGCAAGCAGGCGAAACACGACGCGGAAGAGCGTACGCGGATCGAGGCGATCGCCACCGGGCGCTTTCCGCACCAGGTCGAGCGTCTCGACTAGCAGACGATCCAGTTTGATGTGAATCTCGCCCTCGATCGCGGGGAGCAGCCCCAGATCGACGAAATCGAGCTGATAGCTCCCACCGGCGCTGCCGACCGACTTGGCGCGGTGAATGGCATCGGGGTGCCAGCACGCCTGATTGCGGGCGAACAACGCTGTCAGATCGGCAAGCTTGATCTTCTCAAGTGCCCGGGGCGGGTCGACACTTCTGACCTGCCAGACGGTCACATCGTCATGGTCGATAACGAACAACAGCGGCGCACCCAGTGCTCGATGCTCATTCACGAGGTCGATGGCACGGCGACCATCGCCATTCACCACCGCGAGTGCTGCGGACCGATAGGATGGCGGCGTTCGCGTAAAGGCGACGAGCGGCACCGTCCGGGTCGTGTTGGCATCGACCAATACGTCCGCAAAGGCATAGTCGCGCACGACCGCTTCCGAGCGATAGCCCGCGCTGTGGACGGCCTGTGCGAGGCTGTCGATGGCATTCACAGCCGGCCTCCGCGCGCGGAGGCCGCAGTGTTGATCGGCATCGGGGGAAAGAGAAGTGACGCCTGCTCGCGGCTGTCGCTTGCCGCGAGCAACTGCTCCCGGAGACGCGCCACCATCGGGCCGAGCGGGATCGTGATCAACGGCTGATCGCTAACGACCTCTGCAAGCTCCGCGCGGAGCTGCAGCTGCGCGCCCGGCACATTGATAACCAGCTTGGCGCGCTCCAGCGCCGGCCAAGGCGACAGATTGCACAGCTCGAACAGGGGTTCAGCGATAGGAGCCAACGCGCCGACACGGATCGCCATATCCGTCGCCAAGGATCTGATGACCGACACGGCTACGAGATCGCCCGAGCTAAAGCACGGACTATGCCCTCGCCCCCTGCGCAAGGGAGCCAGCGCCTTTTTCCAATGGCGATAGGTTTCCGGGGCGATCGATATCGCGCTGCGAAGCTGGCCAGGGGTATAGAGCACCGTCACGAAATCAACTCACGATCTTGTTGTTTACCACAAGATGCTCTGTTTTCTCTGTAAGCGCAAGAACGGGCTCGGTGCTCGTGCAAGCTCGGCATACTGCCGATGGCCGCAAACCGAAGGGAGGAGTGCAATTAAGCAATCTTGCTCCAGCGTTGAGGAGCCTTTGGAACTGCTGGTCACCTTGTCGATTCTCCAAGTTAAAGAGGAGACGAGCATGGCGGACAACAAATCGAAGCGCGGTGGAGCTGACAGGCGGCAGGTCGCCGCCGGCGAGGGTTATGAGGTGAGCTACTTCGCCCGCAAGCACGGAATCACCAAGGATCAGGCCGAAGGTCTGATCAAGAAGATCGGCAATGATCGCGAAAAGCTCAACGCGGCTGCCGCCAAGCTGAAATAAGCGCTGGCACGGGTCCCGCGATATTCACTTTGCGAGGCGGGAACGACTCCGCGCCAACGGGAGTCTACAGCGGATGAGCAAGGACCTCTGACGCATGGCGCACCGCCACCCTCGCATCTCCATCGCGCGCCGGCAGCAAGCCCGCGCGCGGCGGAGCTAAGCCGGTTTTAAAGCCGCCACCGTTCCGACCGGTGCAGCTGGCGACCCTCGTCGATACGGTGCCGAGCGGCTCGCGCTGGCTCCACGAGATGAAATATGACGGCTACCGACTGCTGGTCGCGGTCGGTGGCGGCGAAGCTCGCGCCTACACACGGTCCGGTCTCGACTGGTCGGAGAAATTCGCTGGCATCGTCAAGGCGGCCGCCGCCCTAAAGGTAAAATCGGCGCTGATCGACGGTGAGGCGGTGGTGCTCGATACCAACGGCAAATCGAGCTTCCAGGCGTTGCAAGGTGCCTTGAAGGGTGCGCCGGGCTCGATCGACTATTACGCGTTTGACCTGCTCGAGCTCGACGGCGAGGATCTTACTGGGTTGCCGCTGACCGAGCGAAAGGCGAAGCTTCGCGGAATAATACCCGGAGGCCATGGCCGTCTACGCTATTCGGATGACATTGTCGGCAACGGCGAGAAGCTGCTGCACAATTTCTGCGATGCAGGCCTTGAAGGCGTCATCTCAAAGCTGGCCACGGGCAAATATGTCGGCTCGCGCTCGGGTGGCTGGCTCAAGACGAAGTGCGTCAAGCGCCAGGAATTCGTTATCGTCGGCTGGACCCCGTCGGACAAATCCCGCTCGTTCCGCTCGCTGATCCTGGGCGTCCATGACAAGGGCGAGCTGCGCTACGCAGGCAAGGTCGGCACGGGCTTCGACACAGCGGAGCTGCTCTCCCTGACGGAGATCATGGCACCTCTGGAGCAGCAGGCCCCCACGGTAAAGGCGCCGCGCGCCGAGGTTCGTGGCGCGCATTGGCTCACGCCGAAGCTCGTCGCCGAAATCGCCTATACCGAGATGACCAACGAGGGCACGCTCAGGCATCCGAGCTACCTCGGCCTGCGCGAGGACAAGAAGCCAGAGGCAGTGGTGCTGGAGGCCGAAGCGCCCGTCGCGGAAATCGGCGCGCCTGCCACCAGCAGCGTGAAGATCAGCAATCGGGATCGTGTCATCGATCCTGACTCCGGGATTACCAAGGGCCAACTCGCCGATCACTACGCGGCGGTCGCGCCGATCATGCTGCCCTGGGCGGGATCGCGTCCGATCAGCCTCGTGCGCTGCCCCCAAGGCCGCGCAAAGAAATGCTTCTTCCAGAAGCATGACGCCGGCAGCTTCGGCGACACGGTCAAGCATGTCGGGATCGTGGAGAAGGACGGGCACGAGGAGCCGTATCTCTATATCGATACGGCAGACGGGTTGCTGACCTGTGTCCAGATGGGCTCGATCGAGTTTCACGGGTGGGGCGCGCGGATCGAGGACGTCGAGAAGGCCGACCGGCTCGTGTTCGACCTCGATCCGGACGAAGGCCTCGATTTCGAAGCCGTGCGCAAAGCAGCGTTCCATTTCCGCGAGATACTCCAGCAGATTGGACTGGAAACCTTCCCGATGGTCACCGGGGGCAAGGGCATCCACGTAATCGCGCCGCTGGTGCCGAAGGCTGAATGGCCCGAGGTGAGGGATTTCGCACACCGGCTCGCGCAGGCCGTCGCGCAGAGTGACCCGGATAATTTCACCGCCGCCCTGCCAAAGGCGCAGCGCAAGGGCCGCATCTTCGTAGATTATCTCCGCAACCAACGGGGCGCGACCGCGGTCATGCCCTACAGCGCGCGCGCCCGTTCCGGCGCGCCTGTCGCGGCGCCAATTACCTGGAAAGAGATGGAGACGATTGACACGCCGGCCCACTGGCATGAGGATATCAAGATCAGCGACACCGCGCCGATCGTCCGCAGTGTCGAGAACGAGCGCGGCGCGGGCGAACTGGTCAACCGGAAATGGAGTTGGCCGGGCCCAGGCGGGAAGCCCGTCTACAATTTCCGGTCCGATGGCCGCGAGTTCACGAGCGGGCGCTGCCTGATCCTGGCAGACGGCTTCTACGAGTTCACCGATCCGCTCCCGGGCCAGAAGCGCAAGACCAAGTGGCTGTTTACGATGAAGGATCATGACTGGTTCTGCATTGCCGGCATCTGGCGCGCCGATCCGAAGGTCGGCGAAGCCTTCACGATGCTCACGACGGAGCCGGGTGAGGATGTCGCGCCCTTTCACCACCGCCAGATCATTCCCCTACCGCGCGAGCGATGGGCAGACTGGCTCGATCCGACCGTGCCGGCGCAAGCGGTGCTCGGGGTGCTGCCAAAGGGTAGCTTGCCGGTGAGGCAGGTGTTCCCGCCGGAAGCGGCGCAGGGCGAGTTGGTCTGATGCCCGACATCCATTCGCTCGACCGCTTCGTCGAAGCGCAGACGCTTGCCTATCCGACCGCACTCGCCGAAATTCGCCGCGGCGCCAAACGTACGCATTGGATGTGGTTCATCTTCCCGCAGATTGCCGGGCTGGGACAGAGCGCGACGGCACGGCATTTCGCGATCCGCTCGCTGGAGGAGGCGCGCGCGTATCTTGACCACGCCATTCTCGGGCGCCGCTACGTCGAATGTGTTGAGGCGCTGCAGGATTTGTCGATCAGCGATCCGGTCGCGGTGTTCGGGGACATTGACGCGACCAAGCTACGGTTCTCGCTCACCTTGTTCGAACTCGCGCGACCACAGCCGCTGTTCACTGCCGCGCTCGATCGCTGGTTTGGCGGCGAGCGCGATGCGCTGACGCTTTCGTTGACTGATGACCAGAGGGCTGCCTGACCTTTCCGCGAGACCTCTAACCTTCGGCAGGCCGATGGGCTTGGACGCGTATTCTGGATGAACTCGCGATGTGCCTGGGCGTTTTACGCTCCGAAGGAGCTAGCCATGGCCAAACTGTCCCAATCCGATCGCGACGCACTTCCGAAGAGCAAGTTCGCCGAACCTGAAGAACGTGCCTACCCCATCGAGAACGAGGCCCACGCCAAGAATGCAAAGGCGCGGGCGAGTCAGGCGGTAAAAGCGGGGCGCATGTCGAAAGCCGAGGAAGGCAAGATCGACAAGAAGGCGGACGCTGTCATCAAGAAGAAGTAAGGCGCGCATTGCGTCCCTAGAGGGGCTTGATGGCGCGGTCCCTAGTCGGCGGCGTGGTTGTCGAAGCAGCAATAGCCATATTGGCGGATAAGCGCTGCCGCCTCCTGCTCGTCGGGTTCGCTTCCTGTGAGCAGGATTGGCTTCAGCAATCGCTACGGAGCATGTTCGTCTGGGAGATTGGCGCCCGTCTCGTCTCCGGTGAGTGCCCAAAGTTCGCGCGCACCGATAAAGCACCAGGCTTCCAGCGGCTCGGCCATGCCCATCGCACCGGTCTCGTCCGAGGGGTTGGGACTGCTCATCTCTCGCTTATAGCGCACGGAATTATAGACCGCACGCGGCGCTTGACGAATCCCCCGGCTCGGCGGAACATAAAGCGAACAAGTGAGTCGATGTTGCCCGATGCCTGTCCAACCGTTGCCCCTCGATCGGCCCTGTGCCGATCCGCTAGCCGCGCTTCGCGCGCAGCTTGCGCAGGCCCAAAGCCAGCGCGGGCCGGTGCTGGCGTTCGGGATCGAGGCGCTCGATAGTCGGCTCGCGGGGTTTGGCCTGGACAGCGCGGGCCTCCACGAAATCGCGGGCGCAACCGCATCGCTGAATGACGATGCCGCCGCCACCCTCTTCGCGGCCGGCATCGCCGCGCGGTTCGCATCGCAGCCTGGCTTCACCACGCTCTGGGCGCTCAGCCGATTCGACCTGTATGCGCCGGCGCTCGAACAGGTGGGTCTTGGCCCCGATCGCATCTTTTATGCCGAAGGCCGCAAGGATGCGGATGTGTTGGCGCTGGCTGAGGATGCGCTCCGGTTTGGCTCGCTCGCCTGCGTCGTCGCCGAGGTGAAGGCGGCCGACCAGACCGCGACCCGGCGGCTCCAGCTTGCCGCGTCGGACGGGAAGACGCCGATCCTGCTCTATCGCCGCCACCGCGCGCGCGATCGCTGCCCGCTCAGTCAACCTTCCGCGGCGATGACACGCTGGCGGATCGGTTGCGTGTCGTCGGCCCGGCTGCCCTATCCCGGCGTCGGGCGGCCGCGCTGGTCGGTCGAACTGGTCCGGCAACGCGGCGGCAATCCTTTCTCCCTCGAACTTGATGCTTGTGATGACACGGGTCGCCTCGCTCTACCTGCCGCAACTGCCGATCGAGCGGTTGCGACGGCTGGAGCGGCCAGCCAAGCTGCCTGAGGCGCCGTCGGCTCCCTCGCAATCGCGCTTCCTGGCGACGCCAATCTACGCTGGCGACGACGATCCGGGCGCGTGCTCGGTGCCGCGAGGCGGCGGCTGGCGGCCCGGCGCCCGCTGGGCACGCGACAATGCGCCATCGGCAAAACCCACCCAGGCGGAGATCGATGCGCTCCCGGCACACCAGCGTCCGACGATGCGCGAGATGGGCCGCCGCAGCGAGGCGGCCGATCACCCGTTCCGGGCGATGCCACCCGATGAAGGCGCGCCCGGCTATGCGGGCGCGCCACAAATGGCAGTGCCGGCGTGGGGACGCCCCATGATCCTGATCGAGCGGGTCGGCCAGAAGGAGATGGTGACGGCTGCCTGTCCACAGGCGAACGAGTTGGGGCTGCACCCGGGCATGGCTGCGGCGCATGCCCGCGCGCTGGTGACCGATCTCGACGTGCGGGACGCCGAGCCCGATCAGGACCGGGCCATGCTCGACCGGTTGGCACTCCATGCGGTCGGCCATTGGACGCCGACCGCCAGCGTCGCCGCACCTGACGGGCTGTGGCTCGATATCACCGGCGCCACCCACCTGTTCGGCGGCGAGGAACGTTTCTGTCGCCGACTGCTTCGCTTCCTCGGCCGGCTCGGGTTCACCGCGACGATCGCCATCGCCGGCACGCCGGGGGCCGCCCATGCGCTCGCGCGCTTCGCCGGCACGGCCATCACCATTCTCCCTCCCGGCACCGAGACCGACGCCATCGCGGACCTTCCGCTTGTCGCGCTCCGGCTGACGCAAGACGCGTTGGTCGTGGCGGCGCGGTTCGGACTGGAACGGGTCGCCGACCTCTATCCGATGCCGCGCGGACCACTCGCCAAGCGGCTGGGCATCGCAACGGTGACTCGGCTGGACCAGGCGCGTGGCCTCGCCGCCGAACCGATCGTGCCGGTGGTGCCCTTCGAGCTGCCGCGCGTGGAGCGGCGGTTGCTCGAGCCGATCGGCACCGCCGAAGCGATCGGCCAGGTCATCGCCGATCTCGTCGACGACATGGTGGGTGTGCTCCAGACACGCGGTCTCGGCCTGCGCGCCGCCGTCCTCTTCTGTCTGCGTGTCGACGGCGACGAACAACGGATCGGCCTCGGTACGGCGCGCGCGACGCGGGATGCCAGGCACCTGACGCGGATGCTCACCATGCGGATCGAGCGGATCGATCCGGGCCTCGGGATCGAGGCGATGACGCTCACCGCGCCGCGCGTGGAGGATTTGGCGCCAGCGTCGCTGAGCACCATCCTCGCCGACGACAGTCGCCTGCCGGATATCGCGCCGCTCGTCGATCAGCTTGCTGGACGCGCAGGCAACGCGGCGCTGTTCCGGCTGGGCAGCGAGGAAAGCGACGTGCCCGAGCGCGCGGTCCGGCGCGCCGACGTGATGGCGACACCCTTGGGCTGGCCGGCTTGGAAGCGACCGGTGCGGTTGCTTCGGCGGCCCGAGTTGCTGACCAATGTCGTGGCGCTGCTGCCCGATCATCCGCCGCGGCGGTTCGTTTGGCGCGGCAGCACCTATCGCATCGTCGCGGGCGATGGCCCCGAGCGCATCCACGGCGAATGGTGGCGGCGCCCAGGCGAGATGTGGGCGGTGCGCGACTATTTCCGGGTCGAGGCCGAGGGCGGCGAGCGCTTCTGGCTGTTCCGGCGCGGCGACGGTGTCGATGCGCCAACCGGCGACCTCAGCTGGTACATGCACGGACTGTTCGGCTGATGGCGACGGCAGCAACAACCTATGTCGAGCTTCAGGTGACAAGCCACTTCTCGTTCCTGCGCGGCAGCAGCTCGCCGGAGGAACTGTTCGCCGCCGCCAAGCTCCTCGGTCACGAAGCACTCGGCCTTGCGGACCGGGGCACCGTCGCGGGTGTGGTGCGCGGGTGGGATGGGCAGAAGACGACCGGCGTTCGCATGATCGCCGGTGCCCGCGTCGATCTGACCGATGGCCGCGCCCTGTTGCTCTACCCGACCGACCGACCCGCCTGGTCGCGGCTGACGCGCCTGCTGTCCGCCGGCAAGACGCGTGGCGGCAAGGGCCGCTGCATTCTCGATTGGAGCGACGTCGCGCAGCGTGCCGACGGCCTCATCGCCATTCTTCTACCCGACATGCCTGACGCGGTTACCGTCGCGCATCTCGCCGATCTGCGCGAGTTGTTCGGCGCGCGCGGCTATCTGGCGCTGTCGCTACGCCGCCGCCCTGATGATGCCGAGCGGCTTCATCGGCTCGACGCGTTGGCGCGGTCAGCTGGCATGCGCAGCGTCGCGACCGGCGATGTCCTCTACCATGCCCCGGAGGCGCGGCCGCTGCAGGACGTGATGACGGCGATCCGCGAGAAGACGACGATCGATGCGCTTGGTTTCCGGCGCGAGCGGTTCATGGACCGCAACCTCAAATCCCCTGCCGAGATGGAGCGGCGGTTCGCCGCATTCCCCGACGCGATCCAGGCCAGCGCCGACATTGCCGCAGCGTGCCGGTTCGATCTTGGAGAGATCCAATATCAATATCCGTATGAGCAGGTGATGGCGGGCCGCACCGCGCAGCAAGCTTTGGCGGCGCTGACCGAAGACGCGGCGGCAGGCATGTTTCCCGGTGGCCTGCCCACCAAATATCGTAAGCAGATCGACCACGAGCTCCGCTTGATCGACCAGCTCGGTTACGCGCCGTATTTTCTGACGGTGAACGCGATTGTCGCGGAGAGTCGGCGGCGCGGTATTCTCTGCCAGGGGCGTGGGAGCGCCGCGAACAGCTGCGTCTGCTACATGCTCGGAATCACCTCCATCGATCCGATCCAGCATGAATTGCTGTTCGAACGCTTCGTATCGGGCGAGCGCAAGGAGCCGCCCGACATCGACGTCGACTTCGAGCATGAGCGGCGCGAGGAGATCATCCAGTGGATCTATGAGACCTATGGCCGCCACCGCTCGGCACTGACCGCGGTCGTTACTCGCTACCGTACTCGCGGCGCCGTCGCCGAAGTGGGCAAGGCGCTCGGCCTGGCGCGCGACCTGACCAAGATGTTGACCGGCCTTGTCTGGGGCTGGTCGGTCGAGGGCATCAGCGACGAGCAGATCGCGAGCCTCAACCTCAACGCAGAGGATCATCGGCTCAAGCTGACCCTCCAGCTTGCACGCCAATTGATCGGCCAGCCGCGCCACCTCTCACAGCATCCGGGCGGATTCGTGCTGACCCAGGATCGGCTCGACGACCTCGTGCCGATCGAGCCGGCCCGCATGGAGGATCGCCAGATCATCGAATGGGACAAGGACGATATCGACGCGCTGAAATTCATGAAGGTCGATGTCCTGGGCTTGGGCATGCTCGGCTGCATGAACCGCGCCTTCAATCTGCTCGACGAGATGAAGGGCATCAAGATCGGCATGGCCGACCTGCAGGACGACGATCCCGACGTCTATAAGATGATCCAGGAGGCTGACACTTTGGGCGTGTTCCAGATCGAGAGCCGCGCGCAGATGTCGATGCTGCCGCGGATCAAGCCCGCCAAATTCTACGATCTCGTCATCGAGGTGGCGATTGTCCGGCCGGGACCGATCCAGGGGGACATGGTCCACCCCTACCTCCGCCGCCGGGAAGGCAAGGAGAAGCCCGAATACCCCAAGCCCGAGCTTCGCGCGGTGCTCGAGAAGACGCTGGGCGTGCCGCTGTTTCAGGAACAGGCGATGAAGGTGGCGATCGTCGGGGCAGGTTTCACGCCTGCCGAGGCCGATCAGCTGCGGCGCGCGATGGCGACCTTCAAGCTGACGGGTGGCGTCAGCCATTTCTACGACAAGCTGGTCGGCGGCATGATAGAGCGGGGTTACCCGAAGGACTTCGCCGAGCGGACGTTCAAGCAGATCGAGGGGTTCGGCAGCTACGGCTTCCCGGAAAGCCACGCAGCCTCCTTCGCCAAGATCGCTTACGCCTCCTGCTGGGTGAAGCATCATCATCCCGACGTGTTCTGTGCTGCCCTGCTGAATGCACAGCCTATGGGCTTCTACGCGCCGGCGCAGATCGTTCAGGACGCCCGCAAGCACGGCGTCGAGGTGCGCCCGGTATCGATCAATGACAGCCATTGGGATTGCACGCTGGAGCCGACACGCGGGCGCTATATGGCGGTACGCTTGGGGTTTCGGCAGGTGCGCGGGCTCGCCAATCTGCACGGTGCCGCGATCGTCGCGGCGCGGGGACCCGCGCCCTATGAGAGCGTTGAGGAAGTCTGGCGGCGTGCCGACACCCCACGTGTCGCGATCGAGCGGCTGGCCGAAGCTGACGCGTTTCACGTGATCGCCGAGAACCGGCGGCAGGGGCTGTGGAAGGTGAAGGGCTTGGGCGAAGCGCCGTTGCCGCTGTTTGCAGCAGCCGATGCGCGCGAGGCGCAATTCTCGCCTGAGGGACTCGAGCCTGCGGTTGCGCTGCGCCCAATGACCGATGGCCGCGAAGTGGTGGAGGACTATCGGTCGCTCCAGCTATCGCTGCGTGGGCATCCGATCAGCTTCTTGCGGGATCAACTCGACGCGATGCGGATCGTTTGCTGCGCCGACCTCGCCACCATCCGCGACGGCCGCAATGTCGAAGTAGCCGGCGTCATCCTCGTTCGCCAGCGCCCGGGCTCTGCGAAGGGCGTGCTGTTCGTCACGATCGAGGATGAGACGGGTATCGCCAACGGCATCCTTTGGCCCGACCGGTTCGAGATATACCGGCGCCAGGTGATGTCCGCATCAATGATCGCGATGCGCGGGCGCCTTCAGAAAGAGGGCGAGGTGATCCACATCATCTGCGACCGGATTACCGATCATGACGACATGCTCCGCTCGATCGGACGCATGGATTTCTCGGTGGCGCCTGGACGCGGCGACGGTGCTAAGAATGGTGGCGGCCCTGACCCGCGCGATCCAAGTTGGGCGCCGCGCGGCCGAACGCTTGCATCGCCCCCATTCGGGACCACGGGCGAGCAGGACGAATTGTTGCCTATCCGCAGTCACGATTTTCACTGAGCACATTTGAGCGAGGGTCAGTATCGAGCGACGATCATTGGCGATGGCGGTTTCAGTTGATCGTCGATGACGGATCGTCGCCGTGGGCATCAGGCCATTCGGCGAGATGAATTCCAGTCGCTCGGGCCCGCCAGTCGCGGGCAACCACTGCCTCGTCGGCTGGTGACGCTCCCGCAGCGACAAGTATCTGGGCTCGTGCATAAACTCGCTTCGTCAGTTCGTCGCAGATGCGTTGCTGCGCCGTCATCTTTTCGAGCCACCCTTCGTCGATCGATCCTGCTGTCCATTCGGCAGTCGTCGCCTCGACCAGTTCCCGCATTGCCCAGCCCTGCGTCCGATATTCGGTCGCGAGCGCCTGATCCGCCGGATCGTCGCTCGCGATCAGGTAATCGATCCATGCGACGAAATGCGGGAAATCGGACATCAGCTCTCTCGACCCGGCCAAGTCCGGCACGATCCGGACGACCTATTCTAACCGGTGGGCCGCTATCAGTTCCAGAGTTCATCGCCGAGGCGTCGCTGCGTTGGTGATTCGGCAGGCCGCCGAAGGCAGGAGCGGCGGCAGCCACAATCGGGAGGTGACATGACAGACCGCTAAATATCCGGCGGTCGCCGATCCTACGACGGCTTTTGAATGCTGTTGTAACCGCTCAGATTTCGCATTCTTTACCTGTCTCCGACGCCGTGATGGCGCGGTCCGAACCAACGGAGACAGCCCCAAGTGTCCCAGCCATCCGCCATCGTTCACGCACGCGGCACCGCGATGCTGAAGAGCGCGCTGGGTCCAGCGATCGCGGCCTGGCTCGACGAACCAGAGGTCGCCGAGGTGATGCTCAATGCGGACGGACGTCTCTGGGTCGATCGGCTCGACAGCGGCATGGCGAGGACCGAGGAACGGCTGTCGCCGATGCAAGCCGAGCGGATTATCCGTCTCGTCGCGCATCATGTCGGTGCTGAGGTCCATCGCGGTTCGCCGCGGGTCTCAGCCGAATTGCCCGAAGGGGGCGAGCGGTTCGAAGGACTGTTGCCGCCGGTGGTGATGGAGCCGGTCTTCTCGATCCGGCGACCAGCAAGCCTACCCCTGGCACTTGCCGACTATGTCGCCGCCGGCACGATGACCGCGACCGCAGCGGCCTATCTTGCCCAAGCGGTCCAGACCCGCGCCAACATCCTCGTCGCCGGCGGCACATCGACCGGCAAGACGACACTGACCAATGCGCTGCTGGCAGTCGCCTCGGGCGGACAGGACCGCATAATCCTGATCGAGGACACGCGCGAGCTGCGGTGCGATGCCGCCAACGTGGTGGCGCTGCGGACTGCTCCCGGCGTCACGATGACCGATCTCGTGCGCTCCAGCCTGCGCTTGCGCCCCGATCGCATCCCGATCGGCGAGGTCCGTGGCCCCGAAGCGCTCGACCTTCTGAAAGCCTGGGGCACCGGCCATCCAGGCGGCATCGGCACGATCCACGCCGGCACCGCGACCGCCGCACTGCATCGGCTCGAGCAATTGATTCTCGAAGCCATCGCCCATGTCCCGCGCGCGCTGATCGCCGAGACAATCGACGTGATCGCTGTGCTGACCGGCCGCGGCACCGAACGCCGGCTGTCCGAACTGGTCCGCGTCGACGGGCTCGAGCCCGACGGCAGCTACCGCCTTCTCACCATTGTCCAAGCCCAAGGAGCACGTTCATGACCAGATTGAAGTCCATCCAGCGCGCCGGCCTTGCCGCTGCCGCAATGCTCTACGCCATGCCCGCCTGGGCTGGCGGCACGGGCATGCCCTGGGAAACGCCGCTCCAGTCGATCGTCGACTCGGTACAGGGTCCGGTCGCGAAGGTCATCGGCGTGATCATCATCGTGATCACCGGCCTGACGCTCGCGTTCGGCGATACATCGGGCGGCTTTCGCAAGCTGATTCAGATCGTGTTCGGTTTGTCGGTCGCGTTCGCCGCTTCGTCCTTCTTCCTGAGCTTCTTCAGCTTCGGCGGCGGGGCGCTGGTCTGATGCAGGAGGACCTGCCCGGGTTTGCGGCGCCAGTACATCGGGCGCTCGCCGAGCCGATCCTGCTGGCGGGAGCGCCGCGAGCTCTCGCGATCGTCAACGGAACTCTCGCCGCTGCGATAGGGATCGGCCTGCGGCTCTGGATCGCCGGGCTGGTGATGGCGGTGGTGGGGCACGGCCTCGCTGTGTTCGCCGCGCGCCGCGATCCGCAAATCCTGCCCGTCGCCCGCCGACACATGGCCCTTCCCACTCTTTTCGAAAGCTGATCCTAATGATGTTCCTGCGTGAACACGCCCGCCATGCGTCGCGGCTCTCGGATTTCCTGCCTTGGGCTGCGATGATCGCGCCCGGCATCATCCTCAACAAGGATGGCAGTTTCTTGCGCATCGCGCGGTTTCGCGGTCCCGATCTCGACAGCGCGACGCAGGCCGAGCTGATGGCGACCTCGGCGCGGCTCAACAGCGCGCTCAAGCGGCTCGGCACCGGCTGGGCGATCTATGTCGAGGCGCAGCGCAAGCCATCGCCGGGCTACCCGATCTCGGACGGGTTTGCCGATCCGGTGTCGGCGCTGATCGACGAGGAACGCCGCGATCTGTTTGAAGGCGGTGATGTCACCCAACCCAATTTCACCAGCGCCTATTATCTGACGCTGCAATGGCTGCCGCCTGCCGACGACACGTCGAAGGCGTCTTCGCTGCTCTATGAGGGCGGCGCACAAGGTGTCGCGATGGCCGCCGATCATCTCGACGATTTCGAGCGCGACACGGGCCGCGTCCTCGACATGATCGAGGGCGTGATGCCTGAGGCCGTGTGGCTCTCGCCGGCCGAGACGCTGAGCTACATACATTCGACAATCTCGACCCATGATCAACGCATCGCGGTGCCTGACACGCCGATGCATCTCGACGCGCTGCTGGCGGACGAAATGCTCGTCGGCGGGCTGGCACCGCAACTCGGCGACAAACATTTGCGGTGCCTGTCGATCACCGGCTTTCCGGCGTCGACGGTGCCGGGGATGCTCGACGAGCTCAACCGGCTCGGCTTCGCCTATCGCTGGACGACGCGCGCGATCTGCCTCGACAAGGTGTCGGCGCAGCGGATGCTGACCCGTATCCGCCGGTTATGGTTCTCGAAGCGCAAGAGCTTGGCCGCGATCATCAAGGAAGTGCTGACCAACGACGCGAGCGTGCTGGTTGATAGCGATGCCGCCAACAAGTCGGCCGAAGCCGATGCGGCGCTGCAGGATCTCGGCGCGGATATCGCGGGCTACGCCTATGTCACCACGACCATCACGGTGCTGGGCGACACGCCTCGCGACGCCGATTTCCGCCTCCAGGCGATCGAGAAGATCGTGCGCGGCCGCGATTTTGCCTGCATCGTCGAAGGACTGAACGCGATCGAAGCGTGGCTCGGTTCGCTGCCGGGCAACCCTTACGCCAATGTCCGTCAGCCGCCGATTTCGACGCTCAACCTCGCCCATATCATGCCGGTGTCGGCCGTCTGGGCAGGTCAGGATCGCGACACCCATTTCAAGGCGCCGCCGCTGTTTCATGCTCGCACCCAGGGCGCGACCCCATTTCGGCTTTCGCTCCATGTCGGCGATGTCGGCCATACTCTGGTCGTCGGTCCTACCGGCTCGGGCAAGAGCGTGTTGCTCGCCTTCATGGCGCTCCAGTTCCGCCGCTACGAGGACGCGCAGATCTTCGCCTTCGATCATGGCGGCTCGATCCGTGCGGCGACGCTCGGTATCGGCGGCGAGTGGCATGATCTGGGTGGCGCGCTCGGCGGCGATGCCGCGCCGGTTCTGCTGCAGCCGCTCGCCCGGATCGACGAGCCGGATGAGCGGGCGTGGGCGGCCGACTGGCTCGCCGCGATCCTCGCGCGCGAAGAGTTCGCAATCACGCCCGAGGTGAAGGACCATCTATGGACCGCGCTCGGCAGCCTGGCCGATGCGCCGGTCGCGCAGCGCACGCTGACGGGCCTCACGGTGCTGATCCAGGCATCGGGCCTCAAGCGCGCGTTCGCGCCCTATACACTGTCCGGTCCCTATGGCCGGTTGCTCGATGCCGATGTCGAGCATTTCGGGGAAAGTGATGCCCAGGCCTTCGAGACCGAGGGGCTGATCGGCACACCGGCTGCGCCAGCGGTGCTCGCTTACCTGTTCCACCGTATCGGGCGCCGCCTGGATGGCCGGCCGACGCTGATCCTGATCGACGAGGGCTGGCTCGCGCTCGATGATCCGATGTTCGGCCGCCAGTTGAAGGAATGGCTGAAAACGCTCCGCAGGAAGAATGCGAGCGTCGTGTTCGCCACCCAGAGCCTCGCCGACATCGAAGGCTCGGCGATCGCGCTGGCCATTATCGAGAGCTGTCCGACCCGGCTGTTCCTCGCCAATGAGCGCGCGCTCGAGCCGCAGATTGCCGGCATCTATCGCCGGTTCGGGCTCAACGACCGCCAGATCGAGATCATCGCCTCGGCGACGCCGAAGCGCGATTATTATTGCCAGTCGGCGCTCGGCAATCGGCTGTTCGATCTTGGCCTCGGGCCGGTCGCGCTCGCCTTCGCCGCCGCGTCGCAACGCAGCGACCTCACCGCGATCACCGCGCTGGTCGAGCGGTGCGGTGCTGACGGCTTCGCCGCCGCTTGGCTACGCCACCGGGGCCTCGGCTGGGCCGTCGATCATCTCACCAACGATGCACTCGTCCTCAAGGAGACTTTCGCATGATCTGCTTTCGTAAACCCACGCTCGCCCTTGGCGTCGCGGCCTTGGCGCTGATGATTGCCGCCCCGGCCGACGCCCAGTTCGGCGGGATCGTCTATGATCCAAGCAACTATGCGCAAAACGTGCTGACCGCCGCCCGCACGCTGCAGCAGATCAACAACCAGATCGCCCAGATCCAGAATCAGGCGCAGAGCCTGATCAATCAGGCGAGAAATCTGACCAACCTGCCGACCAGCATGCTGTCGAGCATCCAGCGGGATATCGATCGCACGCGCCAGCTGATCACCCAGGCTCAGCAGATCGCCTATAAGGTCGAGAATATCGATCAGGTGTTCAGCCAGCGTTATCCGTCAGGATCACTCGCCGGCACCTCGTCGGGCGCACTCGTCACCAACGCGCAGACGCGTTGGACCGACGCGCTTGCTGCCTATCAGGATTCGCTGCGCACCGGCGCGACTGTCACCGGCAATATCGACGGCACGCGTGACCAGACGTCGACATTGGTCACCGCCAGCCAGGGTGCGACGGGCGCATTGCAGGCGTCGCAGGCCGGCAACCAGCTGCTGGCGCTACAGACGCGCCAGCTCGCCGACCTGACCGCCATGGTTGCGGCGCAATCGCGCGCAGCCGCGATCCAGGCCGCGCGCGCCGCCGCTGACGAAGCGCAGGGCCGCGAACAGACACGCCGGTTCCTGGCGCCTGGCGCGGGCTACGTGCCGCAGAGCGTGACGCTGTTCCGTGACTGAGGAACGGACGCGCGCGCCACGCAGCCGCTTCGGCGGATTTGGCTGGAGATCGATCGTGATTGCGGCGGCGGCAGCAACGACGGGGATATGCGCCATGGTCGCCTTGAGCGATCCGGCGCCGCCGGCCGCGCATTACGCGGTCGGCGAGGCCCCGGACTTGCAGGCAGCCGTTAACACCGATCCGCTCCGGGCGGAACTGGCGCGGTGCCGCACGCTGCTTAGCGGCAGTGACGACGCGCGCTGCCAGGCGGCGTGGGAGGTGAACCGGCGCCGCTTCATGGGCGAAAGCCGGAGCTACATGGCACCCGTCGAGCCGGCGCCGATCGAAGCCGCGCCGGTCGATAGCCCGACGCCGGCGGCCGGCGCTGCTGCACCTTCATCGACTAGGGAGCGTTGAGCCATGGGCGAAGGCACAGGCGTCATCGATCGGTTTCTCGATCTCTTCGCGCGCTATATCGATTCAGGGTTCGGCCTGATTCACGGTGATGTCGGTTTTCTCGCAAGTTCGCTGATCGTCATCGATGTGACGCTGGCGATGCTCTTCTGGACCTGGGGTGAAGGCGAGGACATCGTCGCCCGGCTTGTGCGCAAGACGCTGCAGGTCGGATTCTTTGCCTTCCTGATCGCCAACTGGAACGGCCTCGCCAAGATCATCTATCTGAGTTTCTCGGGGATCGGCCTGAAGGCGGCCGGCTCGGGCAATGCGGAAGACCTGCTCCATCCCGGCAAGATCGCGCAGATCGGCATCGACGCCGGGCAGCCGCTGCTCGACCAGGCCTCGCTGCTGGTCGGGCCGGTCGGCATCTTCACCAACTTCGTCCAGATCGCGGTGCTGCTGCTCGCCTGGGCGATCGTGCTGCTCGCCTTCTTCATCATCGCGATCCAGCTGTTCGTGACGCTGATCGAGTTCAAGCTGACGACGCTCGCCGGCTTCGTGCTGGTGCCGTTCGGGCTGTTCGGCCGCACGGCGTTCCTCGCCGAACGCGTGCTGGGCAATGTCATGGCGACTGGCGTCAAAGTGCTGGTGCTCGCCGTCATCATCGGCATTGGCTCGACCATTTTCCGCGATTTCGTGATCGACTTCGGCGGCGCGCAACCGACGATCGAACAGGTCGCAAGCCTCGCGCTGGCAGCGCTCACGCTGCTCGGCCTCGCCATCTTCGGACCCGGAATCGCTTCGGGTCTGATCTCCGGCGGCCCCCAGCTTGGTGCCGGCGCTGCGGTCGCGACCGGCGCTACCGTCGCCGGCATCGGCGCTGCCGCGACCATGGGCGTCGCCGGCGCCGCTGGCCTCGCCAGCCGCGCAGGGTCGGCCGCTGCCTCCACCCTCTCCCGATCCGCCGGCTCGCCCCCGTCTGGCGGATCCTCGTCGGCGCCACCTGCTCCCCCGGCGCCGACGGGCGGCGCTCCGACGGTTCCCCCGCCGTCTGGAGCGCCGGGAGGTGGCGCGAGCTCGGGTGGCGGCGAAGGCAGTGCCGGTTCGTCAGCGTCGGGCGGTTCATCCGGCGCGACCGCAGATGGAGGGGCGGTCGCCGCTGAGGCTGCGCCGGAAGCCAACGCCGATCGCGCGGCTCCATCCACGGCAGCGGCGCCTGCGGAAGCACCGGCCCCGGCTTGGGCGAAGCAACTGCGCCGTCGCCAGGCCATGGTCCAGGGCGCGACCCTTGCCGCCCACGCGCTTCGCTCAGCCGACCACCATGGCGGGTCGGCGCATATCTCGCTGGAGGACCGTTCATGAACCCGTTCCGCCGTCCCTCGTCGCGCTTCGGCCGCGAGCCCGTTCCCGAAACCCCCTATCAGCGCGCCGGCCAGGTGTGGGACGACCGTATCGGATCAGCGCGAGTCCAGGCGCGAAGCTGGCGGCTGATGGCATTCGGTGCGACTGCGCTCTTGTCGCTGTCTGTCGTCGACAATCTCCGGCTGCGGTTCGGCTCGCATATCGTACCCTATGTGGTCGAGGTCGACCGGCTTGGCGCGGCGCGCGGCGTCGCCCCGGCGACGTCCGACTATCGCCCGACCGATCCGCAGATCGCGTGGCATCTCGCGCGGTTCATCGAGAACGTGCGCTCGCGCCCAGCAGACCCGATCGTGCTCCGCCAGAATCTCAACGCGGCCTATGATTTCACGACCGAGCAGGGTGCGGCCGTGCTCAACGACTATGCCCGCGGCGATGACCCGTTTGCCGATCTTGCCGACAAGCAGATCTCGGTCGACGTAAAGAATGTCGTGCGCGCGTCCGCCGACAGCTTCCGTATCGCCTGGGATGAGCGGCGCTACGACCATGGCCAGTTGGCGGCGACCACTCATTGGACCGCCGTGCTCACCATCGTCGTCCGCACGCCCACGGACGCGGCGACGCTCAGCCGCAACCCGCTCGGGCTCTACGTCCACGCCATCAACTGGTCCCAGGATCTCGGAGAATGACCATGCGCACATTATTGCTCGCCACACCGTTTTTGCTTTCAGCCGCCGCGGCCCACGCACAATCGGCGGCGCCATCGGCACGGCCGGTTGCCGCAGCCACGGATGCGGCCCGGGTGAGCGCCCGCGCCGCGGGATGGCAAGGCGCGACCCAACTATTCGTCTATGCGCCGGGCGGCCTTTATCAGGTCTATGCCGCGGTCGGTCAGGTCACTGACATCATGCTGCAAGAAGGCGAGACGCTGTCGGATACAGGCGCAGTCGCGGCCGGCGACACGGTGCGCTGGGTGATCGGCGAGGCGGCGAGCGGATCTGGCCCGGGCCGTCGGACCCATATTTTGATCAAGCCCACCGATCCGGGAATCCGGACGAACCTGATCATCAACACCGACCGGCGGACCTATCATGTCGAGCTACGCTCGACGCCCGCTACCTATATGGCGAGCGTCGGTTGGTCTTATCCGCAGGATGAGCTGATCGCGGTGCGTGCCCGGATCGAAGCGGCGACCGCAGTCAGCAACACTCAGATCCAGACGGGCATCGATCCTGCCAGACTCGATTTTGCGTACCGGCTGAAGGGTGCCAATCCGCCCTGGAAGCCGGTCCAAGTGTTCGACGATGGCGCGAAAACCTATCTACTGTTCCCCACGACCATCGCGCAAAGCGAGCTGCCGCCGCTCTTCCTTATCGGTGAGAAGAACAAGGCCGAGCTCGTCAATTATCGCGTGTCGGGGCGGTACATCGTGGTCGATCGGATGTTCTCGATTGCCGAACTCCGGCTCGGCACCAAGAAGCAGCAAATCGTCCGCATTGAGCGGACGCGCGCTCGGGAGCCGCGGTCGTGAACGAGCGGGACGACCTTGCCCGCGACCCGGCCGAGAAGCGGCCGCCGATCGCGACACGCGCGGCAGCGCCGACACCTCGGCGCTTGTCGCGCAAGGCGCTGGCGACGCTGGCCGGCGCCAGCGCGCTCGGCGTGGCGGCGGCGCTGGGCTACAGCCTGACCGTGAGCCATCGCTCCCCAGACCGCCAAGAAACGGTCTCTGTTGAACGGCGCAACACGGATGCGCTGGCGGATACGCCGAAGGATTATGGCGATCTCGCGCGGACCAGGTCGGCCGGGGTGGGCGCTCCACCGACGACACCCCAGCCGGTCACCATCCCACCGCTTTCCGGTAGCGTCCCGGCATCGCCGGGCACGGCCAGCAATGAAGCGTCGGCCGAGAAGCAACACCGCCGCCAGGCGCGCGAAAGCGCGCTGGCGAGCAAGCTGTTCGCTGGCACCAGCGAAGGCGCACGCTCCGCGACAGCCAGCGCCGAACCGCCGCCGACCCCTCCCGGCCAGGTTCCCATCGGCGAACCGGCCCCGGCCGCCAGTGGCGATGCCCAGGACCGAAAGTCTGCGTTCGTCGCTGGCGGGACACGCGAGCCCACCGTGAACAGCGGGAGGCTGACGCCGCCGGCCGGTCGCTATGTCGTGTCGGCCGGCTCGACGGTCGCAGCGGCGCTGATCACCGGGCTGTCCTCCGACCTTCCCGGGCAGGTCGTGGCGCAGGTGACCGAAGACGTGTTCGACACGGTGACCGGCCAGACACGGCTTATCCCACAAGGCACGCGGCTTATCGGCGTCTATGACGCGCGGGTCAGCTATGGCCAATCCCGCGCGCTGGTCGTGTGGACGCGTCTGATCTTTCCCGATGGTCGCTCGCTCGATCTTGACCGGATGGTGGGCACCGATGCCGCTGGCCAATCGGGGCTCACCGATCGTGTCAACAATCATACCGGCAAGCTGCTGATGGCTGGCCTGCTGTCGACGCTGTTCGGGGTCGGCGCAAACGCCGCGACGGGCGGCGGCGGGAATAATGGCGACGTCGCCTATGCCATTCGCGAGAGCGCGGGGCGATCAGTGGAGAGCGCGGGCGACAAGATCGTCAGCCGGCAGGTCGACGTTCAACCGACGATCACCGTGCGGCCGGGCGCGCGGGTTCGGGTATTGGTGAGTCGCGACATGGTACTCGCCCCGTGGGGCGAACACTGATCGCCTGAAAGCGGTCAGACTAAGGCGGGTCGGCGATCCTCGCCGATCATGTGTAATGCTTCGATGGCGTGATCGAGGTAGTTCACGACCATCTCCTCTTCGGGCCGATCGAGCAGCCCGCGCGCGACTTCTATAAGTCGTTCAGCTTCACTGTGACGTTGGTCGCTGACGGAGGGGAGGGTCGGCATGGATCGATCCATAGTGAACATAGTGAGGATCGTCCATAACGAATAGGCACGATCGTTCCTAGAGCGATCGTGCCTACGCTGTGATCAAGTGGCGATGGATCTCAAGGTGATTTTATCGACCAACATCCGGCGAATCCGTAACGAGTCGGGGCGGACCCAAGAAGAAATGGCGCACGTCCTCGGCATCAGTCTTCGTTATTTGGGATCGATCGAACGCAGCAAAGTATCTCCGAGCGTCACGCTCCTCGGAAAGTTCGCGGCAGCGCTTGGCGTGACAGCCTGCGAGCTCATCACTCCGACGAGGATCGATCGTAAGGCTCTTTAAGGTCAAGTTTAGCGTTGATAGCGTGCTTTCGTACGAACGTCAGCAATCGGTGACGCAGCGGATTTCGATCGTCCCTTGGCCAAAGCGCCTCGACGGGCGTAACAGCATTATCGTCGACGATAGGCCGAAAGGTTACGCCGCTACGTGGGGTAATGGCGGAGGCGAAGAGGATCGTCGCGCCCAGCCCTAAGCGCACCAGTTCGAGTAGCGCGCCACGCGATACATCGTGAAATTTACATTCAAACGGCTGATCACCCATTCGAGCGGCGATGGCGCGATAGGCTGACAGGTCACCTTGGTGAGCGCGTAGCATAATGGAGAGGCAGGAAACGTCAGTCCAGCGCAACGTCTCTTTCACGGACAGCGGGTGAGTGTCCGGCATCGCCACGATCAGCCGTTCGTCCCACAAGTGCTCCCGTGCATTAGGTCCACTCTTCAAATCGGGGAGCAGTCCCGCAAACATGATATCGACTGTGCGCTCGTTCAGCTGCCGGTGGAGTTCTGCAGGAGCTGCTTCGACAAAACGGATTTCGACGTCTGGACAGGTTTGGTAGAACTCGACAATGCCGGCGATGAGCGGCCCGCAGGAAAGCCCTTGGTGGAATCCGACGGTCAGTGACCCTCTAATGCTCCGCGCGATCTCGACGGCGCGGATCATTTGCGTGTCGATCATGAATAGGAGGAGCCTTGCTTTTGGCAAAATGGCGCGTCCTATCGGCGTCAGTGCGACCGGGGCACCTCTCCGGCGTTCGAACAGGTCGGCTCCGTAGAGTTCTTCCAGCTTGGCAATCGTTTGGCTGACTGCAGGCTGGCTTACGCCGAGCTGGCGCGCGGCGTCAGCAAAACTTCGCGTTTCAGCGACCTTGAGAAATACCTCAATTTGGTTGAAGCCCGGGCGGGCCGCGTTTCGGCGGCGAGTCGCACGGCCGTAGCTTTCGTTTGCTTTACCTCGCACGCTGTTACCTCAGTCTTAGAGACGCGAGGGCGTCTCCCGTCTAAGCCATGATTTTGGCTGGCGACGCGCGTCGTTCAGTTGACTGGGCGATCACATCGTCCACTATCAGGCCCTGCCGGGCAGCCTCGACCGACACCCGTTGAATCTTCATTATCGCCCCCTTAGTGGCTTCAAATCCGCTATCATCACAGGTGGTTGAATCATTGGTCAAAGTCCGGATTCCACTCGGGTATTCTTCTTGGTTATACAACGGATGAAGGTTAGATTTACGAAGGTTGGTGGATGCAGCGGCGCGCGGACGTGGGGGGGGGGGG
>NZ_JBOHHW010000028.1:0-67895 GCF_050725575.1 Sphingomonas sp. | reverse complement strand
CGCCGGGTTTCACCACCGTTGCGAGCTGCGCCAGGAACTGGTCGGGATGGGCGACATGCTCGACCACTTCGAGTGCGAGCGCCACGTCGAAAGCGCCGGCGAACTGATCACCGAGTTCAAAGATGTTGCCGGGCACGAACTCGATTCGTTCGGCCAGCGGCGATTTGAGCTTCACATAATCGACCAGGTCGGCGCGCAGGTCGTTCCAGGTGACCCGATAGCCCATTGCTGCGGCGGCAAGCGTGTAATTACCCTGCGCGGCTGCCAGATCGAGCAGCTTCGCCCCCGGGCTGGCGACACTGCGCAGCGCGTCGAGCACGCGAGTACGACGCTGATCATACATTCGCGCATAGCCGGGATTGGACGAACCGCCCCATATTTCGACATCGTCATGATGATGCGAGACGCGCCAGCTTTCGGGCCAGCCGGGCTGTGCTTCGATCCGGCGGGTCTCAAATGCATATGACGGCATCAACAAGCCCCTTGTCGAACAGTGGCGCGACCCCATTGGGTGGCGAAAATCGGTGGCGAATTCAAGCGCCCGATCATGCTCATCGCCCGAGGATGGCGGCGTCGAGCGCTGGGCGAAGCGGTGCCGCCAGCGCGGCGCTGCCCCGTGACGACAAATGATGGTCATCCTGGAACATGACGATCCCATCGCGCATCGGACTGCACCCCGTGCTGCTGCAGACTATTGCCCGCGGATTCAACACCCGGATATTCGATGTGCCGGATGCCAGCGCGTCGAGGCGGCGATCGCTTTCATCATGGTCGCGATCGATGACGGCGCGGGATACGCTGCAATCCTGGTCGGATCGGCGCGCCAGGCAGCGCGGCACATTATGTGGGAAAAGCGGCGTATCCTTGATCAGTACCAGCCGTACCTTCGCTGCTTGCGCGGTGGCGACGATGCGGTTCAGCCCGGACTCGAATCCCGCGCGGACGGGTGTTGTTATCGGCATCGTGGCCCTGGCGCCGCCATCCGGCCAGCGCGACGCGACGACCAGTGCGGTAATGCGCCCGTCTCGCGCCAGTTGTGCCGCTTCTGCGTATACGGCATCGCGAAACCGCGCGCAGTCCGCGAGCATGATCGCGCTTGGCGCAAGTCCGACGACTCCCGCAGTGCCGTCGAGCGGCCGGCAGCCGCCGCGTGCGCGCGGCAGCACCGCGACATGAGCGGCCTTTCCCCAGCGATCGAGCATCGGGATGTAATGAGCTGCGTGAGAATCTCCGATCAGAACCACGACGCGCGTCGCGGCGCGATCACCCACCATGCAGGATGCGGGTGGGGTGAGATTCTCGAAGACCGCGGCGTAGTTGGCGCAGGCGGCCGGTAGGTCATCCACCACGCCATTGTCTTCCACCGCCGCGATGGCCTGAAAACGCGGTGAGGCAGCGAGCCGCGCATTGGAAAGTATTAATGTCGCACCCGCACAGGTTGCGCCGATCAACAATATGGTAATTCCGGCGATCAGGCTTTTGCCGGTGGTGCGAAAGATCGTCGGGCGCTGATGACGAACCGGTGTCTCGATCAGGTGATAACTCGCCGAGCTGAGCAGGAACGATGCGATCACCGCTCCGATCAGGGCGCTATTGCCCGGCTCACCCAGGGCCTGGCCGCGTACCAGGGCGAGGAGCGGCCAGTGCCACAGGTACCAGCCATAGGAGAGCTTCCCGATATAGACGGCGGGGGGTGTGGCGAGCAGGCGAGCGACCGGGTTGGTTGGCGCAATAGCGCCTGCCGCCAGCAGAGCGGCCGCACCGAGCGTCGGCAACAGCGCTATCCAGCCGGGGAAGGGGTTTTCGTGATCGAATGCCCATAGCGACACGCCGATCAGTGCGAGGCCGATCAGCGACTGCGCGGTCGCGCCGTGATGCCAGCGCGGATTGTCGCCGCGCAGCGCCAGCGACAGCATTGCGCCGATGGCGAACTCCCAGCCGCGAAACGGTGTGAGGTAGAAAGCCCAGGAAGGGCGTATCGCCGTGCCGACAATGCTGATCGCCAGCGATCCTGCAAACATCAGGATGAACAGGCCCCAAAGCGCGCGGCGCTGGGCCAGGCCGAGCTTTGTTGCGATCCAGCCAGTGAGCGGAATCAGCAATGGCCAGATGATGTAGAACTGCTCCTCAACCGCCAGCGTCCAGGTGTGAAGCAGAGGATAGGTCTCGGCCGCGGCGGCGAAATAGCCCGATGGCTGGAGCGCGAAGAAGATGTTCGACGTGAAGAAAAGGGCCGCAAGCGCCGATTTCGCGAGAGACTGGAGTTCGCCGGCCGGAGGTATCAGCCACAGGCCGAGCGCGACGGTGGTCATCACCACCGCGAGCAGCGCGGGTAACAGTCGCCGAACGCGGCGGGCATAGAATTCGGCCAGATCGATCCGGCCGGTCCGCTCATGCTCGCGGACAAGGATACCGGTGATCAGAAACCCGGAGATGACGAAGAAGATGTCGACGCCGACGAACCCGCCCGGTACGAGCGCCGGGAAGGCATGATAGGCGACGACCGACCCGACCGCGATCGTCCGTAGCCCGTCGATATCCGGTCGATATTTGATCGTCGCGCTCATCCGCGGACGGTGGCCAGCGTGGGTGCGGTTAATTTTCGACCGACGTGTCGCGCCAGCAAATGGGAACTTCGCTCTATCAGAATGTAAAACATGACCGCTGTGACAAAGGTCCCGAAAAGATATGATATCAGATTTGCACTGTCACGATGGATAAGCACGATCAGCACCAGAGAATGAACCAGGTACAGCGAATAGCTTGCGACACCCAGTCGATCGAGCCATGGGGGTTTCCGACCGAAGAAATAACGCGCTTCGAGTGCGATCCAAAGCGCAGCGGGGACGGCGAAGAACGTGAGCGTGATCGCATAGCTGGCAAACACGGTATGCGCATGAAACATAGCAATTTGTAGCACCACCGATAGTGCCAGGATGGTCATCCTGATCGCCCAGATCAAGCGCGTGGAAACGACCGGAAAACGCATGAAATTTTCGGCGACCCAGCACCCGGAGAGCCAGACGGGCAAACCGATCAGCCAGGTCGCGTATCCAAATGCCGGATAGTTGTTCTGCCATTCGCGCAGCAATTGTAAATTGGTGAAAGCAAGAACCAGTGCGAGCGCAAAAGAAGCGGCCGTCAGATATTTCAATCGCCAACGACGAATAAACGGATACAGCGCATAATATATGAGCTCGCAGAAGATGCTCCACAAGACCGTCAAGTTCCAGGAAGATGGCGGCGGAGAAATTGTCAGATAGAATGCGATGAACATCGCCAATGGCGGCAGGATCCGGATATATCGGCGGCTATAATATGCGCCGACATCAAATTTCTTCCCGCCGGCATAGGGTAGGTGGATGACGAATCCGGATAGCACGAAGAAGACGATAACCGCTGCCGACCCATTGAACAGCACACCAAGAAAGGCGCCGGCCACATATGATATGTCGCCGCCGAGAAACGCCAGATTGGCCTTATAGTTGGTCGGGAAATGCCCCATTGCGACGATCGCAGCACAGACGAATCGAATGGCATCAAGCCCGGGAATGTGAGCGCTCGCACGCAGTGTCCCGGGGTTTCCGGCGACGCCGTCGCCCACTTCAGGAAGCCAGTGTCTTGCGCTCGATCAACGTGTCGCCGAGCACCAGCACGTCCATCTTGGTGCGCAGGAAACAATCCAGTGCTTCTTCCGGGCGGCACACCACCGGCTCATTCTCGTTGAACGAAGTGTTGAGCACCATCGGCACGCCGCTGATCGCTTCGAACGCCTCGATCAGATGGAAATAGCGCGGGTTGGTGCTTTCATTGACCGTCTGGAGGCGGCCCGACCCATCGACATGAGTCACCGCCGGGATCAGGTCGCGCTTCTCTTCGCGGATCTGGAACACCTGCATCATGAAGGGGACGCTGTCTTCTTCCTCGAACCAGCCGGCGACGCCGCGATCGAGCACCGATGGCGCGAACGGGCGGAAGCTTTCGCGCCGCTTGATCTTGAGGTTGAGGATTTCCTTCATGTCGGCACGCCGCGGATCGCCGAGGATCGAGCGGTTGCCAAGCGCACGGGGACCCCATTCCATCCGGCCCTGATACCAGCCAATCACCTTGCCTTCGGAAATCGCCGTGGCGGTGCGGCGGCACAACTCGGCCTCGTCGGTAATCATCTCGATCGTGCAGCCCGCTGCCTCTATCTCCGCCTCGCGTGCGACCATCAGTCCCTCAACCTCGGCGGCCGGGGCGTGCGGGCCCCAATAGGCATGGTCCATCACGAAGCCGCGCGGTTTGCCCTGCTTGTGCCAGTATGCGAACGCCGCGCCGATCGCGCCGCCCGCATCGCCTGCCGCCGACTGGACATAGACATGGGTATAGGGTGTCCGCCGGCGCACCTTGCCGTTGGCGACCGAATTGTTACCGCAGCCGCCGGCGACGGTCAGATGCGGCACCTTGTGCTTCGCGTGCAGCATGTCGAGCAGGTTGAAGAAGGCTTCCTCGTACATCGCCTGGATCGACTTGGCCAAGTCGCGGTGCCCCTGGGTCAGTTCGCCCTTGGGGTCGCGGCGCGGGCCGAGCAGTTCCTCAAGCTCCGGCGAGAACAGGTCGCCGATCTCGGGAATGCCGTCGGTCCACTGATATTGCGTGCCTTCCTTGTGATGCTTGAAATATTTCAGGTTGAGCTCGAAGCTGCCATCGCCCCTGAGCTTCACGATCTCGCGCATCTTGTCGATCTGGGTCGGCGCGCCATAGGGCGCGAGGCCCATCACCTTATATTCGTCGCCATAATGCGGGAAACCCAGATACTGGGTCAACGCCTGGTAGAAGATGCCGAGCGAGTGCGGGAAGAAGACCCGGCCCTGGATATCGATCTCGCTGCCATGGCCGATCGCCCAGGCCGCGCTGCTGAAATCGCCGAAACCATCGACCGAGACGACGCTCGCGTCCTGGAACGGCGAGACGTGAAAGGCCGACGACAGATGGGCGAGATGGTGTTCGATCGGCGCATGAATGCCCTTGAAGCTTTCGCCGGGAAAGCTTTCCTCGAGATATTCGGCAATGCCCTTGCGCGCCTTGCGGTTCTTCAGCCGGTCCATGACGAAGCCGAGATCGGGCCGTTTGGTCGCGACATAGGCGATCTTGCGCAGCAGATTGGCGCGGCTGTCCTGATTGACCGCGATCACGTCGACGTCGCCGAGCGTGAGCCCGGCCTCCGCGAGGCAATAACGGATCGATTCCGACGGGAAGCCCGCCCAATGCTTGATGCGGCGGAAGCGTTCTTCCTCGGCGGCGGCGATCATGACGCCGTTGCGTACCAGACATGCGGAAGAATCGCCGTGAAAGGCGTTGAGGCCCAGGATGATCAAGCAAAAGTCTCCGTGACTCGGCCGACGCTGGTACGCGGCATGACGATGTGGTGCGACCCCCTCGCTCGGGTGCGCTTATACCGAAAATGTTGCAGTACGGAAGAGATCACAAATGCCCCATCATCTCTTCGGAATATGCAGGGTTTGCAGCAACAGGGCACGGACGCGGCCGGTGTTGCGTTCGAACAGCCACCACATTGCCGCAGCGTACAGGAGAGCAGCAACAATCAGACCCGCTGCCACGACCAGGCCCGCCGGGCCGATCGCGAATTGCGTCGGCGCGAGTAGCGCAAACCACAACAAGGCGATCAGTGGGAAATGTACGACGTACAGCGTGAAGGAGATTTCGGAGAGCCAGAAGGAGAGGCGGCCATAGATACCGCCGGGATTGCCCAGCCGTGCGAGGCAGGGAAGGGTAGCGGCGCAGGCGATGCCGAGCAGGAGGTCGGTCTGCAGGCTCGGCCGGGCAAGCGATGCCGCGAGCGCGACAAGGCACACCAGCATGATCGCGACGGCGAGGAGGCGGAAGCGTTCCGCCGGCGTTGCGCGAACCAGATCGCCAAGTGACCAGGCGAGCGCGCCCATCACCCAGATGCTGCCCATGGCAACGATGACGAACGGCAGAAAGGCAAGAGCCGCGAGGGCGAAGATCGCCGCTGCCATACGGACGCCCAGCGAGGCATTGCGTCCGGCCAGCGCGAGCCAGGCAAAGGGCACGAGGAAATAATACCAGAACTCGTTGGCCAGGCTCCACAACGGTCCGTTTGTACCGAAGACCGGAACCGTGATCGTCTGGAGAAAGGCGATATTGCCGAGAAATGTCGCAAGCGTCGGGGCCGGATTGCTGCCCGGATAGGGACCGCTTGAAAGGATATCCCAATATTGCGCGCCATAACCGTTCAGGTAGAGCAGGTCGCGGCCGATCCAGTCGAGCAGCGCCGTGGCGATCAATGCCGGGATCAAGGCAGTCCATAGCCGTGCGAAACGGTGCACGGTATAGTCGGGCAGATTCCATTTGCCCTGGCGGATCTCGCGCATCGCCCGCCCGCCGACGAGAAAGCCGCTCAGCGCGAAAAACAGCACCACCGCCTGATGGCCGAGGCCGCCGATCACGTAGAATGGCGCGAAGGCAAGTTTCGGGCCGGTCAGGTCGGCATAATCGACGAACACGAAACCGCGGACATGGCCGACAAGCACCAGCAGGGCGGCAAGGCCGCGGACCATGTCGAGATGTTCGAAACGGCGTCCGCGCGGGGTACGGTGGCTGGTCGCCTCGCCTTGATGCCCGTCGTCCTGATCCCTAGCGCCCTGAACCGACGTCACATACATCCCCCGGAAGATTGGCCCTGGCGAAGGTTTGCCAGTGCCACTCAAAACCGTGCCACTCAAAACCGTGCCGCACAAACCGCACGATACGGCGCGACCAAGGCTTGATCGAGTATCGCGATGCCTATAGCCGCGCACTCGAAGGGGCAACCTTATGAATCGCGTAGTGGTGACTGGTGGTGCGGGATATATCGGCTCGCACGCCTGCAAAGCGCTTCGGGCGGCCGGATGGGAGCCTGTCGTCTATGACAATCTCGTCTATGGCCATCGCGAGGCGGTGAAATGGGGCCCGTTCGAGCAAGGCGACATTCTCGACGAGGCGCGCCTGGCCGAAGTGTTCGAGACATACCATCCTGCGGCGGTGATGCATTTCGCAGCCTTCGCCTATGTCGGTGAATCAGTCACCGAACCGGAAAAATACTATCGCAACAACGTCGAGGGCACCGCGGCGCTGTTGCGCGCGATGCGCAAGGCGGAGATCGGCCGGCTGATCTTCTCCAGCAGCTGCGCGACCTATGGCATGGCCGAGACGATCCCGATTTCGGAGACTCAGTTGCAGGCGCCGATCAACCCCTATGGCCGCACCAAGCTGATCGGCGAGCAGATCGCGCGCGACTATGCGCATGCCTATGACTTCGATTGCATCGCACTGCGCTATTTCAACGCCGCCGGGGCGGATGTGGATGGAGAGATTGGCGAGGATCACGACCCCGAAACGCACTTGATCCCTCTGGTGCTGCAGGCCGCAGCCGGGATCCGGCCGTCCATTACCGTATTTGGCGATGATTACGACACACCCGATGGAACATGCATTCGCGACTATCTGCACGTGGCCGACCTCGCCTCGGCGCATGTCGCCGCGTTGGAGAAGCTGGGGGCAGGAACGAAGGGGTTCGTCGCACTCAATCTCGGCACCGGGCAAGGCACGAGCGTGCGCGAGATCATCGAGGCGGCCGAGCGGGTGACGGGACGGTCAATCCCGGTGACGATGGCGGCACGACGCGAGGGCGATCCGGCGGCGCTCGTCGCCGATCCGAGCGCGGCGCACGACCTGCTTGGTTGGACGGCACGACATTCGGATCTCGACACGATCATTTCGACCGCCTGGAATTGGCTCGACGTCACCACACAAGGGGCCATGCGTCGTGCTTGATCAGATCACGCCGATGGTCATCACCTATAATGAAGAACCCAATATTGCGCGCGTGCTCGACCAGCTGACCTGGGCGAAGCGCATCCTGATCATCGATAGCGGCAGCACCGACGAGACACTGGCGATCATCGCGCGCTATCCCCAGGCCGAGGTGGTGACGCGCAAATTCGATACCTTCGCGGCGCAGTGCAATTTCGGCATGGGCCTGATCGAGACGCCGTTCGTGTTGTCGATGGACGCGGATTATGTCCTGACCCAGGCGTTGATCGACGAGATTACGCTGCTGCGCCCGGCCATGACGGTCTCGGGCTATCGCACGGCCTTTCGCTACTGCATCTATGGCCACCGGCTGGCGGGCACCTTGTATCCGGCGCGAGTGACTCTGTACCGGCCGGAGCGCGGCGAATATGCCGATTTCGGTCATGGCCATAAGCTCGCGATCGAGGGGGCGGTCGAGGATCTCCGCGGAACGATCGATCATGACGACCGCAAATCGCTGCGTCGCTGGCTTGTGTCGCAGGACAAATATATCGTGCGCGAGGCGGATCATCTGCTGAGCATGGACCCGTCGAAACGCACCAGGATCGAGAAGTTGCGCGCCATGGCGTGGCCGGCGCCGTTTGCCGCCTTGTTCTACACGCTGATCGTCAAGCGGTGCCTGTTCGATGGCTGGCCCGGCTGGTTCTATGCGCTGCAGCGCACCTATGCCGAATTGCTGCTGTGCCTGGAGATTGTCGATCGGAAACTCGCAGGGCGTCAGCGCGACACCAGGCCCTCATAAGCCGTGACCATGCGCGCGGCGATCGCGCGCCAGCCGAAATGGGCGAGCGCGGCCTGGCGGCCTCGCACGCCCATTGCCTGCGCCTCGACCGACCGTTCGGCGAGAGCCCGCATTGCGGTGCCGATCGCTTCGGGCGTCGGGTCGGCAAGCAACCCGCAGTTCGCCTCCTTCACGACCTCCGCAACGCCAGCACCGGTCGAAACGATCACTGGCGTTTCGCGAATCATTGCCTCGAGCACAGTGTTGCCGAAATTCTCGTTGAGTGAGGGCAGGATGAACTGGCTGCACTTGGCGAACAGCCATTCCTTGTCCGAGCCGATAACGTTACGGTCGATCAGCGCGACGCGGTCAGCAACCCCGGCCTTGGCGATTGCCTCTCGCAATTGTGCGGCGTGATCTTCGTCATCGGTCCCGGCGATGACCAGGCGCGTTGCCGGGGCGAAGGCGAGCGCATCGATCAATGCGATGAGGTTTTTCTTCCAGTTGAGCCGGCCAAGATACAGCGCGTAACCGGGCAGTGTTGTCGCTGCCATGACATCGGGTGAGACCGTGTCCGGTATAGGAGCTGGTGTTTCGACGCCGTTGGGGACGATCACCTTGCAGCGCGTTTCGAGGCCGAGCGCGTCGAAGTCGAGCGCTTCGCGATCGGCAGTGAAGTGGATCGCTGCGGCTTCGCGGATCGACCTGCGCTCGAACAGGGTGAGCCAGGCATTTTTGAGGACGCTCGACTTCGCCTGAATCAGGTCGGCAACGAGCATGCCGCGAGGCGACAGGATGAATGGCGTGCCGGCATTTTTCGCGGCTCGGGCTGCGGCCAGAGTTGGCCAGAGAAATACCGAGTGAAGGTGGAGGACGTCGAAGTCCGCTGCCCGGGCTCGGAGCGCTGCGCCCATTGCCGGTGCGCGGTAAAGGCGGCGTGGGGATCCGATCTGGAAATAGGTGACTGCGACGCCGTCCATATCCACGGGCGTTGCTACCGGAACATCCGACACGCCGGGGCCATCGGCATTGGTGGTGAAGACACTCACCTGGTGGCCCAAAGCGGCTTGTCCGGCGGCGAGGCCATGGACCGAATAGATCGGGCCGCCATATCGAACGGCCGGGAAGTAGCTCGGTGTGACGTGAAGGATCTTCATGGCGCCGACCAGCCGAGCATCTCCGCAACGACCTGAGCAACGCGCGTGCGATAATGCGCCCATTCCGCACCCTGAGCCGAGGCGAGTGCAGCGGGCCGCATCGCGCGGACGCCGGCGGGGTTCGCGGCGTGTTTCGCAAGGGCCTGGGTCAAAGCATCCGCATCGTTGAACGGGATGATGTCGCCATTCTCACCAGGCACGATGAAGTCGCTTGCGCCGACATGGTCGGAGGCGAGCACCGGCAGGCCGCACGCCAGCGCTTCCGGTACGACCAGGCCGAAAGAATCGAAGCGGGAGGGCATGACCAGCAGGTCCGCCCAACGATAGAGAGCGGCGAGTTCGTCATGCGGGACCTTGCCAAGCAAGGTCGCGCGAGTGCCGAGGCGTGCCACGAGATCGGGCACCCCGTCGGCGCGTGCGGCGGCAATGCGGCAATCATAAGGAATCGCTTGCCCGGCGAGATTGTCGAGTGCGGTGGCGAACAGGTCGGCACCCTTCACCCCGGTAAAGCGGCCGACAAATGCCAGGCGCAGCGGCCCTTCGTGCGCTGTCCGATCCGAACCGGGACCGAACGATCCCGGTTCGAAGCCCAGCTGCACGGCATGGACCCGGTCCGCGGGGACACCTGCTGCGATATAGCTGTTCGCGGCGAGAGTCGAACAGCACAGGATATGATCGGCAAGCGCGATCTCCGCGTCCTTGCGGGCATTGACCCGGTTGCGGAATGCCGTGCCGATATCGTTCAGTCCGCCCTCGGCCTGCATGCTGTGATGGACGCTGGCGGCGTCGAGAATCGTGGGCAGGCCAAGGCGCTTTGCTGCCTGCAGCGTCTTGAGTGCGCCGTTTTCATAAGCGATTACGGCGCGGGGCGCGATCTTCGGCAAGGCGCGCGCAACGATATGATCGAACTGCGCATACATGCTGTGCGCAAGCCGATGGGCGAGGGGCATCGGCAATAATTTGTTGCCGATACGAAAAATCAGGCCGGTCAGCGGGCGAAACTTGTGATGTCCTGCCAACGTCGCCGCCAGCGCAGGACGAATCGGTGATGCATGATGAAGAGTCGCATTCCATCCTGCCTCTACCAATGCCGTGGTGAGCTGGTCCGCGTGCTGCCGTCCGGCGATGGCGATCAGGATATCGCGGGCACGATCCCTGCCTTGGCCAGCGCGTGGCGAATTCCGTCCAGGCATTCGAGGTAACTCCAGTGATCGATGATCCGGCTGCTGGCCGCGCCCATTGCCACGCGTTTGGCCGGATCGGCAAGAATGCTGCGAATGGCGGCAGCGAGCGCGTCAACATCGCCGGATGGATAGGTCGCGCCGTTGACGCCGTCCTGGACTAGGTCGCGGACGCAGCCGACTTCCTGCGAGACGATGACGGGGAGTCCTGCGCACATCACTTCATTGACGATCAGACCCCAGGGCTCGTTTTCCGACGGAAGCACGAACAGCTCGCTGGCGGCGTAAACGCGCGGCAGGTCGCTCTGGTTGAAGAAGCCCGGGAAATGGATTCTGGGATCGGCCGCCTCAGCGGCAACCTTATGCAGATCGGCTTCGAGTTCGCCCGATCCGACCATCACGAGATGGGCGTCGAGACCGGTGCGACGGAGCCGAAGAAAGGCCTGGAGCAGATCGCCCGGACGCTTGCGGCCCTGGAACTTCGAGGCGAACAAAATGATCGGCGCATCGTTGTCCACGCCGAGCCGCCGCCGCCAGTCTTTGCGTTCCTGCGGCGTGATTCGGGCGGCGGCGATGAAGCGATCATTGTCGACGGTATAGGGCACCAGTGAGATGCGCTCCTCCGGAACGCCCATCGCGCGGTAGAAATCATGATTGGCGGCACCGATCGCCAGCAGCCCCGTGCATCGGGCGTAAAGCGCGCCAATGAGTGCGCGGCGTGCCGCCGCCTTTGCCGGGCTGATAGCGAGACCGAGATGGGTTTCTCCGCGCATAAAGACGGGCACGCCTTTCAGTCGTGCCGCCGCGAGTGCGATCATCTTCGCGGCATAGCCATGGCCATGGATCCACACCGCATCGTAGCGCTTCGACGAGATCTCCGCGACAAGTGCCGGTGAGATGGTCGAAAAGAAACCATAGGGTTCGATCGTGCCGACATTTTTGCCGATGAATCGGGATTCATACCCGGCCAGCAAATCGACGTCCCAGGTCACCGCCTTGCCGAAATCGCGATCATGCGCGCCGCGCAGCGAGAAGTCGGACAGATAGAGCGCGGTGATCTCCAGATCCTCGGCGCGGTTGAGGGCGGCGTAGAGCGGCGCGAAATACTGGATCGGGTGGGTATTGACGATGGCGATCCGGATCGGCCGGCCGGCATGGCCGGTCGTCGGCGTCATACCAAGGCCACTTCTCCGAGCGGATAGCCGCGCTCCAGATAATAATTCTGCTGCGATCGGCTTCGTCGCTCCGCCATCTCGATGCGGAATGCCGCGATCGAGACGCCGACGATCGTCCAGTACATCAATCCGCCGGTCGGGTTGTTGACCGTGAACAGCACGAGATGAACGGTGACGAAGATCAGGCTTGCCATGTGCGCTGCGATCATCAGCGGCGATTTCGATTTTCGCAGATGGCCGAGCACCAGGATGATGACGAAGACCTTGGGCAGGAACACCAAAGTGAACCCGACAAAGCCCATTTCCTGCATGACGCGTGCGGTTTCCAGCTCATAGGCATTGCCGTTGAGCCACCAGAGATAATCGCCACCGATCAACGACATCGCCGCGTTGGAGTTGCTGCCGATGCCGGTGCCGATCAGCGGCGAGGTCTCGAACGCGGCAGCCGCCTCGGTGATTGGGGTGGCGAGCCGAGCAACCGCGCTGTCGGCGTTGTTGGCGCGATATTCGAGCGCGGAAAAGGCCGTGCCGAAAATCGTCACGGTGGCGATGCCGACGACCGCAAGGCCGACCGCGAAGCGGAGCGCGACCTGGAAGGGCAGTAGTCCTTTCCAGCCGCTGATCAGCAGGAGCAGCGGGCCGGCAAAGGCAAAGACCACCATCGGCGTTCGCGCGCCGGTGGTTGCTGCGCCGCCGATCGACAGCGCCAGTGCTGCGGTCACGATCAACAGCGTTCGTCGCTTGGGGACCGATGCAAGCAGCAGCGATGCCGCGAGCGGCACCGCGAGCAGCAGGAAGGTCATGAATCCGCCGATGTAGGAGAAAGTGCTCGACGTTCGCGCCCGCCCAAATTTGAAGTCACCTTCGCCCTGTTCACCGAACACCGACACGATGGCTTCGACACCTTCTTCGTGGCTCACATATTGATTGACCCAGGACGTCGGCGGCTGGGAGAATTGATACAAGCCGAGCAACGCGATCGGAATCGCGAGATAGCAGGTCTGGAGCATGATCTTGCGCAGCTGCAGGCGATCCTTGATGATGTCGGGAATGATGAATGCCAGCGGCAGGTAGATCAGATAGTTCTTCAATCCGAACAGGCTCAGCAGCGATGATGGCGAGTTGGGATTGATCAGCTGAATTGCGCAATAGACAGCCTCGAGTAGCAGCAGAAACAACAATGTTCCGCTCTTCGGGCCGAGTTCTTCGTTGCTGCGTGAAGAGATGAAATATCCGAGATAGGCGAAGATGAGGATGAAATCCTTGACCAGCAGGATCTGCGACTGAAAGCCTGGCAGCACCCATTTACGCACGGCGCCTTCGACCATCGCCCAGACGAGCACGGCGACGATCGCGGTGCCCCAGAAGCGTATCGCGGCGAAGCACAGCACGATGATGATGGGCAGAAGCGGAATGAAATTCAGAAGCATCTCAATTGCGCCCCGTGGTCGCTGATGATTGCCGCAACAGGCGGCCGATCACGTCCGCACTGCTTTTCAGCGAGTGCGGGTGATACCAGTTTTTCGCGGCGTGCTGCAACGTCTCAAGCGCGGCATCATCCAGGACGAGCGTGACGTCCGATGCGCCGAGCCTGAGATAATTCTCGCCCGGCCGGAGTCCGTCATTCTGTCCGGCCGCTTCGCTCAGGCAGATCGGGATCGTGCCATGGGCGCAATAGGCCGCGAAGATCGTCGATTTCGCCAGTCGGTCGGCATCATAATCGAGCAGCCCGAATCGCGCGGCACCGAGTTCATCGCGGAGCAGAGCGGCTGATACCTCTCCGAGGCTGCGGACGTGCGCCGCGCCGATCATTGCCGGCGGCGCTTCGGTGCGATGGCCGATGTCGACGATCTCGTCGATCTTGTTGGCGGTGACGAAGGCTTCGATCTGCGCGATCCGTTCGCGGTAAACGGCATCATAGATGCCGGCCCGACCGAATATTGCGAGCGTGGCGCGCCGCTCCATCGCCGGAATCGGGTCCTCTATATCGCCAATGGTCGAGAAGACCGGCAGCGCGATGGTCGATCCGCGCGGCTCGCCGAGCCAATTCTCGAGCAGCGCCGCATAAGGGCCGGTGGTCGCGATGCCGGCTGTGCTCAATCGCTGGATGCGTCGCGCCACCCATGCCTGGACCGGCCCGAGCCAGAATGCGCTGCCCCAGATCGGACCGGTCGCGAACAGTTCGTGGAAGATCGTGACAAAGGGGACGGCGGCATTGCCGCGACGCCAGCGTTCGAGCCCGGTCGCAAGCCACAGCGGCGTCCCCTTGCGCTGATATCCATAGGCGGACAGATGCAACAGGATCGGCATGGGAGCACCGCCGGATATCCCGTCCAGGGTCGTACGCAGCGCCGCGGATGTCCGGTCGGCAAGCTCGTGCGTTTCCCATTCGTCGCGCAGCCGTTCTTGCGGCGGCAGTGGCGAGCCCGAGACGAACACGGTTCGGATGTCATGATCGCGCAGCAGCTGCTCGGCGATCAGGCGCGCATAATCGCCGACGCCCTCGGGGGAAATGGAACGGCGCGGGACGATCTGGATCAGCGTTATGGTCATGATCGCGCCGTCACCAGGCCAGGGCGGAATGCACCGATGACGCTGATCGCCAATCCTTGCAGCAACAGCGAGCCGCTGAGCATCATGCTGAGCAACAGCACCGACAGCGAGGTGGAGAAATCCCAGAAGGGCACGATCGCGATCAGGAGACAGGCCTGGATCAATGCGACCAGCGGGTCGAGCCGGACCCAGCCCTTGGCGCGATTGAGCAGCACGGTCGGGGTTGAGACAAGCGTGATCGCTGCGGTGGTGAGCGCTGCAAGCAGCTCATGATCGAGCTGCGCATATTGCGGCCCGAGCAGCCAGAGCAGCGGCCCCGGCAACAGCGCGCCGACGGCGATCACGCCCAGCCCGACGACCGCCATCGCTGTCTTGACGATCCAGCCGGCCAGGATGAAGCGGCGGATATCGGTGATCCCGGCCAGGCGCGGGACAATGACGACGATCGAGAAGGTCGACAGCACACCGACGATCGCCGTGATACGGTTGACGGCGAAGACCGAGGCCACGACATGCGGGCCGCCGAAGCGCGCCGCCAGCCACAGGATCACACTGTCCTGCAGCGCAAACGCCAGCACGGCGGGCGCGGCCGGCCCGACATAGCGCATGATCGCCTTGAACAGGCCCGGGACGGGCACGCGGTTGCGTTCCACCTCGCCGCGCAGCATCCAGCTGCTCGCCCCCAGCGTCACGGCGGAGCACATCAGGCCGCCAAGCAGGGCCAGCCAATAGGATCGCGAAATGCCCAGCACCATGATCGCCGCGGCCAGGACGCGCATCGACTGGCCGGCAATGTCGCAGACATAGGAGCGGCGAAACCAGCCAAGCAGGCGCATCATTTGCAGGTTGATGCCCGCGCTCATCTGCAGAAGCGCACTGCCCAGGAGGAGCGCCAGGGCGATCAGCAAGGCGTCGAGGCCATAATGCGAGCGTTGGCCGACGGCGGGGAAGATCGCCGCGGCGATCAGGCCGACGCTCAGGAACAGGATCAGTCGCAGGCGGCGAATGCCCGCGAGATAGTCGCCAAATGCCGTGCCGCCCAGCCGTGCCCGCCGCCAGAAATAGGTGATCGAGCTGTTGAGACCGAGATCGCTGGAAATCGTGACGAACGTCAGCGTCGTCGCGGCAAGGCCGTAAAGCGCATAGTCCGAGATCGGCATGTAGCGGACATAGACGAGGCCGGCGACCATTCCGATTGCCTGCGCGAAGCCGCTCGACAGGCCGAACTCGAACAGCAGGCGGAACCAGGCAATGAGGCGCTGACGCAGCATGATGGCGGCGTCAGGTGACCGGGGCGATGTGTTCGGCCGCGATCAGGCGGCGGAGCAGCTCGTCGAAATCCACCGTCGAGCGCCATCCGAGCAGCCGCTCCGCCTTGCCCGGATCGCCATGGCTTGTCGCGATATCGGTTGCGCGCATCAGATTCTGGTCGACCTCGACATGATCGCGCCAGTCGAGCCCCTGAAGTTCGAAGCAGCGCCGCACGAAATATTCGAGGCTGTGGCTTTTGCCCGTCGCGACGACGAAATCGGTCGCATGATCGAGCTGCAGCATGCGCCACATCGCGTCGACATAATCCTCCGCCCAGCCCCAGTCGCGCACGACATTCAGTGCCCCGAGCTTCAGTCGCTCGCCCGAGCCGGCGGCAATGCGTGCGGCGGCGCGCACAACCTTGCGCGTGACGAAGCGTTCGGGGCGCAGCGGCGATTCATGATTGAACAGGATGCCCGAGCTGGCAAACAGGCCGTAAGCTTCGCGGTAATTGGCCACTTCCCAGAAAGCGGTTGCCTTGGCGACGCCGTAAGGGCTGCGCGGATGGAACGGGCTTTCCTCGGTCGCGGGTTTCGCTTCGGTCGTTTCGCCGAAACATTCGCTCGATGCCGCATTATAGAGCCGCGTATTGCCGCCCATGAAACGCAGCACTTCGAGCAGGTTGAGCGTGCCGAACGCGATGCTTTCCAGCGTCTCGACCGGCTGAGCGAAGGAGAGGCCGACGGAGCTTTGTCCGGCGAGGTTATAGACTTCGTCCGGCCTGGTTTCCGACAGGACCTGGAGTACGCTGCGAAAATCCGTCAGCGTCATCGACAGGGTGGTGACCCGATCGAGAATGCCGAGCTGGGCGAGGTTCGAAAAGCGCGATACTTCCGCATCGCGCGAAGTGCCGAACACCCGGTAGCCCTTGTCGAGCAGCAGCTTGGCCAGCAACGCACCGTCCTGGCCTGAAATCCCGCAGATGAGCGCGTGCTTGGTCAAGGCCTACCTCGTTGTGACGCCCCATTTTATTGCGGATGCGAAGAGCATGATTTGACGGGCGAGGAAAGGCGTAAATGCGCCATGCGAGCTTGATGTGCGCTGAAAACCAGTGGTTCAGGCGCCGGTGCGGTAATGATCGAGCAGGAAGCGCGACCATTCGCGCGACAACAGGCCGTTATTGCCCGACGCGACGGCGCTGCGTTCCGCTAGGCCGTCGATGCCCGACATCCAGCTGGCATAGGGTATGCGGAACCCGGTCTTGCGGCGATGACGATGCCAGCCGGGCAAGGCGATGATCGGCGCATCGGCAAGGAGTTGCTTGCCTTCGCCCGCCTTCAGGTGACCGATCAGCGGCGCCAGTTCGCGGAAGAGTGCGATATCGACCAGCGGGGTACGGATTTCCACGCTGTGCCGCATGCCGGCCCAATCGGCGTCGCGCAGCAGCTGATTACGCATGTAGAAGCCGAGTTCGAGCAATGTGACCGACGCCTGGTCCGAATCCGGCATCGGATCGAGGGCGTGGTTCATCCGTCCGACGATGCCCAGCCGGGAAAGTCCGGCCTTTACGAACGCCGGATCGAGCAAGGCGGAGAAATCATCAGGAAGCCGCAGCGCGCGACGCACCAGATAGGCACCGCCCAGCGTGCCGGTATAGCGCAGCAGGCCGGCCGCCTTGGGGTTGCTGGCGGCAAAACCCGGCATCAGCGTCCTCACCAACGTGCCGATCGCGGCGCCGATTCCGGGCGTGCGTGCAATCAGGCCATAGCGCGAATGCCAGGCCGGCACGTCGTTGAAGCTCGGATAGCCACCCAGCATTTCGTCGCCGCCGACGCCCGACAAGGCGACCTTCAGGCCCTGCTCATGCGCTGCCTTGGCGACAAACCAGGTATTGATGCCATCGATTGACGGCTGGTCCATGGTGGCCAGTATCTCGTCGATATCGGCGAGGAATTCGTCACGGCCAATCCGCCGCACATTATGCTGTGCGCCGTAAAACGCCGCGATGCGCCCGGCGATCGGAACCTCATCGTCGTCAGTGCCTTCGAATTCATCGAAACCCAGGGTGATGGTGTGGATCGGGCGCGTCGCGCCCTCCATGGCAACGCCGAGAATCGCCGCGGAGTCGATCCCGCCCGACAGGAACAGGCCGACCGGGACATCGGCGAGCAAATGCGCCTTGATGCTGTCGCGTACCGCCTGATGCGCGCGGCGAAGTGCGGCGCCGTGATCGATATGCTGGTGTTCCGCCGATACCAGGATCGCCGCAGCATCGACATAGCGACGCTGGGTGACGCCGCTCGCATCGACGGTCATGCAATGGCCGGCGGGGAGCGATGCGATGTCGGCATACCAGGTGAAGGGTTCCGGCACGCTGCCCAGCAACAGGAAGCCGACCACGCCGGCCGGATCCCGTTCGTCGCTGATGCCGTCGCCCGCCCGCAGCGCGCGGACCTGCGAGGCGAAACGAAAAACGCCATTCTTGTCGGAGAAGAACAGGGGTTTGATGCCGAATGCATCGCGCGCCAGAAACAGGGATTGTTTCGCATTGTCCCAGATGGCGAAGGCGAACATGCCGCGCAGCATATCGAGCATCGCCGGGCCATGCTGTTCGAACAGGTCGAGCAGGATTTCGGTATCGGAGGTCGTGACCAGGGTACGGCCGGCGGCGAGCGCCGCGGCGCGTAATTCGGGATAGTTATAGATCTCGCCATTATAGACGATGGTGTAGCGCTCGGTACCGCTCGCCATCGGCTGCAACGCACGATCCGACAGGTCGAGAATCGACAGTCGCCGATGGCCCAGCACGCAGCGGCCATCGTCGTTCGCCCATAGACCAGCGCCATCCGGTCCGCGACGAGCCATGGAGTCGCGTACCTTCACTACCTCTTCCCGCGCCGTTACGGACGCGTTGGACGCATAGGCAAAAATGCCATTCAACCCACACATTAAGCGGTTGATCCCCCCAGACCAACAGAGTAATCTCTACGCTAAGCTATTGAAAAATATCTCGAAATCACCTTCTTTCCTGAGGGTTGTCGACAGATGGAATCTTAACATCAAGTCCGTTTCGGTCCTGATGATTCAGATTAATCGCCGATGGCATTTTATCGGCGATTAGCCAAACAACATTTCACCCAATCGGCGTCCGAAGCTCGGAAAAGCGAAATAGCCAAGCCCTTCCGGTATTTCCTTCGGGCCATCCAACGCCCGGAAGATCGCGCTCTCCAACTCATCCAGGTTGGCCGGATCGATCGCGATGCCGATCGCGCCGTCGCGGATCGCCTCGAATCCGCCATCGGAGCGGCTCGCGATTGCCGGAACGCCGCACGCCATGGCTTCGAGAAACACGAAGCCGAAGCCCTCACCGCGGCTTGGCATGGTATAGACATCGGCCAGGCGGAAATAATCGGCCTTGCGCTCCTCCGGGACCATTCCGGTAAAGACGACATGGTCGGCGACGCCATGTTCGGCGGCCTTGGTCTTGAGCCGGGCCATATCGTCGCCCTTGCCCGCTGCGATATAGATGAACGAGGGGTCCTTTGCCCGCAGGCGCGGCAGGATTTCGATCATCTCGTCAAAGCCCTTGGCGCGCTCCTCGCCGGCCATGCGCCCGAACGTCATCAGCACCTTGCGGTCCGCCAGGCCATATTGGGCGACCAGATCGGCCGCCTTGGGCGCAATGCCATAGTCTTCGAGATGGATCGCGTTGGGCAGGATCTCGCTCCCCAGGCGCGGTGCGGCAGCCCAGGACAAATAGCGTTCCAGCGTCACGCGGCTGATCGAAATCACCGTATCGATTCGCGAGGCGCAGCGGTCGACCAGTGCGCGACCGGTCGGTCGCCAGACCTCGATCCCGAAGATCAGCATGACAAGCTTTGCGCGACGGACCGTTGCGATCAGGGCGCAGAGCGGCAACAGGTTGATGTGGCCGCAGATGACGATATCGGGCTTCGGTCCGGTCAGGCCGCGCATCAGCGCGACGCGCGTAAAGCGCGCAATGCCGCCAAGACTATCGAGGTTGAACGCCAGCTTGGATGGCAGATCGCCGACCGGCGGTACCGCGATTCGCGGCAGGGCCTCCGCACTCGCGACCTCGGGCAGGGCGCAGAGCGCGTCCAGAAAGTCGCGATTATACTGCGAAATGCCGCCAAAGCCGCCATAGGCGTCGGACAGCAGCATCAGGATATGGGCGCCTTTCGGCGCCGAACCGGTCATCGCGTCGCGAACGCCGCCCGATGGCATCGGCCGATCCTCAACGGTCGCGGTTGGCAAAGAAGTCGATCGTCGATTTCAGGCCCTCGGCAAGCGGTACCTTGGGCTGCCAGCCGAGAATTGTCTGCGCCTTGGTGATATCCGGCTTGCGCTGCTTGGGATCGTCGGCAGGCAGCGGCAGGCGGATCAGTGGCGACCGCGAGCCGGTCTGTTCGAGCACCAGCTCGGCCAGTTCGATCATGGTGAATTCGACCGGGTTGCCAAGATTGATCGGTCCGGTGACTTCGGGACCGGTATCCATCAGCCGGATAAAGCCATCGACCAAGTCATCGACATAGCAGAAGGAACGGGTCTGCGATCCGTCGCCATAGATGGTGATCGGCTCTCCCTTCAGCGCCTGGACGATGAAATTCGAGACGACTCGCCCATCGGCGGGATGCATGCGCGGGCCATAGGTGTTGAAGATCCGGGCGACCTTGATCTCCAGATGATGCTGGCGGTGATAGTCGAAGAACAGCGTTTCGGCGCAGCGCTTGCCCTCGTCATAGCAGGAGCGCGGGCCGATCGGGTTGACGTTGCCCCAATATTCCTCGGGCTGCGGATGGACCGACGGGTCGCCGTAAACCTCGCTGGTCGATGCCTGGAAGATCTTCGCCTTCACGCGCTTGGCGAGGCCGAGCATGTTGATCGCGCCGTGCACCGAAGTCTTGGTCGTCTGGACCGGATCATGCTGGTAATGGATCGGCGAGGCGGGGCAGGCGAGATTGTAGATCTCGTCGACCTCGACATAGAGCGGCAGGCACACGTCATGGCGCATGAATTCGAGCCGCGCATGATTGTGCAGATGCTCGATATTACGCTTGGCGCCAGTGAAAAGATTGTCGACGCACAGTATTTCATGGCCCTGTTCGAGCAGGCGGTCGATCAGGTGCGAGCCGACAAAGCCGGCGCCGCCCGTCACAAGGATACGTTTTCTGCTGTCGTAAAGACGGGCCACGATATTCTCCGGGTAATTCTTGAGTTCAGGCCGCGTGTTGCGACCGAAGGTCCGTGCCATTGTCGAGGAACCAGCCGTAAACGTCGGCAATTCCCTGGTTCAGCGATATGGATGGCTTCCAGCCAAGGGCATTCAGCTTGGTTGTATCGACCAGCTTGCGCGGCGTGCCATCGGGGCGGGTGGCATCGAATGCGACCTTCCCCCGAAAACCGACGGTGTTCGCGACAAGGTGCGCAAGGTCAGCGATGCTCACTTCGTCGCCGGTGCCGATATTGACGAACTCGTCTTCGGAATAGCTCCGGGCGAGGAAGACTAACGCATCGGCGAGATCGTCGACATGGAGGAACTCGCGCAAGGGCGTACCGCTACCCCAGACCGACAGGATATCCGCGCCGGCAAGCTTCGCTTCATGCGCCTTGCGCATCAGCGCTGGCAGCACATGGCTCGATTCCAGGTCGAAATTGTCGAACGGGCCATACAGATTGGTTGGCTGTGCAGAAATGAAGTCGCAGCCATATTGGCGGCGATACGCCTCGCACAGCTTCAGGCCGGCGATCTTGGCGATCGCATACCATTGATTGGTCGGTTCGAGCGGTCCGGTGAGCAACGCGCTTTCGGCCATCGGCTGAGCCGCCATTTTTGGGAAAATGCACGACGAGCCGAGAAAGACCAGCTTGGCGACCCCGGTGCGGCGTGCGCCCTCGATCACGTTGGTCTCGATCATCAGATTGTCGTAGAGAAATTCACCCGGCCGGTCGTTATTGGCCGCAATTCCGCCGACCTTGGCGGCAGCAAGGAAGATCAGGTCGACCGGGTTGGCCGCCATCCAGGCAAAGGTCGCGGCCTGATCGCGCAAGTCGATACGCGTCTCGGGCGAGACGATGATGCAGCCTTCGCCCGCGAGCCGTCGGATGATCGCACGACCAACCATGCCGCGCTCGCCGGCGACCCATATTTTCTTGCCCGTCAGATCAAACATCGGCTCAGCCGGCCTTTTTGCGGTAGGTAACGACCATTGACTTGGCGAGGGCTGGGATGCGCCCGACGCGGTCAAAACGAATTTCCTCGAATCCGGCGCGCGCAAACAGCGTACCGAGTGTGATGCGGCTCCAGAATTTGATGTGTCCGCCTTCCCACAGTGCAGTGAAGTGGCTTTCCATCTTGCCTGTCGCGGCAAGTACGAGGTTCTTGAAATAGCCGTGATAAGGCGTGCTGATGATCGCGATCCCGCCGGGCTCGAGCAATTCGCCAATCGCTTCCGCATAGCGTTTGGGCGAGAAGACATGCTCGGCAACTTCCAGGCTGACAACCGAGTCATACGTGCCGAAACGCTCGGCCAGCTTCTCCTCGGAAGAACCCTGTTCGAGCCGGCACCCGGGTGCGTTCGACTGTGCGATGGCGATACCGGATGCCGCCGGATCGATGCCCGTCACTTCATAGCCGAGCGCGGCAAGTTTCGCGGCGGTCGACCCTGCACCGCATCCCAATTCGAACAGCCGGCGACCCGGCGCGAATTGTTCGAGGGATGTCCGCACCGAGGGCAGCAAATAGGAGGGCGTGTAGACGTCCTCGCTACTTGCATAGCCGTAATCGATGATCGGTGATGTCGGGGTCATCCTGCCAGGCTCATATCGCGGGGCCTCGACTCAGCTCTTGATCACATACAGCGCGGCGGGGCGCTCCTCATCGGGGCGGCGTGTCTCGGCTTCCCGCGCGATGACCTTAAGGTCCTCACGCACCATCTCGGCACACAGTTCGTCGAGCGTCGTGGTCGCTTCCCAGCCGAGCAGCCGTTTGGCCTTGGCCGGGTTGCCGATCAGCAGGTCGACCTCGGTCGGGCGGAAATAGCGTGGATCGACCTTGACCAGGGTCTTGCCGGTCTTGCGGCAGACGCCGACTTCATCGACGCCGGTACCGCTCCAGTCGATCTGTGTGTCGACCTCGGCAAAGGCCTTTTCGACGAACGAGCGCACCGTCTGCGTCACGCCGGTGGCGAGGACGAAATCATCGCCCTTCTCATGCTGGACGATGCGCCACATGCCTTCGACATAATCGCGGGCATGGCCCCAGTCGCGCTTGGCATCGAGATTGCCGAGCCACAGGATATCCTGCAGGCCGAGATGATTGGCGGCCACCGCGCGGGTGATCTTGCGCGTAACGAAGGTTTCACCACGCAGCGGGCTTTCATGGTTGAACAGGATGCCGTTCGACGCGTGAATGCCATAAGCTTCGCGATAATTCACCGTGATCCAATAGGCGTACATCTTAGCCGCTGCATAAGGCGAGCGGGGGTAGAAGGGCGTCGTTTCCGACTGCGGTACTTCCTGCACCAGGCCGTACAGCTCCGATGTCGATGCCTGGTAGATGCGCGTCTTGTCGACCAGGCCGAGCAGGCGGATCGCCTCAAGCAGGCGCAATGTGCCGATGCCGTCGGCATTGGCGGTATATTCCGGCGTCTCGAAGCTGACCGCCACATGGCTCATCGCTGCGAGATTATAGATCTCGTCGGGCTGAACTTCCTGCACGATGCGCGTCAGATTCATCGAATCCGTCATGTCGCCATAATGGAGGTGGAGCCGCGCGCCTGCCTCATGCGGGTCCTGGTAGATATGATCGATGCGTCCGGTGTTGAATGACGACGACCGGCGCTTGATGCCATGGACCTCATAGCCTTTGGCCAGCAGCAACTCGGACAGATAGGCTCCGTCCTGTCCCGTTACCCCGGTGATCAAAGCGGTCTTCGTCATGAAAGTAGCGCTCCACGCATATGAACTGGGCTCAATCCGGTAGGATTCAGAGCGCGATTTGCATAGCAGTCTTGGCAAGTGCGTCTAGTGCCGCAAGTGCGAAGAGCGGTCGGGCCTTCCCAGAATGCCGGTGTTCTGCGCTGCTTGGGCCATTGCGAAAATATGCGCGTCGAAGAAGAAATTTTGTATAAAAATCAATATGTAAGTGGACGGATTGTTCGATGTGGCAATTGTCTCTATGCCGCAGTGCGAGCGTATGTGCCGCGCAGCGTGAATGGGGGCAATCTTGCAAACGGTGTTGCAATCGGGGGCGGCACGGGCCGAACGCATCAAGATGTCGCCACAGCTTGTCGCGGGTCTCGATCTGGCGCGGGCTGTCGCGGCGATCTACGTCGTGGCCCACCATGTCGCGAACACGCTCGCGTTGAAGGGCGTGGCGGGCGTTGCGCTTCGGTTCGGTCAGGAAGCGGTCATTGGCTTCTTTTTGCTGAGCGGCTTCCTGATTTTCGCTCATGAACATGCGCGCCGTGATGGCGTATGGGCCTATGCCGGCCGCCGGATCCGCCGCGTCTATCCTGGCTTGCTGATCGCAATGGCGATCTCGACCGCGATATTTGCGTATCTCGGCTTGCTCGGGGCACGTTTTTCATGGTTTGACCTGCTCGGAAACCTTGCCGGCCTGCAGGACGTATCGCGATTAAAACCGGGCGTGATCGTCGATACCTATCTCGGCAATTCCCCGCTCTGGTCCTTGTCGTATGAACTGTTCTTCTATCTGATATTTCCTGCCGTGCTGGCAGGCTGGACGCGATACCCGCGGGGCACGACGCATATTGTGGGCGCGGCGGGGTGCCTGGCATATTGTTTGTATCTGTTTGCGCCCAATCATCTGGCAAAGGTGATTGCCTATTTCCCCATCTGGTGGGCTGGTGCAATGGCGGCGCGAGCGTATCTGTCGGGTGAACGATCGTTGCGCGCGATCGTGGCGGCACTGGTCTGGCTGACACTGCTCTCGGGAATCGCGCTGCTCGACGTGATAATACAGGGCTATACCAGCCCGGGTGTTTTTCCTTTTCTGCCGTTGCGACATTTTGCTGTCGCGCTGGTCATGATCATCATATTCTTTGGACCGTTTGGGCGGATCTGGTCACGGCTTGCTCTGAGTATGGCGGCACCCGCGGCATGGCTGGCATCCATTTCCTATGGTTTGTATTTGTTTCACTATCCGATCCTGATCAATTCGGGCGCTATTGAATCCTGGCCGGGGTTTGCGCTTGGACTGGGATTGCTCATCCTGATTGCGTGGCTCGGCGATGCGCGGCTCAATCGGGTGCTGCAGCGCTGGTCGGGCGGGAAGCGATCCCGGAAAGCCGAGATCGAGACCGTTCCACCTCCCCCAATCGAATAAGCCCGGACACGGTCGTCACGCGATAGCCGCGTCGTTTGAGCCCCTCCAGGATCAGTGGCAGTGCCGCACGAGAGGCAGCGAAATGCTCGTTCATCGGATGCATCAGCAGGATCGCGCCGGGCCGAACCTGTGCGAGCATGTGCGCGGCATATTCGCTAGGCGTTATCCTCGCCCAGGGTTCATCGACGGCACTCCATGTTATCATGCGATAGCCGTTGTGTTCGACCGCCAGCGGCAGGCCGATAAATCGTCGTCCTCCCGGAGGCCGGAACAATGTCGGATCGGCACCGGCTTGGCGCAGCAAGGCATCGGTGCGGCGGATCTCGGCGTTATAATTCGCCGCCGAGCCGCCGATCATGATCGAATGCGAATAGCTGTGATTGCCCAATTCGTGTCCGGCGAGCTGGATTCGCCGCACCAGGGCGGGGTTCCGAGCGGTATCTTCGCCGATCAGGAAGAATGTCGCATGGACATTATATCGTGCCAGGACAGGCAGGACCTCCGATACGCCGACGGCAGTAGGTCCATCATCGAATGACAGCGCGACCACGCGCTGCTCGACCTCAACCCTGCAGATTACTTCACCGATCCATTGGGCGCATTTGTCCCGCGTGCGTTGAAAACCGAGATATCCCGCAACTGATAATAGACAGCCGGCAAGAACGGCCCGGACGATGATGCGGTTCACATGCATCCAGCTGAATAGCTGCGATACCAGTCGACGAAACGCGGTACGCCGTGCTCGATCGAGGTTGTCGGTACGTATCCAAGGTCGCGCTGGATCGCATCGATATCGGCAAATGTGTCCTTCATGTCGCCGGGCTGCATCGGCATCGGCACGCGGATCGCGGGTGTACCGCATGCCGCCTCGACCAGTTCGATCAGCCGGTCGAGCCGTTCCGATTTATGGTTGCCGATATTGTAGAGCCGGTGCGGCGAGACGCTGCCGCCGGCCTTGACCGCGCCGTCATCGGCGGGCGGATTGTCGAGGCACGCGACGATGCCGGCGACGATATCGTCGATATAGGTGAAGTCGCGCCGCATATCGCCGCCATTGAAGACATTGATCGGGCGGCCCTCAAGAATGGCGCTTGTGAACAGCCACATCGCCATGTCGGGCCGCCCCCAAGGGCCATAGACGGTGAAGAAGCGCAGGCCGGTCAGCGGCGTGCGATAGAGATGAGCATAGGTATCGCTCATCAACTCGTCCGCGCGCTTGGTCGCGGCATAGAGCGACAACGGGCGATCGGCGCGGTCGTCGATCTTGAAGGGCAGGGTCGCGTCTCCGCCATAGATTGATGAGGACGAGGCATAAACCATATGCGCGATGCCGCGGTGGCGCGCGAGTTCGAGCATGTTGAGATGCCCGGCGATGTTCGAATGGATATAGGCGCGTGGATTGTCGATCGAATAGCGCACCCCGGCCTGCGCACCGAGATGAACAATGCGGTCGAACGTACGCGCCGACAGGGCGGTGTCGAGCGCCTTGTCGTCGGCAAAGTCGAGCTCGAGAAACTCGAAATCGCGATTGGTGCCGCGCCCGATCTCGGCAAGGCGGGCATGTTTCAGCCGCACGTCGTAATAATCGTTGAGATTGTCGATGCCGATCACGCGCTCGCCGCGCGCGAGGAGCTTCTGCGTGACGTGCATGCCGATAAAACCGGCAGCGCCGGTAACGAGGATCGCGGGCTTGCTCATGACCTGTCTCCTACGCGCAAGCCGTTGACAGATCGATACCGTTTGTCCGGTCCGGAGAAGCTCTTTGGTTAACTGGCTAGACGAAGCGGCTCCGCGCGCGGTTTAGGCTGTGGCTGATCGGGCCAGATACCGCGCGTGTCGTAGACGATCTTGTCCGCACGTTCGTCGAGCGGGACCGATTTGAAGATGTCGTGATCGACCAGCACGATCATGATCCCGCAATGCTCGATCGCCGCATCGATATCGGTCAGTGTCGCGCCCGATCCGTCGAACGCATCGGGCAGGGCATTGGCATAGGGCTCGACCACATGCACGCGGTCGCCGAAGCGCCGGGCGAGCTCGCTTGCGACTTTCAGTGCCGGGCTCTCGCGGAAATCGTCGATATTGGCCTTGAAGGCGAGGCCGAGGCACGCGACCGGGGTGCCGGGATTGGCCTCGATCATCGCCGCGGCGCGATCGATCGCATAATCGACTTTGGCGTCGTTCACTTCGCGCGCGGTGCGGATCAGCGGCGTGTTGGCGCGGTCGGCATGGACCAGGAACCAGGGGTCGACCGCAATGCAATGCCCGCCGACGCCGGGGCCGGGCGAGAGGATGTTGACGCGGGGATGGCGGTTGGCGAGGCGGATCACCTCCCACACATCGACCTCCATCGTATCGGCGACGCGGCTGAGTTCATTGGCGAAGGCGATGTTGACATCGCGGAACGCATTCTCCGTCAGCTTGGTCATCTCCGCCGCGCGGCTCGTCGTGGTGACGCAACCGCCACGCACGAAGCGCCGGTAAAAGGCGAGCGCCTTGCGTGCGCACCGCGGGGTGATGCCGCCGATCACGCGGTCATTGTCGATCAGCTCGACCAGGATGCGGCCCGGCAGCACGCGTTCGGGGCAATAGGCGATGGCGATATCCGGCCCTTCACCAGTGGCGCCGTTGGTCTTGCCGGGAACCTTGAGATCGGGCCGAAGCTGCGCAAGCAGGTCGCGCACCTTCTCGGTCGTGCCCACCGGCGACGTCGATTCCAGGATCACGACGTCGCCGGGCTTCAACACCGTTGCGACAGTCGTTGCTGCCTGCAGGACATAACCGATATTCGGCGCGTGATCCTCGGCAAAGGGGGTGGGCACGGCGATGACGAACACATCGGCCGGTTCGATTTGCATCGACGCGCGCAGTGACCCGCGCGCGACCACGCCCGAGACGAGTCCGTCGAGATCGACTTCCTCGATATGCACTTTGCCCGAATTGACCGTATCGACGATCGACTGGGTCACGTCGACGCCAAGCACCTGCGCGCCGGTCCGCGCGATCACCGCAGCGGTGGGAAGCCCGATATAGCCGAGGCCAACCACGACGACCCTTAACTGAGTATCCGAAATCATCGAGCGTCCCTGCGTGTCCCTCGCGCAGGGTTTGGGCCAGGATGATAAATAATTCGCAAAGAACGCCGTCTCGCCCTATCCGGCTGCCGCCAAGTGCGGGCAGGGTGCGGGGGGCAAAGTGCAGGCGAGCGGGGCGCTGAACAGGACTGGCGCAGGGCAGGCCCGGTGGGCCTATTGGCCGGAGATCGACGGCCTGCGCACGATCGCCGTGCTGTCGGTGCTGTTGTTTCACCTTAAGCGCGGCCTCCTCCCCGGTGGATTTGTCGGAGTCGATATCTTTTTCGTCATTTCCGGGTTTCTGATCAGTTCGATCCTGCTCGATGACATTGCGAAGAGCGCATTCTCGGTCGGGCGTTTTTATCAGCGCCGCATCTCGCGGATTTTTCCGGCGCTGATCCTTGTCATTCTTGCCACGCTCGCGGCGGCAAGCCTGATCTATTCGGCCCAGGACATGGCCTCGCTGGGGATCAACAGCGCCGCGGCCGCTGCTTCGCTCATCAACATGAAGCTTGTGTCGCAGGGCAGCTATTTCATTCTGTCCCCCGATGCCCAGCCGCTGCTGCACTATTGGTCGCTTGCGGTGGAGGAGCAATTCTACATCGTCTTCCCGCTCTATCTCTATGTCGCGACCCGCTTCACGCGGTGGCCGCTGGCGATCACGTGCGCCGCCGCGCTGGCCAGCTTCGCATTGTGCGTCTGGCTGACGCCGATCCATCAGCCTCTGGCCTTTTACTCGCTGCCGACACGCGCATGGGAGTTGCTGGTCGGATCGGGCCTCGCGCTCTTCCGCTCGGGTGGGGGACGATTATCGCGCCCGCTCGCACATGGATCGGTGTGGGGCGGCCTCGCCCTGATTGTCGGGTCGATCGTGCTGCTGCAGGAATCCGAGTCCTTTCCAGGCTGGGTCGCGGCATTTCCGGTGATCGGTACTGCATTGCTGATCGCGCCGATCGGCGATGTCCGCCCCGCGCCGCTCAGGCTGCTGGCGCATCCGATGATGGTTGCGATCGGCAAGCGATCCTATTCGCTTTACCTGTGGCATTGGCCGGTATTCTCGCTGATCGATTATCGCGTCTATGCGGCGAGCGAGCCCATGCGCATGGCGTTGAAAATCGCGCTGACACTGGTGCTGACGCTCCTCAGCTATGGCCTGGTCGAGCGCCCCGCACGGACCTACCTCAATGTTCGGTCACGCAGGGTGCGGATATTCATTGCTACCGGGATACTCGTCGCATTGATTGCGGGAGGCGGCCTGTGGCTGCGGTCAGCACTCTATTTCGACGTGCGACCGGGCACGATTGCCAGTGGCGGCACCACGGTACATGGCGGCAAGGCAGGCGTCGTGATCCTGTCGGGCGACAGCCAGGCGGCGATGTACGGTACCGAGATCGCCGCGATCGCCCGGGCACGCGGTTTCACGCTTCATGCCCTTGGTACCGCCGGCCGTAATCAGCTGCCTGATGAGGATGGCACCTCATGGCCCGTCGTCGCCGCGCTGATCGCTGAAAAGAAGCCCGATCTGGTGATCCTCGTCCATGCCTGGGGTGCAAAGCTGCACGGCGATCCGGCGGCGCTGAAAAAGGCGCTGGTCGAAATCGCCGCCAATGCGGAGCAGGTCCTGCTCGTCGCCGAACCGCCGATCGTGCCGGAAACCGTCAGTCGCGAGGGGCTGCGCGGTGGCGCCAGGCCGCCTTTCTTCGAACCTGCCGCAAGCCGGGCTGCGCGAGCGGCGAGCATGGCCATGCTGCGCGAGGTCGCGAGCGACAAGGTGCATGTCGTCGATGTCGCTGGGTTGTTCGTCGATGCCGACGGTGCGCTACGCATTCTCGCCGCCGACGGACGGCTGAGCTTCGCCGATCCGCACCACCTCTCCGACAGCGGCACTGCGATGGCTCATCCGCTGCTCGACGAAGCGATCGCCAACGCTCTGGCGCAATGAGCGTGGCATGGCGCCAGTGGGCAATGGTTCAAGATAAGCAGCTGAGATATAAGTATTTATTTGAATTCCATAGCCAGGGTTGCGGCGGGAGATATGACACGACCGGTGTCCCATATCTCCCCGCTTGCCCTTCCGGGCTCTAGCTGTCGACGCCCAGGCTTTTGGCGACGACCCCGGCGATCCGCTCGCTGGCATGGCCATCGCCGAACGGATTGTGAGCGCGAGCCATGGCCGAATAGGCGCCCTTGTCGTCCAGCAGGGTCGATATCTCCAATAGGATGCGATCGGCATCGGTGCCGATCAGCTTTGCCGTTCCCGCGGCAACGCCTTCCGGCCGCTCGGTCGTCTCGCGCATCACCAGCACCGGCTTGCCCAGTGCCGGCGCCTCTTCCTGCACGCCGCCCGAATCGGTCAGCGCGATCTCGCACAAGCCAAGCGCGCGGACGAAGTGCGGATAGTCCAGCGGGTCGATCCGCGCGACATTGGCACGCGCTCCGAGCATGTCGTCCATCACTGACACGACATTGGGATTGGGATGCACAGGAAAGAGGATCGCGGTATCGTCACGGTCGGCAATTCGCCCGATCGCACGCGCGATATTGGCCATGCCGTCGCCGAAATTCTCGCGCCGGTGCGTGGTGACCAGGACGATTCGCTTGCCGGCGAAGCGCGCTGCGATCTCATCCAGCCCCAATGCCAGCGACGGATCGGCGGCGAGCTTAGCCTGGGTCGCGTACAGCGCGTCGATCACGGTGTTGCCGGTGACATGGATGCCGGCGGGGTCGATATTCTCGCGGCGCAGCGCCTCCGCGGCGGTTTCGGTCGGGGCGAAATGCTGGTCGGCGATCGGCGCGACGATGCGGCGATTCACTTCCTCCGGCCAAGGCTGGTAGATATTGCCCGAGCGCAGGCCCGCCTCGACATGGCTCACCGGGATCTTGCGATAATATGCGGTGAGCGCGCCGACCATGGCGGTCGCGGTATCGCCCTGCACGATCACCCGGTCGGGCTTTTCGGTGTCCATCACCTCGCCGAGGCTGGTCAGCAGGCGGGCGGTGAGGCGGCCGAGCGACTGGCCCGGTTCCATGATGTCGAGGTCGATATCGGGCGTGATGCCGGCGATCGACAGCACCTGGTCGAGCAGCCCGCGATGCTGCGCGGTGACGCAGGTCCGGACTTCCAGCTCGGGGATGGCCTGGAGTGCGGCAATGACGGGGAACAGCTTGATCGCCTCCGGACGCGTACCGAAGACGAGCAGAACTTTGCGAGAAGCAGGCGTGGTCATGTCGCCCGCATAGGTCGGATAGCCTTAAGGCCGCGCTAACCGCAGCCGGCGCAGCCCGGATCCTTGGGCAGGGTGATCGTGCGGAAGCGGAAGGCGAGTGCATCGGCAAGCAGCATCCGCCCGGCGCTGTCGTCACCGAAGCCGACGATCGCGCGGACGACTTCAAGCGCCGCCAGGCTGCCCATCACCCCGGTCATCGCGCCGAGCACGCCCTGTTCGGCGCAACTCACCTCGGCTCGGTCCGGATCGCTGCCGACAAAGCAGCGGTAACAGGGCTTGTCGGCCTCCCAACCGCGAAACACGCCGAGCTGGCCCTCGAACTCGCCGACCGCCGCCGAAACGAGCGGAACGCGGGCAGCGAGCGCGGCGTCGGCCACGGCGAGCCGGGTCGCGAAATTGTCGCAGCCGTCGAGCACGACGTCCGCGCCGGCCAGCAAGTCGGCGGCATTGCTTCGATCGATCCGCACGCTGTGCGTCTCGACGCTTACATTCGGGTTGAGCCGCGACACCGCGATCGCCGTGGCGGCAACCTTGGGCTGACCGATATCGTCGGTACCGAAAAGGGTCTGGCGTTGCAGGTTGGACAGGTCGACCGCATCATCGTCGATCACGATCAGCCGGCCGATCCCAGCGGCTGCAAGATACTGGATCGCGGGCGATCCGATGCCGCCGGCACCGATCACCGCGACACTGGCCCGGCGCAGCTTGGTCTGGCCAGCGCCGCCGACTTCCTTCAGGACGATATGGCGGGCGTAACGGTCGAGTTCCGCGTCGGAAAGGGTCATTTGCCCCAGGTAAAGGTCATGCTGGTCCGATACCAGGTATCGGCCGCCGGCGACGCCTTGATATTGTCGCGCGACATTTTGAGGATCAGCCCCGCGCTATATTGCTCGACCGTCGGGCAATCGATCGCTTGCGGGACAATGCGCTTCACGCTGCCGCCGGGTAGGATCAGCACAGCGAGCGAAATGTCGATCTGACTCAATCCATCGACGCGCTTGGGCGGCACGCAATGCCCGGCCTTGACCTCCTCCTCGACAAAGTTGCTCAGGCTGGCGGGATAGTCGGGCTGGACGGTGAAGGGCAGCGGGGCAAGCGCCGACCAGTCGCGCGGCGGACCAACATCGGGCGCGACGGCGGACGCCTGCACTGCAAGCGCCATGATCAGCGAAACCGTCATCGTCCTGTCGACCCAAACCCTCCGGTACCGCGTACAGTATCGTCGAGGTTCTCGACTTCGTCCAGTAGGGCGCGTTGGACCGGGGCCGGAACGAGTTGGGCGATCCGGTCGCCGCGGGCAATGACGAACGGCTCGGTGCCGAGATTGGCGAGGATGATTTTCACCTCGCCGCGATAATCGCTGTCGATCGTGCCGGGCGTGTTGAGGCAGGTGACGCCGTACTTGAGCGCGAGACCCGAGCGCGGCCGGACCTGCACCTCAAAACCCTCGGGAATGGCGATGGCAAAGCCGGTCGCAACGGCAGCCCGACCGCCCGGGGCGAGGGTGGTGTCTTCGGCGGAAACGACGTCCATCCCCGCCGCGCCGTGCGTCGCATAGGCGGGAAGGGGAAGGTCTGCGCCGTGCGGGAGGCGCTTCAGGGCGATGGTGATCGGCAGTGTCATGGGCGTCCCATAGCGTCCGAAGGAGACTTGTCGAAGGGGCACTGTTATCTGATCAGGCGTTTTTCGAGTTCAACGCTTCCGCAATCCGGGCCGCCAGCCGGGCGGCGACATCCCCTTTGGGCAGCTTTTCCCAGCTTTCGACCCCGGCATCGGTAACGAGATGCACGGTGTTCGCCGCCCCGCCCATCACATCGCCCGAGACGTCGTTGGCGACGATCCAGTCCGCACCCTTGCGCAGGCGTTTGGCGGTGGCATGCTCGATCACCTTCTCGGTTTCGGCGGCGAAACCGATCAACAGGCCGGGCCGCAGCGGGCTCTGTGCGAGACCCGCCAGGATATCCGGATTTTCGACCAGCTGCAGGACCGGCGGCGCGCCGTGCTTCTTGATCTTCTGGCCCGCGCTCTCGACCCGCCAGTCGGCGACCGCGGCGACCATCACCGCGGCATCGGCGGGAAGCGCGTGCGCCACCGCCGCTGCCATCTGCAAAGCTGTCTCGACATCGATCCGGTCGACCCCCGCAGGCGTTTCGAGCGTCACTGGCCCGGCGATCAGCGTGACTCGCGCACCAAGTTTCGCCAGTGCATCGGCGATCGCGAACCCCTGACGTCCCGACGAGCGATTGGCCAGGTAGCGGACCGGGTCGATCGGCTCATGGGTCGGCCCGGCGGTAACGAGGATATGCTTGCCGGTCAGCATTCAGGCGGCGAGGTGATGCTGAATCGCAGCAAGGATCGCCTCCGGCTCGGGCAAGCGGCCGGGGCCATATTCGCCGCACGCCATCGGACCCTCGTCGGGCTCGAGCACCGTAACACCATCGCCGCGCAAGGTCGCGACGTTGCGACGCGTTGCCGCATGGCCCCACATCCGGACATTCATCGCCGGCGCGGCGAGTACCGGCTTGTCGGTCGCGAGCAGCAAGGTGGTCGCCAGATCGTCGGCGATGCCGGCTGCCATCTTCGCCATCAGGTCCGCGGTCGCGGGGGCAATGACGACTAGATCGGCTTCGCGGCTGAGCTGGATATGGCCCATCTCCGCCTCGTCCTTCAGGTCCCACAAAGTCGTATATACTTGGTTCTCCGACAGCGCGGCCAGTGTCATCGGCGTGATGAAATGCTGTCCGCTTGCGGTCAGCACGCATTTCACCTCGATTCCGGCCTTGCGGCACAAGCGGATCAATTCGCACGCCTTATAGGCTGCGATGCCTCCGCCGACGATCAGGAGGATTTTCATCGCCTCAGCTCCCTCTGGTCAGCCGGGTTACGGTAATCTTGCGCCGGTCGATCGCCGCGCTGATCAGATCGCGCAGGCCATCCGGCACAAAGGCGAGGCCGACTAGGATCGTGGGCGCGATCATCAGCCCCCAATAGAAGGTATCGACCCGTCCGAACAGGCCAAGCAGCGCGGCATAGGTGCAGAAGATGGCGAGCGCGCGCAGCGCCAGCGCATCGTTCCACGCCGCCCAGCCGAACAGGGTCAGGCCGACGAGCAGCGCGGCGAGCCAGGCGGGCGCCAGGTTGAGTGCGGTCGAGAGCGTGATCGTCTTCACGAAAAAACCGAAGCCGAGCATGCCGGCCCAGCCCGGCGATGCCGGGTCGAGCGGGCGGACGACCTGCCCGACGGCATGGGCGTGAAGCGCGACGACGATAGCGAGGACGACGACCGGCAAGCACCAGCCCAGCGCCTCGCGGCGATGTCCCTCGGCAAAGGCGAGAATGGCCATGATCGCGACGTAGAGCGCGGCGGTTTCGCGGATCAGCATCGCGATAAGCCCGAATGCGGCCGCCTCGATCCAGCGGCCCGGCTTACGCAGGGCAAGTGACAGCGCGACCAGCAGGCCGGCCCAGACTTCGTGGAAATGGGCCAGTTCGGGCTGGACGAACACCACCATGCCGGCGGCCAGCAGGACCAGCGCGATGAACAAGGGTGGCGCGCGAACGAAGGCCGGGCGCAAGCGAATGAACCAGGCGAGCATCATCGCGGCAGCGAGAATATAGAGCAGCAGGACGGTCACTTCGCTCGGCAGTGCCGCCTGCACCATCGCCAGTGTCGGCAGCCGGAAGGTGACGAACGGCTTCAGCGGATAATTGCCTGCGCGCAGCGCATCGGCGGTAACGGTGTAATAATTGCCGCCTGCCCGGACGCCGGAAACGATCGATTCGTACAGCACGACATCGGCCTGGTCGTCGGCGCGCTGGGCGGGATCGTGGCTCACTGGTGGCGGCCCGGGCGAGGCGAGGGCGGTCAGCGTTGCGGCCAGAAGCAGCGCGAGCAGCGCAAGGCCAACCCGCGCCAGGGCCGGCTTGGTCCCTGCGAAGCGGCTTGGCGCGGTGAGCCAGAGCGGGGCGAGCGGGCGCGCCATCGCTAGCCGACGATCACCCACACCGCTGCCGCGCTCACCGCCGCGCTGAGGATCGCGACCGCGACATAGCGCCAGCCGCCACCGATCTTCACCACTTCGATCTCGCGCAGCGGCGGCGTCGGCGGCGCACCGCCCGGCCCCGGATAGCGCAGCTCGATATTGCGGATCAGGTCGGGCAGCCGCGCGAGCGTGCGCAGGTCAGTGATGATGCGGTCGGCAACCGCTGCTTCAGGGCCAAGCTCGGTCCGGATCCATTCGCGCACGAACGGCGCCGCCGAGTCCCATAAATTGATATCGGGATCGAGGCTGGTCGCCACACCTTCGACCATCACCATGGTCTTTTGCAGCAGCAGCAGATGCGGCTGGGTCTGCATGTCGAAATCGCGCGTGATGTTGAACAGTCCGTCGAGCATCATGCCGATCGACATGTCCTTGACCGCCAATCCGCGCATCGGCTCGCCGACCGCGCGGAGCGCCGTGGCGAACTCGGCAACATTGTGATGCGCGGGCACATAGCCCGCCTCGAAGTGGATCTCCGCCACGCGTTTGTAATTGCCGGTGATCAGGCCGTAGAGAATCTCCGCGAGCCACACCCGCGCACGCCGGTCGATCCGGCCCATAATGCCGAAATCGATCGCCGCGATCTTGCCGTCGGGCAGTGCGAACAGGTTTCCCTGATGCATGTCGGCATGGAAAAAACCCTCCGCGATCGCCTGGCGCAGAAACGCGTGCACAAGCGTATCGGCGAGCTTCTTGCGATCATGGCCGGCAGCGATCAGCGCATCGCGGTTGGACAGCTTGATGCCGTCAATCCAGGCGATAGTGAGCACTTTGGTGGTGGTACGCTGCCAATCGATCGCGGGAATGAAGAAGTCCGGCTCGGCAGTCATCGCCTCGGCCAGTTCGGACGCCGAAGCCGCTTCGCGCCGCAGATCGAGCTCGCGCAGCGTCCAGCGCTTGAACGTCTCGATCACCAGGCGCGGGCGCAATCGCGACAATTCGCCGCCCATCGCTTCGATTTGCGCTGCAGCCCATTGATAGGTGTCGATCGCGCGCGCGAACTCTTCCTCGACGCCGGGACGCAGCACCTTGACCGCGACCTGCCGGCCATCGGTGGTGACCGCGCGGTGGACCTGGGCGATCGATGCGGCGCCGACCGGGACGGGATCGATCGATTGGAACAGTTCGGCCGGGTCGCGGCCGAACGCGCGAGTCATCGCCGCATGGATCGTCTCGTACGGGACCGGCGGCAGTGCATCCTGCAGGCGGAGCAGGTCGTGCGCCGCGACGTCCCCGACGATATCGGGCCGGGTCGCAAGCGTCTGGCCAAGCTTGATCGCTGCGGGGCCGATCGCCTGCAAGGCATCGGCATAGGCCGGTACCTTGGGCACGCGCGCCCCGAACCGGGCGATGCGCGCCAGGCGGCGCACCGGTGCCGGCGTGTTGGGGTCGCGCTCGATGCCGCGCAGCGCGCCGTGACGTGCCAGGATGCGGCCCCATTTGAGGAGGCGCCAGAGATGGACAGCAGGGGCGGTCACAAGCGGCTAGATCTTCCAGCCGCTATGGATCGCGACCAACCCGCCAAGCATCGGCTCGACCCTGGTCTGCACGAAGCCCGCTTCGGCGATCATGCCCTTGAATTTTTCCATGTCGGGGAAGCGGCGGATCGATTCGATAAGGTAGCGATAACTATCTTCGTCCTGGGCGAGCAGCTTGCCGACCTTGGGCACGATCTTGTGCGAATAGGCGTCATAGATTTCGCCGAAACCGGGCCACAGCGTGGTCGAGAACTCGAGGCAATAGAAGCGGCCGCCGCGGCGCAACACGCGGTGTGCCTCGCGCAGCGCCTTGGGAATATCGGTCACGTTGCGGATGCCGAAGGCGATCGTATAGGCGTCGAAGAAGCGGTCGGGAAAAGTCAGCACCTCGGCATTGGCCTCGGTCCACACCAGTCCATCGATGCCGCGCCTGGCGGCGCGTTCCATGCCGACCTCAAGCATCGCGGGATTGATATCGGCGACCGTGACAGCCGCACCGCTGGTCGCAAGGCGAAAGGCGATGTCGCCGGTGCCGCCCGCCATGTCGAGAATCTGCTCGTCCTCGCGCGGTTTCACCCGGCGCACGAAGCGATCCTTCCACAATCGGTGCATGCCGCCCGACATCGCATCGTTCATCAAATCATATTTGGAGGCGACGCTGGTGAACACGCCGCCAACGCGGGTGGTCTTTTCGGAAGCGGCAATGTCTTCATAGCCGAAGGAGACGGTGTCGGTCATGGGCGTCGCTCTAGGCTTGTGGCAGGGGCAAACGCAACCTAGCTCCACATACGATCAATCATCCCGTTCGGGCTGAGCCTGTCGAAGCCCGCGTGCCCCGATCTCCGGACGATGTGCAGCACGCGCCCTTCGACAGGCTCAGGGCGAACGACCGCAAAGTGACCAGCGATGCCTGAACTTCCAGAAGTCGAAACCACTGTACAAGGCCTGCGTCCCGTCCTCGAGGGCCAGCGCCTGTCGAACGTCGAGACTCGGCGCGGCGACCTGCGCCATGCCTTTCCCGTCGATCTGCGCCAGCGAATGACCGGCGCGGTCGTGACCGGCCTTGGCCGCCGCGCGAAATACGGTCTGATCGACACGGATCGCGGCGATACGATGATCTTCCATCTCGGCATGTCGGGGCGCTGGCGAGTCGATCCGGGCGAATTGCTGGCGCATGACCATTTGCTGATCGACACCGAGGCGGGGCGACGACTCGCGCTTAACGATGCCCGCCGATTCGGATTTGTCGATCTGGTGCGGACCGACGCGCTCGATCTTTACCCGGCGTTCGCAGCGATGGGGCCGGAGCCGCTCGGGCCGGGCCTCACCGCCGATCACCTGCTGACCGCGCTTACCGGGCGTAAGGCGTCGATCAAGCTGATGCTGCTCGACCAGCGCATCGTGGCCGGGCTGGGCAATATCTATGTCTGCGAGGCGCTGTACCTGGCGGGGATCTCACCCAAGCGCGCTGCCGGCCGAATTTCGCTGCCGCGACTCGAACGGCTGGTTGAGGCGATTCGTGAGGTTTTGCGTGCCGCGATTGAGGCTGGGGGCTCGAGTCTGCGCGACTATGTCCGGCCCGATGGCGAGCTCGGTTATTTCTCCAAGCAATTCGCGGTCTATGGTCGTGAAGGGGAGCCTTGTGCCTGTGGCGGCACCGTCCAGCGCTATAGCGAGGGCGGGCGTTCAACCTTTTGGTGTCCGAAATGCCAGCGCTGACGGTTGACCAATGAGGCGGTCTTGCGTAAGGACCGCGCTTTCCGGGGCCGTGGGCTTTGCCGCCCGCGCCCTTTTCTATTTTAGATCAGAGGGCTTCATGGCGAACACGCCACAGGCGAAAAAGCGTATCCGTCGCAACGATCGTCGCGCGGAAGTAAACGGCAACCGGGTTGGCCGCATCCGTACCTTCATCAAGAAGGTCGAATCGGCGATCGCGGCGGGCGACAAGGGTGCTGCGACCACTGCACTCGCGGCGGCACAGCCGGAACTGGCGCGTGGCGTTGCCAAGGGCGTGTTCCACAAGAACACTGCCTCGCGGAAGTTCGCGCGCCTGACCAAGGCCGTCACCGCACTCGGCTAAGCCTTTATGGCTTCGCGATAAACGCCCGCCGGGACCTGTCCCGGCGGGCTTTTTGTCGTCCGCGTAGCTATTCTATCGCGTCCGTCCGAGGCTCCAAAACATGCTGCGATGCACCCGGAAATCGGCTGACGGAACATAAATAGAAAAGGCAGGATTCACCGCGATTCGCACCGACCCGATTCGGCCTGCTTCCAAATTAGTTATGTAAATACAGAGACTTGTAAGATTTCTGACGGGAATCCGTGGCTGAAGCCGAGTCAACCGGATTATTTCAATTTTCTGACAGGTTCAGGCCTTGATCGACTCGCTGCGATCTTCATAATCAATCCCTCGCCGCGACGCTGTCAGTCGTGCGCGCTAATGCGAAAGCTTTGCTGTCGGCGGACCTCGATTCCGGCTGCGGGAGGTTTTTGCCGGTCGAAATCAAGTGATGCAGGGGCAAAAATCCGGCATCGCGCGAAGGGGTTAATGCGTGACGGGGATGGATAACGGGTCAGCCAATCGGCCCGGACATCAGAATGACAGTGCAAAGGCGTGGGCAACCGTGCGTGGTCATTTGCGCGAATCGGCAGGGGTGCGTCTGTTCGACCAGTGGCTGAAGCCGATCGAACTGATCGACAGCGGCGAGAGCGATACGATTCGCCTCGCGCTGCCATCCGCCTTCATGACCAATTGGGTCCGCAACCATTACGCCGACCGCCTGGTCGCCGAATTCCGCGCGCTGCTGCCCGAGGTGCGCAAAGTATCGATCGAGACTCGCGCCGCGTCGGTGGTGCCCGCCGTGTTGACGGTCGAGACGTCGAGCGCGCCGGCCGCCAAGCCGGTCGCGACGTCGGCGCGTCCTGCACTCGATTCGCGCTTCACCTTCGACCGGTTCGTGGTCGATTCGTCGAACATGGTGGCATTCAATGCCGCCAGAGCGCTAGCCGAGCCCGGCACGCCGCGGTTCAGCCCCTTGTTCCTTCATAGCGGCACGGGCCAGGGCAAGACCCATTTGATGCACGCGATCGGCCATGCCTTTCTCGAGGCATGTCCCGAGGCATCGGTCATCCTGATGTCGGCCGAACGCTTCATGTTCGAATTCGTCTCGGCCATGCGGGCCAAGGATACCCACGCGTTCAAGACGCGGCTGCGCGCCGCTGACATGCTGATGATCGACGATTTGCAGTTCATCGCCGGCAAGGATGCGACGCAGGAAGAATTCTTCCACACGATCAACGAGGTGATGGGGGCGGGGCACCGCCTGGTGATCAGCGCCGATCGCTGCCCGCAGGGGCTCGACGGGGTCGAGACGCGCATCACCTCGCGCCTGTCGGTTGGCCTGGTCGCCGACATCAAGGCGCCCGATCTGGCGCTGCGCCGCGCGGTGCTCGACCGCAAGCTTGCCGATCTGCCCGATGCGAAAGTACCGGCCGAAGTGCTCGATCTGCTCGCGACGCGGATCACCGCCAATATCCGCGACCTGGAAGGGTCACTCAACCGGCTCGTCGCCTATGCGCAACTGACCGGTGAGACGATCGATCTCGACTTCGCGGTCGCAACGCTTGGTGATGTGCTGCGCGGTGCGGAACGCCGCGTGACGATCGACGAGATCCAGAAGGCGGTATCGGCGCATTTCGAACTGAAGCCGGTCGACCTGGTCTCGGCGCGCCGTGCGGTCATCGTTGCGCGCCCGCGCCAGATCGCCATGTATCTGGCCAAGCGGCTCACCACCCGCTCGCTGCCGGAGATTGGCCGTAAATTTGGCGGCCGCGACCATTCGACCGTGATCCATGCGGTGCGCCGGATCGAGGCGCTGCGCGACACCGATCGTGAGATCGACGGCGCGGTGCGGATGCTGCTCCGGGAACTGGAGGGTTAAAGCCCTTTAGAAGCCCGGTCGTGCGGGTGTTTCGAGCGGCTCGCGCTGCTCGATTTCCCGACCCGGTTCAGTCGCCAGGCAGTGTCTGATAGTGCTCGATGCTCTGCGCTAAATGTTCAACCCAACCGCGCGCTGCGCCTCTGCCAAGGTCGGCGCCGCCAGCGCAGTCGCCCGGGCTGCACCCTTGCTGAGCGCCTCGGTCACGGCGGAGCGATCCTCCAGCAGCCGATTCAGCCGATCGCGGATCGGGCCAAGCGTGGCCACCGCAAGATCGGCGAGCGCCGGCTTGAAGGCGCCGAAACCCTTGCCCGCAAATTCGGTCATCACCGCGTCCGGCGCAGCACCCGAGAGCACCGCATAGATCGTCACCAGATTCTTCGCCTCGGGCCGGTCGGCCAGGCCGGCAAAGCTGTCGGGCAGCAGATCACCGTCCGACTTGGCCTTTTTCAGCTTCTGGACGATCGTATCGTCGCTATCGATCAGGTTGATGCGCGATCCGTCCGACGGATCCGACTTGGACATCTTCGCCGATCCGTCGCGCAGCGACATGATGCGCGGTGCCTCTGCTGAGATCAGAGGATCGGGCAGCGGAAACAGCTCGACGCCGAAATCCTGGTTGAACTTGGTCGCGATATCGCGTGCGAGCTCAAGATGCTGTTTCTGATCGTCGCCGACCGGCACATGCGTCGCCTTGTACAGCAGCACATCGGCCGCCTGCAGCACCGGATAGGTGTAAAGGCCGACGCTCGCGCCCTCGCGATTCTTGCCCGCCTTGTCCTTCCACTGCGTCATGCGGTTCAACCAGCCGGTGCGCGCGGTGCCGCCCAGGATCCAGGCGAGTTCGCTATGCTCGCGCACGCGCGCCTGATTGAACAGGATCGCGCGGTCAGGATCGATGCCGGCGGCAAGCAGGGTCGCAGCCATCTCGATCGTGTTCGAGTTGAGCTCCTTCGGGTCGATCGCGACGGTCAGCGCGTGGAGATCGGCGAGGAAGAACAGGCAATCCTCGCCCGGGCCCATCGCGTCCTGCATCGCCACCCATTGCTTGATCGCGCCGAGATAATTGCCGAGGTGGAGATTGCCGGTTGGCTGGATGCCGGAGACGACGCGCATTGGAACTTCTTTCACATCAAACAGGGGTGCGACGCAGCAATGCGCGCAGATCGGCAGGGCGATAGGCGCGCAACACGAAGCAGGCGATCGCGTAGACCAGCCCGCCGGTGCCGACCAGTATGAACATGGCGATCCAGCGCGTCAGGCTCGCGCCCGTGGTGTAGGGCGTGAACAGATCGTCGAGGAAATACATCGCCACGCCCATGACCAAAGCCGCGCCGAGCAGCCGGGCCGCGCGGTGGCGCAGCCGCAGGTCGGCGACGAAATGCCCGCGCTTCTTCAGCGTCAGATAGAGCAGGACGACATTGACGCAGCTCGCCAGCGCGGTGGCAAGCGGCGGCCCGAGATGCTTGAGCGGCACGATGAAGGCGAGGTTGAGGATCAGGTTGATCGCGATCGAGATGGTCGCGAAGCGTACCGGCGTCTTGGTGTCGGAGCGGGCGTAGAAACCGGGCGTCAGCACCTTGACCAGGATATAGGCCGGCAGACCGACCGAGAAGGCGGCAAGCGCGCCGGCGGTTGCCAGCGTGTCGGCGCTGGTGAACTTGCCGTGCTGGAACAGCGCCGAAATGATCGGCACGCCGCACACGATCAAGGCGATGGTGGCGGGCAGGGTAAAGAACAGCGCGAGTTCCATGCCGCGATTCTGCGTCTCCATCGCTTCGGTCTCGAGGCCCTTGCCGAGCTGGCGCGAGATGGTCGGGAGCAGCACGGTGCCGAGCCCGATGCCGATCAGACCGAGCGGCAGCTGGTTCAGCCGGTCGGCGTAATAGATGTACGAGACCGACCCTTCAGGTAGCAGGCTGGCAGCGAGCGCGGTCGAGATGACGAGGTTGATCTGCACCGCGCCTGCGCCGGCCGCCGCGGGCCAGATCAGCGAGAGCAATTTCTTCACATCGGGATTGAGGCGCGGCAATCTGAGGCGGAGCTTCACCCCGCTGGAGCGGCACGCCAGCACCAACCAGATCAGCTGCAGTGCCCCGGAGACGGTGACTGCGATCGCCTGGTTACGCGCGGTGCCAAGCGGATCGCTGGCATGAAAGAACAACAACGCCGCGATCAGCGTCGCGTTGAGCAGGATCGGTGCTGCGGCATTGACCCAGAATTTGTGCAGCGAATTGAGGATGCCACCGAGCAGCGAGACGAGGCTGATCAGCAGCAGATAGGGGAAAGTGATCCGCGACAATTCGACCGCGAACTCGAATTCGGCCGGCGAAACACCGTTGAAGCCGCCCGACAGAGCCCAGGTGACCGGATAGGCCGCCAGCTCCATCACGATCGTCATCACGATCAGGATCGGCAGCAGCACCGACAGCGCGTCCTCGGCAAAGGACACGCCCTTGACCAGGCTGCCCTCTTCGTCCTCCGCCATCTTGCGGTTGAACATCGGGATGAACGCGGCGGAAAACGCGCCCTCGGCGAAGAGGGCGCGGAACATGTTGGGCAAGCGGAACGCGATCAGGAACGCATCCGACGCAAAGCTCGCGCCGATGAAGCGCGCGAACAGCGAATCGCGCACCAGCCCGAGCACCCGGCTGGCCAGCGTCAGCCCGCCGACCGATCCGAGTGCACGGGTAAGGTTCATGTCAGTCGTTCCCGTGCCGGCCGATCAGGCCGTGCCGGTTTCCCCGGTGGTCACCGCCGGCTGGCCCTCGGCCAACGCCTGCTGCTGGTAAAGCGCGGCGAAGTCGATCGGCTCGAGCAGCAGCGGCGGGAAACCGCCATCGCGGATCGCATCGGCCAGCACGCGGCGCGCGAAGGGGAAGATCAGGCGCGGCGCTTCGCCGAGCAGGAAGGGCTGGATATGCTCGACGGGCACGTTGCGGATGCCGAAGAGACCGGCATAAGCGAGCTCGGCGATGAAGGCGACCTGGCCATCGGCCTCGGCGCGTACGTCGATGCGCAGCACGACTTCGTGCACGTCTTCGCCGACTTGGCCCGACCCGATGTTGAACTGGACGTCAATCTGCGGCTGGGCCGGATTCTGATAGACCGCGGGCGCGTTCGGATTCTCGAACGACAGGTCCTTCACATATTGCGAAATAAGGCCGATCGCGGGGGCGGTGTCCTCGCCATTGGCATAGGGTTCGCCAGCGTTCGCGCCGTTGTCCTGTTCGTCCATCGAAACTCGATCCTCTTGTATCGTCAAAGAATTTGGCCCCCGCGTCCGATACCCTATCGTCACGTGCCGGTCGGGCGCGACTAGCAGGGGGCGACGGGTTGTTCAACGGGTGCGACATGTGCTTATCGCTGCTGCGTGTGCATCATTTGAAACATTCGCGCGTTGCGCCTATGTAGATGGTTAGCCGATTATCGGAGACTTGGGTGTTTTACGTTGTTCTTCTCGCGATGGTGGCCGGGTTCCTGGCGCTGCGTCTGTACATGGTGCTTGGCAAGCGGACCGGGCATGGGCAGCCCTTGCCGAAGCCAGCCGAGGATCGCGCGCCGATCACCGCGCTGCCGCGTCCAATCGAATCCGCACCGGAGCCGCGCGAGCTGGTCAATCGCAATATCGACCCCAAGGCGGAGGCCGGTTTGCGCGCGATTGTCCATGCCGAACCCGGTTTCGACGTCGGCCAGTTCGTGGAAGGCGCGCAAAGCGCCTATCGCATGATCCTGGAGGCCTATTGGAAGGGCGATGAGGACGCACTCGACTGGCTGGTCGAGGATGAGGTGAAGCGAGCCTTTGCCGAAGCGATCGAAGCGCGCCGTGAGGCGGGCCATGTGCTCGAAAACCGGCTGGTGTCGATCGAGCGCGCGATCATCGCCGATGCCGCGCTCGATGGCCGCAATGCGCGGATCACCGTGCGTTTCGACGCTGATATCGCAGCGGTGACGCGCGATGCCGAGGGCAATCTCGTCGCCGGTTCGATGGACGATGCGGTCGAGACGCATGATGTGTGGACCTTCGCCCGGACGCTGAAGAGCAGCGATCCGAACTGGAAGCTCGCCGACACCGACGAAGCTTGAGTTTTTGACCGGGGGAATGGGTATGCGCCGCTGGGGGGTGGTCGCGCTGGCTTTGATGCTGGGCGCGTGCGGCGGTGGCGTGGTGCCGCGTCCGTCCAGTCCGTCATCTCATCATGAACCGCCGGTACGACAACCCGTTGCGGCGAAGCCGATCGCGCCGGTTATTGTGATACCGCCAGCGGGCGCGCTGAACGCGGCGGCTACGGGCGTGGTGGCCGGACCGCCAATCTCCTCCTTGCCGATCACCGACGCCCAGGCAGCGCGCGCACTGGCAGCGTTCCGGTTGAGCTGTTCCTCGCTGATGCGGCGCACCGACACGTCCGGCCTGACGCGCGGTGCCGATTGGCAGCCGGCGTGCAATGCGGCCGCCACCGCTCGCGGCGGCGATGCACGGTCGTTCTTCGAACAATGGTTCGAAAGCGTCCAGGTTGGCGACGGGCGCGCCTTCGCCACGGGTTATTATGAACCGGAAATCGCCGGCTCGCGCGATCGGCGTAGCGGTTATGACGTGCCGATCTATGGCCGGCCCACTGACCTTATCGAAGCGGATCTCGGCCAGTTCAGCGACGACCTGAAAGGCAAGAAGATCCGCGGGCGGATCGATCGCAACGCGATGGTGCCCTATTATGACCGCACGCAGATCGAGGAGGGGGTGCTTACCGGTCGTGCTCCGATCCTCGCCTGGGCGGCGGATCCGGTGGAGATATTCTTCCTGCAGATCCAGGGATCAGGGCGGCTTAAACTGCCCGACGGATCGGTGATGCGGATCGGCTATGATACCCAGAATGGGCGGGGCTATACTGGCATCGGCGCGCTGATGAAGGAACGCGGCCTGCTCAAGCCCGGGCAGACATCAATGCAGGGCATCGTTGCCTGGCTGCATGAAAATCCCGTGCAGGGCCGCGATATCATGCGCGAAAACAAGAGCTTCGTGTTCTTCCGAGAGCTGAATGGCCCGCCGCTCGGTGCACTTGGCCTGGCAGTGACCGGCCAGGTCAGCGCGGCGGCGGATCCCAAGTTCATTCCGCTGGGCGCACCCGTGTTCCTCTCGGCCGACCGCACTGATGCGACCGGCCTGTGGGTGGCGCAGGACACTGGCGGGGCGATCCGCGGCGCCAACCGGATCGACACCTTCTGGGGCGCGGGCAGCGAAGCGCGCGCGATCGCGGGCGGCATGAGCGCCCGGGGCTCCGCGTTCCTCCTGCTGCCGATTGGCACACTCGACCGTCTGACGGCTGAGAAGGCATCGGCGGTCCGTTGAGGCTGTGGATCGGCCTCTAACCCCCGATGAGGCCGCGCTCTGGGCGCGGGTGCTCGAGACCGTCCGGCCGTTGCGCGTGGTGAAGGCAAAGCCATCCGTTGCCGCTCCCGGCGTGCCGCGTGCTATCGAAAAGAGCCCGACGCTCAAGGCCGTGCCGCTTCCGCCGGCCAAGCTGCAAAAGGTCCGAAAACCGCCACCGCTCCCATCGCCGCCCATTGCCAAACCTTCCGCCCGGAAAGAGGAGCGTAAGGAGTACGCCACGCTCGATGGCAGCTGGGATCGCCAGCTTTCTCGAGGCCTGATTTCACCCGACCGGACGATCGATCTGCACGGTCATAACCTCTCCACCGCCTATGCCACGCTCGATGTTGCGCTCGACCGGGCGATCCGCGATGGCGCCCGGGTGATCCTGCTCGTCACGGGCAAGCCGCCACGCCCGGAAAGCGAGCGGCCACATGCGCGCGGCGCGATCCGTGCTGCGATCGGCGACTGGCTGGCGGGGTCGCGCCACGCCGCCTCGATCGCGGCCGTGCGCGGTGCGCATCCGCGCCACGGCGGGACCGGTGCGCTCTACATCATCCTGCGAAAGGCCACGCCAAAGCCGGGGAACTCCAGAAAAAATTAACCTGTTGCGTCCAATGTCCGTTCTTGGACCGGAATGGCCGGATTGATACGGCAGGGGACCCGTAATCGCGATGGAGGGCGTATCGCTGAAGAGTCGCGCCATCGCGTTTGCGGTGTGCGCCGGGGCAGTCGCGTTCATTCTCGCGCTCGTCGCGACATCCAATGGCACGATCGATATCGGCAATATCTCGCGCGCGCTGATTCCAGCGATCGTGTGCGCGGCGATGTGCTGGGCGTCGGCGGAGCGAGCGATATCAAGCACCGCGTCAGCGATTGATTCCGCCATCGCGCGGCTGACGCGGGCGGCGCACGGCGATCTCGATGGCGAGATTCCAGCGGAAATCGCTGAAAACGTGCCGCAATTGGCGAATGCGATGCGTGGTTTGTTCCAGCAACTCAGCTGCAATCTGGAAAGCGTCCACCGCCTGGCGATGTTCGATCCGGTAACTGCACTGCCTAATCGCACCAACTTCCGCCGCACTTGCGAGCGCATGCTGGCAGAGATGCCGCAGGATATTCATGCCGCCCTGTTCTTCATCGATCTCGACCGGTTCAAGGTGGTCAACGATACGATGGGCCATGCGATGGGCGATATGCTGCTCGGCATGGTCGCCAATCGCCTGCGCGCCGTTGCCGACCGGGTCGTGACCGAGACCAGCGCGTCGCAGCCGCTGATCGGGCGGCTCGCCGGAGATGAGTTCACCATGTTCTTCCGCGACTTGCGCGATCCCGCCGACGCAGCCCGGATCGGGCGCGGCATCCTGTTCGCGCTGGCCGAGCCGTTCGACCTGGCCGGCACCGATGTCGAGATCGGCGCGTCGATCGGTATCGCGGTGCGGCCTGAACACGGCGTCAACCTGACCGATCTGATGCGCGCTGCCGATGCCGCCATGTATCACGCCAAGGCCAATGGCCGTGGCCGGGTGGAATATTTCAGTACCGCGCTGGCCGAGGAGATCGCCGACCGTGCGCAGCTGGAAAGCGATCTGCGCGAGGCGATCGACCAGAATCAGTTCGCGCTGGTCTTCCAGCCGCAGATCGCGCTGCCGGGCGGGCGGATCGTCGCGGCCGAAGCGCTGCTACGCTGGCGCCATCCCCGCGACGGGCTGAGGCTGCCGGCGACGTTCATCAAGCGCGCTGAGGAAACCGGGTTGATCGTCGAGATTGGCGAATGGGTCATCGCGACCGTCGCTGATACGATCGCGCGCTGGGGCAAGATGGGGATCGAGCAGCGCCTGGCGATCAACATCTCGCCGCGCCAGCTCGATCAAGTCGCGTTCTTCCGCCGGCTGCGTGCGGCGATGAAGGCGGCCAATGCGCCGGCCCATCTGCTTGAGCTGGAAATCACCGAGACGCTGGCGATGCATTGCAGCAGCGAAGTGGTCGAGGCGATCGCGCAATTGCGTAATGATGGCGCAACCATTTCGATCGACGATTTCGGCACCGGCTATTCCAACCTGGCACGGCTGCGCGATCTGCCGGTGGACCGGGTCAAGCTCGACCGCAGCTTGATCGAGCATATCGCCACCAATAATGAAGCGCGCACCATCGCCCATGCCGTGATCGGCCTGATCCATGGCCTGGGCTGCGAAGCGGTGGGCGAGGGGATCGAGACCCAGGCGCAGGCCGATGTTCTGCGCGTGATCGGCTGTGATGTGATCCAGGGCTATGCGATTGCGCTGCCGATGGATGAGGAGGCCTTCATCGCCTGGTCGCGCACTGACGAGCGTCGCGCGCTGGCGGGCTAATTCGACCCGCCCTGCGCGCGTCGAAGGATCTCGGCATAGATCCCGGTTAACGCCACGAGATCGTCGACCGCGACCGCCTCGTCCAGCTTGTGCATCGTCGCGTTGAGCAGGCCGAATTCCACCACCGGGCATAGTTTCGAGAGGAACCGGGCATCGGACGTGCCGCCAGTGGTCGACAGTTCCGGACGGATGCCGCTGCGCGCCTCGATCGCATCGCCGATCAGGGTCGAGAAGTCGCCCGGCAGAGTCAGGAACGCCTCGCCCGAGATGCGGGCGATCAGCTTGCCTTCCGGCGCATGGGTCGCGACGATGCGCTCGATCCGCGTGACCAGGTCCTCACCGCGCTGCAGGTCGTTGAAGCGGATGCTCAGCCGCGCCGAGGCATGGGCGGGAATGACGTTGGTCGCGGGATTGCCGACGGTCACATCGGTCACCTCGATGTTCGACGGCTGGAACCACTCGCTGCCCTGATCGAGCTCGATCGCGCCGATCTCGGCGAGGATCGCGACCAGCTTCGGGATCGGATTGTCGGCGAGATGGGGATAGGCGACATGGCCCTGCTTGCCCGGCACCTCGATCCACATATTGACCGATCCGCGCCGGCCGATCTTGATCATGTCGCCGAGCCGGCTAACGCTGGTCGGCTCCCCAACCAGGCACAGGTCGGGCTTCAGTCCGCGCGCCGCCATGCGCTCGATGATCGCGACGGTGCCGTAAGTCGCGGGGCCTTCCTCGTCGCCGGTGATCACCAGGCTGATCGTGCCGTCGACCTCAGCGGGGATGGCCGCGACAAAGGCAGCGATCGCGCCCTTCATGTCGACCGCACCGCGCCCATGGAGTAGGCCGCCGCGAATCTCCGGCTCGAACGCGCCGCTGGTCCAGCCGCTGCCCGGCGGCACCACGTCGAGATGCCCGGCAAAGGCGAAATGCCGTCCGCCCGAGCCACGCACCGCGAGCAGATTTTCGACCGGCCCATCAGGCGCTTCACCGGTGATGAAGCGTTCCACATCGAATCCCAGCGGGGTGAGCGCCGCCTCCAGCACATCGAACACGCTGCCGCGCGCGGGTGTTACGCTGTCGCAGGCGATGAGTTGCTTGGTCAGGTCAACCGGGTCGATCACAAGAGTCTCCGTCATCCCCCGGAAAGCGGGGATCCTACTTTTCTTCTGCCGTGGTGCGCGCGAAAGAAGAAGCGCGATTCCCGCTTTCGCGGGAATGCCCGGAAAATGCGATGCCCAAACTCGATCTCGATGCCATCCCGCAGACCAACCGGACCGGCTATCCGCCGCACTATGCCGATGTGGTGCAGGGCCGCTGGTACCGCCGGCTTGGGCTGGCGAGCGGGCTGACCGATTACGGTGTCAGCCATGTCGTGCTCAAGCCCGGCGCCTGGTCGTCGCAGCGCCATTGGCATGAGGGCGAGGACGAATTCGTCGTGATGATCTCGGGCGAGGCGGTGCTGGTCGATGACGACGGCGAGCACGCGATGCGCCCCGGTGACTGCGCGGCGTTCCCGAAGAGCGACGGCAATGGCCATGTGTTGCAGAACCGGAGCGATGCGGACTGCGTGTTCATTGCGGTCGGCCGGCCCAATGCCAGCGATTGCCATTATCCCGATATCGATATGTTCATCGCTGATGGCGCCGGCTTCACGCGCAAGGACGGGAGCGCGTTCTGATCGCGCTCCCTTTTTCCCTTTACTTCACCATCGCCGCACTCTGATCGACCGGCACCACCGGCAGCCACACCCGGCTCGGCGTCGCGCCGCCGCGTTCGATCGTCACCGTCGCCTTGCGATAGTCGGACTTTTTCGCGAGGAAAATGTTCGGCACATAGGCCTGCGGATTGCGGTCGTAGAGCGGGAACAGGCTCGATTGCACCTGTACCATGATGCGGTGGCCGGGCTGGAACACATGGTTCACCGTGGGCAGGCGGAACTTGTACTGCTGCACCTTGCCCGCCGGGATCGGCGAGGGCTTGGCGAAGCTGTCGCGGTACCGCCCGCGGAAGATGTCGAGCGCGATCGGCAACTGGTATCCGCCCATCTTCGGATCGGTCGCGACCTCGTCCGGATAGACGTCGATCACCTTGACCACGAAATCGCCGTCGGTGCCGGTCGTCTTCGCGAAGATATCGGCGATCGGCGCGCCTGAGACACGCACCGCCTTGGTCAGCACCGGCGTCTGATAGGTCATCACATCGGGGCGCCCATCGACCCCGCGCTGATCGCTGACCAGCCAGTCGCCCCAGCGGCCATCACCGAAATTCACCGGGCGCGGCAGATGCGGCACGGGTTTGGCCGGATCCGAGACATAGGCATCACCGCCCGCCGCCGCCATATCGAAACCGAGCCCGCCATTGTCCTGCAGATACATCGGGGTGAGCGGCGCGGCGCAGCCTTCCTGGCACGCGAGTGGCCAGGTGGTGAAACGGTCCCAGTGATTCTCGCCGGTGTTGTAGATCGTCGCAGTGGGTAGAGTGACCGGTGGACCGTCCTTCAGATACTGGTTGAACAAAGGCAGGACCATCTCGTTGCGGAACTGCGCAGCGGTATCGCCATTCCACTGGAACACACCGAGCGAACGGCCCTCGCGGTTGATCTGGCTATGCCGCCACGGCCCCATCACGAGAAAGTTGTTGCCGGTCTTGCCCTTGGCCTTAAGCGCCTCCCAGGCGGTAATCGCGCCGTACATATCCTCCTGGTCCCACAATCCCTGTTCCCAGATGGTCGGGATGTTCGACGGGTTGGCGGCGAGCAGTTTGTCGAGCGCCTGACCCTGCCAGAACGCGTCATAGGATGGATGCGCGATCATCCGCTGCCAGAAGGGCAATTGATCGTAGCCCGACTTCTTCGCCCAGTCGCCGGCTGAGCCGATGGTGCGGAAATTGTCGTAATCGTCATAGCCGCCGGTCGGTGGGGCCTTGCCTTCGCCCTTGTAACCGGTCTGTCCGCCAAGCCAGGCGATGTTGGCGAGACGGAACGCGCCGTAATGCAGCCAGTCGTCGCCCATCCAGCCATCGATCATCGGGCTTTCCGGTGCCGCAACCTTCAGCGCCGGGTGCGGCGCGAGCAGCGCCATGACCACGGTAAACCCTTCATAGGACGACCCGATCATGCCGACCCGGCCATTGGATTCAGGCAGGTTCGCCTTGTTCACCAGCCAGTCGATCGTGTCATAGGCGTCGGTGACATGATCGACCTTGGTCTGGTTGAGCGGGCCGATCACCGGGCGAGTCACGACATAGTCACCCTCCGACCCGTATTTGCCGCGCACGTCCTGATAGACGCGGATATAGCCTGACTTGACGAACCCTTCGTCAGCCAGAGGGAGCGTCGACAGCATGCTCGGGCTGGTCGAGCGCTTCGCCCGGCCCATGGCGTTATAGGGCGTGCGCGTCAGCACGATCGGTGCGTTGGTCGCGCCCTTGGGCACCACGATGACGGTGTAGAGCTTGGTTCCGTCGCGCATCGGAATCATCATCTCGCGCTTGTCGTAATCGGCATCCCCGACCGGCGGCGTGAACTTGGCCGGGATATCGCCCCCCGGTGCGGCGGCGCTGGGAGGCGCCGCGTCCTGGGCAATCGCAGGCGACAGGGCGAGCGCGGAAGCCGCGACGAGCAGAAGAGGCTTGATCATGACAGGGGATCCTGGGGAAGTCGTTGATTGCACAGTGGTGCCGCTGCGTGATGCCGAATGCAACCGGCTGACCCGGGAATGCGGCCCGATGTCGCAAAACTGTAGGTCGCCGGCCATAAGGAGCAAGTTTCGGGTGAACTTCAGGGAGATGCTCTTGGACGAAAATGCATTGATACGTTCGGTTGTCGAAGGATTGTGGGATCAGGTTGGGCCCCAGTTGAGGATCGTTCTCGCCAAGGCGGAGGGCGACACGATCAGGCTGCGCTTCTATTTCGACGGGGACCCGTCAGAAGAAGACATCCGGTCGGCACGGATGACCGACATCGCGGTGTCGCTGGATTTCGGGGACTATGAGCGGGACATGACGATCAGCCGACTCGATGCACCGATCGGAATATCGACCGACGGAACCTGGCTGACGATCTTCTCACGCCGCGAACGTGTCGAAAAGACCGGCTATGACGCACTCATGAATGAGGTTTGCGTCGGCATGGGCTTTTGCGGGAGTATCGTCGATGACGAGCCGCGGCATGTCGATATGTTCATTCCGCCTGATGGATTGGTTTCAGCGGATCAGTTCACTGATTTCCTGCTCAAGGCCGAAGGCATGGATCCCGACGATGCCGAGTCGCTCCCGTACAAATCGGGGATCAGAGCCGCCTTTGTTCGGCACATGAATGCGGAAGCCGTCGACGCCCGGAATCTGCGGTGGAGGGATAACAGCGTCCCGATCGAAAGCATCGCCAGCTGCTATCCGGATTGAACTGAGCGACCGACTCAGGCCGCTGTCTTCTTCGCCGCGCCCGCCGCATTTACCACCCGGTCGCGCCCGTCCTGCTTGGCGTTGAGCAACGCCGCGTCGGCCGCCTGGAGCAGGCTTGCCGTCGCTTCCAGCGCGGGAAACGCCGCCACGCCGAACGAGGCACTGATCGGGTCGAGTGTGCGGCCGCGATGCGCGAGCGTCACTTCGCGGACCGCGATGCGGATCTCCTCGGCCAGCGTGACCGCCTGCGCAGCGTTGGCGCCGGGCAGCAGCAAGGTGAATTCCTCGCCGCCGTAGCGATAGGCGAGGGCGCTCTGCGGGCAGTGCCGGGTGACGATCTGCGCGACATGTTTCAGCACGGCATCGCCGGCGTCATGGCCGAACCTGTCGTTGAAGCGTTTGAAGTGATCGACGTCCATCATCACGCACGCCAGCGCACTACCGGACAGGCGCGCACGTTCCTCCTCGCGGTGCAGGGTCGCGTCGAGATGACGGCGATTGTACAGGCCGGTCAGCGGGTCGCGGATCGCCAGCGCGCGCAAGGTCAGGCGCAAGCGGATATTGGCCAGCGCCAGGCCGATATTCTCCGCCATCAGGTCGAGATACAGCCGCGGTGCGGCGCGGTCGCGCTCCGGGTCGTCCGACTGTTCCTCGAGATAGAGCAGGCCGACAATATCGCCCTGCGCCATCAGCGGCACGCAGATGCTCTCGGCGCTGCCGCTGCGCAGATAATGCTGGCACGCGACGTCTAGCCCGGAACCGCTGCTGACATGCGCATGGCCGCGCCTGAGGCCCCAGCATTCCGACGGCGCGAAACTGCTGCCGGTTCCGGCGGGTGCCTGCCAGTCGCTCGCCGCGATCAGCAGGCCGCGGGTCTCGTCATGGACGAACAGCGAGCCGGCGAGCTGCGGAAAGATCTGCGGCGCGAAACAGGCGACCACTTCGCCCAGTTCACCCGGCGTCTCGCAGCCCTGCATACGGTGCAGCATGCGCGACAGATTGTCCTTGGCGGTCTGGTCGCGCTGGCGCTCGGCCTCGAACTGCTCGCGCTCCATGCCGTTCTGGCGGAACTGGCGGATGGCGAGGGTCATGTCGCCGATCTCGTCTGAATGGCGATGGTCGGGCAGGTCGGCGGCATAATCCTGTTCCGCCAGCCGCGAGACGACTCCGCTCATCTGGATCAGCGGCCTGGTGATGCGGCGGCTGATCACGAAATACAGCACGCCGAGGAACAAGGCGGCGGTCGCGGCAAGCATGATTTTGGCGATCAGCTGGAGACGGTTGGATTGCGTTTCCGCCGCGACGACCTCGGCATGGGTACGCTCGTCGACCAGCATCTTGAACTGCGCGAGCGGCCGGTCGAGCCCGGCGAGCGCCTCATGGTAGGGCGCACCGAAGACGATCGCGCGCGCGGTTGCCCAGTCACCCTTGCGTCCCGCCGCCAGCACCTGTTCGTCGAACGCGAGCAGCGCCCTGCCGGCGGTATCGGCCTCCTTCAACAGCGTGCGTTCGCTTGGTCCCATCCCAAGCCGCTCGAGCTTTTCGAGTGCATCTTCGCGGGTGCGCGTTTCGCGCAGCTCGCGAGCATAAGCTGCGGCGTGACTTTCATCCTGGGTGGCGGCGAAACGCTGCATCGCGCCGCTCAGCCGGTCGGCGGCAAGATTCAGGCTGTCGACGACGCGGTCATACGTAAGCTCGGTCGAGATCGCCACGCGCTCGCGGGTTGTGGCCTGCGACGCCAGCAGAAACGCCGCACCCGACGCAAGCGTGAAGCAGACGGTCGCGCCGTACGCCCAGTTGGTGATCGTCGAGATGCGCATAATGCCCGATAGCACCGGCGGCGTTGCGCATTGGTAAAGGCCGGCCTGTTGGCAAAAACCGGCAGGAAATCAGGCCACCGGGACCTCGAACTTCTCGATCACCCATTCTTCTTCCTGCGCGCCGGCGATCCAGTCCTGCATGAAGGGGTGCTGGATCACCGCATCCATATAGCCAGCGGCGAAGCGCGCGATCGGCAGGCTGTAGGTAACGATGCGGGTCACGACCGGCGCGAACATGATGTCCGCCGCGCCGAATTCCCCGAACAGGAACTGGCCGTCGCCACCAAAGCGCGCCCGCGCCTGCGCCCAGAGTTCCATGATCCGGCCGAGATCGGCCAGCACATCCTCATCGGGGTGCTTGGGCGGGAAGACCTGGCGGATGTTCATGCTGTGCTTGCGGCGCAGCGCGGTAAAGCTGGAATGCATTTCCGCCGACATCGACCGCGCCATCGCGCGCGCGGCGTCGTCCTCGGGCCAGAATTTCGCGCGTTCGGTCTTCTCGGCAAGATATTCGACAATCGCCAGGCTATCCCACACCACCGCATCGCCATCCCACAGGATCGGCACCTTGCCCGATGACGGCGCGAACTCGTCGCCCTCGCGACGCTTGTCCCATTGCTCGTCATAGAGCGGCACGACCACCTCCTCGAACGGCAGTCCGGACTGCTTACAGGCGAGCCAGCCGCGCAGCGACCAGGAGGAATAGGCCTTATTGCCGATGATGAGTTTGAGCATGCGGGTTCCTAGCCAGGATGGTGCCCGCGAGTCGAGGGTGTCCACGCGGGAATGCGATATGCGGCCTGTGCTGGCTGTTCTTCGGCAATTAATGCTTCTGGTTGCCATTTGGGGACGAATTCGCGGATTTTTAGATGATTTTCAGTATCTTAGATCTGATTGGCTGTTATCGGATATCAGCCAGTGAACAGCCAGCATAACAGCCAGATATCAGCCACCGGAACAGCCAGTAACAGCGAATGCTGCTGGCTGTTTTTGCAGGAACAGCCAGCAGCATATCGTCCGAAAAATCTTCACCGTTGAGAAAGAGCGTGGCGGCGCACCGGATGGCGCTCCGTCCAGTGTCGCCTTGCCACGGCCGGTGCCGGCGTTGAATCAGATGGGTTCGCCCGCGCAGTGGCCGCGGACACGGACCAAAGAAAAGGATGGCGGGATCGGCAGCGAGCGACAGCGAATCATCACGATGAATGCGAGCGGAGCGTCCAGCAGATCGGGAAAAAGATATCGTATATAACCTCTGTCTATGCGGGTTATTTCCCATTTTTGCAGGGCAGCATACTCCGTGTGCTAAGAGTCTCGCCCATATTGCTCAGCCAGATGCGCGCCGCGTGGAGCGCGTAACGTCCTCAAATACTAGACATTGTCCTGTATGGGAGCGCCTCGGCGTCATTTGATATAACTATAAGCTATATAACTATGAACCCTTTGTGCTGGATTCGTGACAGCCATCGCATGGATGCTGCGTCGCGATAAGAAATCGGGGCGATAAGAAATCGGGGCGATAAGAAAATCAGGGGGACACGGTATGATGGCGCTTGCTCCACTCACCACTCCGGAGAATGCCGCGCGGCGCGCGACGTTTCTTCTTCTCGCCGGCAGTGCGATGCTGTGCTTCGCCGAGCCGGCACTGGCCCAGATTGCACCGGAGCCTGGGCCGGAGCCTGCAACGGTCGAACCGGAACCCGATATCGTCGTCACCGGATCGCTGGTCCAGCGCAACGGTTTCGACACGCCGACCCCAGTCACCGTGATTGGCGCCGAGACCATCAACCGCGTCGCCGCGCCTAACCTTGCCGACGTCATCAACCAGATGCCGTCGGTGCGCCCGTCGCTGACCCCGACCAGCACGGTCAATCTCGGCAGTCTCGCCGCCGGCAATTATATCGACCTACGCGGCCTGGGCTATCAGCGGACTCAGGTTCAGGTCGATGGTCGCCGTTATGTGCCGACCACGCCGGCCGGCGGCGTCAGCATCTCATCGATCCCGCAGGCGATGATCAACGGGATCGATATCGTTACCGGCGGCGCGTCGGCCGCTTATGGTTCGGACGCGGTTGCCGGCGTGGTCAATCTGCGGATCAATTCACGGTTCAAGGGAGTGAAAGGCAGTGTCCAGGGCGGCATTTCCAACTATGGCGATTACAAGAACTTCCTCGCCTCGCTGAGCTATGGCACCAGCTTCGCCAATGATCGCCTGCACCTGATCGTCGCCGGCGAGGCATCGCAGAATAGCGGTATCCGCTGGCTGCGCGACCGCCCGTGGAGCGCCCGTAACCCCGGCACGCTCGCCAACCCAGCCTATACCCCGACCAATGGCGAGCCGCGCAACATCCTGGTCACCGAAGGCATTCGCGCAACCAATGTCAGCTATGGCGGGGTCATCACCGGAGTCAGCTTCAATCCCGGGGGCGGCTCGGCGATCACCAATATCATTGCGCTCCCATCCTATCTCAAGGGCATCCAGTTCGATCCCAATGGCAATGCCGTGCCCTTCGCCTTCGGATCGCTGGTCACCGCATCGAGCCAGGTCGGCGGCGATGGCATCAACGGCATTGCCGACAGCCTGGGCGCTGTGCCGGTCAACCGCTACACCGGCTTCGGCCGGCTGACTTTCGACGCCAGCGATGCGATCACTCTGTTTGGCGAATTCTCGTACAACAAGGTGACCTCGCGCTATCTTGGCCTGGCCTCGGCCAATCAGCTCACCATCCGGTCGGACAATGTTTTCCTGCCCACCGCGCTGCGGCAGACGCTCGCCGCCAACAATGTCGCGACCATCACGCTTGGCCGCAGCGTGCTCGAAAATGGCCGGACCGTCACCGATCTCGACATCGAGACGATCAATACGCTCGGCGGTTTCAACGCCAAGCTGGGCGGCGACTGGTTGCTCGACGGCAGTTTCAGCTATGGCCGTACGCGCAACCGGGCGACCACGAGCAACAACCGGATCACCTCGACCTTCAACCTGGCGCTCGATGCGGTCGACGATCCGCGCACGCCCGGCGTGGTCGATCCGATTTGCCGCTCGACGATCGCCAACCCGACCAACGGGTGCGTGCCGCTGAATCTGATCGGCGAGGATCGCTTCTCCGACGCGGCGCTCGCTTATGTGAACGGTACCGGGTTCCGCCTGTGGGACATCAAGCAGAAATCGGCAGCGATGACGCTGCGCGGTTCGCCGTTCGATACCTGGGCGGGGCCGGTCTCGATCGCGGTCGGCGGCGAATATCGCGAGCTGAGCGTTCGGACCACCGCCGATCCGATCTCGGCTACGCTCGCCTTCGCCGGCGGCGGTAGCATCCCCTATGCCGGCAAGGTGACGGTCAAGGAAGGGTTCGGCGAAGTGCTGATCCCGCTCGCCAAGGATACCGGCTGGGCAAAGGATCTGAGCGTCGATGCCGCGGCGCGCGTCACCGATTACAGCACCTCGGGCACTGTCGTCACCTGGAAGGGCGGCATCAATTATGCGATCAACGAGTCGATCCGGCTGCGCGCTACGCGCTCGCGCGACATTCGCGCGCCCAGCCTGGAGGAATTGTTCCAGGCCGGCGCGACCTCGTCGCTGGGTGTCCAGGATCCGCTGCTCGGCGGCATCAGCTACCTCGTTACTGCGGCGAACCAGGGCAATCCCAATCTGACGCCCGAAAAGGCCGACACGCTGACCGCCGGCGTGGTGCTGTCGCCGACTTTCATTCCGCGCCTCAGCATCTCGATCGACTATTATTCGATCACGCTCAACGATGCGATCATCGCGCTCACCCCGGCAGCGATCGTCGAACGCTGCTACACGACATCGCCCCAGGCCTGCTCGCTGATCACTCGCGGGGGCGTCGACGACCGCATCACCCGCGTCGTCAACGGGCCGGTCAACCTGACTCAGGTCAAGACCAGCGGCATCGATGTCGAAGCGCAATACTGGTTCCCGATCGGCGCCGACCGGATCAATCTCCAGTCGCTGATCACCTATATCGACAATACCTCGATCTCCGACGGTCTCAACAAGCCGACGCTTCTTGCCGGCAGCGTCGAACAGCCGACGGTCGCTGCGGTCGGCGGCAATCCGCGCTGGAAGGTCAACACGCATGTCAGCTATGTGAACCCCGGTTTCACGCTGAGCATGGCGGCGCGCTATATCGGCGGGGGCAGCATCAACCGGGCCTACACCTACAAGGATCTGAACGTGCTGAGCGTCAGGGGACGGGTCTATTTCGATCTTCAGGGCGAAGTGACGCTGATCGGGAGGGGCGGCGACAGGGGGGGCGACAACCGGGTTGCGCTGTTCGGAACGATCCAGAACATGTTCAACAAGACGCCGCCGATCACCGGCGCGGGCGGTTACGGCACCACGCGCGCCTTGTACGACACGCTTGGCCGCATGTTCACCGCCGGCGTGCGCTTCAAATTCTGAAAGTGATCTGAAGGGACGAATGTCCGCGCCGCATCGGCGGTCCGGACCATGAGGGAGGATCCGATGACTCGTCTTGTCTGGCTGCCGCTGGCCGTATTGCTCTCAACGCCCGCCAATGCCGATCCGGGGGCGCGGGACCGGATCGCGGCGGCGCTTGCCGTCGGCTCTCCCACGGCCACCCCGGGATGCGCGGTCGGCATCTTTCGCGACGGCAGGGCGACGGAACTGGTCAATGCCGGCGCCGCCGATGTCACGACAGGCCGGCCAATCGGATCGGACACGCAATTCTACGCCGCCTCGGTCTCCAAGCAATTCACCGCGATCGCGCTGATGCAGCTGGTCGCGGCGGGCAAGGTCGCGCTGACCGACGATATCCGCAAATATTTCCCTGAGCTGCCCGATTATGGCACCGTCGTTACCGTCCAGATGCTGCTCAACATGACCGGCGGCATTCGCGACTCGCTCGCGCTGCTTGCACTGGAGGGTAATCTCAAAACCTCGGTGCCCAGCCGCGCCGATGCGCTCGCCGGCGTGCTGCGGCAAAAGGAAACCAATTTCACCCCCGGCACCGCCTATGACTATACCAATGGCGGCTATCTGCTGCTGTCGGAAATCATCGAGCGCGTGTCGAAGCAACCGTTCGAAAGCTATATCAACGCGCATGTCCTGAAGCCGCTGGGCATGATACGCAGCTTCATGATGCTGGGTGCGCGCACCACCGATGCCAATGCCACGCGCGGCTATGTCGCCGCGGGCGGCAAGGTGACGCTCGCCGACGAATATCCACTGTTCGGCGGATCGGGCGGGCTGATCACCACAGTGAACGACCTGGCCCGTTGGGATTACGACATCGACACCGGACACAAGATCTGGACGGCGGAGATTACCCGGCTGATGACCAGGCCGGGCACATTCACCAATGGCGCGCCGGTGGTGCGATCGGGCCGCGGTATCGCCTATGGCAATGCGCTGATCGTGGGGCCGCACTGGTTCCACCATACCGGCGGGGCGGCGGGTTTCCGGACGCTGTACGGCCGCTTGCCCGAAAAGCGGATCGGCATTGCCCTGTTGTGCAACAATGGCGCAATCGACCCTGCGAAAAAGGCCGACGAAGTGATCGCGGCGCTGGGCGAGGGGCTGCCGGCGATCACCGAACCGTCGTCGGACGGCTCGGCGCTCAATGGCCGCTATCGCAATCCGAACCTCGCCGCGACTTATGTCGTGGATGCGAAGGACGACATCATCAACCTGACGATCGAGACGGCCAAGGGCGGCAAGACCGGGCCGCTGGTTCTCAAGCGCAATGACGACGGTGCTTTCCTCGGTGGGCCGTTCAACATCACGCCGGATGACGATTCGCGCGGCTTCGTGCTCAAGACGTCGCGCATCACGCTTCATTTCAACCGGGTGCAATGATGATGGTTGCACTGCGCCGGGCTGCTGCGTCCTTGCGCCGCTCGCCCCTTTGCCTGGAGCCGGGTCCCGCACCTGAGATGAGCTATTTCGTTATAAGTAGTTGATATATAATGAATTACATGGACATTTCGTCGCGGCGGCGGCGGGAGATATGGGACATTTCTGGTGTGCCATATCTCTCGCCATGCGCTCCTCAATCCCCCCATCGGCAGCGATTCAACCGTCGCACAGGATCAGCAATGTCATCACGTGTCGGACTGTACCGGCTCGCTCTTTCTCAGTGTCGGAAAAAAACAGCATGGCCACGGCGCGAGCAGGTGGCCTGAGCTGCCAGGCGTCCGATTGCACTGTCCGGATTTCGTTTCAGCTCTGTGAGAGCCCCTTGCTCGGGTTGATCAGGAACTTCTCGCCCGTCGCCTTTTTCGCATAGGCCGCGAGAATGTCCGGCTGGAGTGCCTCGGCCAGCGAGATTTCCGATGTGTAATGGCTGGCGAAGGTGGTGGTCAGCTCGGCGGCGACGCGTGCGCGCATGCGCTGGCTGACTTCCGGGCCCGCCTTCATCAGGAAGTAGGTCAACAGGAAGCCGCCAATGCCCCAGGCCATGCCGGTGTTGCGGCCGATCTCGGTCGGACGCACGTCGAGTATGCCGTAGATATAGACCTGCTTGTGAGTGGTCGATCCGTAGCGGCTATATTCAGTCATCTTGCGCGTCGCGGCGACTTCCATCGCGGCAATGATCTGGCCGGCGAGCGGGCCGCCGCCGACGGCGTCGAAGGCGAGCGTCGCGCCGGTTTCCATCAGCGCGTCGACCAGTTTGGCGCGGAAATCGGGCGCGGTGCTGTCGACGACATATTTCGCGCCGATATCGGTCAGGATCTTCGCCTGAGCTTCGCTGCGCACGATGTTCACCAGCGATACGCCGTCGGCGATGCAGATGCGGTTGAGCATCTGGCCAAGGTTCGATGCGGCGGCAGTGTGGACCAGCGCGGTGTGGCCCTCGGCACGCATCGTCTCGACCATGGCGAGCGCGGTCAGCGGATTGACGAAGCAAGAGGCACCCTGCGCGGCCGTCGTGCCGTCGGGCAGGACCAGCGCGTCCGAGGCCCGCATCACACGGTACTGCGAATACATCGAGCCGCCGAGCAGCGCGACGGTGCGGCCGATCAGATGCTTCGCGTCGTCGCCCGCGTCGACCACCACGCCGGCGCCTTCATTGCCGACCGCCATTGCCTCGCCCAGCCGTGCCTGCAGCGAGGGCAGGATGGCCGTGGGGACCGATGCGGTGACGGTCGGACGATCGGCGGTGCCGCCGGCCTTGACCGTCGACAGGTCGGCCGGGCCGAGCAGCAGGCCGAGGTCGGACGGATTGAGCGGCGATGCCTCGATCCGCACCACCACCTGATCGGCACGCGGTGCAGGGATCGCCACATCGTCAAGCGACAGGCGCAGCTCGCCTTCGGGCGTGATCAGCGAGCTCAGTTGCAGGCCGGTGGTGATGGTCATCGCGTCTCTCCCAGAATGATGGGTAGCGATATGCAACGGATATTGGCGGAGTGCGAGGAAAATCCCACGCCCGGGAAGGATGCCGCAGGCGGAATGATCGCAGTCTCGAGCCGCGATCACAGGTCGCGAACACGCCAAAAATGCCGCCTTTTCCCTGGTCTGGTTTTCCGCTGGTGCCGAGCGGGGGTTACGTTAGTGTTACAGGCCCGGGAGGGCCGACCGGTTCATGCCGAAGACCCGGCAGCGCCGTCGAAACATAATTTGCCGGATCCGCAAGATCCGGCACGGACTGGCTCAACGACCTGCCAAAATGGCGGGCAAAATCGGGGAATAGTCATGGAGTTTCAGCACGCCAGCATTGCCGCCCACGCCATGGGCCGCCGTCGCAAATGGCGCCACGCCGTGTCGACGACCACAATAGGATTGGCCTTCCTGTCGACGACGGCGTTCGCACAAACCGTCCCAGAAACCGCAGCGCCGGATGCGAAGATCAGGGCGGCCGACGATTCCTCGATCGATATCGTCGTTACCGCGCGCAAACGCGAGGAAAGCCTGGTCGATACCCCCGCCGCGATCAGCGCGTTCAGCGGCGACACGCTGAAGACGCTCAACGCCAGCAACCTCGCCGATGTCGGCAAATATGTCCCGAACCTCAACATCAGCCGCTACGGCGTCGGCAACACCTCGCAGGCGGCGATCTTCATTCGCGCGATCGGCTTGCAGGATCACCTGATCACGACCGATCCGGGGGTCGGCGTCTATCTCGACGGCGTCTATCTCGGGCGGCAATTGGGATCGAACCTGTCATTGCAGAATATCGAGCGGATCGAGGTGCTGCGCGGGCCGCAGGGTACGCTCTATGGCCGCAATACACTGGGCGGGGCGGTCAATATCGTCACCAGCAAGCCGGGCACCAACGAGGGTGTCGAGGTCGAGGCGCAAGTCGGGACGCGCGGGCGCATCAATGGCAGCTTCTATGCCGACACCCGCCTGTCCCCGGACCTCGCCGTGTCGTTGAGCGGCAGCTACCGGAAACGCAACGGCGTGGGCGACGCAGTGTTCATCGCCAATCCCAGCGCGCGGATCGGTGAAGAGAATGAGTTCAGCGGGCGTGCGGCCGCCTATTGGACGCCGACCGCCAGTTTCTCGCTGCTCGCATCGGTCGATTTCGTCCATGGCCGCAACGGACAGTCGCCCTATAAGGTCGACATCTATGACGAGGGTAACCCGATCTCGTCGTCCGACCTCGTCGCGCCGGACGATTCGGGCACGTCGGTTGCGGGCCTGGAAAGCACCTCGCTCGATCTGTTCGGCGCCTCGATCACTGCCGAACTCAAGCTCAGCGACACCTTGTCGACCAAGCTGATCACCAGTTATCGCAGGACTGAATATACCGGCGGTCTTGCCGATAATGATACCCCGGCCTTGCTCTCGGTTTTCCCGGAGCGCGGCGAGGCTGAACAGGTTTCGAGTGAATTGCAGCTCAACGGAGAATTCGACAGATTCAACTTCGTGGGCGGTCTTTACTATTATTATGAGACCGGCAGCAACGAATCGAGGCCGAACTATTTCTTCTTCGCGCCGGGATTTTACACTGTCGAACAGACGTCGAACAGCTATGCCGCCTATGCGAATGGCAGCTACAAGATCACCGATGCGCTGACGATCGGTGCGGGCGTGCGCTATTCGAACGATGACAAACGTGCGACCGCCAATTTCTCCGGCAGCTTCCCCGGCCCGGTGACACGCAGTGCGGATTACGATGCGATAACTGCCGAGGGCAATATTTCGTACAAGCTCGGCAGCGACGCAACGGTCTATGCTACGGTCCAGCGCGGGTATCAGCCGGGAAGCTTCACGCCGCGCCCGTTTGGCGGCCCGGCCTCGTTCAACGCATCGCCCAAGACGACCGCGACCAATTACGAGATCGGCTTCAAGGGACGCATCACCCCGAACTGGACAGTGCTGTTATCGGCCTTCACCACCAACTATAGCGATCGCGGGCTGCCCTATTCATTCATCAACGCGGCTGGCTTCAACACTGTCATCATTTCCGCCGATGCGCGTGCGCGCGGCATCGAAGCGGAAAGCACCGTCAGTTTCGGCGGACTGCGGCTCAAGGGCTCGATCGGGTATCTCGACAGCAAGATCACCAGCGTCAATTCGCTGCCACCGGCGTTCTTTCCGACTGGCGGTACGCCGGTCGCCGGCGCGCCGACCGCGCTCAGCCCGAAGTTCACCGGTGCGGCAGTGGTCAGCTACACCTACCGACTGGCTTCCGGCGGCGCGGTGACGGCGCAGGCGGACTATTCGTATCGCGGCGACCAATATGGCCAGCCGGTGGCGCGCCCAAGCGAGTTGATCGCGCCGCGCAGTCTGGTCGGCTTCAATCTGAAGTACGAAAATCCCGGCCGCGACCTGTCGGTCAGCCTCTATGGCAACAATGTCTTCAACAAGGTCTATGACACCGGCCGGCTCGATCAGGGCGGATTCGTCGGCGTCGTTATCAGCAACGACCGCAGCGAGTTCGGCATCCGCTTCACCAAGAAATTCGGACGCTGATCCTGGAGGCACCGCTGGAGCAATGGCTTCGGCGGTGTCGCCCAGGGTGATCGAACCAACGCTCAGCCGATCGCCTCAATCACCGCAGCACGTAGTTCGGGAATGCCGAACCCCGTCTCGCTCGACGTCTCCAGCACATCCGGGTGCGCCGCCGGCCGCTTTCGCGCTTCTGCTGCGGTGCGGGCTGAGACTTCGGCAAGTTCGGTCGGCTTGATCTTGTCGGCCTTGGTCAGCACGAGGCGATAGCTGACCGCTGCCTTGTCGAGCATTTCCATGATCTCGCGATCGACATCCTTGATGCCGTGGCGCGCGTCGATCAGCACCAGCGCGCGCTTCAGTTCCTGGCGGCCGCGCAGGAAGTCGTTGACCAGGAAGCGCCACTTCTTGACCATGTCCTTCGGCGCTTTGGCAAAGCCATAGCCGGGCATGTCGACCAGGCGGAAGGAGAGCGGCTCGCCGACGTCGAAGAAGTTCAGCTCCTGCGTGCGACCCGGCGTGTTCGACGTGCGGGCGAGCGAATTGCGCCCGGTCAGCGCATTGAGCAGCGAGGATTTACCGACATTAGAGCGGCCGGCAAAGGCAACCTCAGGAACGCTGGCGTCGGGAATGAACGCCAGCGTCGGCGCCGATTTGAGGAACGCGACGGGGCCCGCAAAGGTCTTGCGCGCGGTCTCGATCAGCTCGGGGGTGAAGCCGAGTGGATCGGGAGCCTCGGAGCCAGCAGGATCGGACGCGTCGGTCATTTGACCGCGGCCTCCTTCAACGCCGGATGCCGCGAATAGAGCAGCTTCTGCTGCAGGATCGTCAGCACGTTCGAGGTGATCCAGTAGACCTGCAGGCCGACCGCGAACGGTGCCATCACGAACATCAGCACCCAGGGCATGATCGCGAAGACCTGCTTCTGCGTCTCGTCCATCGGCGCGGGGTTCAGCTTGAACTGGAAGTACATCGAGATGCCCAGCATGATCGGGATGATGCCGATCGCCAGGAACGCCGGCGGCGTATAGGGGAGCCAGCCGAACAGGTTGAGCGGCGTCAGCGGGTCGTGCGCCGACAGATCCTTGATCCACAGGATGAAAGGCTGATGACGCATTTCGATCGTCAGCAGCAGCACCTTGTAGAGCGCATAGAAGATCGGGATCTGCAGGAAGGTCGGCAGGCAGCCGGCAAGCGGATTGACCTTCTCCGTCTTGTACAGCGCCATGATCTCCTGCTGCTGCTTCTGCTTGTCATCCTTGTAGCGCTCCTGCAGCGCCTTCATCTTGGGCTGCAGCGCGCGCATCGCCGCCATCGAGGCGAACTGGCGCTGTGCGATCGGGAACATCAGGCCGCGGATTGTGACCGTCAGCAGGATGATCGCCACGCCGAAATTGCCGACCATCTGGAACAGCCAGTGGAGGTAGTAGAAGATCGGCTTTTCGACGATGCGGAACCAGCCCCAATCGATGCCATGATCGAATAGCCCGATCCCCTCCTTGTCGGTATAGCGGTCGAGCAGCTTCACTTCCTTCGCACCGGCAAAGAAGCGTGATGTCTGGGTGACGGCAGAGCCTGGCTGGACGAGGCGGGGGGTGACCGCATAGTCCGCCTGATAGGCCTTGTTCGGGCCGGGGCGGAACTGGCCGTCAAATGCCACGCCCTGATCGGGGACCAAAGCGGTCAGCCAATATTTGTCAGTGAAGCCGAGCCAGCCGCCTGTGGTGTTGAACTTTTGCGGGCCTCCATCGACGTCGCTGAAATTGACGTCGTAATGCGCGCCGCCATTATGCACCGACATTGGGCCGATCTGCACTGTCCAGGTATCGGGATCGTGGAACACGCCGATGCGGTTGATCAGGCCATAAGCGGCGACGGGGACGGGCCCGGCGCCGGCATTGGCGACGGTCTGGCGCACGGTGAACATATAGCCGTCATCGACCGAGATCTCGATGCGGAAGCGCTGGCCGGTGGCATTGGCGGCATCGAGCGTGACCGGCTTGCCGATCGACAGTACATCGCCGGTCGCTTTCCAGACCGTATCAGCTGCCGGCGGCTTCAGGCCGTCGTCGCGCCAGCCAAAGCCGGCGAAATAGGCGCCCGATGTGCCCGATGGCGAGAGCAGGCGGATCGGCGGCGAATTCTTGTCGATGGTTTCCTTATAGGTGACCAGCACCAGGTCATCGATGCGCGCACCCTTGAGGTTGATCGAGCCCTTGAGATTGGGCGTGTCGATGCGCACGCGCGGCGTTTCGGCCAGCACCGTGTTGCGGTCGCGCACGGCGGCGGCGCCATCGGCGGCCGGAGTCGTGCCCGGGTTCGCGCCGGGATTGGGCAGGGCCTTGCTCTTGCCGTCGACAATCTGCGTGCTCGGCGGATTGGACGGGAAGAAGTGGCTGATTAGATATTGTCCGCCGAACATGATCAATGCCGCGAGCACCGCGAACAGGATGAAGTTCTTGTTGTCGTTGTTCACCGCGCTTGGATCCCGATCATGTTGGGGTAGTCTGGAATGGGCTGAAAATCAGGGAACTGGGTCATAACCCGACCCGCCCCAGGGATGACAGCGCCCGATACGCCGTGCTGCCAGCCATCCGCCCTTCAGCGCGCCATAGCGGCGAAGTGCCTCTATTGCATAGGCCGAACAGGAAGGCGCGTAGCGGCAGGTGGGCGGCAGGACCGCCGACGGTCCGATCTGCCAGAGCCGCGCCAGGCCGATGAGCAACTTCGCCATCATCGCGCGATCTTCTGCAGCGCTTTGGCAAGGTCGGTGCGGAGCTGCGCGAAATCGCGCTCGATGCCGCCATTGCGGCCGATCAGCACATGATCGGCGCCGCGAATGCCCGATTCGGGCAGGAGATCGCGCGCGAGCGCACGCAGTCGCCGCTTCATGCGGTTGCGGACCACGGCGTTGCCGATTTTCTTGGTCACGGTGTAGCCGATTCGCATCGTCGCATCACCGTCGTCGCGATCGCGCACCAGCAGGACGAATCCCGGCATCGGTGCGCGCTTGCCGGCGTTCGCCGCGAGGA
>NZ_JBOHHW010000027.1:0-68856 GCF_050725575.1 Sphingomonas sp. | reverse complement strand
TGCGCTTGGCAAGATCGATCGCGAGAATGTGAACGTCAGTCATGTGCTCCTCCTTCTCCAGCGCACTGTCGCGCCGGTCAGGCATCATACGATGCCGGGCGAAGGGGGCATCCACCCCATCAGTTCAATCCGATCGAGGGTCGCTTGGGCGAGGTCGGGCTGGGTCAGAGATTTCATGACTGCGAATGGTGGAAAGCGGAACGACTGCGTTGGAGCGCCGGCGTGCCGATTCCAGCCCTTAATTCATATGTCGGTGCAGATAACTGAACGCCTGCCAAACCGTGACTAAGCCGCCGTAGAGGTCCCTCGCCCGGCGGCTGAGGGAAGCGGGACGGTATTGTCGAGTCGCGGCAAGAGAAGGTGCACAATCAACAGCGCGACCAAATAGGCGCTGCCTGCCCAGAGGAAGACGGGGACGTAGGTTCCAACGGATTCAAGAACCTCGCCAACATAACGTGCCATGATCATGCCGCCGACCGCGCCTGCGGCGCCGCCAATGCCCATGACGGACGCCACCGAGCTCTTCGGGAAGGTATCGGACACCATCGTGTAGAGGTTCGACGACCAGCCCTGATGCGCGGCGGCGGCCACGCCGATGATCACGACGGCGGCGGTAAGGCTGGAAACGGTGCTGGCGAAGACGATCGGCAGGACGAGCACCGCAGACGCGAGCAATGCAAGCTTGCGGCCGGCATTGACGCTGTAGCCGCGCTTGATCAGCGCCGACGACAGCCAGCCACCGCCGATGCTGCCGACATCCGCCAGCAGATACACCGCGATCAGCGGCGGACCGAAGGTCTTCAGATCGAGGCCGTGGCGCTTGGCGAAAAAATCCGGGAGCCAGAACAGGAACAGATACCACACAGGGTCGGTGAGGAATTTCGCGGCAAGGAAGGCCCATGTGCCGCGATAGCGGAACAGTTTGCGCCACGGGATCGGCGCGGTGCCGGCATCGTTCCCCTGATCGGCGCGAATATAGGCCAGCTCCTGCGCAGAGACGCGCTTATGATGTTCGGGCGCGCGGTAGAAGGCCAGCCAGGCGGCAAGCCAGATGAAACCGAGCAGGCCGGTCACGACGAACGCGGCGCGCCAGCCGTAGTTGAGCGCAATCACCGGCACGACGATTGGTGTGGCGATCGCGCCGACATTGGCGCCGGCGTTGAGGATGCCTGCGGCAAGCGCGCGTTCCTTCTTGGGAAACCATTCGGCGACCGATTTAATCGCTGCCGGGAAGTTCGCGGCTTCGCCAAGGCCGAGCGCGAACCGCGCCGACGAGAAGCCGTTTGGGCTGCGCATGAGCGCATGGGCCAGCGCAGCAAAGCTCCACAAGGTGATCGCCGCCGCATAGCCGAGCTTCGAGCCGACCCGGTCGATCAGCGGCCCGCAGGCGAGCAGTCCGATGGCATAGGCCGCCTGGAACCAGAAGACGATCATGCCGTAATCAATCTCGGACCAGCCGAGTTCGGTTTGGAGCGTGGGTTTCAGGATGCCGATGACCTGGCGATCGATATAATTGATCGTCGTGGCGAAAAACAGCAGCGCGCAGATGACCCAGCGAACGTTGCCGCCGGCTTTCAACGGGCCGGGATCCGTCGCCTGTGTTGAACCGTCCACGCTCGCTCTCCCTGCGATTTATCCACTTACGATCGTCTGTCGAATGCTGTCAGTGCCTGGTCGAGCAAGGCGCGGTCACGCTCGCTTGGTGGCCAGTGTCCGGCCAGCACGCCGCGTTCGCCGAACATCGGATCGACGATCCCGTCGCGGGAGGGAACGCCGAAGCGCGCGAGATCGATGCCTTGGCTGTAGAGCATGCGGAACAGATAATGGTCGGGCGAGAGCAACAGGCTGGTGGCATCGCTCCAGGGCGCACCGGTGGAGAATAATCGGTTGGGTGCGCAGCGGGCGGGTCATTGCAGCGCCGCCATGTGCGCGATCCCGCGTTGCACCCCGCGCAGTTCGGCAAGCCCGCGCATCCGCCCGAGCAGCGAATAGCCTGGCAGCGTCTTCTTCGAGAGATCGTCGAGCATCTGATGGCCATGGTCGGGCCGCATCGGGATCGAGCGCCCCTCGCGCGTCTGCAGCCGATCGATTGCGGCGACGAGCGCAATCATGTCGGCATCGCCCTCGAGATGCGCGGCCTCATGGAACGCGTCGTTGGGCTCACGCTGGACGGAGCGTAGATGGAGGAAACCGATCCGATCGCCCAGCCGAACGATCATGCCCGGTAAGTCATTGTCGCTGCGCGCGCCGAACGATCCGGCGCAGAAGCACAGGCCGTTCGACCGGTTCGGCACGCGCGCGAACAGCGTCGCCACGTCCGCCTCGGTGCTGACCACGCGCGGCAGGCCGAACAGCGCAAAGGGCGGGTCGTCCGGATGAACCACGAGCCGGATATTCAGGGCGTCCGCGACTGGGCACACCGCTTCCAGAAACGCGACATGGTTGGCGCGCAGTGTCTCCGCATCGATATTCTCGTATTGGGCCAGCGCTTCTCGGAAGCGGTCGGCGGTGAACGTCTCCTCGCTGCCGGGCAGGCCCGCGATGATCGTTCGTTCGAGCCGGCCGCGTTCATCGTCGGTCATCGCGTGGAACCGGCGCGCGGCGCGATCGAGCAGGGCCGGCGTATAGTCCTTCTCCGCGCCCGGACGCCGCAGGATGTGCAGGTCGTACGCCGCCGCTGCTTCGAGTTCGAAGCGCAGTGCGAGCGCGCCGTCCGGCATTGGCCAGGCCAGGTCGGTTCGCGTCCAGTCGATCACCGGCATGAAATTATAGGTTACGGTGCGGATGTCGCACGCTGCGAGATGTTCGAGGCTTTCGCGATACCGGGCAATCAGCGCGTCCCAGTTCGCGTTACGGGTCTTTATCCCCTCGTGCACCGGAAGGCTTTCGACGACCGACCAGGTGAGGCCCGCTGTTTCGATCTGCGCCTTGCGCGCGGCGATCGCGTCATGTGGCCAGACGTCACCATTGGCGATCTCGTGCAGCGCGGTCACGATGCCGGTAGCACCGGCTTGGCGGATATCGCGCAGGGTGACGGGATCGGAGGGACCGAACCAGCGCATTGTTTCGGTCATCATCACCCGTCAGTCACCTCTCCGTCCGCGCGGACCTTTCGGGCCTCTTTGACCGCAGTCGATGCCCGTCTAACATCGTAATAAGTGGTAAGCCAGATACAAAGAAGTGGTAAGGCCATTTTGTCTGCCGAGAAGGCAAACATGATTATCGTCGATGCGCAAGGGAAGCCCAGCTTCACCTATTGGCGCAGCGACAGCGCGACGCGGCGGATGTTCGCGCCCCGCGACAATGCCGAGGTGCTGGCGGCGGGCGCCGAAGCCGCGACCTGCGATAAAAAGGGGGGCGCCGCACTTAGGCGGCGCACCCCGAGGGGTGATCGGCATCGGTAATGGGAAGAAGAGCGATGCCGATGGGGGAAGCCGGGCCTCAGAACTGGAAGTTGACCGCCAGCGCATAGGTCCGTCCGAAATAGGACGTGTACAGCGGATCCTCCCGCACCGTGTCGACGGTCAGGCGGTTGGTTTCGTTAGTGATGTTCGACACTTCGGCGATCAATTTGATGTTGTCGTTGATGTTGTACGAAGCAGAGGCATCGACGAAGATCGAACTCGCGTTCGAGGTCGAGTCCGCGTCGACCGAGCCGCTTGGCACCGCGGTCAGGAATGCCGCCCGGTAGTTGACTGTCGACCGGATGCTGAACTTCTCGTCCTCGTAATAGAGCGTTCCGCTCGCCGTCTCCGGTGACAGGCCGACCAGCGGCGCGGTGCGGGAAAGCGTCGGCGAGATGATGTAGTTGATGTTCGAGCGGACCCGCGTGAAGTTGGCGAGCGCACCGAAATTGCGCAGGGCGCCGGGCAGAAAGCGGAACGGCAGCTGCACATTCAGTTCGAACCCGCGCAACGGGCCGCCCGGCGTGTTGTTGCTGCGCTGGACGGTGAACAGGTCGTTCGGGCTGAGCTGCGTGCCATTGAGCAGCGTCAGGGGCAGGCCGATGTCCTTGAACGCGACTTGCTGGCTGGTCGTCTGGATGTAGGTCTCGATATTCTTGTAGAAATAGGCGACCGAGATCAGCGAGCCGGGCGCGAAATACCATTCGAGCGCTGCATCGAAGGTGTTGGCACGGATCGGCTCGAGGAACGGGTTGCTGAAGGATGCGGTCTGGATGACGAGGTTCGCCGACCCGGCCGGGATCAACTGCCCGTAAGCCGGACGGGACATCACCCGCGCGGCGGAAACGCGTGCGATGAGGTTGGAGGTGACGTCGAGCGCGAAGTTAGCGGATGGCAGCCAGTCGTCATAGCTGCGGCTGACCTGCGAGATGACAAAGCGTGAGGGATACAGCGATCCGGCCGGCGCGGCGGTGGTGATCGGTCCGTAAGTGTCGAGGCTGGTATGAACATAGCGCACGCCTGCATCGCCCCGCAGCGTGAACGGCAGGCTGTTTTCGGTGTTGAACTTCACCATGAGGTAGCCCGATTTGTACCGTTCCTCGACGCCGCCAAAGGTACCTTTTGCGCAGTCCACGCTGCAATAGGCGTAGCTGTCGAGATTGACGGCGTTGCGGAATTTGTCCGGATCGATCGAGACGAAATCCTGCAGCTGTCCGTCGAGATTCTTGCCGACCCCGGTCGTCACCGTGGTAAAGCTCGAGAGCGTGACCCCCGCCGGCAGAGTGAGCGGCGTGTTGGTGGCGAGTTGCCGCTCGCGTGCGGTGTATTTATTGGTGCGATACTGGCCACCGGCTTGCAGTGTGAAGCCGGGCGCAGCCTCCCATTCGCCGTTCAGCTCGAACGTCTTGCTGGTGATCGTGTTACGGCGAATGAAGTTCGACAATTGGCCACGCTGTTCACCGGTCGCGAGCGGTGGGCCGTATTGGAACAGCGCCGCATTGGTGGTGTCGATCCCATAGTTGATCTTCGGGATATCGGCATTGTCGCGAAAATCGATCGCAAAGTTACGCGTATCGTTCGAATCGATTGCCACCTGCAGCCGGTTAACATCCAGTTTGGATTGGTTGATGCCGGCCAGGCCGAAGACGCGGAAACGATCGGAAAAACGGTGATCTATGTTGAGATTTACCTGCTGGTAGGTCGAGGTGAACTTCTCGTCCTGCATCTCCGAGCGCAGATCGACGCCATCGAACAGGCCGTGGATCAGCGATCCATTGTCGTCGACCTCGATCTCGCGGACGGAGGTCAGCGGCTGGCCGTTGTTCGAAAGCGCGCGGCCGAACGATCGTGCATCGAACATCTGGTCGAGCCTTTTGACCTTGAAGCGCGAATAGAGGCCGTCGAGCGAGATGTCGGTATCATCGCTCGGCTTCCACTGCAGCGTCAGCGTGCCGGCGAGGCGTTCCTGGCTCTGGGTGCTCTTCACCGGCCGTGGCAGACGCGGCAGGAACACGCCACCGCCGGGGCGGCCGTTGGTGCCTACGCGGCTCATGATATAGTCATAGGCCGCGATAGTGCCGGTGCGCGGGTTACCGGTGCTGCAATTGTTGGCGTCGGCGCCGATCGGCGTGCCGTTCGGCTGCGCGTAACCCGCCGTGGGCGAATTGACCGCCACGCCACGGTATACGTAGCCCACCGGCGTGCAGAACGGGAGGATGAGGGAGCGGTTAGGACCGGCGCCGATCAAAGGGTCGGTCGGCACTCTCGGAACGGTTGATGGCGCTTCTTGGCCGTAGACGTAGGTCGGGACGACATCGACCGCGGAATAGGCATATTCCTCAATGTGCCGCTTTGAATAGGCGATGCTGCCCAGAATGCCGAAAGTGTCGCCGAACTTCTTCGAGACGAGCGCGGACAGGCGCGGATCGGCCTTTTTGCTAATGTCGTTGTAGATACCGCGCGCCGTGCCGGTCAGGACGAAGTCCTTGCGCTGGTCAAACGGCTTTGGCGCGCGCAGATCGACCGTCGCGCCGAGCGAGCCCTCCTCGACATCGGCCGACAGCGTCTTGCGGACCGACAGTGCGGAAAAGATCTCGGTCGGGAAGGTCACGAAGTCAAACGAGCGGCCGGTGGCGACGCCGCCGCGGATGTCGCTGCCGCTGACTTGCGATACGCCTTCCATGCCGTTGATCCGCACGCGCGTAAACTGCGAACCGAGACCGCGCACCGAGATGTTGCGGCCTTCGCCGCCATCACCACGCGACAGCGCGACGCCGGGGATGCGCTGCATCGATTCGGCGAGGTTCGAATCGGGAAATTTGCCGATGTCCTCGGCGACGATGCTGTCGATTGCCGCGACCTCCTGTCGCTTCTGGTTGAGCGCGCTGTTCAGCGAGGCTCGGAAACCGGTAACGACGATGTCCGCCTGATCCGCGGGCGTGTCCGCCTCGGGATTTACGGCCTGATCGGTTGCCGCAGCGGTGGGCTGCGTTGGCGCTTGCTGAGCGGCGGCGGCGGGGGCCGCGATCGCCAGACCAAGGACGCTCGTCGATATAAGCAGCGACTGCTTATCGAAGCCTTTGCAGGTCAAATACCCTCTCCCGATAGGTCCGGGCGTCCAGGATTGTCCGCCGCCCGTTATGTTCCGCCAGCTTATTTGTTCTGCTGACTGGATCGTCAGGTATCATCGCCGAGTAAATATGACAATATGGAATCATGTGGTCAGGCAATTAGCCTGGCCAATCTGAGATGCGCTTCTGCGGGAGCGATTATCCGACGGGAGCGCGCGTCGGAACGGCGGTAGCGGATCAGACGGAGCGGCGGGCGAGGGCGCGACGGCGTTGGTCGGTCGCTGCGCGGGCGCGCTCGACCGCTTCGGTCTCCGTGACGTCGAGAAGATGGTCGATTACGCGGGCAAGATGATCACGCATCGCGATGCGCGCGTCGATCGGCGATCGAGCCTCCAGCGCGCTCAGGATGCGACCATGTTCTTCCATGCGGTTTTCCGTACCCAGGCTGCCGGCCTTCAACAGTACCTCGCGCGCAAGAGGCGAGCGAAACCGCAAATCCCAGAAATCGGTAACGGCGGAAATGATCACGGCATTACCGCTTACCTCGGCGATGGCGATGTGAAATCGGCGGTCCGCGTCCTCCGCCGCCTTGGTGTCGTCCTGCGCCATCTGCGCCAGCAAGGCGCGCAATTCGGCCAGTTGCTGTTCGGTAATCTCGGTTGCGGCGACGGCAGCGACCTCGCCTTCGAGCAGGCGGCGCGCTTCGGTGATCTCGAACGCGCCGATGTCGAGTTCCTGGTCCGCATTGGCGGTGGACGAGGCGAGCACGAACACGCCCGACCCCTTGCGCGCTTCGACTATACCCTTCATCTCGAGCGCAATCATCGCTTCGCGGATGGTGGGACGGCTGACCTGGAAGCGTTCCGTCAGGTCGCGCTCGGCAGGCAGGCGAGAGCCGACCGTGAAGACGCCGTTCGCGATATCGGTGATGATCGCCTGTACGATCCTGCGGTAGAGTTTTCCGCCGCCTTCAATCGTCTGCATTTAGGTCCTCGCTCAATGGTGGCGGCAACCGCGTCCGCCGTCTCTACTTCGCGCTGCGCCAACCAGCGTCAAGCCTCGTCTAGTCTTATCGGAAGGTATGATAGGACGAAATGTCTTACAATCCTATTGCATGTGGTCCGACCACAATTTAAGCCAAGGATAGGAGAGGCCGCAGGACAACCAATGTCGTGGCAAACGATGTGAGCTCAACGTGCTCGCAGAAAAGAAAATAGGAGATCGCCGTGGCTCGTGGGCTTGCAATTTCGATCTTGGTGGTTGCGCCGCTGATGGTGCAGGCATCCGTCCGCGCAGCGCCGCCGGCACCAGCCGCAACGCGGGCCCAAGCCCCGTGGCGAGATATTACGCCGCGCACCGGGCTGGCCGGCTGGCACGTGACCGGTGGCAAAGCGGCCTATGACGTGGACAAAGGCGAGCTGGTCGGACACGCCGCGCCGGGGGCGACGAACAGCTGGCTGGTCTCCGACGCCCAATATGGCGACTTCATCCTTGAATTCGATGCGCAGACCGATCCGGCGCTCAATTCGGGCGTGATGATCCGCGGCCAGAGCCGGCCCGATTATCGTGACGGCGTGGTCTATGGCTATCAAGCCGAGATCGACCCGTCGTCGCGACGCTGGAGCGGTGGCCTTTACGACGAGCAACGTCGCCAGTGGCTGCATACGCTCGGTCGCAACGAACCGGCGCGGCGCACCTTTCGGTCGGGTGAGTGGAACCACTATCGCGTCGAGGCGATCGGGACGCGGCTGCGCACGTGGATCAACGGCGTGCCCGCCGCCGATATTGTCGACGACATGGATGCGCGCGGTTTTATCGCCTTCCAGGTGCACGCCATTCCCGACGCCGCGGCGGCGCGCCGGCCAGAGGTGCGGTTCCGCAACGTGCAGATCATCACCGACGCGCCGGCACGCTACGCACTGCCCGCGACCGGGCTCGAGCAGCAGGGGTGGCTGTCCAATCGCTTGTCGAGCGGCGAACGGCGCGCCGGCTGGAAACTGTTGTGGGACGGCGTGACAGGCACCGGATGGCGCAGCGTCAAGGCTCCGGGCTTTCCAAAATCCGGCTGGTCGATGGCGAGCGGCGTGCTCCGGGTAACGGGTGGCGGCGGCGACATCATCACGACCCGCGACTACCGCAATTTCGAGCTGTCGGTCGATTTCCGCCTGACGCCCGGCGCCAATAGCGGGATCAAATATTTCCTCGATGCCAACCGACTGAAGAGCAAGGGCGAGGCGATCGGCCTCGAATATCAGCTGCTCGACGACGCACGCCATCCCGATGCCAAGATGGGCCGCGATGGCAACCGGACGCTCGCATCGCTCTACGACCTGATCACTGCGCGCAACCTCTCCGACCCCGACAGCCCGGGCAAGCGCATCAATCCGCCGGGCGAATGGAACCGTGCGGTGATCGTGGTGCGCGGCAATCATGTCGAGCACTGGCTGAACGGGTTCAAGATGGTCGACTATGACCGTGGGTCGCCGGCGTTTCGCGCGCTGGTCGCGCAAAGCAAATATGCCGACGTGCCCGAGTTTGGCGAAGGGGAGCAGGGGCCGATCCTGCTCCAGGATCATGGCGACGAGGTCGATTTCAGATCGATCAAGCTGCGCGAACTCTAGGAGGGGATGGATCGATGGACCGCCGGACGATGATAAAGGGAGCGGGAGCAACGCTGGCCGTCGCGATGAGCGCGCGCAGCTATGCCCGGATCAAAGGCGCGAATGACCGCTTGCGCGTTGCCGTGGTCGGCGTGAACGGCCGCGGGCAGGCGCATATGAGCGCATTTTTGCAGCTCGCTAATGTCGACATTACGCATTTCTGCGATGTCGATTCCGCCGTGCTGGCGAAGCGTGCGGGCGAGTTCGCCGCAAAGGGCCATGCCACGCCAAAGACGGTCAGCGACTATCGCCGGCTGCTCGACAGCAAGGCGGTCGATATCGTCACCGTCGCGACGCCCGACCACTGGCATGCCAAGCTCGCGGTCGATGCGATGAATTCGGGCCATCACGTCTATTGCGAGAAGCCGATCGGGATCGCGCCGGCCGAGGGCGAGGCGATGATTGCCGTGCAGAAGCGCACCGGCCGCGAATTGCAGGTCGGCAACCAGCAACGCTCCAGCCTGGAAACGCGGCAGTTGCTGGCGCTGATCCAGGCCGGCGAGCTCGGCGATGTGTACGAGGCGCAGACCTGGTACGCGAACAATCGCGGTTCGATCGGCACGGGGCAGGTGGCGACTCCGCCCGCCACTTTGAACTGGGACCTGTGGCAAGGGCCACGGCCGCGCGCGGCCTATCGATCGAATCTGGTGCCCTATAACTGGCATTGGTTCTGGCAGTACGGGACCGGCGAGATCTGCAACAATGCAATGCATGAGTTGGACGTCGCGCGCTGGTTGATGGGGCTGACTTATCCGACACGCGTGGAGGCGCAGGGGGCGAAACGGTTCCATGCCGGCGACGACTGGGAGATGTACGATTCGCTCACACTCGCGCTGCACTATGGCAAGGATCGTACGATCCGCTGGAACGGGCAGAGCTGCAATTCGATGCTGACCTATGGTCGCGGGCGCGGCGTGCTGCTGCTCGGCACCAAGGGATCGGCGGTGGTCGATCGCAATGGGTTCGAACTCTATGATCTCGCGGGCAAGTCGATCCGCCAGGTGATGGCAGCGGCGAGCTCGGAAACCACCAATACGGTCGGCGAGGGGGCGCTGGACGTTTCTCATGCCGGCAATCTGGTCGACGTGATCCGCGGCCGCACCAATGCCCTGAACTCGCCGATCGCCGAGGGGCATATCAGCACCACGCTTTGTCATCTTGGCAACATGGCCTATCGCACCGACAGCGTGCTCACGGTCGATCCGACGACCGGCAAGCCGACGAACGCCGAGGCGATGAAGCTGTGGTCCGTCGCGTACGAACCGGGCTGGGAGGTCAAGGCCTGACCACGCTGTCGACTTTTGCGGACGTCGAGCGCTTCGCGGCGATGGGGACGCGCGTGGAACTGCACCGGTTTGGTGCTGGGGAGACAAACGCGCTTGCCGTCGCGCGTCGCACGATCGAGGCGGTCGACGATGCGCTCACCATCCACCGCCCATCACCGACGACCGCGGTCAATGAACGCCTGATGGCGGGGCAGGATGCGGCGATCGATGATCCGGTGCTGCTCGATGCGCTGATGGCGATCGAGGAGGCTTATGCCGCGACGCTCGGACTGTTCGATCCAGCGGCCGATCGGCGGTTTGCGTCTGATGGCTGGGGCAACGTCACATTCGACCGGATGACCGCGCGGATTGCGGCGGCGCGTCCTGTTGGGCTCGACTTTGGCGGCTTTGGCAAGGGCTTCGCGCTCGACCGCGCCTGTGCCGCGTTGCGTTTGGCCGGCGTCGGGTCGGCGTGCCTGTCTGCCGGGGAGAGTTCGATTGCGGTTGTCGGCCAACACCCGTTGGGCGGGGGATGGCCGTTCGCGATCCCGCACCCGTCGTGGCCGGATCAGATGCTGATCGAACTCGAACTCGACGATGAGTCGCTCTCGATCTCGTCCACCGTGGGGGCTGGGACGCAGGCGCCCGAACGCGCCGCAACGATCCGTCCGGGTGATGGCATGGCGGTAACCGGCGCACGCTGCACGGCCGTCATCGACCGGCTCGGCGCGCGTGCGGAGGCGATGAGTACCGCACTGATCGTCGCCGATGACGCTCGGGCCGCGCTCCTCATCGGTGAGCGTCCGACGCACCGCTTCCTGTTCGATCTTTCCCAGGGGGCGCCGGTGCCCGCTCCATCAGCCAGGATGCAGTTGCAATGACCGACCCTGAAATGACGGAGCGGGAATTCGACCTGACCCGACGATCATTCATCGATCGTGTGCTGATGGCGACGGCAGGTGCGGGGATGGCGGCGATGGCGCCGTGGGCCAGCGCTGCCGTGGCGACCGAACCGACAAAGTCTAATCCCGTGCGGCTCGGCGTGATCGGCACAGGGGATCGCGGCCGCGCGTTGATCCAGAACATCGCCAAGACGCGCAACTGCACCGTCGTCGCGATCTGCGATACTTATGCGCCGCATCTGGCGAAGGGCCGCGCCCTGGTCGATGCGGCGACGCGCAGCTTCGCCGATCATCGCGCGATGATCGATGCGGGCGGGCTCGACGCGGTCGTCATCGCGACGCCGCTCGATCGGCATGCGCGACATTGTTTCGACGCGCTCGACGCCGGGCTGCACGTGTGGTGCGAGAAGGCGATGGCGCGCACCATCGCGGATTGTAGCGCGATGGTCACGCGGTCGCGGGCGGCTGGGAAAGTGCTGCAGATTGGCCATCAGCGCATGTTCCACCCGACCTATCTCAATGCGCTCAAGCGCGCGCGGGCAGGCGAGATCGGCACGCTGACGCAAATCCGCGCGAGCTGGCATCGCAACAATAGCTGGCGACGGACGGTGCCCGCCGACGCGACCGACCGCCAGATCAACTGGCGCCTGTATCGCGACAGTTCGGCGGGACTGATGACCGAGCTGGCGACACACCAGATTCAGGTCGGCAACTGGTTCCTGGATGCCGTGCCGACGCGGGTGATGGGATCGGGCAATATCTGCTTCTGGAAGGATGGGCGCGAGGTCTATGACCATGTCGCGCTGATCTACGAATATGCCGGGGGCCAGAAGCTGATCTACACCTCGCTATTGAACAACGCGCGTTATGGCTGCGAGGAGCAGATCCAGGGCAGCAAGGGCACGATCGAGCCCGAACTGGGCCGCATCTATCAGGAGGTGCCGGCGAAGGTGCTGGCGCTCCAGCGGATGCAGAAGGATGTCGCGCGCGGCCACAAGCGTACTGTGCCGATTGGTGGCGCCACCTGGTTCCCGGAATTGCCCGTCACTACGCCCGGCCAATCGCTCGGCTGGGGCGAATATGACGAGACTATGCTGCAGTTCGAGGGCTTCGGCGAAGCCGTGCGCGCCGGCAAACCGCTGCCCGGACTGCTGGCGCAGGCCTATCATGCCAGCGTCGCGTCGCTGCTCGGCGAACAGGCGATGGATCGCGGCGAGGCGATGACCTGGCCGACAAATCTGGTGGCTATTTGAGGGATGAAGCCGTGACCAATACCGACCGCCGTACCCTGCTGGGCCTGGGACTGACCGCCGGCCTTGCCGGCTTCGCGGCCGACGCGCTAGCGCAATCCGCGACGCGCGGCGATGCGCCGACCGAAGGCGCGCTTGCGCGCCCGGCGCCCGAGGCGAAATATCGCGTGCCGTTCGCGGTGATCGGGATGGACCATAACCACATCTACGGCATCACCGATGCCGTGATCCGTGGCGGCGGTGTTCTCACCACCTTCTATGCGACCGACCCGAAGCAGATCGCGATGTTCCGCAAACGCTACGGCGACGTGCCGCTCGCGCGATCGGAGCAGGAAATTATCGACAATCGCGCAATCAAGCTGGTGTGTAGTGCCGCCATCCCGAGTCTGCGCGCGCCGCTTGGCATCCGCGTGATGCGCGCGGGCAAGGACTATCTGAGCGACAAGGCGGCGGTGACGACGTTGAAGCAGCTCGCCGATGTCCGCCGCGCGATCAAGGAAACGGGCCGCACGTTCGCGATCATGTATTCCGAGCGGCTCGAGGTGCCCGCGGCCGTCATGGCAGGCCAATTGGTCCATGATGGCGCGATCGGGCGGGTGATCCAGACGGTGAACCTCGCGCCGCACCGGTTGTCTGCACCGAGCCGCCCCGACTGGTTCTGGGATCCGGCGCGCAACGGCGGCATCCTGTCCGATGTCGGCAGCCATCAGGCGGACCAGTTCGTCTATCTGACGGGCAGCAAGCGGGCGCAGGTGCTGGCCTCGCAGACCGGCAATTTCGGCAATCCCGACCATCCCAAGTTCGAGGATTTCGGTGACATGATGCTGAGCGGCGATGGCGGTGCGGGCTATGTCCGGGTCGACTGGTTCACGCCCGACGGACTGCCGACTTGGGGTGACGGCCGCCTGTTCATCCTCGGCACCGAGGGCTATATCGAGCTGCGCAAATATGTCGACATTGCGGGGCGACCCGGCGGCAACCATCTGCTGATCGCGGACCGTAAGGGCACGCGATATCTCGATTGTTCGAAGGTTCCGCTGCCGTTCGGGCCGCAGTTCGTCACCGATATCGTCGAACGCACATCAGTGGCACAGGACCAAGACGGCGCATTACTCGCCGCCGAATTGGTGCTGACCGCCGAGGCGCGCGCGACACGTGCGGTGAGATGACATAAGAGCTTACATTGAACCTTATGGGTTTCAGAGATCGAGATGCCGGTCAGAGGCGATTGATGCTTTCACATGCGGCGTCGCAGACGCCCTAGTCGGCCGATTTCAGCCAATAGACACTGCCCGTATTGGCATCGACATCGGTAGGGGCGCCGCCATAAATGAGGTCGGTCGCGTCGTCGATCGGCGTGACGTTGACTCGTTCGATGTCTTTTCCCGGCGCGAGCGCGGTGGTTACCCAGGGCGTGGTGGCGGTGCGGACCGCGCACTGCAGGCCGCCCGAATCGGTGGCAAAATAGATGCGGACGCGGGTCGCGGTGCGCGTGAGGCCCAGGCCGGCGGCACGTCATTGTTCGCGGTATAGATCTTTTCCTTGTCGATCCAGGCACTGCCGTTCCAGCGGATACGCCAAACATCGAAATTCTTGAGGCCGCTGCCGTCGGTGGGACGGTAACGATAAGCAATCGTCGGCCGGTTGTTCGGATCGAGCGCGAGCTCACACTCTGCACGTCCTGCAAGGTCTGGTCTGTCGTGAAGGTCTCACCCGGCTGCAGCGGCAAGAAGAACAGCTTCGGGCTCGACGTCAGGCTGACGGGAACGGTGGCGGCAGTGCCGTCCATATAGGAGCAGCTATTGATCGCCGGATTGTAGCGCAGATAGCTGCCATAATGACGTAGTGCACGGGGTATTGTTTTCGCCCACTCCCAGACCAGGCTGATTGTTCCATCAGTGCCAAACGCCATGTCGTCGGGATAGACCACCGCTCCGGCGGTGTAGGCGAAGCCGCTGATCTTCGCCCAGCTATTGGCGACATTATTCCAGGGGTAGAGCTCGCCGGTGCCGTGGCTGGCCCTGGAAAAAGACTATCGATTCGTCGGTCCCGATGGCAATCCAAGCCTGCTCGACCTGTTCCAGGGCCGCCGTCAATTGATCGTGTACCGCGCCTTCTTCGAACCCGGCGTATCGCGCTGGCCGGGGCGCGCCTGCATCGGGTGCCATGGTCGCCGATCAAGTTGCCCATCCCGCGCACCTGAACGCTCGCGGCACGAGTCTCGCGTTCGTCTCGCGCGCGCCGCAATCGGACATCGAGCGGCTGAAGGCGCAAAATGGGAAATACCTGGAACTATCTCGATATCACCGCACTCGGTCGCCAAGAGTCATGGGAGGACTCACCGAAGGGCTATCCGCAAGACCCTCCTTATGATTGGTGGGTCTGGCACGACACCGGGGAGACCGAGCCGGAGCGCGACTGAGGGGGGCGAGGTTCGGGTTCACGGCCCCGGGGTGCGGAAATTTCCCCCGCATGTGAAATGTCTTGCCGTGGACCTGCCGCAACAGAAGGCGCGGAGTCATCGGAGGATCAAAGTGCAGCATCAGGCGCCTGCATAGCGACTCAGGTCATGCAGGCCTTTGCGCTGGCGGCACAGAGGCGGTTTTGTTTTTTCGACGATAAGAAAGAGCAAGCCGATATGGCACGGCGAGCGATGATATGCCTGACCCTGTGTGATGGTTGAATCCGTTCGCCACGAAACTGCGAGGACGGGCAAGCGGAGATATCGGACACCAGGAATGTCCCGAATCTCGGGCGCCACCCCGGCGAGCGAGTCGAGATATGGGACACTGGCGGGCTGAGATATGGGACACCGGATGTCGCATATGTTTTCGCCGGCGCTTCGGTGATCGGTTAAAAATAATTCATTATATATCAGGTATTTATATCAGATGTCTGGCATTCAGATTAAGGTGAGAGGAGATGTTGGCTCATCGAGCGTTATCGCTGCCGGCTTCGATCAGCGGTGGTCATCCGGATCGTGATGTCGACCGGGGATGGTGCCGGTTGCAGGAATCGAACCCGCGACATCCAGTTTACAAAACTGGCGCTCTACCAACTGAGCTAAACCGGCGTACCCCGGAGGCCTGGCCCCCGATGTGTCGTGTTCGGCGCTCAATGCGTCAGGGCACGCCAAAGGTCCAGCCCTCTGTGCGTGCAATTTCTTCAGTCATGGCGATTGGCTGCCACAAGTCGCGTCGATGCACATTGGCGCGAAGCCAGGCGGCGGTGAGGATCGCGTCGGTCGCGTGGTCGGTATAGCGGGCGAGCGGGACATGCGGTTTCGAGCCGATCGCGGCCAGCGCCGTGTCGAGCGCCGCTGCATCGCGCAGCTTGCTCAGGCCCTTGCGCAGCCCCGAAGCGCGGGCGGCGATCGCGGTGTATATCTCGACGATGCACGCGCCGCGTGTCGGGGCGGGGTCGAGCGGCCAGACCGGAATCGCCATGCCGAGATGGTGCAGCAAGCGCATTCCGGCAAAGCTTGCCTTGGCGACCTGTGCCGCGCCGATCGCGTCATAGACGGTGGTCGGCTTGCCGCCGCCATTGGCCTTGTGGTGCGCCTCGACGCGGCGCAGGTGCATGAAGTCCGCCTTGGTCCCGTCGGCCGCGCCGAGATAGAAATGCGTGCCGCGGCGGGTTTCGAGGAATGAAGCGGCGCCGAGATCGGCATCGGGGCTGTGCGCATCGACATAGGCCCAGAAATCGCGCGGATTGGTGGTGACGGATTCGCCGGGCAGATAAGCGCCGCGGTCGAGAAAGGGCGGTGAGAAGCTGAAATCGAATCCGACCAGCATTGGCGCGTCAGCGCGGGCGCGGAGCCAGTCGAGGATTTCGCTGCGCGACCAGGCTTTGCCTGGCGGATCGACGATCACCGGCGCGGCGTCGCCGGCCTCGCACAGCGCCAGGGCAATGCCGGGATGGCTGCTTCCTTTCGCGCCCGACCAGTCGATCGCCGCAAATTGGGTGAAATGATCAGGGACGGTCGCCACCGCGCTCCGCTCGCTGCGCCTTGGTTGCGCGGTCCCACCAGGCGCGTTCGATCAGTGTCTTCAGCCGCTCCGGGTCGGCGGCGTCGGCCCGCACCAGCACCGTTGGCCAGCCTTCATATTGTGGCGTCTGCCAGAAGCAGTCCGGGTCGGTTTCCTTCAGAACCTCGATCTCCTCGCGGGTGGCGCGCAGGACGAATGTGCCGGGCGAACGGCCCTGCGAGAGAAGCTGCTGCCCGCGAATTTGCGGCGAGGTCGACCCCTTCGCGCCAGGGCCCATCGCGACGCCGGGCAGCGACAAGGCAAAGGCAACGGCCTCATCCCAGTCGAAGCTCATTGCTTGACCTTACGCGGCTTCACTTTAGCTTTTGCGGCGGCCTGGTCATGTGCGCGTCCGATCATTGCCCGGACCCGCTCAGGATCGCTGCTGTCGTAGCGGACCAGCAGGCCGGGCCAGCCATGGTAATGTGGTGTTTGCCAGAAACTGTCGGGGTCGGTCTCGATCAGCATTTCCTTGGTGTCCCGATCGATTGCCAGCACGAAGGAGTCCGCCTCGCGGCCGGTATGGATGAAGGCGCGGCCATTGGAGGCGATCTTGACTGCCGGGCTGCCATAGCTGGTCGACATCTCGGTATCGGGCAGGGCGAGCGCGAAGGCAGTGACACTGTCCCAGTCGAGACTCACCGTCCGCTGTCCCTGGACCCGCCATCCTTCATTTCCTGCCACCAGGCCATGCGCTCGGCGATGCGCTTTTCCATGCCGCGGTCGGTCGGTTCGTAGAAAGTCTGCGGGCTCATCTCTTCCGGCCAATAGTTCGACCCGGAAAAGCCGCCCTCGGCATCATGATCATAGGCATAGCCCTTGCCGTAGCCGATATCCTTCATCAGCTTGGTCGGCGCATTGAGGATATTCTGCGGGGGCATCAGCGAACCGGTTTCCTTCGCGCTGCGCCATGCCGCCTTTTGCGCCACATAGACGGCGTTCGATTTGGGCGCGGTCGCGCAATAGAGGCACGCCTGGGCGATGGCGACTTCGCCTTCGGGACTGCCGAGGAAATCATAGGCGTCCTTGGCGGCAAGGCACACCACCAGCGCGTTGGAATCGGCGAGGCCGATATCCTCGCTGGCGAAGCGCGTGATGCGGCGCAGCAGATAGAGCGGTTCCTCGCCGGCGGTCAGCATGCGCGCGAGATAGTAGAGCGAGGCCTGCGGGTCCGAGCCGCGCATCGATTTATGCAGCGCGGAGATAAGGTTGTAATGGCCCTCGCGATCCTTGTCATAGACCGCGACGCGGCGTTGCAGGAACGCCGACAGACTGGCTGGATCGAGCGGCTCGGGCAGATCGACCGAGAACAGCGTCTCGGCCTGGTTGAGCAGGAAGCGGCCATCGCCATCGGCCTGGGCGATCATGGCCTCGCGTGCCTCGGGCGTAAGGGGCAGGGGGCGCTCCTCGACCTCTTCCGCGCGGTCGAGCAGCTTGCCCAATGCGGCCGCATCGAGCCGGTGGAGGATCAGCACCTGCGCGCGGCTGAGCACGGCGGCGTTGAGTTCGAACGACGGGTTTTCGGTCGTCGCGCCGACCAATGTGACGGTGCCGTCCTCGACATAGGGCAGGAAGCCGTCCTGCTGCGCGCGGTTGAAGCGGTGGATCTCGTCCACGAACAGCAAGGTGCGTTTGCCGATCCTGGCGTGCTCGCGCGCCTCGGCAAAGGCTTTTTTGAGGTCGGCCACGCCCGAAAAGACGGCGGAGATGGCGACGAAGCGCAGATCGACCGCATCGGCTAGCAGCCGCGCGATGGTGGTTTTGCCGGTGCCAGGCGGGCCCCACAGGATCATCGACGACAGGCGGCCGGCGGCAACCATCCGGCCGATCGCCCCCTCCGGGCCAGTGATATGCTCCTGCCCCACGACATCGCCCAGCGTGCGCGGGCGCAACCGGTCGGCAAGCGGCGCATTCTCCGCGATGGTCTCGCGGGCGGGGGGATCGAACGTCGCGAACAGATCGGCCATGCGCACAAAGATAGGGGCGTACGCGCGCGTGAACCACCCCGTTCGACACGAGGGCGCTTCCCCGGCGAAGGCCGGGGTCCAGTCGCAATGCAGAAGGGAACCGGCGTTGCGCTCCATTGCATCGGCCTTCCCGACTGGACCCCGGCCTTCGCCGGGGAAGCGAGGAAGTGAGATGCGAATCTCAATCAGCGTAACTTTTTTTCGCCTTCCTATTGCTTAAACTGTTTCAAGATATATCTTAGTGCCATCATGACATATGAAAGGTATATGATGTTCAATACGCAAAGAGGCGGCCGCCATGGCTGCATGGACGGCCATCACATGGGGCCGCGCGGCGGTTCGCGTCGCTGGGGTCCGTTCGAGGTTCGCTGGGAAGTCAGCGATGAGGGCCGCGGTCGTGGCCGGGGTCGCGGACGGATGTTCGATGGCGGCGAGCTCAGGCTCGTGCTGCTCAAACTGATCGCCGATCAGCCGCGTCACGGTTACGACCTGATCCGCGAAATCGAGGAACTGACCGGCGGTGCCTATGCGCCGAGCCCGGGCGTGGTCTATCCGACCATCACCTTGCTGTCCGACATGGGGCTGATCGAGGAACAGGTCGCCGAGGGCGCCAAGAAACTGTTCGCGGTCACCACCGCCGGCACGGCGCATCTCGAGGAAAACAAGGAACAGGTCGATGCCCTGTTCGCGCGGCTCGCCGAGGTCGGCGCGCAGCGTGAGCGGACCGATGTCGCCCCGGTACGCCGCGCGATGCACAATCTTCGCTCGGTGCTTCAGCATCGGTTGATGCGCGAGGATATCGAGGGTGATGCGCAGCATGAGATTGCGGCATTGCTCGACGAGGTCGCTCAGAAGATCGAGCGGCTGAAATGAGCGCGGTTGCTTCTGTCGCCTCGGTTCCGACCGTGAACGGAAGCCGCTACCTCCAACAATTATGCAAGCATTGGCAGCATAATCTGGAGGTGGCGTTCACTCCCGAGCATGGCACCGTGGTGTTCCCGAAGAATGCGCGCGGCGCCGACTGGCCCGGTGACGGGCTGGTAACGTTCGATGCCGGCGCCGAGGCGCTCGAGGTGCGGATCGATGCCAGCTCTCCTGGGCAACTCAACGGGTTGAAGGACGCGGTTGCACGTCACCTCGACCGCTTCGCCTTTCGCGAAGCGCCGCTGGCGTTCGACTGGAAGTAATCTGCGTCCTCGGGCGCGGAATCAACGACCGCGGCGCGCCATCACGTCGAGATAGGTGTCGATCACCGTCTGGTTGATCGCATCCCACTCATAGGCCGCCGCCCTGGCATGGCCCGCCGCGCCCGCAGCGTGGCGGGCTTCGTCATTCTGAACCAGCCGCGCGATCGCGTCGGCATAAGCGCCGACATCGCGGGGCGGCACGAGATAGCCGTTCACCCCGTCCTCGATCAGGTCGATCGCGCCGGTTGCGCGCGCTGCGACCACCGGCACGCCGGCCGCCATTGCCTCGAGCGTGACATTGCCGAAGGTTTCGGTCACCGAGGGGTTGAACAATACATCCATCGACGCGACAGCGCGGCCGAGATCGTCGCCGCGCTGGAATCCGGCAAAGGCGGCATTGGGCACGCGTTCGGCGAACCAGGTGCGCGCCGGGCCATCGCCGATCACCAGCACGCGGTGCTTCACGCCTCGCTCCTGCAGCGTCGTCACCACGTCGGCGAAGATATCCAGCCCCTTTTCCAGCACGAGACGGCCAAGAAAGCCGATCGCGACCTCATCATCGGCAATGCCGAGCGAGCGGCGCCAGGCGAGGTCGCGGGCACCCGGGCGGAAGCGATGATGATCCACCCCGCGCGACCAGATCGACACCGGCGTCGTCACGCCCCAGCTGCGAATCAGCGTCGCCACCGACTCTCCGGGAGTCACGACCTGATCGAACCGGTTATAGAAGCGGGTGAGCAACCGGATCATGGTCGGTTCGAGAAAGCCCAGGCCATAATAGCGCGGATAGGTCTCGAACCGGGTATGGAGCGAAGCGACCGCCGCGATGCCATGCCTGCGCGCATAGCTGACCGCACGATGGCCCAGCACTTCGGGCGCCGAGACATGGATCACATTGGGCGCGAATGCGGCCAGGTCGCGCCGAATGCTGGCGGGCAGGCCGCGCGAAATCTTATATTCGTCGCGGCCAGGAAGTTTCAGCGATGGCACGCTGACCAGATCGCCGGTTGGTGGGAAGGCGGGGCGGCGGCTGGTCGGCGAATAGACGCGCACTGTCACGCCCTGTTTCAGCAGATGCCCGACAAGCAGATTCAGCGCCTGGTTTGCCCCGTCGCGCGTATAATTATAGTTGCCGCTGAAGAGGGCGACGCGGAGGTCGGTTGCCTGCATAGCGGCGCGGCATAGCGAAGCCGGGGCCGCGTGACTATCTCCACCGCGAAGGAGACCTCCATGACCGATCTTGCCGACTTCCCGATCACGACCCGCTGGCCGGCGCAATATCCCGACCGCATCCAGCTTTACGGCCTGCCGACCCCCAATGGCGTCAAGGTATCGATCATGCTGGAGGAGATCGGCCTGCCCTATGAGCCACACCTTGTCGATATCGGCAAGAATGAGAGCTGGACCCCGGAATTCCTGTCACTCAACCCGAATGGCAAGATCCCGGCCATTATCGACCCCAACGGCCCGGGCGGTGTGCCGATCGGCCTGTTCGAGTCCGGCGCGATCCTGATCTACCTTGCGGAAAAGACCGGCAAGTTCCTCTCGGCTGACCCGGCCAAGCGCTACGAAACGATCGCGTGGGTGATGTGGCAGATGGGTGGGGTCGGGCCGATGTTCGGCCAGCTTGGCTTCTTCCATAAATTCGCCGGGCGCGAGTATGAGGATAAGCGGCCGCGCGATCGCTACGCGGCGGAATCGAAGCGGTTGCTGGGCGTGCTCGAGCAAAGGCTCGAAGGACGCGAATGGATCATGGGCGATGAGTATAGCATTGCCGATATCGCGACGCTGGGGTGGGTCAGGAACCTGGTTGGTTTCTATGAAGCTGGTGAGATCGTCGAATTCGATACGCTGAAGAATGTGCCGGCATGGCTGGAACGCGGCCTGGCGCGGCCGGCGGTACAGAAGGGGCTGACGATTCCGGCGCGACCGGCCTGATGTCTATCGGGGTGCTTCGGCGATGTGCCATAGCACCCCGGTTGGATCGGTGAGGAAGCCGACCTTCATGCCCCAGCTTTGCAGTACCGGCGCAGTGGGTTGCGAAGTGCCGAACTCCGCGACGAAGTGCTCGGGTCCGATGTTGCGCCACCATGAATCGACATCGGTGACTAGTAATTGAAGCATGAAATTGTCAGCCAGTTCCCTGACGTAGAAATTCTGCAGAATGAAGCCGAACCTGCCGCTTTCGAAGATCGCCACCTCGGCATCCGCATGGTTGATGGTGAAGCCCATGGCGGTGTAAAAGCGTTTCGACAGGTCGAAATCACGGGCCGGGACAAAGGGACGCAGCGCCAATATCTGGTACTCAGCTGACATATTTGTTCCCTTATCGTTCCAAGGGCGATAAGGTGTATCCTATGGCAAAACCTCAGAAACGCTATGTCTGCCAGGCCTGCGGATCGGTCTCGCATCGCTGGGCCGGGCAGTGCGCCGATTGCGCGGAATGGAACACGCTGGTCGAGGAAGCGGGCGGCACCGTCACGCCGTTCCAGGCCAAGCATAACCTCCAGTCCGGCGGCCGCGCCTTCCAACTGGTCGGTCTCGATGCCGAGATCGCCTTGCCCGAGCGGATGCCGAGCGGGATCGCCGAGCTGGACCGTGCGCTGGGCGGCGGCTTCGTCGAGGGGTCGGCGACCCTGATCGGCGGCGATCCGGGGATCGGCAAATCCACCTTGCTGCTGCAGGCTGCCGCGAAGATGGCGCTGGCCGGGCTGCCTGTCGTCTATGTATCGGGCGAGGAGGCAGCGGATCAGGTGCGGTTACGCGCGCGGCGGCTTGGCCTCGGCAATGCGCCGCTGCAACTCGCCGCTGCGACATCGACGCGCGATATCCTGACCACGCTGGGGCAGGGGCGACCGCCTGCGCTGCTGGTGATCGATTCGATCCAGACGATGCATTCGGACCTGATCGAGGGCGCGCCGGGCACGGTCAGCCAGGTGCGCGCATCGGCGCAGGAGCTGATTCGCTTCGCCAAGGAGCGCGGGACTGCGGTGGTGCTGGTCGGGCATGTCACCAAGGACGGCAGCATCGCCGGCCCGCGCGTGCTTGAGCATATGGTCGATACCGTGCTGAGCTTCGAGGGCGAACGCAGCCATCAATATCGTATCCTGCGCGCAATCAAGAATCGCTTTGGTGGCACTGATGAGATCGGCGTGTTCGCGATGGTCGCCGAGGGGCTGGCCGAGATATCGAATCCATCGGCTTTGTTCCTGACGCAGCGCGATGAGGGCGTGACCGGCACGACGGTGTTTCCGGCACTTGAGGGGACGCGGCCGGTTCTGGTCGAAATTCAGGCTTTGGTGGTACGGCTGGCCTCGGGGGCGACACCACGTCGTGCGGTGGTTGGCTGGGATTCAGGCCGACTGGCGATGGTGTTGGCGGTGCTTGAAGCGCGCTGCGGGCTGAGCTTTTCGACGTCGGAAGTCTATCTCAACATCGCCGGCGGGTATCGCGTGCAGGACCCGGCGGCCGATATGGCGGTCGCCGCGGCCCTGGTTTCCGCGTTGAGCGAGCGGCCAGTGCCGGTCGATGCGGTGGCGTTTGGTGAAATTGCGCTGTCGGGCGAGATTCGGCCAGTTGCGCATGGCGCTCTCCGCCTGAAGGAAGCGAGCAAGCTTGGGTTCGAGCGAGCGCTGGTTCCCGCTGCGGTGACCGACGACAAAAGCGGCCTGAAACTCGCCGGATTCAAGACGCTCGGGGCTTTCGTCGATCATATGCTCGGCCGTGGGTAGCGCCGACTGACTCTGCGCTCTATCTCCACCTTTCTGGGGACAATCACCCTCCGCTCGTTTCGAGCGACGTCGAGACATTTGTCACAAAAGCCGTGGCGCAGTTTTTCGACATCGCTCGAAACGAACGGTCAGGGCCGCGTGAACGTTAAGGGCATAAAGGCATAATGGGACTGACCGCACTCGACATTCTCGTGCTGATTGCCGTGATCGGTTCGGCCGGCCTTGGGCTGATGCGTGGCTTCGTGACCGAGATATTATCGCTGTTCGCCTGGGTCGCGATCGTTTTCGCGCTGAAACTCCTGCACATTCCGGTTTCTGCCATATTAGCACCGATGGTTGGCACGACTTCGGGTGCGGCGGTGCTGGCGTTTGCGATCATTGCCGGTGTGACCTACTTCGGCGGGCGGATGGTGGCCGGGGCGCTCGGCAACCGAACGCGGACGTCAGTGCTCGGACCGGTCGATCGCGCGCTCGGCTTTGGATTCGGCGCGATCAAGGGCCTGATCCTGGCCAGCCTGGTGTTCCTGCTCGTCGTGCTGATAACCGACACGATGAACGGCGGCCCATCGCATCGCCCGCTATGGCTGACCGAGTCGCGTACCTATCCGTTGCTCAACACGACCAGCGCCAGCATTGCCGATTTCGTTGATCGTCGGCGCAAGGGGGAGCCGGTGTTCAGCGACGGAGACAATATGACCGACAGCGCCACCAACACGGCCCGGGGAGCACGGCGATGAATGCGCCGCTCTACAATACCGAAATCCTGCGGCTGGCTGCGACCATCCCCTATCAGGACCGGTTGCCAGACCCGATGGGGTCGTCGGAAAAACGCTCGCCGGTATGCGGCAGCCGGGTGACGGTCGATGTCAATCTCGATGCGGCGGACCATGTCAGTGCGGTCGGCATGCTGGTTCGTGCCTGCGCGCTGGGACAGGCATCATCCTCGCTGCTGGCAGCGGACATTATAGGCAAGACGCCGGAGCAGTTGGCCACCGCCCGCGATGAACTGACCTCTTGGCTGGCGGGTAAGGGGCCAGTGCCGGGCTGGACTGGCTTCGACCTGTTCGTGCCGGCCTTGCCGCATACCGCGCGGCACGCCTCGATTCGTCTCGCCTTCGAAGCAGCCGCTGACGCTGCCGCCCAAGCCCTTGGGGCCGCGCGCTGATGGAGCACGGCGCGTCCCTGCTTCGCGACGGCGTGGTGTTGCTCGGCTTCGGCTTGGTCTTCGTGCTGATCTTCCGGCGCTTCGGGCTCGGCGCCACACTGGGCTATCTGGTCGCCGGCGCAGTGGTCGGGCCGCAATTGCTCGGCCTGGTCGGCGGCGCCGAATCGAAGATGGGCATTGCCGAACTGGGCATCACCCTGCTGCTGTTCATCGTCGGGCTTGAGCTGAACCCGTCGCGGCTGTGGCGGATGAAGCAGGAGATTTTCGGGCTCGGCTCGTTGCAGGTCGTGTTGTGCGGGCTCGCCATTTCCGCGGTCGTATGGGTTGGCACGCAGTCCTCGGTCGCGGCCACGTTCGCACTTGGGTTACCGCTTGCCTTGTCCTCGACTGCTCAGGTGCTGCCGATGCTGCAATCGGCGGGGCGTATGCGCACGCCGTTCGGGGAGCGCGCCTTTTCGATCCTGTTGTTCCAGGATCTGTCGATCGTGCCGCTGATCACGATCATCGCAGTGATGTCGCGCAATCCCGCCGATGCCGATGGCCCGCCGGGCTGGCTGCTGTTCATCTACACCCTGATCGCGATCGCCGGGCTGATCCTGGCCGGGCGTTTCCTGCTCCGCCCGCTGTTCCGCACCATCGGCAATATGGGCGAGCGCGAGATGTTCGTCTTTGCCGGGCTGTTCACCGTGATCGCCAGCGCGGCGGTGATGGAGACGCTTGGCCTGTCAACCGCGCTCGGCGCGTTCGTCGCCGGCGTGATGCTGGCGGATTCACCCTATCGCCATGAACTTGAGGCTGATGTCGAGCCGTTCCGTTCGATCCTGCTCGGGCTGTTCTTCCTGACCATCGGCATGCTGCTCGATCTGCACGCGATCGCCGAGCGGCCCTTCTTCGTCGCCGGGATGGCGCTGGCTCTGATCGCGACCAAGGCCGCGATCATCATGGGCATCGGATTGCTGTTCAAGATGCGCTGGCGCGAAGCGCTGGCGCTGGGCCTGTTGCTCAGCCAGGGCGGCGAATTCGCCTTCGTCCTGTTCGCACAGGCACAGAACGCATGGCTGATTAAACCCGAGGCGGCGAGCCTGTTCGGCGCGATTGTGACCCTGTCGATGGCGACCACCCCATTCCTGATGCGGATCACGCAGCGGATCCGCACCGAGCCGGTCAGGCTCGAGGATCGCGAAGGCCCGACCTCGGACGGCGCCAATGCACTGATCGTTGGCTATGGCCGGTTCGGCCAGACGGTCGGCCAGATGCTGGTGGCCCAGGGCATTCCGGTGACGCTGATCGACAATGATATCGAGATGATCGACGTGGCCGGCAATTTCGGCGCCAAAGTCTATTATGGCGATGGCACGCGCATGGATTTGTTGCGCCAAGCGGGTGCAGCGGAAGCGGAGCTGATCATGTTCTGCCTCGACAAGGATCAGATCGGCCCGGAAATGGTCGAGGCGGTGCACAAGGCCTTTCCCAAGGCGGAGATTTTCGTGCGCGCCTATGACCGCCGTGCGTTGCTGAAGCTGAAAGACGCGCCGACCTCGGGTGTGGTGCGCGAGGTGATGGAATCGGCGGTCAAGATGGCCAGGATGGCGATGCGCAGCCTGGGGATCGAGGAGGAGGAGATCGTCCGGACCGAGGATCATTATCGCGCTCGCGACAAGGAACGGTTGAAGGCACAATATGAGACCGGCGATCTCCGCGCCGCGCGCGACCGGATCATCACGCAGGATCCCCGGAGCGGCATCGACGAGTCCGGCTCGATATGACGACTCGTTTGATATGAAGAATCGTCCGCTGCGCGATCGGCTGAGCTTCGCGGTGGCGGGCTGGCAGGCGGCGTGGCGGCGCGAGCGCAGCTTCCGGACTCAGGTGTGCTGCGCGGTATTGGCGATCGTCGCGCTGCTGATCCTGCGTCCGTCGCCAATCTGGTGGGCTCTGATCGTGGTGACGAGCGCGCTGGTGCTGGCGCTCGAACTGATCAATTCGGCGCTCGAGGCGGTGATCGACCGGCTCCATCCGGAGATTCATCCCGAGATCAAGGCGGCCAAGGATATGCTGGCGGGCGCGGTGCTGGCGATCAGCGTCGCGGCCTTGATCGTCGCGATGGCGCTGGTCACCACACAAGCGCCGGCTTTGCTGGGGGAACTCGCGACATGGCAATGATGAGACTGGCTGCGATGATGACGGCGTGGCCGGTGCTGATTGGGCTGGTATTAGCTGCCCCGCTATCGGCCAGGGGGCGTGCCGGCGTCGCACCGGAATTTCGGCATATTGATGCGCGCACGATCAAATCCGCGCGATTGATCCTGTCCGAGATCTGGCCGGTCAGCGATTTGGCCAAGGGGGAGAAAGGGTATTACGCCAAGCGCAGCGACGGCGTTGTTCCCGTCCGCCGTGCAAAGACATGCTGGCTGACACGCGGGCAGATTGCCGTGACGATCGCTGCGCTGAAACGGGCGCGACCGCGCAGCGACGATCTCGACGTGCTCAGCGCGGACATTGCAATTCACTACCGAACCAGGGCGGGCAAGGAAATCGTTGCGGTGATCAGTGATCCCGACCCCGGCGAGCCGCTGCTGATTTTCTTCGACGATCGTCTGGCGACACTGAAACAATCCGATAGGGGCCGGATCAAACGCGTTGCGGCGCAAGCGGGGTGTGGATGACACAGATATTGATGATTCTGGCGGCGCTCTCGGGCGCATTCGCGGTTGTTGCGGGAGCGTTCGGTGCGCATGGCGCCAACGGTATCGCGGCCGAATGGTTGAAGACCGGCGCGCAATATCAGATGATCCATGCCGTCGCCGCGCTTGTGGCATTGCGGCTGGAGGCAAAGGCCCCGGCGGCGTTGTTCCTGCTCGGCGGCGCGATCTTCGCGATCACTCTCTACCTCATGGCGATAGGGCTGCCGCATTGGCTGGGCGCCGTCACACCTCTGGGCGGCTTGCTGCTGATTGCCGGATGGTTGTGGCTCGGCTGGATTGCGATGCGCAGGCCAGCCTGAGCGCCGCCTCAGGCCGACACGCGTTCCGCCTGAGCATTGAGGAATCGCGTCACGTCGTCCAGCTGAACGGATTTGTCGACAAAGGTTTGCCCGATGCCACGGGCGAGCAGGAAGGGGAGGGTGCCGGCATCCATCTTCTTGTCGTGCAGCATGTGCGCAACCAGAGTCGCGCCATCGGCCTGAATGCCGGCGGCGGATACGCTGTCGGGCAGTTCTACCGCCCGGAAATGTGCCGCGACGCGCGCGGCGTCCTGGCCCGGGCAGAGTCCCCGTTCCGCCGAATAGCCGAACGCAAGCGCCATGCCCGCAGCGACACCCTCGCCGTGCAGCAGTCTGTCGGAAAAACCCGCCTCGGCCTCCAGTGCGTGGCCGAAGGTATGGCCAAGGTTGAGCAGCGCGCGCTTGCCGCTGGTTTCATATTCGTCCTCGGCGACGATCCGCGCCTTGGCGGCAATGCTGTGGGCGATTGCATAAGTGCGGGCGGCGGCATCGCCGGTGAGCAGGGCGGCGGCATTGGCCTCGCACCATTCGAAAAAGCCGAAATCGTCGATCAGGCCGTATTTGACCACTTCGGCATAGCCGGCACGGACCTGTCGCAGCGGTAGCGTGTCGAGCGTGGTCGGATCGACCAGCACGAGTGCCGGCTGGTGAAAGGCGCCGATCAAATTCTTGCCGGCGCGCGAGTTGATCGCGGTCTTGCCGCCGACCGACGAATCGACCTGGGCGAGCAGCGTGGTCGGGATCTGTACGAAGCCGCAGCCGCGCTTGACGATGCTGCAGGCAAAGCCGACCAGATCGCCGATCACGCCGCCACCAAGCGCAATGACATGATCGCCGCGCTCCACGCCGAGATCGAGCAGGCGGTCGGTCAGCAGCTCCAGCGTCGCCCAGCTCTTGCTGCCTTCGCCCGGCGGCAGGACGATCGCTTCGCTCGCGACGCCGGCCGCGCGCAGTGATGCCTGCAGCGTGGCGAGATGCGGTCGGATATTTTTGTCCGTCACGATCGCCATAACCCGCCCGCGCGACAGCGGTGCGAGATGCTCGCCTGCCCTGGCGAGCAAGCCATTCTCGACGATCACCGGATAGCTTCTGGCGCCCAGCTCGACGGTAATCATGGTCATGAGCCGAGCGCTTTCAGGATTGCGTTGACGGTAACTTCGTGCGGCGCGTGGTGGCTTGGCACGCGGATCGGCGCCATCGCGTAGAACGGGTTGCGCACTTTGGCGAGCTCGATCAGCACGTCTCGCGGATTGCGGCCGCGCAGCAGCGGGCGGGAATCGCGGCGCTGCACCCGGTCGGCCAGCACATCGGCATTGGCATCGAGCCAGATCGCGATCGCCTGGTCGAGAATCAGTGCACGCGTATCATCGTTGATGAAGGCGCCGCCGCCGGTCGCAATGACCTTTGGCGTGCCGTCGATCAGCCGCGCGATGACCCGGCGTTCTCCGTCGCGGAAATGCGCCTCGCCGAATTTTTCGAAGATATCGGCGACCGACATGCCGGCCGCAGCCTCTATCTCATTGTCGGCATCGACGAAGGGGAGACGCATGCGCGCGGCGAGCCGACGGCCGACGGTTGATTTGCCCGCCCCCATCAGGCCGACGAGAACAATAGGCAGGCCGGTCCAGGGCTGAGGAGGTGAGTGGCTTTGCAACATTGCGCCGGGGCTATACAGCGACCCCGCGTCTGCGGCAAAAGGTCGCTGCTCTCGACTTGTAATTCGTTTTCACAGGGTTTTTTTCATGTCCCGCTTGATGGTTACGCTCATCGTCGTTCTGGTCGTACTGGTCGGCGGACTGTTTCTGCTGGCCGGCAGCGCCAAGGAAAAGGCGCCGGTTCGGGTCGAGAAGGTGGTTCCGCTTGCGAATCTCTCGAACTAGCGCTTCGCTCGGCGCACTGGCGGTCATGTTGCTCGGCGCGGGGATCCCCGCGCTGGGACAGGACAAGCCTGAATCGCTGCTGCCGCCCGGATTCAACGAGCCCGTCACGACGCCTGCGCCGGCACCCCCGCCGCGCCCGCGCCCGACCGCCGCCCCTGCGGCGCAGTCGCCGCGGCCGGCGGCTTCTCCTGTTGTGCCCGTCCCGGGCGTTCCCGGTGTCGTGGACCCCGATGCCCCGGACGCACCGGTGGCTGAAGCGACGCCAGCGCCGCTCGATCCCACCTTGCCGCAGGTCACGACGAGCGTGCGGTACGAAATGCCGGACTATGCCCGGCGATCGATGGCCAGTGTCGGCCCTGCCGGACCGGCTGAGGGTGCGCTCGGACCGACTGCATTCCGCGGCGCCGACGGCATCTATCTCGAAGCGTTGATGCGCTATCTCGATGCACCGGTCGCCTCGCGCTGGCTGTCGATCGGCCTGCGCCGTGCGTTGATGGCGCGAATCGACACGCCTGCGCAGGTCAATGGCGCCGATTTCGCCGCCGAGCGGGCCTGGCTGCTTATCCGCATGGGCGAATCGGTCGCGGCGCGCGCGCTCGTGCAGAGTGTCGATTCGGACAATTACACGCCAAAACTCTATCAGGTGGCGATGCAGGCGGCGCTGGCGACCGGCGACCCCGGTGCACTGTGTTCGCTGGCCGACCAGGGCGCCAAGGTCGCGCGCGAGCGCGCCTGGCTACTCGCCCCAGGTATTTGCGCAGGGCTGGCCGGATTGCCGGCCAAATCGACTCCGGCGCTCAACGCCGCCGAAAAGGCAGGCGTCGCGCGCGGCATCGATATTCTGCTCGCCAAGAAGGTCGCCGGTACCGGTTCGCGCGGCCGCCAGGCGATCACGATCGAGTGGGACGCCGTCTCGCAGCTGACCGCGTTCCGCTATGGCCTGGCGACCGCTACAGGCACGGAGATTCCCGACAGCCTGCTTAAGACCGCCGCACCCCATGTGCAGGCATGGCGTGCGCTGTCGCCGATGCTCGATACGCGCAACCGAATCGCACCGGCCGACTATGCCGCGGCGCGGGGCGTGCTGTCGAATGCGGCGCTGGTTGATCTTTACGGCGCGCTCGATGCGGAGGACGATCAATCGATCGCCGAGATCGGCGTAGCTCGCGATCTCCGCACCGCTTACAACGGTGCGACCCGGGCAGAGCGCATGACCGCGTTACGCACGTTGTGGGACGAACCCAAGACCGCCGATGGCCGGTTCGCGCGACTGATCCTGACCGCGCGTGCAGCGGCGCGCTTGCCGGCCGATACGGAAGAGGCCGATGTCGACCGGATCGTCGCATCGATGCTGACCGCGGGGCTCGACAGTTTCGCGCAGCGCTGGCGCAACCGTGCCGCGCGGGGCAGCGACGCCTGGGCGATGCTGGCGCTGGCCGAAACCGATACAGGCACGGCTTATCGCTATGGCGATGTCAGCGGCTATGCCGGGAAGAATGACAGCACTGGGTTGAAGCGGCGGATGTTCTTCGCCGGAATGGCCGGGCTGGGCAAGATTTCCGCTGCCGAGGCGGAGAGCGGCGCGCGGTCGCTCGATGTGCCGATCGGCAATGAAAATGGCTGGACCCGCGCAATCGACCGCGCCGCGCGGCAGAATCAGCCCGGGCTGGTCCTGTTGCTTGCGGCAATCGGGATGCAGACCAGCGACTGGCATGGGGTTCCGCCTGAAGTACTGTTTCGAAGTGTTAGCGCGCTTCGTGCGGTCGGCCTGACCGGCGAGGCGCGGATGATCGCCGCCGAGGCGATCGCACGGCTTTGACCGCGTCGATGGACCGCTCGATGCCCGATCGGGATCTGGTCGAGCGGTTCCTGGAAATGATGGCGGCGGAGGCCGGAGCGGCGAAGAACACCATCGCCGCCTATCGCAGCGACCTGATGCTCGCGTCAGAGCATCTTGAGGGGCGGCTGGCAACGGCATCGGCGAGCGATCTCGCCCGATTGGGCGAGCATTGGCTGACGCTGTCGCGGTCCAGCGTGGCGCGCAAATCGGCGGCACTGCGGCGCTTCTACGCCTTTCTCGCCGATGAAGGGCATCGTTCCGATGATCCGGGTGCGGCGCTGCCCCGGCCGGGCGCGCAGCGTGCGCTGCCCAAGACGCTCGGGCATGGCGATGTCGATCGGCTGTTCGCGGCGATCGCCGCCAGGATTGCGCGCGATCTGCCCGATCCGAACGATCTCCGGCTGCTCGCTCTGGTTGAGCTGCTTTATGGATCGGGGCTGCGCGCGACCGAATTGGTGTCGTTGCCGCGCAATGCCATCGCGCCTGACCGGCCGTATCTCATTCTGCGCGGCAAGGGCGGGCGTGAGCGGCTGGTGCCGATCTCCGACCGCGCGCGTGCGGCAGTAGCAGGGTGGCGCGACCTTGTTGCCACCGATCGCGCCTGGCTGTTTCCCTCGGGCAAGAGCCATTTGTCGCGCGTGCGCCTGTATCAGTTGCTGAAGGCGCTGGCGGCGGAAGCAGGCATTCCGCCGGACCGGGTCAGCCCGCATGTCCTGCGCCATGCCTTCGCGACTCACCTGCTTGAAGGCGGCGCGGATTTGCGCGCGCTGCAATCGATGCTCGGCCATGCCGATATCGCCACGACCGAGATCTACACCCATATCGACAGCGCGCGGCTGGTCGAACTGGTCAACAGTCGACATCCGCTGACCGATGCGAAGCACCGGTCCGGCGCGAAGGAGCGCGTTGACGTGAAAGGGCAGGGGGCTTAACCGACGCGACCTGATGGCAAGCTTCCTCGACTTCGAAAAACCGATCGCCGACCTGCAAGGGCGGATCGACGAATTGCGCGAAACCGCCGCCGACGGCACGGTCGATATCGACGCCGAGGTCGCGCGGCTGCAGGCCAAGTCGGACAAGGCGCTGCGCGACACCTATGCGCGGCTGACGCCGTGGCAGAAGACACAAGTCGCGCGGCACGGCGAGCGGCCGCATTTCCTGACCTATGTCGCTGGTCTGTTCGACGGCTTCATGCCGCTTGCCGGCGATCGCGCCTTTGGCGACGACCAGGCGATTCTCGGCGGTTTTGCGCAGTTCCGCGGGCAACGCGTGATGGTGATCGGCCATGAAAAGGGCGACGATACCGCCAGCCGCCTGCGGCACAATTTCGGCATGGGCAAGCCGGAGGGCTATCGCAAGGCGATCCGCCTGATGCAGCTGGCCGACCGGTTCGGCTTGCCGGTCGTCACTTTGGTCGACACATCCGGCGCCTTTCCCGGCGTCCAGGCCGAGGAGCGCGGCCAGGCAGAGGCGATTGCGCGCTCGACCGAGCAATGCCTGGCGCTTGGCGTGCCGATGGTCGCGGCGATCGTCGGCGAGGGCGGTTCGGGCGGTGCGATCGCGCTTGCCGCCGGCAACAAGGTGCTGATGTTCGAGCACGCGGTCTATTCGGTGATTTCGCCCGAGGGGTGTGCTTCGATCCTGTGGCGCACCGCTGACAAGGCGGCCGATGCGGCGGAGGCGATGAAAGTCACAGCGCAGGACCTGAAGGGGCTGGGCATCATCGATACGATCGTGCCGGAACCGCTGGGCGGCGCGCACCGCGACCCGACCATGGCGATCGCGGCATTGGGCGATGCCATCGGCCACGCTCTCGGGGAGTTGAGCGGCCTCGATTCCAAACAATTACGTCAGGTGCGGCGCGAAAAGTTTCTTGCCATGGGGCGACTCTAAAAATTAAGCTGACATCTCATTAACCATGTTTCTTGCGAGCAATAGAAAAAGGGCGACGGAACCGATGTTCCGCCGCCCAATTCTTTTAAGCTTCAGAAAAGTTCAGGTAGCCTTCATGTTCGACGACACGTTCGTGAACGTGGTCTTCAGCTGGTTGCCCAGGCCCTGCATCGCGGCAATTGCTGCGACTGCGATAAGAGCGGCAATCAGGCCGTACTCGATGGCGGTGGCGCCCTTGCTATTCTTGATGAAGTTACGAATCTTCTTCATTTCCGGTCTCCCTTGTCAGACTTCAGTTACCCGGCTGAACCGGAGAACCGGGACAGCAACCACAGGTTTAGAAGGGCTAGGTTGATGAAAGTTTAAGCCGGGCGGAAAAAACGCGTCGTGAATGTGATTGCAGGGAACTTTTTCTCACCCTGCGCGTGCGGTTTCCATTTTGGTGTTCACATTGCCCCACATGGAGGTGGTCGTGTTGGCGACCTCGACAAAGGCGGCGATCATGGTGATGACGACCAGCGCGGCGATCAGGCCGTATTCGATGGCCGTGCCGCCCTTACGATTTCCCGCCAGTCTTTTTATCGCGCTCATGATCATGCGGGTTCGCCCGTGCCAGATATAGACCCCCGATTTAGGGCAGGAGAGTTAATCAATGGCGAACGTCGTCATCGAAACAGCGGAATTGGTCCTGTTTCCTGTCGTTGCCGCTGCTCTGATCGATGATGAGGGCAGGGTTTTGGTGCAGCAGCGTCCGCCGGGAAAGGCGATGGCCGGGCTGTGGGAGTTTCCCGGCGGCAAGCTCGAACGCGGTGAAACGCCCGAGGCGGCGCTGATCCGCGAACTGCACGAGGAGCTCGGCATCACAGTCTCAGCGGCGAACATCGTACCGGGCGCCTTTGCCAGCGAAAAACTGGGCGAACGGCATCTGTTGCTGCTGCTCTATCTCTGCCGCGAGTGGAGCGGAACGCCGCGCGCGCTGGACGCGGTGGCGATCGACTGGGTCGCGCCGGCCGATCTCCACGCTTTGGCCATGCCGCCGGCCGATCTGCCGCTGATCGGCCTGCTTGAGCGACTGATCTGAGATGATGGCTTTTGTATAGAGGCTCGGCATATGATCGCGCGGATCGACGGGGAGCATAAGCAATGAAACGGGGACTGGTCGGCAATCTGCTGCGCGATCTCGAGGCGCCGATCGAGGCGCGCGGTTTTGGGACGGGCTGGTTCGCAGGGTTCTTCTCGCTGGTCTTCGCTCTCGCCGGACTCTGCTTTGTGGCCGCGCTGCGTTGGCCCGACTGGTTCGCGATGCCGCAGCTGGAGCTGGTTCGCGGCCAGAGCGGCTTTCGCGCCTTTGTCCATATCACATTGCTTGCCGCTTATGGCCTGGCGCTGCTCAGTCTGCTGCTCCGGCCGCGCAAGGCGCTGGGTGCGACCGCGCTGATCATTGCCTTGGTCGCAACGCTGCTCGGCGGCGCAGCGGTCCAGCCGGCCGAAAGCCACAATTGGGGGATCTTTTTCGGGATCGATTTCTTCGCGCTGAACATGATCGCGACGGGGCTGATGTTCGCCCCGATCGAGCGGATCTTCCCGCACCGCAGCGACCAGCGCCTGTTCCGCACCGAATGGCGCGAGGATCTATTCTATTATCTCGTCAGCTCGATGATGGTGCAGCTGATCACCTTTCTCGCGCTGGCGCCATCGACCTTCATCATGGCCTCGACCAGCAATTTCGGCCAGTTCCGCGCCTGGGTCGGCGGCCTGCCCTGGCTGGTACAGTTCGCCGCGGCGATGTTCCTGACCGACCTGATGCAATATTGGTTTCACCGCGCCTTTCACCGCTGGCCTTTCCTGTGGGGATTCCATGCCGTGCATCATTCGGCCAAGTCGATGGACTGGCTGGCCGGATCACGGATGCATTTCGTGGAGATCATCCTGCTGCGCGGCGTGACCTCGCTGCCGCTGCTCACCTTCGGCTTCGCGCCCTCGGTGATGCAGGCCTATGTCTCGATGGTCTATATCTATGCCTCGCTGGTGCACGCCAATCTGCGCGGCGATTTCGATACGCTCGGCAAGTTCCTCGTCACGCCGCGCTTCCATCATTGGCATCACGGGATCGAGGATGTCGCGATCGACAAGAATTTCGCGATCCACTTCCCCTGGCTCGACCGGCTGTTCGGCACGCATCATTTCCCGAAGGGCGAATGGCCCACGGGCTATGGCGTGGTGGAAGACGTGCCGCGCGGCTATCGCGCGCAGTTCGCCTATCCGTTCCGCAATCTGTTCAAGCGCAAAGCGAGTTAATCGGTTGCTTTCAGCAGCTTCAGGAAATCGACATCCGACCAGCGTTCGGCTGGATCTTTCGGCGGGTTCATCAGGGCGGCGATATTCAGCTCGGCCATGCGCACGATCGTCAGGCCGAGCGAGGGGATGACATAGAGCCGCTGATCCCCGGCGCCGGCCGCCAGTACGATATCGGCCGGCAATTCCGCCGCGCGGCGTCCGATATCGGTACCGGCGGTGATGGGGTCGGCCGCTTTCCCGACATGCGGCAGCCACCAGGTCAGGCCGTAAGCCGGATTGACCGTGCTGCCCTTGAACATCGCCGCAAAGCTCGCCGGATCGACGATCGGCTTGCCCGCCACCATGCCGCCGGCGCGGACGAACTCGCCGAATTTCGCCCATTCAGCCGCTGTGAGCACGGCGCCCTGCGGCAGCAGGGGATTGCCGTCGATGCCCTTGCGCCAGTCGGCATAGCGCAGGCCGATCGGATCGAGCACGCGCCGCTTGAGATAGGCGAGCACGTCATCCGATTGTCCCGCCGCCTTCAGCTTGCGCTTCATGATCTCGCCGAAGGTCTGCATCGGCGTCGGGCCGTAGAGAAAGCGCGTGCCCGGATCGGCGATGAGCGCGCCGTCGAGCGAGTCCCTGTAGGTCGGCGGCTTGCCGATCACACTCGACTGGCCGCTGGTCATCGACAGGATTTGCCGAATCGTGATCCTGCTCTTTTGCGGATCGTCCCGCCATTCGACCAATGTCGCCGCGGCCGGCTCATCGAGCGTGAGCAAGCCATCCTGCACCGCGGCGGCGGCGATGATGCCGACAAAGCTCTTGGTGCCCGACCAGAGCTCGTGAGGCGTGGTGCTGGCTCCTTGCGCGGTATCGCAGACCATTTTGCCACGATCGAGCACATAGACCGCCACGCCGCGGTGCGCGTCGGAATAGCGCGTCGCAGCGGCACAGGACGCGGCGTCGGGCTTCGCCGTCGCGGGCGCCGCAATCGTCATGGTGGCAAGCATCGTCGAGATCAGCAGATCCAGGCGCATGAGTCTCTCCATTACGAGTCGCTATATTATCGATAATATTGCATATGCCGGTGAATACGCGCTACCGATAAGTGATCAGCCGGGTATATCGAGGGCCATGACCGATAGCATTGCTTCCGAGCCGCCGCCGCAGGACCGCCTGATCGCTGACGCATTGATCGAGGACATTGTCGAGTGGCGGATCAAGCCCGGATCGTGGATCCGCGAGCGCGAGATCGCCGAGCGCTTCGGAGTCTCCCATGCACCGGTGCGCGAAGCGTTCCGCCATGTCGCCAATATCGGCTTCATCCAGGTGGTGCCGTGGCGCGGGGCGCATGTGATCGAGATCGACCGGCACGCGGCAACCGAAGTACTCGAACTGTGGAAGGCGATGTTCGGCGTGGTCTGCCGCATCGCCGCGACGACCATGTCGGATGAGGATGGTGAGGAGCTCTTGCGCCGGGTGGAGGCGTACCGCACGATCGTGCGGCAAACCGACAATACGTTCGAGCATCTCGCGGTATCGAACCGGGTCGGCGCCTTTATTGCGCGGCGCTGCGGCGCGGCGCTGGCGACCGATATGCTCGACCGGATCGCCCTGTTCGCGCGCTGGCAGCATCATGTGATCTCCGCGCAATATTTCAGCGAGAAAGGCGGGCATTACTCGGCCGAGCTGTTCAGCAAATTGTGCCGTCACATCGTGGCGCGCGAGCCGGATGCGGCCGACGATGCCGCCCGGGCGCTGCTCGGCTATCTGCAGGAAGGCTTCACTGCGCCGCTCGAAGAATATCTTGCGACGAAAAAGGCCGAACCCCCGAAGCGGCGCGCTCGCAAGGAGTGACAGCGAATGGCGGCACCGACGCGACGCGATGTTCTGACGGCGTCGGTGACGACGCTGATCGCTGCGCCGGTGGCGGCAATGACTAATCCGGGGACCAGCCCGGGCCCAGATGCCGATATCACTGATCGCCTCTCGGCCGATCTCGATCGCTATATCGGCTTCGGCAACAAGGCGTCGGGTGGCGCGGGCGATACCGCCAGCGGCGAATGGCTGCAGGCCGAACTGGCCGCCGCCGGCTTTCAGGTCGAGCGCCAGGCGATCACCGTGCCCTGGTTCGAGGTGCGCCATGCGTCGCTGACCATGGGCCGCGATTCGGCGCCGCTCATTCCTCAAGCGATCGTCGTGCCGACTGCGGCCGGCGGCGTCTCCGGGCCGCTGGTGCGGATCGACCCCGGCGCCGGCGCGAGCGGGCCGTTGAAGGGCGCGATCGCCTTGCTTGACCTGCCGTTCCAGCGCTGGTCGAGCGCCGTCGCCAAACCGATCCGCGAACCGGTGACGGCGGCCTTTGCCGCGGGCGCGGCCGGTGTGGTGATCGTCACCAATGGCCCGAGCGGTGAAGCGCTCGCACTCAACGCCATAGGCACGGTGCCGATGTTTCCCGGACCGGTGGGTGTCATCGCCCCGAAGCTGGCCAGGCCTTTCCTGGCTGATGCGATCGCGGGCAGGACCGCGACACTGCGGATCGACGGGGAGGGAGGGACACGCCCCGCTTTCAACCTGGTCGGACGGATCGATCGCGGTGCGGGCGACTGGATCGTGGTATCGACGCCACGATCGGGCTGGTTCGGCTGTGCGGGCGAGCGCGGCCCGGGCATTGCGGTGTGGCTCGCCCTGGCGCGCTGGGCGGGGCAGGCGGTGACGAGCCATAACCTGGCGTTCCTGTGCAACAGCGGCCATGAATATGAGAATCTGGGATCGGAACATGCGTTGCGCGGCGCCGCGCCGCCGCCCGACCGGACCCGATTCTGGCTCCATCTCGGGGCAAATGTCGCGGCGCGCGACTGGCATGAGCTCGGCGCGGGATTGCTCATGCCGCTGCCGAGCGCCGACCCGCAGCGTTTCCTGGTCACCAGCCCGGCACTGGTCGATGCCGCACGGCACGCCTTTGCCGGACAGCCCGGGCTCGAAATGGCCTATCCGTCCGGGCAGGGCTCGGCCGGCGAACTGACCAATATTCTCGCCGCGGGCTATACCAGCGTTGCCGGCATTTTCGGCGCGCACCGCTTCCATCACACCGCGACCGATGACGCGCGCTGCGTCAGCGCGGCGCTGGCGGCGCAAGTGTTCGACTCCTGCAGGGTGATGATCTCCGGAATTTTCGGGCTTTAGCGCGACAAACGCCAACTTCATTGACAAGCGGGGTGAGGAATCGTCTAAATTATCGATAATTCGAGCATGACTCGATATCGGCAAGGGGTGGACGATGACTCGCAAGGCAGTGCTGATGGCTTCGGCCGGATTGATTTCCGCAATTCTCCCGGCCGTCGGGCAGGCGCAGACAGCGCCGCCGGCCGAAGAGACTGTCGCCGCCGGGGATCAGGACAATCAGGGCGATGTCGTGGTCACCGCGCGCCGCCGCGAAGAGCGGCTCGCCGATATCCCCACCGCCGTCTCGGTGATCGATGCGGAGTCGCTGGCCAGCCGCGGTGGGGCGACCGATTCCCGCGAACTGCTTGCCGATCAGCCGAGCGTGCGCTTCAACAATCTCAGTTCGTCGATCAACTCGGAAATCTCGATCCGGGCCTCGTCGACTGCGCGGGCGACCAATGGCGACCCGAGCATCGGCCTGTACGTCAACGGCGCCTATATCGGCGGGGGCGGGGTCGGCGGGCGCTACTTCACCCGGCTCGATTTTCTCGATGTGGGACGGATTGAGGTGCTGCGCGGCACTCAGGGTGCCCTTTATGGCCGCAACGCGGTGGGCGGCGCGATCAACATCGTGTCGGCGCAGCCGCAGTTCGACACGTCGGGCTATATCAGGGCGCGCTACGACTTCGAGACCGAGGGCAAGCAGGTCCAGGGTGCGGTGAATGTCGCGCTGAGCGATTCGGTCGCGGTGCGCTTCAGCGGCGATGGCATCTCCCAAACCGGCGGCTTTTTCTACAATCCCGACCACGACACCTATTTCGATCGCCAGAAGGGCTATGGCGCGCGGGCGCAAATCCGGTTCAGGACCGGACCGCTCGACCTGACCCTGCTGGCCGAGCGACAGGATCTCGACACGCCGGCGGTCCATTACCAAATATCGATCGCGCGCGGCACGCCGGGCTATCCGAACGGCTATTCCCAGCCGAAATTCTCCTATGCCTGGAATACGAAGCCGCGCGCGACGCAGGATCACAACACCTATCAGGCGTTTGGCACGCTCGATCTTGGCGGCGCGACGCTCAGCGCGACGAGCTATTACCGCAACCGCAAGTCGCAATATGACCTCGACAATGACGGCATCGATGCCGAGAGCGTCGCCGCGGCGGTGGCCGCGGGAATCATTCCGCAGGCAACGGCGCGGCTGACCGACGTGTTTGGTGCGTCCTATGTCATCGACCGGACCAGGAGCTTCAATCAGGACCTGCACCTGAGCGGCACGGGCCTGGGCAGCAAGCTGACCTGGCTGATCGGCGGCGACGTCCTGATCCTCAACAGCGATTATCAGGTCACGACTTTCCGCACGCCGACCGCGCTCAACACCTCGACCGGCACGCGCGCGCCGGTCTCGCTGAGCTATAAGAGCTACGCCGCCTATGGGTCGCTCGGCTATGACCTGACCGACAGCCTCAACCTGACCGGTGAAGTCCGTTACACCAGGGATGACCGGTCGCTGAGCGCGCGGCTGTTCGACCGCGGTACCGGCGCCCCGGCTGGCGGCGCTGCGCGCGTCATCGACGTGCAGATCAAGCCCGACAATATCTCCTACAATGTCACCGCCGCGTACAAGGCCGGTGGCGGCGTGCTCGCCTATGCCAAAGTCGGATCGAGCTACCGCGCGGGCGGTTTCAACACCAATCTCGGCGATCCGCGCCAGCCCAATGTCATCCCGGCCGCGTTCGGCAACGAAAACTCGACCACCTATGAAATCGGCGTGAAGGGGGCGCCGGACCGGTCGTTGTTCTTTGCGTTCGCCGGCTATTACAACAACCTGAAGAACCTGATCGCGCAGCTCGATAATGGCTGCATCCTGACCAACCCGACCTGCCCGATCGCGGCGACGACTTTCCTGACCAATGCCGGCAATGCCAGATCCTATGGCGTCGAGGGCGAGCTGAGCGTGACTCAGCCGGTCGCCAATGGCCGCTTCCGCGCGTCGCTCAACGCGTCCTGGCAGGGCGGCAAGGTGACCAGCGGGCGCTATGACAATCTGCGGCTGCCGCAGGTGCCGGATTTCCTCGGCGCGGTGAATCTGAACTTCCGCCACGGCTTTATCGGGCGTTCGACGCTGGTCGCCAACGCGCTCTACTCGGTGCAGTTCGGCGGCCTGCAGGAATTGCGGGTCAATTCGGTCAAGCTCGACGATTACGACCTGATCAACCTGCGTCTCGGCATCGAGATCGACAAGGCAAGCTTCACCGTCTTTGCGAACAATGTCGGCAATGAAGTGTACCGCGTCGCGCGCGACACGACGATCAATCGCTACAGCACGCCGCGCGTGATCGGCGTGGAGGCGTCCTACCGCTGGTAGCTGAGCTCGGCCGTTGCGGGTCGGATAAGGGGGCAGGCGGCCCGACCCGGAGCGCCGGGCGGGCGGCTTTGCCGTGTCCACCGCATCTATGTGCCGGGGATTGTCGCTTGGAGGCCCGACCGGGAATCGAACCCGGGTGCGAGGATTTGCAGTCCTCTACGTCACCACTCCGCCATCGGGCCTCGATGCGAGCCGCGCGAAATGCACAGCGGGTGGGGTGCCTGTCAACCGCCACTGTGAACATTGCCGAGAAAATCAGCCAGACCGGGTGCAACGCTCGCTTGGCGCGGAGCCAGTCGCACGATACAAGCCGGCCAGATAAACAAGTGTATTGCGCGACTAAAACAGTTGTGCGACAAGGTGGCACAATGAAACTGACGGCACTCGACTCCGACCGCTTTACCGCCATGCGCCATGCGATGGTGGCGAGCCAGTTGCGCACCAACGCGGTCAGCGACCCGCGCGTGGTCGCCGCGATGGCGCGCGTCCCGCGCGAGGCGTTCCTGCCCGCCGAGGCGCAGGCGATCGCCTATCGCGACACCGCGCTCCCGCTGGGGCAGGGGCGCTTCCAGAACGTGCCGATCGCAACCGGACGGTTGCTGACCGAGGCCTATCTGCTGCCCGCGGACAAGGTGCTGCTGATCGGTGCGGCCGGCGGCTACACCGCCGCCGTGCTGGCCGAACTGGTCGCTGCGGTGGTCGCGGTGGAAAGCGATGCCGCGCTCGCCGCGCTGGCGCGTGAGGCACTGGCCGGCACTGCCGGGGTGACATTGGTCGAAGCGCCGCTCGAGACCGGACACGCCGATGGCGCGCCCTATGACGTGCTGATGATTGACGGCGCGGTCGAGCAGCTGCCCGAATCGCTCGTCGCGCAGTTGCGCGACGGTGGACGCGTTGTCGCCGGAATCGCCGATCGCGGCGTCACCCGGCTGACATCGGGCCGCAAGAGCGAAGGTGGTTTCGCATTGCTCGATTTCGCCGACATCGATTGTGTCCCGCTGCCCGGCTTCGCCCGGGCCAAGACCTTCACCTTCTGAAAGATGCCGCTGATTATGCGTCGGACCTATTTTCTCGTCGGAACCGCTCTGGCGTTGACCACCGCGCCTGTGTCGGCGGAAACGCTGCGCGACGCGCTGGTCAAGGCGTACAACACCAACCCGACGCTGTCGGGGGAGCGCGCCCGCGTTCGTTCGATTGACGAGAATGTTCCGATCGCCAAGGCGCAGGGACGGCCGTCGTTGAGCACGGATGGCGGGTTCAGCCAGAATGTCCTCCAGGGCCCCGGCGCGACGAGCGTCAACTCCCCTGAGCGCAGCCTCAACGCCAATGCCCGGTTCTCGGTGCCGCTCTACAGCGGCGGCGGGGTAAAGAATTCGGTGCGCGGCGCGGAAACCCGCGTCGAGGCAGCACAGCTCGGTTTGCGTGGGACCGAAGCCGATCTGTTTACGGCCGTGGTCGGCGCGTACATGGACGTTATTCGCGATGAGGCGATCGTCGGGCTGAACCAGCAGAATGTGAAGGTCCTCGACGTCAATTTGCAGGCGAGCCGCGATCGCTTTCAGGTCGGTGACTTGACCCGTACCGACGTCGCCCAGTCCGAGGCCCGCCTTGCCGTTGCGCGGGGCCAGCTGCAAACGGCGGAATCGCGCCTGATCTCCAGCCGCGAGAATTATGTCCGGCTGGTCGGCGATGTGCCCGGCTCGCTCGAAACGCCGCCCGCCATTCCCGGCACGCCGACTGCCTCGGACCAGGCGGTCGAGATTGCGCTGGATAATAATCCGAATCTGCTTGCGGCTCAGAAGAATCGTGATGCGACCGATTTCGACGTCAAGGCGGCGCGGGCCGGCCGTTTGCCCCGCATCAACGGCGTCGCGACCGGCAATTATTTCAACTATCTCGGTACGCTCGGCGACGGACTGAATGTGCCCGGCGGGATCGGGTCGCAGAATGGCACATCGGCGACTGCCGGTCTTTCATTCACGCTGCCGCTGTATCAGGGCGGCCTTCCCGGTGCGCAGGTCCGTCAGGCGCAGGAGCGACGCGGGCAGGCAATCGAACAGGTTACCGAAACCGAGCGAACCGTCATCGCCAATACCCGCTCGGCCTATGCGGTGTGGAAATCGTCGGAAGAGGTGATCGCCTCGTCCGAAGTGGCGGTGAACGCCAACAAATTGTCGCTTGAGGGCGTCCGTGCCGAGAACAGCGTCGGCAACCGCACGATTCTCGACATCCTCAATGCCGAACAGGAACTGCTCAACTCGCAAGTCACTCTCGTGACCGCGCGGCGCGACGCCTATGTCGCGCGTTTTGCGCTGCAGGCCGCCATGGGCCGGGCCGAGGCGCGCGACCTGGGCCTTGACGGCGGGCCGCTCTATGATCCGGTGACCAATTACAAGCGCGTGAGCGGCAAATGGAACGACTGGTCCGAGAATCCGGCGCCGCAGCCGATTGCCACCAGCACCCGGCAGACCAGGGCTCAGGGCTCGGAAGTCACGCGTCCGCTCGACCCGATCCTCGACGCGCCGGTTGACAGGGGTACCGCAAATCCCGCAGGTGAGCCGAAGTAGGACCGCTTTCGATGCGGTTGCTCGGGTTTTGAGGGTTGCCGATGGGGGATGTCAGCGCCGAACCGTCGATGGAGGACATCCTCTCGTCGATCAAACGCATCATCGCCGAAGAGGGCGACGCGGCGGTTTCCGCACGGACTGTGCGCAAGCCGGTTCGCCCTGGCGGGCCTGTCCCGCGAAGCGATGATGAAGATTTTGGTCATGGCGAGATTCTCGAACTGAGCGACCCGGTTCGCGCGGCGAACCCCGTCGCTGCGGAAATCCCCGTGGCGGAGCCTCAGGCTCAGCCCGCAGCCGCCGAATCGATCCTCTCGCCCCAGGCGACCCAGGCAAGCCGCGGTCCGCTCGAGGCGTTGTCGCGGATGGTGATCAAGCCTGAAGCACCGGGTTCCGACACGCTGGAGGGCATGGTGCGCGAGATGATTCGCCCGATGCTGCGCGAATGGCTCGATTCGTACTTGCCGGCGATGGTCGAGACGATGGTCGCGCGCGAGATCGCCCGCATCACGGGGCAACCCCGCTAAATCGGTTTCGAGCTGAGTTGCTCCACCACTCCCATTTACCCTGAGCCTGTCGAAGGGCACGCGCCGCGAATGGGCTTCGACAGCTCCGGATCAGGTCGGGCACCTATCCCCTTGCGACATGTAGTGCTGGATGAATCTACTCCCCTCCCTTCCAGGGAGGGGAGTTAGAAGAGCGCGCCGCACAAACCATAGCTTGCACGTCCAGACGACATAAAAACCGATCAGGCCCGGGGCGATTGCGCGTCAGCCCAAAGTCCCAGCGTGCAAGCGACCGGTCGCATGGAGCCCCGATGGGTGTTTGCCGACGGGGTTCCCGGCCGGCCGATTCAACTGCAAGTCCGGCTATATCAATATGCTGCCCATGAACCCTCTCAAAGCAGCTTCATTCGACCGGTTGACTCGGCACTCCCTGTTATGTCCTCCCGCGCTCCCTGTTCGGGCCGCGGCATCTCCCTGTTCCGTGCCGACGATCTCCCTGTTCCGAAATAACAGGGAGAATGGCAATCAAACCATTGATATTGATAGAGATTTTATCCAACAAAACACCCCGATTCGCGCCAAAAAATATGCCGCTCCCTGTTATTCTCCCTGTTATCGCTCATTAACAGGGAGCGGGTCTGCGATCGGTCGCTTGTTTGGATGGTGGTTCGATCTGTCCTGGCGGCATATCTCGCATTGGCCATGGCCGGGGCGTTGCTCAGGCGGCGTCATCTGCTCTATCGTTGCGTTCATGAAAATGATCCTGTCCGCGAGCCTGATCGCGATCGCTACAGCCTCCACGCCGGCCGCTGCCCGCCAACTCACCATCGACGACGTCACGATGCTCTCTCGCGTGTCGGCGCCCGATGTTTCCGCCGATGGCCACTGGCTGGTCTGGCAGCAGCGCGAGACCGATCTGGCCGCGGACAAGGGGCGATTCGACCTGTGGCGGCTCGACCTGACGAAAAAGGATGCGAAGCCCGAAAAGCTTGTCGCGGAGGCTGATGTCAACGAAACCGGCCCGCAGATCTCGGCCGACGGCGCGACGGTCTATTTCCAGTCGGACAAGGGTGGCGACGACGCGATCTGGTCCGTAGCGATCACGGGCGGCGAACCGCGTAAGCTCACGGGTTTTCAGGGTGGCTTTGGCGGGTTCAAGGTCGCGCCGACCGGCGACAAGGTGCTGGTCTGGGCCGATCGCCTGCCCGGCGCGCCGAGCCTTGAGCCGGCGATGATCAAGAAGGATCCGAATGCCGGCGCAGCGCGGACCTATGACCAGATGTTCGTGCGGCACTGGGATACATGGTCCGACGGCAGCCGCTCGCAATTGTTCGTGCTGCCGCTGACCGCCGAGGGCGCGAACGGCAATGGCGTGGCCATCGGTGGCAAGCTGGTCGGCGATGCGCCGTCCAAGCCCTATGGCGGCGGCGAGGAAGTGTCGTGGAGCCGCGATGGCAAGACGGTCTATTTCGCGCTGCGTGAAGCGGGCCGGATCGAACCGCTCTCGACCAATCTCGATATCTTCGCTGCACCCGCCGATGGCTCGGCGGCGCCGGTCAATCTGACTGATGCCAATGACGGCATGGACAATCTGCCGACCGTCTCGCCCGATGGCCGCAGCCTGGCCTATTTCGCGATGAAGCGTCCCGGCTATGAAGCCGACCGCCAGGTGCTGATGCTGCGTGATCTCGCCACCGGGCAGGTCCGCGCGCTGACCGAGGCCTGGGACCGCTCGGTCGCCTCGATCGCTTGGGCGGCCGACAGCAAGACCCTCTATGTCACTGCCGACGATACGCAGGAAACCCCGGCCTTTACGGTCGATGCGGCAAGCGGCAAGGTCACGCGCCTCACGCAACTGGGGCATGTGTCGGGCGTCGTGCCGACCGCCAAGGGCATCGTCTTCGCGCTGAACAGCCTGACTGCGCCGGACGATTTCTGGCTGCTTTCGGGCAAGAAGACCACCCGCCTGACCGCGGTCAATGCCGACAAGCTTGCCGGGATCGATCTGCCCGACGTGACGCGCTTCAGCTTTGCCGGCGCGAATAACGACACGGTGTGGGGCTATGCGGTAAAGCCTGCCGGCCTAGCCGCCGGCACCAAAGTACCGGCCGCCTTCATGGTTCATGGCGGACCACAGGGATCGAGCAACAATAGCTGGTCGTACCGCTGGAACCCGGCGGTGTTTGCCGGTGCCGGCTATGGCCTGGTTGCGGTCGACTTCCACGGTTCGACCGGATACGGCCAGGGCTTCACCGATGCGATCCGCAACAATTGGGGCGGCTGGCCGCTGGAGGATCTCCAAAAGGGCCTCGATGCGGCGACCGCCAAGTTCGGCTGGCTCGACGGCAATAATGCCTGCGCGCTCGGTGCCTCCTATGGCGGCTACATGATGAACTGGATCGCAGGGCAATGGCCCGACCGGTTCAAGTGCCTCGTCCAGCATGACGGCGTGTTCGACGCCCGCGCCATGGCGTACGAGACCGAGGAGCTATGGTTCGACGAATGGGAACATGGCGGCAAGGCCTATTATGAAGACCCCGCCGCGTTCGAGAAATGGAACCCGGTCAACCATGTCACCAGCTGGAAGACGCCGATGCTGGTGATCACCGGCGAGAAGGATTTCCGCATTCCCTATACCCAGGGGCTGGCGGCATTCACCGCGCTGCAGCGGCGCGGTATCCCGTCGCGGCTGGTGGTCAATCCGAACGAGAATCACTGGGTGCTGAAGCCGAAGAACAGCCGCCAATGGTATCGCGAGGTGCTTGGCTGGCTGGGGAAATATACCGGGAAGGCCGAATAGCCCCAACCGTCATGCCGGACTTGTTCCGGCATCCACCGTGCCGCAAACGCCGCGAAGATTGTTTTTGCGGACCGGTGGACGCCGGAACAAGTCCGGGGTGACGAACGATGGGAAACTTGGCTATGGCGCCCACACCATGACCGAACTTCCCAAAACCTTCGACCCCGCCGAAATCGAATCCCGCTGGTACGCCCATTGGGAGACTGAAGGCCTGTTCCGCCCCGATCGCCCCGGCGCGGAGCCCTGGACGATCGTCAACCCGCCGCCCAATGTGACGGGCAATCTGCATATCGGCCACGCGCTCGACAACACGCTGCAGGATATCCTTGCGCGTCACGCGCGGCTGAAGGGCAAGGATGCGCTCTGGGTGGTCGGTACCGACCATGCCGGCATCGCGACGCAGATGGTGGTCGAGCGCAACATGGCGCTGCACCAGCAGAAGCGCACTGACTTCACGCGCGAGCAGTTCGTCGAGAAAGTCTGGGAGTGGAAAGCGGAAAGCGGCGGGATCATCACCCAGCAGCTGCGTCGCCTCGGCTGCTCGATGGACTGGAAGAACGAACGCTTCACCATGGACCCGGGCTTTTCCAAGGCCGTGCTCAAGGTGTTCGTCGACCTTCACAATGAGGGCCTGCTCTACCGCGACAAGCGGCTGGTCAACTGGGATCCCGTTCTTAAAACCGCAATTAGCGACCTCGAAGTCGAGACGCACGATAAGAACGGGAGTTTTTGGCATCTTCGTTATCCGTTGGAGGATGGAAGTGGTTTTATCGAGGTCGCAACTACGCGGCCCGAAACGATGTTGGCCGACATGGCGGTCGCGGTGCATCCGACCGACGAGCGCTACGCGGCGCTGGTGGGAAGGAATGTTCGGCTGCCGATCACTGGTCGGCTGATCCCAATTATTGCTGATGAGCACGCCGATCCAGAACTCGGCTCGGGCGCGGTCAAGATAACGCCGGGGCATGACTTCAACGACTTTGAAGTGGGCAAACGGGCGGGAATCAAACCTGGCGAGATGCTCAATATGCTCGATGCCGAAGCGAAAGTGATTCAGACCTCTGACGGTTTGATCCCGGACGAATTTCTGGGCCTTCCTGCGCATTTCTCTCCGCACCCCAATGCGCGGAAGCTTGTTGTGGAGCGCCTTGAGGAGACCGGCTCGCTCGTTCGAGTGGAAGATCGCGTCGTTGCGACCCCGTTCGGTGACCGGTCGGGTGCGGTGATTGAACCTTGGCTAACCGATCAATGGTATGTCGACGCGGCAACGCTTGCCAAGCCGGCGATCGAGGCGGTCAAGTCGGGCGCGATCAAGATCGTGCCCAAGACCTGGGAGAAGACCTTCTTCAACTGGATGGAGAATATCCAGCCCTGGTGCGTGTCGCGCCAGCTGTGGTGGGGCCATCGCATTCCGGCATGGTTCGCCGAAGATGGCCGCATCTTCGTCGCTGAGGACGAGGCGGGTGCGCAGGCGCTGGCGGGTGAGGGCGTTGCACTCACCCAGGACAGCGACGTCCTCGACACCTGGTTCTCCTCCGCGCTCTGGCCCTTCGCGACGATGGGCTGGCCAGACGAAACCAATCCCACGCTGCACGGCCGCTATCCCAATGACGTGCTGATTTCCGGCTTCGACATCCTGTTCTTCTGGGACGCGCGGATGATGATGCAGGGCATGCATTTCATGAAGGAGGTGCCGTTCCGCACGCTCTATTTGCACGGTCTGGTCCGTGCAGCCGACGGCTCGAAGATGTCGAAGTCGAAGGGCAATACGGTCGACCCGCTCGGGCTGATCGACCAGTACGGCGCCGATGCGCTGCGCTTCTTCATGGCGGCGATGGAAAGCCAGGGCCGCGACATCAAGATGGATGAGAAGCGGGTCGAGGGCTATCGTAACTTCGCGACCAAGCTGTGGAACGCCGCGCGTTTCTGCCAGTCGAACGGCATCGTCGCGAGCACCACGCTCGAAGCGCCCAGGGCCGAGCTGGCGGTCAATCGCTGGATCATCGCCGAGACGATCCAGACGGTGCAGGCAGTCGATATCGCGCTGGCGGACTATCGCTTCGATGGCGCGGCCAATGCGATCTATCAGTTCGGCTGGAGCCGCTTCTGCGACTGGTACATCGAGCTGATCAAGCCGTTGCTTGGCCAGATGGACGCGCCCGCTTCCGGTCCCGAAGCGGACGAGACGCGCGCCGTCGCCGGCTGGGTGCTTGATCAGCTGCTCGTGCTGCTCCACCCCTTCATGCCCTTCATCACTGAAGAGCTGTGGTCGAAGATGGGCCAACGCGACACCGATCTGATCGTCGCCAAATGGCCGATGGCCGATGCGCGGTCGATCGACCCGGAAGCGAGCCGGGAGATCGACTGGCTGATCCGCCTGGTCAGCGAAGTCCGCGCGGCGCGTAACGAGCTGAATATCGCGCCCGGCGCGCGCATGAAGGTGTATGTCCGCGACGGTTCTGGCGCGACCTTCGATCGCCTCGCGCGGCAGACCGCCGTGCTTGGTCGCCTGGCCCGGGTCGATTATGTCGCCGGTGAGCCGGCCGAGGGTGGCGCGATCCAGATCGTGGTCGATGAAGCGACCTATATCCTGCCGCTTGAGGGCGTGATCGACCTCGACGCCGAACGCGCCCGCCTGACCAAGGCGATCGCGGCGGCGGAAAAAGAGCGCGACGCGCTGGCCGGAAGGCTCGGCAATGCGAGCTTCGTCGAACGCGCCAAGCCGGAAGCCGTGGAAAAGGCCAAGGCGGACCATGCCGACAAGGCTGCCGAAGCCGAACGGCTCGCGGCGGCGCTCGGGCGGTTGGGATGACTGGCTAGGGCACCGGACGTTTAATCCGGTCCCTCACGTCATTCTGGGGCGCTGGCGATCAAGGTTGATCGTCACCCCGGACGTGTTCGGTGCGGCGATGTGCCAGCGGCGATTCAACCATGGCCCGGGATCGGGCATGTCTTCCCTTGCCTGACTTATACCGGCGCAATTGCGTTGATGCTCTAAATCGGTATCCGGACTTGTTCCGCGGGCCGTCGTGCAGCATGGGCAGCCATGGTGGCGTTGCGACACAGCGGGGCCGGAATAAGCCCGGCATGACGACGGGGATGGGGTAGGCAATGGCGACACAACCGACCCGTCCAGGTCAGCGCGATCTGACCACCGGACCGATTCGCCGCACGCTGCTGCTGTTCGCGCTGCCGACGCTGGCGTCGAACATCCTGCAGACGCTCAACGGCGCGATCAATTCGGTCTGGGTCGGCCGCTTTCTGGGTGAAGGCGCGCTGGCCGCGACCTCCAACGCCAATATCATCATGTTTCTGACCTTCGGCGCGGTGTTCGGCTTCGGCATGGCGGCAACCATTCTGGTCGGCCAGAGCGTCGGCCGGCGCGATATCGAGGGGGCACGGCGTGCGTTTGGGTCGGCGGTCGGCCTGGTCGTCGGCGGCGCGGTGGTGATCTCGGCGCTCGGATGGATCTTCGCACCCGGAATCCTGCATCTGCTTGCCACGCCGGGCGACGCGATGCAGCTGGCGCTCGACTATCTGCGCGTCATCTTCCTCGGCCTGCCCGCCTCGATGCTGCTCGTCCTGCTCACCATGGGACTGCGCGGATCGGGCGATTCGATGACACCGCTCTGGTTCATGGGTCTGACCGCGCTGCTCGATACAGTGCTCAACCCGTTGCTGATCATCGGTGTGGGCCCGTTCCCGACGCTCGGTATCGCGGGCTCTGCGCTGGCGACGCTGGCGGCCAACCTCATTTCGGTCATTGCTCTGCTCTTTTACATTTATCGGCGCGACCTGCCGATCCGGTTGCGCGGGCCGGAACTGCGCTTCCTGCTGCCCGAGGCCGCCCTGGTGCGCACGATCGTCGGTAAGGGCTTGCCGATGGGCGCACAGATGCTGGTCATGTCGACTGCCGGCCTGACCATGGTCGGGCTGGTCAACCGGCTCGGCGTGGATACCGCCGCTGCGTACGGCGTGACGCAGCAGCTCTGGGGCTTCATTCAGATGCCCGCACTGGCGATCGGCGCGGCGGTCAGCGCGATGGCGGCGCAGAATATCGGCGCCGGCCGCTGGGACCGGGTGTCGAGCATCACCAATGCCGGGCTGCTCGCCAACTTCCTGCTGACCGGCGCGATGGTCGGTGCGGTGATCCTGTTCGACCGCCGGGTCATGGCGCTGTTCCTCGGCGACCACAGCCCGGCGATGCCGATCGCGCGGCATATCCAGCTGATCGCGAGCTGGAACTTCGTGCTCTTCGGTATGACCATGGTGTTGTTCTCGACCGTCCGCGCGAACGGCGCGGTATGGGCGCCGCTGCTGTCACTGATCGTCGCGCTCTATCCAGTGCGCATCGGCTTCGCCGTCCTCGCCAAGCCCTGGCTCGGCGCCGATGCCTTATGGTGGAGCTTTCCGATCGGCTCCAGCGCCACCCTGGCGCTGGCGTACCTCTATTATCGCTATGGCGGCTGGCGGCAGGGTATCCTCGCGGTGCCGCCCGACCCGGAGGAAACCGGCGAGCAGGCGCATGCCACGACCGAACCGGCCGGGCGCCAGCACCCGACGGGCTGAGCTTCGCTCTTGCGCGCATGGGCCTCATCCACCAAAAGCCGCGCATGTCTGCCGCCTATCCCGCACTTCGCCTGCGCCGTACGCGCGCTTCCGCCTGGAGCCGCCGGCTTCATGCCGAGACCATCCTCACGCCCGCCGATCTGATCTGGCCGCTGTTCATTGCCGAGGGGCAGGGGGTGGAGGAACCGATCCCGTCCCTGCCGGGCGTTTCGCGCTGGTCAGTCGATGGAATCGTTGCACGGGCCAAAGAGGCGCGCGATCTCGGGATTACTTGTGTCGCGCTGTTTCCGAACACGCCGCCGGCACTGCGTACCGATGATGGCCGCGAGGCGCTCAACCCGGACAATCTGATGTGCCGCGCGATCCGGGCGATCAAGGATGCGGTGCCCGAAGTGGGCGTACTGACCGATGTCGCGCTCGACCCCTATACCGCGCACGGCCATGACGGGCTGGTCGATGATGCCGGCTATGTCATGAACGACGCGACCGCCGGGATACTGGTCGGCCAGTCGCTCAACCAGGCGAATGCCGGGGCGGACATCATTGCGCCGTCCGACATGATGGACGGCCGTATCGGCCTGATCCGTGAAGCGCTGGAAGGCGATGGCCATCACAACGTCCAGATCATGTCTTATGCCGCCAAATATGCCAGCGCCTTTTACGGCCCGTTCCGCGACGCGGTCGGCTCGCGCGGGCTGCTCAAGGGCGACAAGAAGACCTATCAGATGGACTCGGCCAATGCCGAGGAAGCCTTGCGTGAGGTCGCGCTCGACCTGGCCGAAGGCGCGGACAGCGTGATGGTCAAGCCGGGCCTGCCGTATCTCGACATCATCCTGCGGGTGAAATCGGAGTTCCAGGTGCCGGTGTTCGCTTATCAGGTGTCGGGCGAATATGCGATGATCGAGGCGGCGGTCGCTGCCGGTGCGGGTGAGCGCGACACGCTGGTGCTCGAAACATTGATGGCGTTCAAACGTGCGGGCTGTTCCGGCGTGCTGACCTATCACGCGGCACATGCCGCGCGCCTGCTCCACGCATGATCGAGACCGAGCGCCTGATCCTGCGCTGGCCCGAACCGGCCGACCATGCGGCGCTGCATGCGATGTGGGCCGACCCTGCGGTGATGATCGACCTCGGTCCGATCAAGACCCCGGCCGATAGCGAGGCGGCGCTCGTGCGCCACGCCGGCTATCGGGACAGCCATGGTCTCGGCTTCTGGACCGTCGAACTGCGGCAGGACGGCAGCGTGATCGGCTTTTGCGGGCTGAAGCCCGGCGCCGGGGACACGCCGGCCGAAGGAGAAGTGGAGATCGGCTGGATGCTCGGCCCACCCTGGTGGGGCAAGGGCTATGCGCGCGAAGCGGCGATGGCGAGCCTCGACTGGGCCTGGACCAGACTGGCCGCGCCACGGGTCGTCGCGATCACCGCGGCGCGCAACCTATCCAGCCAGCGCCTGATGGCCCGGCTCGGCATGGCAAAACGCGGCGGGAATTTCGAGCATCCGGCTTTTGCCGAGGGTGATCCGTTGCGTGACAGTGTGATCTTCTCGATCGATCGCCCGGCAACGGCATGATTACCACCGAACGCCTGATCCTGCGCGCATGGCAGGACGATGATGCGGGCCCGTTCCATGCCATGGGCCAGGATCCGGAGGTCATGCGCTATCTTGGTCCGCCATTGTCGCGCGAGGATGTCGCAGCACAGATCGCGCGCCAGAATGCGTTGATCGATCAGACCGGCCATTGTTTCTGGGCGCTGGAGCGGCGCGAGGACGGTGCGTTTATCGGGTTTTGCGGGGTCAAGCTCGGGCCGCCGGGCACGCCGATCGCGGGGCAGCTGGAAATCGGCTGGCGGCTTGCGCGCGCCTTTTGGGGGCGGGGCTATGCGAAGGAAGCGGCACAGGCGAGCCTGGACTGGGTCTGGGCCAATCTCGACGCGCGCGAAGTCGCGGCGATGACCGTGCCCGGCAACAGCGCAAGCTGGGGGTTGATGGAGCGGCTCGGCATGAGGCGGATGGTCGAGGAGGATTTCGACCATCCCGCACTGGCCGAGGGCGATCCGCTCCGGCGCCACATTCTGTACAGGATCGATCGGCCCTGATGGCATTTCCGGAATTACCCGCCCGCTTTTCGCGGCCCCTGTTCGTGGTCGCGATCCTGGCCGGGTCGTTCCTGTTGTTCCTCGTCCAGCCAATGATCGCGCGCATGGCGTTGCCCCGCCTCGGTGGTGCACCGGCGGTGTGGAATTCGGCGATGCTGGTCTATCAGGCGCTGCTGCTCGGCGGATATGCCTATGCGCACTGGCTGGGCCGGGTCAGTCCGCGTAAACAGGCGGCGATCCATCTGACGGTGCTGGTCGCCGCGGCGCTGTGGCTGCCGATCGGGTTGATGTCGATGCAATTGCCGGCCGACGCACAGCCCGCGATCTGGGTGCCCTGGCTACTCGGCGCGTCGATCGGGCCGCTCTTCTTCGCGGTGTCGGCGCAGGCCCCCCTGCTGCAGCGCTGGTTCAGCATTTCGAGCAAGGGTGGTGACCCCTATGCGCTGTACGCAGCGTCGAACTTTGGCAGCTTTGGGGGGCTGATCGCCTATCCGCTGATCGTCGAACCCGAACTGGCGTTGCGGGGGCAGAGCGTGCTGTGGAGCGCGGGTTATGTGCTCGTCGTGATCCTGGTCGCGGCCTGTGCCTTCACCTTGCCGAAAAGAGCCGTAGCGGTTGCCGAGGAAGCCGCCGCGCCCAGCTCGCCGCCAACGCGCCGGCGCGTCGCACTGTGGATCGCGCTGGCGCTGGTGCCGTCGGGGCTGATGCTCGCGACCTCCACCTTTATCACCACCGATGTCGTCGCGATGCCGTTGCTCTGGGTCATGCCGCTTGGCCTGTATCTGTTGAGCTTCACCATCGCTTTTGCCGGCAATCGCACGCTTGCCGACGTGCTGACCCGGATCGCGCCGGTCACGATCCTGCTGTTCGGTGGCGTGATGGTCGGTGGTTATCAGGAACGGCCCTATCTCAACGCGGGTCTCGCGCTGGTGCTGTTGTTCATGGCCTCGGTCGCGCTACATACCGCGATGTATCGGCTGCGGCCGGCACCCGATCGGCTGACCGGTTTCTATCTCGCCATGTCGGTCGGTGGCGTGCTGGGCGGCGTGTTCGCGGCGCTGATCGCGCCTTTGGTGTTCGACTGGACCTATGAATATCCGCTGTTGATCCTCGCCGCCGGCGTTCTGGTGCCGCAATCCTTCCTGATCGATCCGGTTCGGCGCATCTGGCAGGGCCCGGCGCAGCGGCACCGTATCGCGGTCCTGGCGATCGCGCTGATTATGGCGCTGCTGGTGCTGGCGGTGATCAACAATGCTGCCAGTGCCGGTCCGGACGGCAAACCCACACCGCCTTTCGTGTTCCTCATCATCGTTGCGCTCGGGCTGATCGTCACTGGCGCGCGGACGGCGTTCGTGATCGTGCTGGCGGGGGCGCTGATGGCCTTTGGCGGGTATCGCTCGATCGTGATCTCGCTGGAACCCAATGCACGCGTCCGGAGCTATTTCGGCGTCTACACGGTGCGCGGCAACCCGACGGTCCAGCAGCTCGCGCATGGCACCACGGTTCACGGCACGCAGCTGATCGGTAGCGAACAGCGCGAACGCACGCCGACCGCTTATTATATCCGCCAGTCAGGCGTTGGACAGGCGATGATGGCGCTGCCGGTCCTCTATGGCGACAAGGCACGGGTCGGTGTTGTCGGATTGGGAGCGGGAACATTGGCCTGCTATGCCCGGCCCGGCCAGGACTGGCGCTTTTACGAGATCGATCCCGTGGTTGTCCGGATCGCGCGCGACACCGGCCAGTTCAGCTTCCTCTCGCGCTGTCTGCCGGACCCGAAGATCGTGATCGGCGATGCACGGCTCAGCCTTCTCGCCGAACCGACCGGCGGGTTGGACATCCTCGCGCTCGACGCTTTCTCGTCAGATTCGGTGCCGATGCATTTGATGACGCGTGAAGCGTTCGACACCTATGGCCGCGTGCTGGCGCATGACGGGGTGCTGCTTGTTCACATTTCGAACCGCTTCCTCGACCTTGAGCCCGTCGTATCATCGGCGGCGGTTGCGGGAGGATGGAGTGCTGCAAAGCTGCTCTATTTCCCAGGTCCCGGCGCCGGCCCGGCAGAAAGCGCGTCTGCATGGATCGCCCTGTCGCGCGATCCGGGCACCATCGCCACGCTGAAGGCCCGCGACGCTGCCTGGGTGCCGGTGCTGCGCTATCCGCATTTCACGCCGTGGAGTGACGATTATTCGACTATCCTGCCGCTGGTGAAAGGCCTGAGATAGGTCAGGCGGCGGGCATCGAGGCTTGCAGCGCTCCGATCTTCGCTGTCTGCATGTCCAGTTCGGCCTGTGCCGCGCCGCGAGCGGCTTCAAGCGAAGGGTAAGGTGGCTTGCCTTCCGCAGCACGTGCCATCGTCGCGTCTTCCAGATCGGTCAGCGCCGCCGATGTCGTGGCGCGGAACACGTCCAGCTCGGCCAGCGCGGTTTGTGCGTCGAGCCAGCGATCGCTGCCCACCGCCTGGCCTTGCGCTGCCTTGGTCAGTGTTTCTGCCCTGGCCGCGGCTGTCGCGAAATCCTTCTGTGCGGTGCTGATGGTTGCGCCGATCTCTGTGATTCGCCGGTCGAGCGCAGGATCCGGCTCAAGCGCGACCGGTGCGACCACCGGCTCGGCGTCGCCGCGCGATTCGATCGGGCGCGGCAGGAGCGAGGGGTAGGGGCCCCCGCGTCGTTCCGCGCAGCCGGTTGCGGCCAGGGTAAAACCCGCGAGCAAGGCGAGGCTGGCAAGGGGGCGGATAGGAGTTTGGCGCTGCGTCATCACTTATTGCTCTATGCGTCGCATCAAGCATGCGCAACGCACTTGCGCCCCGCGCATCACGCCTCTATGAGCCCCCTTCCAGTGCGCACCCGTAGCTCAGCTGGATAGAGCATCAGACTACGAATCTGAGGGTCGGGCGTTCGAATCGCTCCGGGTGCGCCAATTTTTCCACATGGTTAGATCAACCCCTTTGGGGGCCCCCACGCACATCGCGCGGAATCGATATGCGGTACGCTGCCGGCAAAGAGCTGTTGCGTCATATTCCAGCTTTTTTACCATATTCGAACAAATTTATAAATTATGGGAGCAAGAAATCGCTCCTGCATATTCGTTTCGATAAAGAAACGATCTAAGATACTTGCGACCCAGAAACATGAACTCACGAGTATCACCGACGAATGAGATAGAGTGTAACAAGATCTTCCGATCACGATAGGTTTCGTGTCCGTTGGCGGTTAATCTTGACGCTGAACTTGATCCATTGGATGAAATGGCGGCAGCTGAGAACTCCGATGAATCGGAACGGCCGCAAGGGTCGGCCCCCGCCGATCCGCCAACAGGAGCGAAATATCCATGCATACCCGTTCATTGTCAGCTTGCGCCGCGGTTGCCGGCCTCCTTCTGCTCGGCGCCTGCTCGGGCGGCACCAAGGCGGGCGATAGCGCCGCCAATACGGTCGACGCGGCGCCGGCCGCCCCGGCTGCCGCTAAAATGCCCAAGGCAGGCCTGTGGGAGCTCAAGACCACGTCGGCGGGCGTCGCGGTACCGGCGATGAAGGTTTGCGTCGGCGAGACCAAGCCCGGCGACAATCCCTTCGTGTCGAAGCAGCCTGGCGCGAACTGCGCGAAGAACAACGTGACGTCCAACGCGTCGGGTTACGATATCGATTTGGAGTGCACGCAGAACGGCATGACCGTCGCGACCAAGGGCAGCGTCACGGGCGACATGTCGAGCGCCTATAAGGTCGAAATGGCCACGTCGATGAAAGGCGCCAACCTGCCGCCTGCGGCGCAGAAGGAAACCAAGGTCGTCATCGAGGCGAAATATCAGGGCGCCTGCCCTGCGGACATGCAGCCCAAGACGGCTGGCTGATGCGGTGCGGGAGGGGGAGGTCTGCTTCCCCTCCCAAGCTGCGCTGAAGAGATGTTCTCTGCTCAGGGTCAGCCTCGCGCCAGATATTGATGGATTTGGGCGACCACCGCTGCCCCTTCGCCGATCGCGCCGCCGACGCGCTTGACCGATCCCGCCCGGACATCGCCGATCGCAAAGACGCCGGGGACGCTGGTCTGCAGCGTCAGCATATCCTGGCCGGTCGCGACAAAGCCCTTTTCATCCGGCAGCACGGCGCATTCGCCGAGCCATTCGGTCGCGGGATCGTCGCCGACGAACATGAACACGTTGCGAATCGGCGCTTCGATGCTTTGCCCCGAATCGCGATTCTTCCAGGTCACCTGCTCGAGCCCGGCGGTGCCGCCATCGAGCGCGACGACCTCGGTCCGGCTCATCAGTTCGATTCGCGGATTGGCGGCGATACGGTCGATCAGATAGCGCGACATGGTGGCGGCAAGCCCGTCGCCGCGCACCATCATCCGTACTTTGGCGGCATGGCCGGCAAGATAGACTGCCGCCTGTCCCGCCGAATTACCGCCGCCGACCAGGACGATTTCCTGCCGGCTGCAGAATTGCGCTTCGACCGGGGATGCCCAGTACCACACGCCGCGTCCTTCAAACTCCTCCAGCCGGGTCAGAGCCGGGCGGCGGTAGCGCGCGCCGGAGGCGATCACCACGCTGCGCGCGCGATAGACGCGGCCATCGTCAATATGCAGCCGGTGGATGCCATTGGCATCGCTGCATTCGAGCGTCCTGACACAGGCCGGAATGGCGATCTCGGCGCCGAACTTCTGCGCCTGGACGAAACCGCGCGCGGTCAGCGCGAGGCCGGTGATGCCGGTCGGGAAGCCGAAATAATTCTCGATCCGCGCGCTCGCCCCCGCCTGGCCGCCAAAGCCGCGTGCATCGAGCACCAGCACCGACAGGCCCTCGGACGCGGCATAGACCGCGCTGGCGAGGCCGGCCGGCCCGGCGCCGACGATCGCGACGTCATAGACGCACTGGTCGTCGGGCTTACCGATCATGCCCATGGCGATCGCGATGTCGGTATCGGACGGCGCGCGGAGCACGGTCCCGTCGGGCAGGATCGCGAGCGGCCAATCCGTGGGCCCCGGGTGAAGATGCGCGACGATATCCGCCGCTTCGTCGTCGGTCGCCGGGTCGAGCGAGCGGAAGGGCAGGCCGTTGCGGCGCAGGAAACCGGCGATCCGGACGCGGCCGGGATCCTCGCCCGGCGCGATCAGGATCGGGCCGCCCGCCGCCGCGTCGATCAGGCGAGTCCGCCGCAGGATCAGCGCGCGCATGATCCGCTCGCCAAGATCGGCTTCGGCAACGATCAGCGCGCGCAGGTCGGCGGGCTTGAGGATCAAGGCATCGACAGGCTCAGCGGCGTCCGCATCGACCAATGCCGGGCGGCCGGACAGGCTGGAGATCTCGCCGATCAGCGATCCAGCGCTATGTTCGGTGATCGGGCTGACATGGCCGGCGCCGTCATGCTGGACGATCGATACGCGGCCCGAGAGCACGACCAGCAGCCCGACGCCGCGTTCGCCGGTGGCGAAGAGCCGTTCGCCGGCCTGATAGCCGCGCTGGCCGCCAAAACGGGCGACACGGGCGATGTCGTCGGCCGACAGGATGGGATACATCTGTTCGCGCCGCTGGATCGGAACCAATGCCGGCGGCGTCTCGTCATGGTCCTCGGGCGTCACAGCCATTTGACGCGCCGGAACCGGACATAGAGCGCGGTACAGAGCGCGAGGATCACCGCGACGGTGACGAAATAGCCGTAGCGGGTCTTGAGCTCCGGCATATATTCGAAGTTCATCCCGTAAATGCCGGCGATCGCGGTCGGCACGGCGAGGATCGCGGCCCAGGCCGCGAGCTGGCGGGTGATCGCGCCCTGGCGCTGCTGTTCGAGCAGGGTGCTGACCTCGAACACCGAGGTCAGCACGTCGCGCAGGCCGCCGACCATATTCTCGACCCGCCGGACATGGTCGAGCACGTCCTTGAAATAGGGCTTGGTCTCGGCATCGATGCACGGCACGTCGAGGTTGAACAATTTGCTCGTCACCTCGCCCATCGGGCCGATCACGCGCTGGAACCGGATCACCTCGCGGCGCAGCGTGAACAGGCGCTTGGTGTCGTCGTACGACAGCGAGGCATCCATCGTCCGCGTCTCGATCTCGAGCACGTCCTCCTCGATCGTTTCGACGATCGGCAGATAGCCGTCGACGATGAAGTCGAGGATCGCGTGGAGGACATAATCGACGCCGTGGCGCAGCAGCCCCGGCGCAGCCTCGAGATGCGCGCGCAGGCCGCTATGTGCCCGGGCCGAGCCGTGGCGGACGGTGATGATGTGATTGGGGCCGACGAAGATCGCCGTCTCGCCATAGTCGATATGGTCGTCGTTGAGATGCGCGGTGCGCGCGACGACGAACAGCTGGTCGCCATAGACGTCGATCTTGGGCAATTGATGTTTGTTCTGAGCGTCCTCGACCGCCAGCGGGTGCAGGCCGAATTTCTCCTGCAGCGTGTTCAGTTCGGCATCGGTCGGCTCATGCAGGCCGATCCACACGAACTCCTTCTTGTCGCCGTGACACGGCGTTGGTTCGTCGATCTCGATCGGCCGGATCTTCTGGCCATCACGGTAGAGATAGGCGGCGATTACGCTCACGGGCACCTCGTTGGACGTCGCGATGCGCCGGAATTAGCAAAGCGCGTGCGAAACGTCGCGCGCGGAAATCGCACTTACCCGATGTCCGGTTGGGCGGCGCGAATAGCCGCCAGGACGCGGGGTGCCAGTTCCTCGCGGCAGATCAGCAGGTCGGGCAGCAGCGGGTCGACGCAATTATAGACCAGCGCGCTGCCGTCGATCCGCGAGGCATGCAGCCCGGCGGCCAATGCGACGGCCACCGGCGCGCAATTGTCCCACTCATACTGGCCGCCGGCATGGAGGTAGATGTCGGCGCGGCCCTCGACCACCGCCATCGCCTTGGCGCCGGCCGAGCCCATCGGGATCATTTCCGCATCGAGCGCCGCGGCCACGGCGAGCGCGATCTGCGGGGGGCGCGAGCGGCTGACCACCATGCGCGGACGCCCGCCGAGCGGCGGATAGTCGGGGGGTGTGTCGTCAGTGACGAAAACCTTGTGCGCAGCGGGCAGGGCGACCGCACCGGTGACCGGCACGCCGTCGATCGCCAGGCCGATATGCACCGCCCAGTCGTCGCGCTCCTCGGAAAATTCGCGCGTGCCGTCGAGCGGATCGACCACCCAGACGCGCCGCGCCGAACAGCGCGCGCGGTCGTCAGCGGCTTCTTCGGACAGGATGAAGTCGTCGGGCCGCGCGGTGCGCAGATGCGCGATGATCGCGGCGTTGGCGCGCTCGTCGCCGCGCTTGCCCAAGGTTGCGCCCGAGCAATCGCCCGTCGCGCAGAGGGTGCGGAGCAGTTCGCCCGCCTCCAGCGCCACGGCGCGGGCAAGTTCGGCGTCGGTTTGCGGCGTCTGTGTCAAAGGTCCGGACTCCACACGCCCATGATATGCTCGACGATCCGTTCGGCGGCGGCCTCCGGCGTCTCGCGGGTCGTGTCGACGCGAATCTCAGGACTGACCGGTGCTTCGTAAGGGCTGGAAATGCCGGTGAAATTGGCGATCGCGCCGCTGCGCGCCTTGGCATAGAGCCCCTTCACGTCGCGCGCCTCCGCCACGTCGAGCGGGGTGTCGATGAAGATCTCGACGAACTCGCTGTACGGCATCATGCTGCGCACCAGTTCGCGCTCGGCGCGGAATGGCGAGATGAAGGCGGTCAGCACGATCAGCCCGGCATCGGTCATCAGCTTGGCGACTTCGCCGACGCGGCGGATATTCTCGATCCGATCGGCATCAGTGAAGCCGAGATCCTTGTTGAGGCCGTGGCGGATATTGTCGCCGTCGAGCAGGAAGCTGTGGCGGCCAAGCGCGTGCAGCTTCTTTTCGACCAGATTGGCGATGGTCGATTTGCCCGACCCGGACAGGCCGGTGAACCAGAGCAATTTGGCAGTCTGCCCCTTTTGCGCGGCATGCGCAGCGCGGGTGATGTCGATTGCCTGCCAGTGGACGTCCTGCGACCGGCGCAGCGCATAGGTCAACGTGCCCGCCGCGACGGTCGCATTGGTCAGCTTGTCGATCAGAATGAAGCCGCCGAGATCGGTCGAGTCGGCATAGGGTTCGAACACGATCGGCCGGTCGGTATAGACTTCGGTCACGCCGATATCATTGAGGCCAAGCGTCTTCACCGACAATTCGGCCAGCGTGTTCACGTCGATCGCATGGCGCGGCTGCTGAATCGTCGCGCTGACCGTCTGGGTCGCCAGCTTCAGCCAATAGGCGCGACCGGGGAGCAACGGCTCCTCCGCCATCCACACCAGGGTCGCCTGGAACTGATCGGCGACCTGGGGCGGTGCCGCCGCCGCGGCGATCACATCGCCGCGCGAGCAATCGACTTCGTCAGCGAGCGTCAGCGTGACCGACTGGCCGGCAACCGCTTCACTCAGATCGCCGTCCATCGTCACGATCCGGGCGATTTTGCTGGTGCGCCCCGAGGGCAGGATACGGACCGCGTCGCCCGGCCGGATCGATCCGGTCGCGATCGACCCGGCAAAGCCGCGGAAATCGAGATCGGGCCGGTTGACCCATTGTACCGGCAGGTGGAACGGCCGCGCCTGCGCCGCGTCGCCTTCCAGATCGATTGCCTCGAGATGCTCGATCAGCGCCGGGCCACCATACCAAGGCATCGCGTCCGAGCGGCTGGCGATATTGTCGCCGGCCAGACCCGACAGCGGAATGGCGGTGAAGGTCTCGATCCCGATCGATGCGGCGAAGTCGGCATAGTCGGCCACGATCTGGTCGAACACGATCTGGCGGTAATCGACCAGGTCCATCTTGTTCACCGCCAGCACGATGTGGCGGATGCCGACCAGATGCGCGAGGAAGCTGTGACGCCGCGTCTGAGTCAGCACGCCCTTGCGCGCGTCGATCAGGATCACGGCACAATCGGCGGTCGAGGCGCCGGTGACCATGTTGCGGGTATATTGTTCGTGGCCGGGCGTATCGGCGACGATGAACTTGCGCTTTTCGGTCGCGAAGAAGCGGTACGCGACGTCGATCGTGATGCCCTGTTCGCGCTCGGCGGCGAGGCCGTCGACCAGCAGCGCGAAATCGATATTCTGGCCCTGAGTCCCGACCCGCTTGCTGTCGGCTTCGAGCGCGGCGAGCTGATCCTCGAAGATCATTTTCGAATCGTAGAGCAGGCGCCCGATCAGCGTGGATTTTCCGTCATCGACCGAACCGCAGGTGATGAAGCGCAGCAGCGACTTGCGCTGATGCAGCGCGAGATAGGCGCCGATATCGGCGGCGATCAGTTCATCCGGCCGGAAGGAGGAAACGGCAGTCATCAGAAATAGCCCTCCGCCTTCTTCTTTTCCATGCTCGCGCTCTGATCATGGTCGATCGCACGGCCCTGACGCTCGCTTGTAGTGGTCAGGAGCATTTCTTGAATCACGTCGGGCAAGGTCGCCGCGTCACTCTCGACCGCGCCGGTCAGCGGGTAGCAGCCCAGCGTGCGGAAGCGGATCGAGCGTTCGACCGGCACTTCGCCGGGGCGCAGCCGGAAGCGGTCGTCATCGACCATCAGCAGCAACCCGTCGCGCTCGACCGTCGGGCGCGGCGCGGCGAGATAGAGCGGGACGATCTCGATATTTTCGGCGAGGATATACTGCCAGATATCGAGCTCGGTCCAGTTGGATAGCGGGAAGACGCGGAAGCTTTCGCCCTTTGCCTTGCGCGTATTGTAGAGCCGCCACAATTCGGGGCGCTGGTTCTTCGGATCCCAGCGCTGATGCGCCGAGCGGAAGCTGAAGATCCGTTCCTTGGCGCGGCTCTTTTCCTCGTCGCGCCGCGCGCCGCCGAACGCCGCGTCATAACGGCCGGCTTCGAGCGCCTGTTTCAGCCCCTCGGTCTTCCACAGATCGGTGTGCAGGCTGCCATGGTCGAACGGGTTGATGCCGCGCGCCTCGGCATCGGGATTCTTGTGGACGATCAGCTTCATGCCCGCTGCCTCTGCGGCGCGATCGCGCAGCGCATACATGTCGCGGAATTTCCAGGTCGTATCGACATGGAGCAACGGGAAGGGCGGCCGCGCCGGGAAGAAGGCTTTCCGCGCAAGGTGCAGCATCACGGCCGAATCCTTGCCGACCGAATAGAGCATCACCGGGCGCTCGGCCTCAGCGACCACTTCGCGCATGATATGGATGCTCTCGGCTTCGAGGCGCTGGAGATGGGTAAGGGTGACGCTCATTGTCGCCCCAGATAGTGGCGAATTGCCGCGGCGCGATCAACTTATGCTGTTGGGCCTTAAAGCTGAGGGTCAGTCGGCCTGTTGCCGCTCGATCGAATCGAGGATCCGCGCACCCGCCATGAACACGGCGACCGGGCAGACCGAGAAGAGCAGCCAGCCGCCGACCCCGGGATATTGATGGAGGTAATGCACCCCGCGTTCGACCGCGCCGAGGCCAAGGCCATAAATGACCAGGAACGCCTCGAACTTGGACTTGATGACGAACAGTTTTGCGAATTTGGTCCACATGCCAAACGTCAAGCAAGCCGCGGACCAATGGCGGAAATGCGTGGTTTCGTTTTAACGGATATGGTTACCTGTTAATTAATCCGACATTCCAAGGTCATCGAGGCCCAGCGCCTCCAGGAGTGCCGCGCGGGCGCGTTCGATCGTGGCGATCAGCGCGGGATCGGCGATCATCGCCCCATCGATCCGCTCCGGCCAGTGCGCCGCGACCACTGCGGCGATGCGGTCGAGCTTCGCATTATCGACCAGGAAGCGCGGATCGACCGTCGCCGGGTCGCACACCACGCGCAGCCGCAGACAGGCCGGGCCGCCGCCATTGGCCATGGACTGGCGCACATCGACCACTTCGAGCTGGCGGATCGGGCCATTGCCCGCGACCATGTCCTGCAGCCAGGACCAGACCGCGGCATTCTCGCGCGCTTCCTCAGGCAGGATCAGCGCCATGCCGCCTGAGGGCAAGGTGACGAGCTGCGCATTGAACAGATAGGATGAGACCGCGTCGGCCAGGCTGACCCGCGCCGCCGGGACTTCGACGATCTCGACCTCGGGCAATGCCTCTCGCAGCTCGCGGTAGAAGCTGTCCTTGTCCTCGAACGCCAGTTCATGGGTGAACAGCACGCGCTCATTGGCGACCGCGACGACATCATTGTGGAACGCGCCGGCGGCGATCGCGGCTTCGGACTGGGCGACGAACAGGGTGCGCGCCGGATCGAGCCGGTGGCGCCGCGCGATGCTGGCGCTGGCCTCGCGGTGCTGGCGGGCGGGGAAGGGGCCGCCCGACACGCCATAGACGAACACCTCGACCGCTGGCCGGCCATGCTCGACGCAGAGCCGCATATGGTTGGCCGCGCCCTCATCGCCGAACGGCGCCGGCACCGCGTCATGCACGGCGAAGGCAGGGTCGGCAAAGGCGATGCGCAGCTGCGCCAGAGTGCCGCGCCATTCATGGCTGCGGTGCGGCATGGTCACGAGATTGGCGGCGCTGAGATGGCACCGCCCATCGGCCGTATCAGGCGCGGGCGAGACGGTCGCGGCATTGGCCGCCCACATCGCCGAGGCCGACAACGCCTGCGCCTGAAGATGCGGGGCGGCATCGGCGTAGCTGGTGGCGAGGCTCGCCAGCCAGTCATGATCGGGCCGTGCCAGCGGGAGCAATATGCCCTGAGTCAGGCCAAGCGCGAGATTGGCGCGCATCTTGGCGATGCCCTCGAGCGCGGCGGCGCGCGGTTGCGACACCTTGCCGGCATTGTTGGTCGCGGCGAGATTGCCATGGCTGAGCCCGGCATAATTATGGCTTGGGCCGATCAGCCCGTCGAAATTGATCTCGGTCAGCATCAGACGCGCCCCGCATAGCTGACCGCATCGCCCGGCCCGACGCCGAGTGCGGTGGCACAGGCCTGATCGATCGTGATACCGTCGTCGCCGGGGCGAATGCGCGCATGCGAGCAGCGGAAATCGGCCAGCCGGCCAGTCGCGACCAAAGCCGGCTCGCCGCCGCCGGCATCGTCCACGGCGAGGACTTTGGTTGTCACCGCTTCGCGGATGGTGCGGACATTGTCGGTCTTGGTGGTCATGGTCGGCCCACCGTCAAAAATGTCGACATAGCGTTCGAACGCGAAGCCTTCATTTTCCAGCATGCGCATCGCGGCGCGGCCGGAGGGGTGCGGCAGGCCGATCGCGGCGCGCGCGCTTTCCGACAGCATCGCGGTGTAGATCGGATGCTGCGGGAACAGGTCGGCGATGAACTGATGCCCGTGGATCGCATTGAACTGATCCGCGTCCTGGAAATTCATCCCGAAGAACCGCCCGGCAAGGCCATCCCAGAAGGGCGAGCCGCCGGCTTCATCAATGATGCCGCGCAATTCGGCGAGAATGCGGTCGGCAAAACGCGCGCGGTGATTGGCGATGAACAGATAGCGGCTGCGCGCGAGCAGCATGCCGAGCCCGCCGGCGCGTTCGCCGGGGTGAAGGAACAGCCCGCCGACTTCGCTGCATCCCTCAAGGTCGGTGGTCAGTGCGAGATTTTCGGCATGGAAGGTGCGGTTGAGCTCCTTGCTGTGCTGCGTGAGGGTGCTGAGCCGGTAGCTGTAAAAGGGAAAGCGCTGCCCGACCTGCGAGAAGAGCTGGCAGGTGCCGCGCACTTCGCCGGTGTCGACATTTTCCAGCACCAGCACGAACAGATCGTCGCCCAGCGCATCGTCATCACGGGCAAAGGCTTGGCCTGCACGATCGAGCTTGATCTGCAGCGAGGCGCGGTCGGGCGGCAAATTGGTGAAACCGCCCCCGGTCAATTTGGCCATTTCATAAAGCGCCTGCAGGTCCCCCTGACCGGCGGCGCGGATGCGAAAATTCATGAAAGTCCCCGTTCGGCGATACGCATGATGGTGAGGGCGGAGAGCGCGGCGCGCTCGCCCAGGCTGTCGATGATAAGGAATTCGTCGGGCGAGTGAATCGCCCCGCCGCGCGCGCCCATCGTGTCGACCACCGGCACGCCGCAGGCGGCGATGTTGTTGCCGTCGCACACCCCGCCGGAATGGCGCCAGGCGATGTCGAGGCCGAGATCGGCGCCGGCATGCTTGACCAGCTCGAACAGTTTCGCGGCACCGGCATCGATCGGCTTGGGCGGGCGGTTGAAGCTGCCATGGACCTCGATCCGGACATCATGTTCGGCCGCGACCATCGCCACCGCGCTGTCGATATGCGCTTTGGCGCGGGTGATCTCCTCCAGCGTGGCGGGGCGGAAATTGACTCGCAGGATCGCAAGGTCGGGCACGACATTGTTCGGCCCGCCACCATCGATCCGCGCCGGGTTGACCGCCAGCCGGGGGCTGCGCGCCTGAGTGAGGCGGAGCGCGAGATCGGCCGCCGCGACGATCGCGTTGCGGCCGTCATCGGGGTTGCGGCCGGCATGGGCGCTGAGGCCGTGCACGACGATCGAGAAATTGCCCGTGCCGCCGCGTGCGCCGGCCAATGTGCCGTCGGGCAGAGCGGGCTCATAGGTCAGCGCGGCGAGCTTGCCGTGGGCGGCGCGCGCGATCAGGCCGGCGGAGGAGAAGGAGCCGGTTTCCTCGTCGGAATTGATCACCACCTCATAGCCGATGCGGTCGCGCAGCGGCGACGCCTCGACCGATTTGAGCGCGGCGAGCATCAGCGCGAGGCCGCTCTTCATGTCGGCGACGCCCGGGCCATTGAGCGTGCCGTCGTCGCGGAAGGTCAGCGACTGGAACGGGTGGTCGACCGGATAGACCGTGTCCATATGGCCGGTGAACAGCATCTGCGCCGGTGCGTCGGGGCGGACCCTGAGATGGAGATGCTTGCCATGGGCGAGCGGGGTGACGGTGCCGTCGATGCCGACGCTTTCCGCGGCTTCGGGCTCGATCAGGGTGATGTCGCCGGGGAGCGCGGCGAACTCGTCGGCCAGCAGCGCCGCGACTTTTTCGAGGCCGGGAAGATTGCGCGTGCCGCTGTTGATGGTGCTCCAGCGTTCGACCTGCGCCAGCATCGGCTGGCTGCGTGCGACATCGAGCGCGGTTGATTCTGCAGTTGAAAGAACGGACATCGGCCTCGTCTAGCGAGTCAGGTCACCTCGCTCCACCCACTTTGGTTGCGGTTCAGAAACTATAGACGAGCGACGCGCGGCTGGTGGTGTCGGTGCCGACGCGCCCGATTGGCGGCATGCTTTCATATTGCACGCTGTAGGATAGTTTCGCGGCGAGCGGGCCGATCAGCTTGGCGTTGAGCGCGGTGGTGCCGGTGATGCTGCTGTTGAAATGCTGGATATAGGCCGAGGCGTCCTGGCTGAGCGTGATGGCGCGCGACAATTTCCAGTCGAAGTCGAGCGATCCGCGTGCGGCGATGCTGCTCTCGACCGTGGCATCGGTGTAATTGGTGTGGCGATAGGCCGGGCCCAGTTCGACATCCAGGGTCATGCCGGGCTGCTTGATCGCGCTGTAGCCGGCGCCGAGCGAGGCTGAATAGCGGTCGGTATAGCCGAGGAACCGGTCGCTCTCATATTGCGCCGCGCCATAGACATAGCCGCGCGGGCCGAATTTGAAATTGGGTTCATAGGCGGCGAGATAATGTTCGCGGCTGACCAGCCCGAGGCTTTCCTGATAGTCGGCGGCGACGCGGATCTTGTGGCGCCAGCGCAGCGTCTCGCGCTGCAGGTCAAGCGCGCCGCTCAGGCCGATATTCTCGGTATTGCCGGTGGTGAAATATCCGCCGACCTCGGCGCGGCCTTTCCAGAGATCGAAGGGGCCTGCCTCGCGCAGCTTTTCCTGTCGTTTCGCCAGCCGCTCGGCGTGCCACGAATCGACCATCGCGGTGATCGCGTCGGCATTGTCGGGGGCTGTGGCGCGGGCATATTTGACGATCGTCGCGACCTCGCTTTCATTGCCGGAGGCGAGGGCCGCGTCGAGCATCGCCTTTACCTGCAGCGGGATCGCCGCCGGATCGGCATTGGCCAGGAGCAACGGGGCGGCGAGCAGGGTGGGGAGGATGCGCACAGGCCGGGCATAGCGTCCAAACTGCTGTTCCGGAACCGGTTTCAGCAACAAAATATCGTTGGCTGAGGGCATTTGATCGCGGGGGCGATCATGTCTTTTGTGCTTATAGGTTGGGTAGAAAGAGGGTTCGCGCAGAGGCGCAGAGGGCGTGGAGGGCCTGTTGGGCGCGGCCATCAAACTCCTCCCCGGCACGGGGAGGGGGACCATGCGAAGCATGGTGGAGGGGGTGTGCCGGCAGCGTTTCGCTTGTGGATATCCCCCTCCACCAC
>NZ_JBOHHW010000026.1:0-69188 GCF_050725575.1 Sphingomonas sp. | reverse complement strand
TCTGCGTCGCACTGAGGTTACCCGCGTCACGCGCGGTGACCACGATCGTGTACACTCCGCCACTCGCCTGGCTCGCCGAACGATCGATCGTACCCGAGATCACACCCGTCGCTGCATCGATCGTCAGACCGGCAGGCAAGCCTGTCGCGCTATAGGCGAGCGTCGTATTGTCGATATCGCTGAACCCGCCTGCCGTCGCCACCGATACGGTCGACGCATCGACATTGGTCCGCGATGATAGCGTCCCCGTCGCCACCGGCGCATCGTTAACGCCGACGACCGTGACCGTAGCGGTCGCTGTCTCGGTCGTTCCGTTTGATGTGACAGTATAGGTGAAGCTGGTCGTTCCGTTATAATTGGCCGTCGGGCTAAAGGTCAGTTGACCCGAGGCATTCAGGCTGACGGTTCCGTTGGACACCGCAACTGCGGCGCCGCCAGCGGTAATCGCAGATCCATTGATTGCCGTGATAGCTCGTGCGGCGTTTTCGAAACTGTCGTTCGCCAGCACATTGAGCGTGACGGCAGTGTCCTCGTTGGTCGTCGCGCTGTCATTGACGATATCTGCAACCGGCGTGACGTTGATGTTGATCGTGTCAAAATCAGCGAGGCCTTGCAGGACCGCAATGCCATCGACGAAATTGCCGACGCTGGGGCTACCGCCGGCAGAACTTACCGAGCGGAACTCAAAACGGATGATATTGCCGGTCGCCGCGCCGGTGAGTTGTCGAGTGTAGACACCCCAGGCCGTGTTGCCGTCCGAAAAATTCTCATTGAGCAGGACAACATCGTCCGCCGTGCCGATGACGCCATCGGCGCCCAGGTCAGTCGCCACCACGCGCATGACGTCGACACCGTCACGGCCCCGGTGTGCGAACTGGACGGAGACGTTGGAACCCTGGCCGGGTTGAAAATTCTGGTAAAGCGCCGCGACCTGGTTCGCGTTGATTTCGACGAACTGGTCGCCCTCATAGGCGGGAACATTCTGGAAACCGGAATCCCATACTTCGATTATACCATCAGTGGCATCCGTATCCCAGCCGGGAACCAGGCTTTCATTAGTAAAGTGGAGCGTGTTTGTGTCGGGATAGTTGGGCAGTTCGAATCCACCGTTGGTAAAGCCGCTGGCCGCCGTCGGATTCGTGATCGTGCGCATGGTGATCTGCGCCGGGCCGTTATAATCGGCCTTAGGCACATAGGTCAGGCCTTGCAGCGCCTGGTTGATCGCGGCGACCGAACCGCTGAATGTCATCAAATTATCCGCCGTGCCGTCACCCTGAGTAAAGGTGAGGCCAGCAATCCCGCTCAGGGACAATGTGCCGTTGGTCACGTTGAGCGTGATCGTCTGCACGCCGCCCTCGGCGTCGGAAATACTGATCGCATTGCCGTTCGCCGTGGAGAAAACCAGCGTTCCGTCCTCGGCAACGGCCTGGTTTCCGGGAATGCTGTTCACCGGCGGATCGTCGACAGCGCTGATCGCAACCGCGACGGTCGCCGTGGCCGTCCCGCCATGCCCATCCGAAATCGTATAGGTGATTGTATCGCTGCCATTGTAATTGGCGTTTGGCGTATAGGTTAGCGTACCGTTGGCGTTGATCACCACGGTTCCGTTCGCCGCGGTCGCGGTCGTTACGCTCAGTGAGTCGCCATCGACATCGGTGTCGTTGGTGAGCACCGTCACCGTGACGGGCGTATCCTCGCTGGTCGACGCGGTGTCGTTGACCGCCACCGGTACGTCGTTGACGCCGTTGATCGTAATCGTCGCCGTCGCGGTATCGGTGCCGCCATTGGCATCGCGGATTGTGTAGGTGAAAGTTTCGACTCGGGTCTCGCCGGCACCCAAGTGATTGTCGATGCCATTGTTAGCGTAAGTGAATGTGCCATTGGCATTGAGCGTCAAAATCGCGCCCGATGGCAATGTCGTGGCGGTACCGATGACGATCGTTCCGCCGCTCGAATTCTGTGCCGCCGAAACCGTCAGCGTGTCCGCCCGCGCGTCGCTATCGGCTCCGTTACCATTGTTGGACAGCACGTTACCGGTGAATGAGCCGACATCTTCATTTCGCGAAAAACTATCGTTCACCGCATCCGGCGAGCGATCGATCGCAGCGCCGATCTCGAAACCATCGCCGATACCTGCCACCGTGCCGGGATTCGTGCGGATGCTGAAGCTTAAGGTCGTGACCGTGCCGTTAACACGAACGCTGCCCGCCGCCGTCCCGGTCGCGCCAACCAGGCTTGATTCGGCGCCGGTGGTCACCTGTCCGACCGACCGCGTGATTGTGCCTGCCGTACTGTCCACGACCAAATGCGCGGGTCCGGCCACTTTTGTCAGCGTCAGGCCGGACGTCAGCAGCGTCAGCAGGGCACTATTCGACGTGCCCGTGGTCCCAGTGCCGCCAAGCCGGTCGAGGTTGATGATCGGGTTGACCACCGCCTCGCTGAAGGTGATGGTGATCGTCCCGACATCCGTGGTGTTGGTCGAGTTCCAGGTGGTCGCGAGCGACGGCTTGCCCTGGGCGCTATTGTCGAACGCGGCAATATTGTTGAACGTGTCGTTCGCCGTGCCGCTGAAAGTGCTCGAACCCGCGCCGCTAAAGGTGATCGTAACGGTCACCCCGTCGATCACGGTTGTCGATGTATTCCCAACGATCGTCCAGGCACCCGTATTGGACTTTGCCAGCAGGCCATTCCAGGCCCCTCCATCGAGCACCGTCGTCTGAACAAGCCCAACCCGCGCCTCGAGATCCCAATCGCCCGCACGGGCGGCCGCGCCCGTTGCATCGACCGACGCCGCCACATCGGCGCCTGTTGCCTGCGCGAGTGCATGCAATGCTGCGTCGCCGCGCTCCCCGGCGCCAAAATCACAGCCATAAATCAATATGTCGCCGTCGACCGAGAGCGTTCGTCCGATGGCCGCGAACGAGGACGCCAAACTGCCTCTGATCGCATCGGCATCGACCCGCGTCGTCCCAATCTGAAAAGCGCCGCCTTCCCCATGGCTTACAATGTGGATCGATTCGATGCCGCGGATGCCTGCCAGCGCGGTTCGGATCTGATCGATCCCATCACGCTGCGCATCGATAAGGATGACCGTCCCACGGCCTGACCATTGCTCGGCCAGTTCCGCATAGTTGGTCACACTGGTGTCGATGAAAATATACGAACCCGGATTAGCCAGGGATTCCACGGGCATCCTTCCGAAGAAGTTCGCCCAGGCACGTTCCATCGTGCCCGGATCCGCGCGGCCTTCCCGATGATGCAGATCATCGATCGAATCACGCCTTGTCGTGAATGCGTTGTCGATTAACGGGTGGGAAGCAACGGGCGGCCTGTCGCGAGCCACATCGTGTGGCACATCGTGATCGTTTCGACTTTGCGCAGCAGCGACATCAAGCGCGTCGACCGCAGTCGCGACCGCCGCGGCGTCAAACATCATCCGTTGTTCGAGCGCGATCAGGTGCGACGCAACGCGACGCCCTGCCTTGGCTCTCGGGCCAGCATCCGCGTCCAGCTTCCCCATACGCACCCCATACGCAAACAGCATAATCTGGATGTGATATGCCGCCCTTTCCAATCGGAAATCAACTGAGATCACGCTGAGAAACGAAATACCTAAGAATCAAACAGAGTTAGATACCGACACGTATATACATTTGTAATACAAGGCATGGCCCATCTACTATTTTAACTCGCATTTCGATAACCTGCATTTCACCTCTACCTGACACTAATACAGCTAAAAATAGGACATATGAGAGATCAAGTATGATATGAGTCCAATCGCATCGAGAAGACTCTCTTTCATCATCATTTCGCAACCGAAACCATTTAACTATCGGAAACTCGATTTAGGAGTAACCGGATAGAAAAAGCAGCCCTCATGATATCTCAGATGAAGCGCAGCTTGCGATCCTGGCCGGCACTGGTTCAGGTGCAAGCCTGTGACACCGCTGACCGATGATCGAGAGTTCCCTATTGGATGTTTATTGTCTGACATCTGATGGTGGGAAATGAGCGAAACCGGCGCAACTCAAATGTCCATATTTTCCAGGCATATGGTTTTTGAGGCGATCGGATCTTGAGCCAAACCAATATCGACCAACGGACCTGATGAGCTCGAGCGACGCAAACGATGCCCCGCGAGCTATACTCTCCAGATTCTCTTTGTTTTCTGGCGCTTTCGAGAAGCTTCAGAGTCTCCTGAAGCTTCTCGAAAAGAAATACTGGCTGGGGCGGCAGGATTCGAACCTGCGAATGGCGGCATCAAAAGCCGCTGCCTTACCGCTTGGCGACGCCCCAACAAGAATGCGCGGCCTTAAGGCCGGGAATGCCTCATGAAAAGAGGCAAAGCGCAGACCGCACGTTCAATCGAGGCGCGTGACCCAGCCGTGCGGATCAGGCGCCTGGCCGCGCTGGATTTCCACCAGGCGACTGCGCATCTGCGTGGTGAGCTGGCCGGCGGCGCCGCCGCCGATCGTGAAGCTGCCTTCCGGCGTGGAAACCTTGCCGATCGGCGTCACCACCGCAGCGGTACCGCAGGCGAAGGACTCAGTCAGCCGGCCGCTCGCCGCATCGGTGCGCCACTGATCGAGCGAATAGGGTTCCTCTCGTACCATGATGCCCTGGTCGTGCGCCAGCTTCAGGATCGAATCGCGCGTGATGCCGGGCAGGATCGTACCGGTCAGCGGCGGGGTGAGCATCGATCCGTCGTCGAACACGAAAAAGATGTTCATCCCGCCCAGTTCCTCGATCCAGCGGCGCTCGACCGCATCGAGGAATACGACCTGGTCGCAGCCCTGGCGGATCGCCTCGGACTGAGCGAGCAGGCTGGTAGCGTAATTGCCGCCGCACTTCGCGGCGCCAGTGCCGCCGGGTGCCGCACGCGTATAGTCCTGCGACACCCACAACGAAACGCTCGGCGCACCGCCCTTGAAATAGGCGCCGACCGATGAGGCGATGACCATATAGAGATATTCGGAGCTGGGCTTCACACCGAGGAACACTTCGCTCGCGATCATGAAGGGGCGCAGATAGAGCGAGCCGCCATCGCTTTCCGGGATCCAGTCGCGATCGATCTCGACCAGCTGACGCACCGACTCGAGGAAGATCTCCTCGGGCAGTTCGGGCATCGCCATGCGCCGCGCCGAATCCTGGAAGCGGCGCGCGTTTGCCTCGGGCCGGAACAGCGCCGTGCCGCCATCGGCGAGGCGATAGGCCTTCATGCCCTCGAAAATCTCCTGCGCATAATGGAGCACCGACGAGGCCGGATCCATCTGCAGCGGCGCGCGCGCCTGAATTTTCGCGCTGTGCCACCCCTGCCCCTCGGTGTAGCGCACCACCGCCATATGGTCGGTGAAGACACGGCCAAACCCCGGATCGATCAGCCGCGCGACGCGCTCGTTGGCCGCGACGGGCGACGCATTGGCTTCGATTTCGAACGACAGGCCGGTATTCGCGGTCATGACTTTCCTCTACGGGTTCGGAGCCGCCGCACCCGGATCGGGGCGGCAAACAGGTTGCGAACGCGTAAGACGGATGGCAAAACGGGTCAACATGGCTGCCCCAACCTCCTCTGCTTCACCGCTGTTCCTCCGCGAGCCTGAAATCCGCCGCGGCGTGGAACTGCTTTATTTCGGCAACAGCCATCTGACGCGCTCGATCGACCGTGGCCTGGCGGCACAGGGCCTGGGTCGCGCGCATCACCGCGCGCTCTATTTCGTGGCACGCCAGCCGGACATGACGGTCAGCCAGCTGCTTGGCTTACTCGCCATCACCAAGCAATCTTTGGGCCGCGTTCTCAACGAGTTGACCGACCGCAAGCTGATCGAAGTACGTCCCGGCGAGCGTGACCGGAGGCAGCGGCTGTTGCGGCTGACCGCGGATGGCGCCGCGCTGGAAAACACCTTGTTCGAGGCGTTGCGCGAGCGCCTGTCGGCCGCTTATGCAAGCGCCGGGCAGGCAGCGGTCGGCGGTTTCTGGGCCGTGCTCGAGGGGCTGATTCCACCCGAGGAACGCACGCGCGTCGAAGGCCTGCGCGACTGAGGCACAGGGTTTCTGTCGACTTGCACATCGCTGCTCCGGCGCGGCATGCCGATCAGAGCATCTTCAGATATTCCAGCAGGGCGCGCTTGTCGGCATCGGACAATGTCGTGCCGAATTCATGCCCGCAGCGGCTGTTGCCCGAATTGAGATTGTCGCAGCCCGTCGTCACCCGGTCGCTGTTGAGCCCGGGCTGCACCGCGGCCAGCCCCACCGCCTGAGTATCATAGGCGGCACCGACCTTGAACAACGCGGCGCGCTGACTGGCCGGCCTGAGCAGGTCGGCGAGCGTCGCGACCGATCCGTTATGGAGATAGGGCGCGGTCGCCCAGATGCCGAACAGCACGCGCGACTCGTAACGATGCTTGCCATCGGCGGGCGCCGCCGCCGCGTCGTTGAATGAATCGTCGAGCGCCTGTTTCACATCGTTCGACGGCATCGGCGCCTGCACCTCCGGGCTTACTTCGGAGCTTAGGCTCAGATTGGCCTTGGCGCCGCGGTCACGCCAGATCGCCGGCACCCATGACCCGCTCTGCAGGATAGCACCGCCAACCGCCACGCCAAGCAGGCTGAAGGTCGTGGCCGGGTTCGGGATCGGCTTGGTCAGGAACGGGATATGCGCGCCCTTCAGCACGCCGGGATCCGATTCCCGCGCCAATATGTCATATTGCCGCGTGTCGGTGCCGACATCGAGCAGCGGCGTCGCCCAGGTGCTTTGCCCGGGAATCCGCTTCACGCCGGGCGTGACGCCGTGACAGGAGACGCAGCCGCCCTGATTGTCGGGCAGGTTGAAGATCGCCTGGCCGCGTGCCGCCAGCCCCTGATCGATCGCGAAGGGCCATTTCGGCGCACCGATCTGCTTGACCAGATCCTCCAGCTTGAGCAGCCCGTCGAACTGCACCGAGGTCGCGTTGGGCGTGCCCCTGTTGAGGAAGTCTATGCCGAACAGGTGGAAGAAGGATTTGCGCGGCCGGAACTTGCCGAACACGCCGACCACTTCGCCGGTGTTGCGCGCCAGGCCGTAAATGTCGCTGCCATTGGCGGCAAAGCCGGGCCATTGCGTGTAATCCTGCTTCGGCGCGTTCCACAAAAAGGGATAACGAACCGGCGCATCGGCGAGCTTGATATTGCCCGGAATGAGATAGCTGGGCGGCTTGCCGAGATCGAGACCAGCGAGCCGGTCGAAGATCATGCTGACCGCGTCGAGCCGCCCGACGCCCCATAAGGGTGTAGGATAAGCGCCGGTGCGCAGCGCATTCTCGCGCAAATACCACAGATCCACATCCTTGCGCAGCTGCGTGACCTTCTTCTTCGGCGCATTCGCCCCCAGTACCTCCGCAGCGAAGGTGGCGAAGGTCGCATCGGTCGCGCGGACCCGATCGACCGCATCGAGCATGTCCGAAAGCAAAGCCTGGAAATCGACCAAAGCCGGGCCACCATCGACCCGGTATTGCTGCGTCCCGACGCTGATCTGGCGCGTGTGGCACGCCGCGCAGGTCATGCCGGCCATTTCCTGTCCCGCCGGCCCGGCCTTGGTGAAACCGACCGGCAGGTCGGCGCCGGGATTGGGCAGATAGCCGTAGCGCGCAAACTGGTCGCCGAGGAAAGGCTGGCCATCGGCCGTCGTCAGCGCCGCGAGCCAGGCATAGGGAATCATCTGCGATCCCTGGTCCCGACTGTAGAAATCACGCCGCGCGGCATCGGTCCAGGCGCTGCCCTGATCGAGAAAAATCACGCCGGACGCAGCAGACGCAACGGGCGTGTCCTGCCCCACCGCGCCGCTCGCCAGAACGGTACCGGACAGAATGAGGCTGGTGGCGACCGACGCCGCGAGCGTGAGCTTTCCGAACGAGCGAGTGCTGCGCATCACCGATCTCCTGCTTGGTGGTTACGCGCACACAGGGACCCGACCCGGCAAGCGACAGCGATGCCAGTCACAGTCATTGGATCGATACGATGATCCGTTTCCCTAAGGGTAGAGTGGGACCATAGCGGCCCCTTCAAGGCAATCGCTTTTGGCTCCATTCCGGAACCAACTACGGCGCTCAGCGGGCGGCGGCGGCCATTTCGGTATTGCGCCGGACCGAGGCGCGGATGGTCTCGACCAGCAGCGTCTTCAGCACATCCTCGCGATCAAGCACATTCAGCCCCTCGCGCGTCGAGCCGCCGGGGCTGGCCACGCGGTCGGCCAATATCGCCGGCGACACGTCGGCCGCGGCCGCAAGCAGTGCCGAACCCTGCACCGTGGCGACCGCAAGCCGTTCGGCCTGCTCGTCAGGCAGGCCAAGCGTGCTCCCCGCCGCGGCCAGCGCGTCGATGAAGCGATAGAGAAAGGCCGGGCCGCTGCCGGCAAGCGCGGTCAGGACATTGAACCGCGCATCGTCACCGATCCATTCGACCAGCCCGAGCGGCGCCATCAGCGCGGCGACCTGGTCGCGCGCCGCCGTATCGGCGCTTTCCGAATAGAGCCCGACCACGCCCTTGCCGATACCGACCGGCAGATTGGGCATCGCGCGGACGATCGCGCCGGCACGGAAGCGCTTGGCCAGCGCGGCCTCTTCGACACCGGCCAGGATCGAGATCAGCACCGGCACGCCGGCCAGCCGATCGCCATGGAGCGCCGCGATCTCGTCGATCTGCTGCGGCTTCATCGCCAGCATCACCATATCGGGCAGATCACCGTCCGGCAGGTCGCGGGCTTGGCGCACGCCGGTGGGAAACTCCCGGTCCGTCCGATTGACGATATCGATCGCGTCAGGCGCCACCGCGCCGCTGGCAACCCATTGGCGCAGCATCGCGCCGCCCATATTGCCGCAGCCGACCAGCCACAATCGCGGCGACCTCACGCCTCGCCCTGCGTCTCGGTCATTGCCGCGGCCATCGCTTCCTTCGGGCTCTTGCCGCCCCACAGGACGAACTGGAACACCGGATAGAAGCGCTCGCACTCGTCGATCGCGGATTCGACCAGCAATTCCGCGGCGCCAAGCGACAAGGTACCGCCATCGCCCTCGATCATCGCGGCATGGCGATAAAGCAGGATCCCGCTCGACGACCACAACTCGAAATGACCGACCCAGAGCTGTTCGTTGATCAGCCCGATCGCTTCATAGATCGCCCCGCGGCGCTCGTCAGTGACGCGAATGTCGGGAAAGGCGAGGAATTGCAGCACGCTGTCCTCGTCACGCCACAGCGCGCGAAGTTCATACTGCGTCCAGCTACCCTTGACCTTGGCGATCACCTCATCTTCGAGGCGCTCATGCTCCCAGCCATGCGCCGAAAAATAGCTTTCGAGCATATCGATCGGCGCGGCATCGTCGCGTTCGTAATCGGCTTCGTCGAGCATCACTCGTGCCCCCTGGCGGCATCACTCATGTACACAGCGGTGCCGGGGTGGATGATCTCATGCAAGCCGCTGACCGGCAAGGCTTTCGAAAAAACTGTGGAAAAGATGATCAGGCTCCGGCTTTCGGCTTTCGCGCCGGCTTGTCCGCACCCTTGCCTTCGAGCGCATCAAGCCGTGCGCGCAACGCATCGGCATCGTCACGCGCGGCCGCAGCCATCGCCTTGACCGCCTCGAACTCGTCGCGCGACACGAAATCGAGCCCGCCGATCCATTCCTTCGCGCGCGAACGGGCGCCGGCCTCGGCTTCGCGGCCGACGCCGGCGAGCGTGCCGGCGGCGCCGTTCACGAACTTCACGAAATCGTCGAAGAGCTTGTTGTCGGACTGCATGGAGACATTATTCCTGAATAAAATCGTCAGAGGCTGATTTGGGTGCTGCTCGACGACGGCACAAGTGTTTCGGCATTGGGGTTCAACTGATCAATCTGCAAGATCAAAAGTCCGGCAAACACCAGCCAGGCCAGATACGGCACGAACAACCAGGCCGCCGCGGCGCGAATCCGGCCGAACAAAAGCGTCGTCGCAAATGCGAGCACGAACATGACAGCCATCACGATCAGCGCCCAGAATACCTGATGCGCGCCGAAGAATAACGGGCTCCAGATCAAATTCACCACCAGCTGCAGCGCGAACAACATGATCGCCGGGCCACGCAGCTTCGACCCGCGCGCATGGATGATCATCGCCAGCGCTAGGCCCATGAAGATATAGATGATGGCCCAGACAAGCGCGAAAACCCAGTCGGGCGGTGTCTGGTCGGGTTTGACCAGCGCCACATACCAGCGATTCGCCGCGCCGGTCGGCACCAGCCGCGCCGAAGCGAAGCCAAGCAGCAGGATGAACGGCACAGTGACCATCGCCCAGCGCAGGAACGCCAGCCGAAGCTGCTGTTTCGATGCGATTTCCCTCAACTCAGTCGCCCTTCCGTCCCCGTCGCGGTCTGGACGCCGCAATGAGCGCCCTTGTCGGTTCCGCGACACTTTGTTCGCAATATAGAAGAACGCAAGCGGAAGCGGAGCCTTAAATTTCCGCAGATGCGAACGAAATCAGGACGCTTTTGTCTTTCGCTTATTGCACGACAGCCGCGATCAGGAACTCGACATTGCCTTCGGGACCGGTGATGGGACTTTCCACGACCCCCGCGACACTCCAGCCGCGCGACGCGAGCCAGGCCGCGACCTCATCGCAGACGCGGCGATGGATCGCCGCATCGCGCACCACGCCGCCCTTGCCGACTTCCTCGCGCCCCGCCTCGAATTGCGGCTTGATCAGCGCCATCAATCGCGCGCCGGGCGCGGCAAAGCCAAGCGGGACGTCCAGTACCTTGGCCAGGCCGATAAAGCTGGCATCGCACACGATCAGGTCGACCGGTTCGGGGATATGCGCGGCGGTCAGGATCCGCGCGCTGGTCTGCTCATGGACGATCACCCGGTCGTCCTGGCGCAATTTCCATGCGAGCTGGTTGGTGCCGCTGTCGACGGCATAAACGCGCGCCGCGCCGCGCTGGAGCAGCACATCGGTGAAGCCGCCGGTCGACGACCCGACATCGATCGCCACCGCACCGGTCACATCCCAGCCGAAATGGTCGAGTCCATGCGCCAGCTTGATCCCGCCGCGCGATACCCAGGGATGATCGCGCCCGCGCACATCGAGCATGACATCCTCGGCCACCGCCTGCCCCGGCTTGTCGATCTTGCGCTCCCCGGCAAACACCAGCCCGGCCATGATCAGCGCCTGGGCGCGGGTACGGCTCTCGACCAGGCCGCGATCGACGAGCAATTGGTCAACACGGGTCTTGGGCATGCCTGTCTTCTCGATTCGTGCCATTCCTTAGCGGCTTGGGCATGACGACGCACGGCGTGATCGGTACAATAGGGAAAGCGGTGCGGAACCGGACAGGGGCGCAACAGTTATCGTTACGCTCGCCGCATCGGCCAGCAATAAAAGGTATGACCATGGCTGCAACACCCCGAATCCGCTTCACATCCCCATGGTCCTTTGTCGCAACGCTTGTGTTGCTGACCGCCCCCCTCGGCGCCGTTCAAGCCCAGGACAAGGATCCACAGGACAAAAGCTCGACCGTGGGCGACGTCAGGGAAGTCGCCTCGCAGCCGGTGCGCGATGTCGGCATTGAAAAGACCAAGATTCCGCCCTTGCTGGTCGAGGTGAGCGACGCGCCCTATGGCATGGGCGGCGCCGGCACCTGCCGGCAGATTGCGGCCTCGATCGACGATCTCACCGACGTGCTCGGCCCCGACTATACCGGCCCACAGGTGGCCAAGAAGCAGAACATCGCCAAGGTGGGCGGCGCTGCGGTGGTCAATTCGCTCATCCCCTTCCGCGGCCTGGTTCGCGAAGTCAGCGGCGCCGGCCCGGCCGAACGCCGCTTGCAGGCGGCGGTCGCCGCCGGCGTTGCACGGCGCGGGTTCCTGCGCGGCCTGCAAAGCGCACGAGGCTGCAAACGCTGAGAGCCTGTTTGGAAACGCGCTGAGGCGCGTTCGCGGTGCCGGCCCGGGATGATTAGCCGGCGCTGTCGCGCGCTGGCTCTTCTTTCGCAAACAGCCAGGCGTCACCCCAGGCGCGCAAGGCTTCGATGGTCGGCCGGAGATCGCGTCCGGCGTCGGTCAGGCGATAGACCGCGCGCTTCCCTTCCGGCGGCACGCGCTCGAATATACCGGCCGCCACCAGGATGCCGAGCCGCGAGGTCAGCGCCGCACGCGAAATGTCGAGCCGGTCGAGAAACTGTTCGAACCGCTCCGCCCCCAGAAACGCCTCACGCAGGATCAGCAGCGCCCAGCGGTCGCCGACGATCCGCGATGCGCGCCCGATCGGGCAAGGGGAACGGGACGGAGTGAAGGATTTCATACCACGAATATCTACGAAGGTTGCGCCGGCGGGCATAGCAGGGATATAGTCTGCTTTACAGACTTAAAGGGAACGCCCCATGCCGCCGCACGCCTTTGCCGATAATGACGAAGCCATTGCCCATATGAAGCGAGTCGCGGTCGCCGGGTCGGGCTTCACCAATTTTCTCGGTGTCGTGCCCGTGACCTGCTGGCAGGGCGAAGCAGAACTCACCCTCGACGTGCGCCCCGATATGACTCAGCATCATGGCTTCGCGCACGGCGCGATCGTCGGGCTGATGGCGGATAATGCCTGTGCCTGGGCGGCGAGTTCGGTTGCCGGCGATGTTGTGACCGGGTCGTACAGCATCAACTTCCTGTCGCCCGCCACGGGCAGCCGCCTTCGCGCTCGGGGAAACGTGGTCAAGGCAGGCAAGCGGCAAGTGATCGTGCGCGCCGATGTCTGGTCCGAATCGGACGGCGCTCCACCGGTGCTGGCGGCCGTCGCGCAGGCCACAATCATTCCGCTGGGCTGACCCGCCCGCGACGAAACCCGCCCGGATCGCGCCCAGGCGAACGGCGTTTTTCCGATGGGCGCTGCGGGTCCTCAGTTCGTCGCAATGCCTATTGCCTATCATTTAAGTAGGAATAGCTTTCCGTATGGGAGGCGTGGCCGCGCGGCGTCCCCTAGAGCAAAGCCTGGCCACGTCTTCTCGACCAGTTTTCGCCAGTTATTCGGGAGACAGAAGATGGGCAGTTTTTCGCCGTTCGACCCTGCGCAACCGACCATATTGACCGTCCCCGGGCTGGGCGGTTCGGGACCTTCCCACTGGCAGACCCTGTGGGAGAGCGCACGCCCCGACACGGTGCGAGTCGAACTGGGCATGTGGAACACGCCGCACCGCAATGCCTGGGTGACCAAGCTCGACCAGGCGATCCGCCAGGCGCAGGCACCGGTGATCCTTGCCGCGCATAGCCTGGGCTGCCTTGCGGTCGCATGGTGGGCGGAGCTGACGCGCCAGCCTTATGGCTGGCCGGTCGCCGGCGCCTTGCTGGTCGCACCCGCCGATGCCGACCGGGCCAAGGCGCAGGCCGAGCTGAAGGCCTTCGGCCCGACCCCGACCACGCCCCTGCCCTTCCCCTCGATCGTCGTCGCGAGCCGCGACGATCCATGGATCGACATCGACCGCGCGCACAGTCTGGCCGTGTCCTGGGGCAGCCACTTCGTCGATGCCGGCGAACAGGGCCATCTCAATGCCGCAAGCGGCATCGGCTGGTGGAACGAAGGGCAGGAATTGCTCGAGCGCGTCATCGCGGCCGGCAGCGACCGCAAAGGCAAGCCGCGCGCGCCGGGCGATGCACGGTCGATCCTGGCGATCAACGCGACCGATGCCGCGCAGGAGCATTATCTGGGCCGGTGAGATGCTGCCAGTTTGTCGCGAATGACCAGAGCTGATTGCTGGGCATCGAACATTAATGCTTCGATGCGTTCCAGCTTTGACCAATAGTCATGCCAAAGTTCTTCACCAATCAGGTCGATCAGGCTGACGCGTTCAAGCTGAGCCCATCGTTCAAAACGTTCTAACGCTTCTACTTTCAGCGTAAGATCCGGGATGCCTCGGGTGGCTGGCGATCCCTTGGCGGATCCTAACATCCATGTTCGCCAGTCATGACCGCTCTTGGACTGATTACAGGGTCCACATGCAGGGACCAGATTCCTGGCTTCGTTGAAGTAGCCCGAGGGACGCCTTCTCTGGACAAGAGATTTCAGATGGTCCCAGTCCGTTGCCCTCGATCCGCAATAGACGCAGCGGATGTTCGATTCTTCCATACCGAAGACGGCGAGCGCCTCGCGCCGCATCTCGGACGACGGTTCGATACTCGGAATAATCGCCTGCACGAAGCAATTGGTGACCGACGAAATCCGGCTTGTGATCTTCAGCGGCTTACGAAACTTCAAGCTCGCGCGCCCTCCACGACCGCGCTTGAATTGTGCCGCAATGCTTTCAGCACGGTCTCGACGATCGCATCGGCATCCAGCCCCGCCTCGGCATATTGTTTGTCGGGCTTGTCCTGGTCCTGGAAAATATCCGGCAGGCGCATGGTGCGGATCTTGAGGCCGGTATCAACCAATCCGGTGTCGCTCGCCAGGGTCAGCACATGCGCGCCGAGCCCGCCAACCGCGCCTTCCTCGATCGTCACTGCCACCTCATGCGTGGTCAGCAGCTTGCGGATCAGCGCCTCGTCAAGCGGCTTGGCGAAGCGCAGATCCGCCACCGTCGTGCTCAGCCCCTTCGCATCGAGCGCATCGGCCGCCTTGAGCGCCTCGGCGAGGCGCGTGCCGAGCGAGAGGATCGCGACCTTCTTGCCCTCGCGCACGATGCGGCCCTTGCCGATCTCGAGCAGCTCCGGAACCGCGGGCAGCGCCACGCCGGTGCCGTTGCCGCGCGGATACCGTACCGCGATCGGGCCGCTGTCGTGCATCGCGCAGGTATAGGTCATATGGACCAGTTCGGCCTCGTCCGCTGCCGCCATCACCACGAAATTGGGCAGCGTCGCGAGATAGGTCACGTCGAAGCTGCCGGCATGGGTCGCGCCATCGGCGCCGACCAGCCCGGCGCGGTCAATCGCGAAACGCACCGGCAGATTCTGGATCGCCACGTCATGCACGACCTGGTCATAGGCGCGCTGCAGGAAAGTCGAGTAGATCGCGCAGAACGGCCTCATGCCCTGCGCCGCAAGGCCGGCCGCGAAGGTCACCGCATGCTGTTCGGCGATGCCGACATCGAAGAAGCGTTCGGGATAGGCCTTGGCGAACTTGTCGAGCCCGGTCCCTGACGGCATCGCTGCGGTGATCGCGCAGATCCGGTGGTCCTTCGCGGCCACCGCGACCAGCGCGTCGCCGAAGACATTCTGATAGGCGGGCGGCCCCGGCGGGGCCTTGTCCTGCGTGCCGGTGATCACGTCGAACTTCTGCACGCCATGATATTTGTCCGCCGACGCTTCGGCCGGGGCATAGCCCTTGCCCTTCTTGGTCACGACATGGACCAGGATCGGACCTTCCGCCGCGTCGCGGACATTTTCCAGCACCGGGATAAGATGGTCGAGATTATGGCCGTCGATCGGCCCGACATAGTAAAAGCCGAGTTCCTCGAACAAGGTCCCGCCGGTAGCCATGCCGCGCGCGAATTCCTCTGCCTTTTCCGCCGCCTGATGGACGCGGCGCGACAGTTTGCGGGTCAGCTTCTTGGCGAGGCTGCGCAGGCCGAGATACTCGCTCGACGACACCATCCGCGCGAGATAGGCCGACAGGCCGCCGACCGGCGGCGCGATTGACATGTCATTGTCGTTGAGGATGACGATCAGCCGATTGCCGGCGCGCGCCGCATTGTTCATCGCCTCATAGGCCATGCCCGCCGACATCGCGCCGTCGCCGATCACGGCGATGCCCTTGCCGGGCCTGCCCGACAGCTGATTGGCCACGGCAAAGCCGATCGAAGCGGAAATCGAGGTCGAGCTGTGCGCCGCACCGAACGGGTCGTATTCGCTCTCGCTGCGCTTGGTGAAGCCGGACAGGCCACCGCCCATGCGCAGGGTACGGATACGGTCGCGCCGTCCGGTCAGAATCTTGTGCGGATAGCATTGGTGCCCGACATCCCACACCAGCCGGTCGCCGGGGGTGTCGAAGACATAATGGATCGCGACGGTCAGCTCGACCACGCCGAGTCCGGAGCCGAGATGCCCGCCGGTGGTGCCAACCGCCGAAATGGTCTCCGCGCGCAGCTCATCGGCAAGTTGCCGAAGCTGGGTCATCGGGAGCTTGCGAAGATCCGCTGGGCTATGAACCGTGTCGAGCAACGGCGTTTCTGGAACGTCAGACATGATGCGAGCTTAGACGAGCGGGCAACTCGTGTCGATTGCCGCGGATCAACCTGCACGGCTTCTTGACGCGGCCTGCATGACCCTACGACATAGGGCCATGACCAGCTTTTCCCCCAGCTTTTCCCCCCACTTTTCCCACCGCATCGCCACGCAGGACGACATCCCGGCCATCAAGGCGTTGATGGACCGGGCGATCGACTCGCTGCAAAGCGCCTTTCTTTCGCCCGAAGAAGTTGTCGCGAGCCGGCTGAGCATGGGCCTGGACACGCAATTGATCGCCGACGGCACCTATTTCCTGATCGAGGAGGGAGACCGCCTCGCCGGCTGCGGCGGCTGGAGCCACCGCGCGACTCTCTATGGCGGCAACCACAGCACCGAATTGCGCGACGACCGGCTGCTCGATCCGGCAACCGAGCCGGCGCGGATTCGCGCAATGTATACCGATCCGGATTTCGTGCGCCGCGGCGTCGGCCGGCTGATCCTGTCACTGTCCGAGGCGGCGGCCCGCGCGGCCGGTTTCAACCGCGCCGAGATGATGGCAACGCTGTCGGGCGAACCACTTTACCTGGCGTGCGGATATCGGCCGATCGAGCGGGTGATGAAGATGTCCGCGGCGGGGCCGCCGGTGCCCGGCGTCCGGATGGGGAAGAGCCTTTAAGGGACATAACTTGAGGGACGGAGGTTAAACAGAACCACAACATGCTGTTTAAAAGCCAGATTCTCGATGGCATCAAGGCAGGCAGGATCACGCTCGCCTTTCGGCGCTGGACCAAACCCACGGTGCGCGCCGGCGGCTCGTTGCGAACGGCCGTCGGCGTCCTGGCGATCGAGGATATCAGGGCAATCGAGTTCGCAGAAATTTCGGACGATGAGGCTCGGCGGGCTGGATTCGACTCATGCGAGACGCTGATGACCGATCTCGCCAAGGCGCGGGACGGCACACTCTACCGGATCGAATTCCGTCTGTCCGGTCCAGACCCGCGCGAGGCTCTCCGCCAGGATGATCAACTTGACGATCATGGCGTGGCCGCATTGCAGGCGCGACTTGCCCTGCTCGACCGATCCGGTGCGTGGACGGCACAGGCGCTCCACCTGATCAGCGAGTGTGACGGGCGGACCGCCGGTGAAATCGCCGATCGCCTCGGCATGGAAAAGCTGGCGCTGAAACGGAAGATCAGATTGCTGAAGGAGCTTGGCCTGACGGAAAGCCTGCAAAGCGGCTATCGGCTCTCCGATCGCGGCCGGGTGGTTTATCAGCGACTTTTCCCGATATCGGGAAATGGCGGCGGACAATGACAGGTTTCCTGCTCGACAATCGCTTTTCTCCCGTCACCAACTCCATCGGCTTCCTGAAATGCGATCCGGATCGCGCCGCGCGCGCCTATATGGATTGGCAGGCCGGGATTCAGGCAAAGCGCGGCGTGCGGCTGGCACAGGAACCAGTCAGCGGACCACTGCTCAACGCGCTCAGATCATTGCTCCCGCTGACCAGTGTAGAGACGAGACGCTTCCTGTTTCTGCCGACCCGCTCCCCCTGGACTGCCTTCCTCGACAATGGACATGACGGAACGGATGTTTTCGCGCCGATTTCATTTCTGGCGCAGCAGCTTGGTTGTGAAGGCATTCGGGCGACGGCCACTCCTCATGCGCCGGAAGACAGGCTATTCGGGGCGACCATTTTGGAAATCTACGGGCCGCACAAGACCGAGTTCCTGAACTATATCCGCTCGGTGGCGTCGACCTGTGACGGATATGGATGGAGTTTCAGCGCGGCCGGGACGGTTCAACCGTTTGAGGATCCGGCACGCTATGCGCAGCGCAAGATCCAGAGCCGTTTTACGCTCGAGATGCTGAATGCGTATCTGAATGCGATGGGCATCGATGCGTTCGACATGGATTTTTATCTGCCGGACAATCGGGCCGCGATCCGCATCGAAAAGATCGGTCCCAGCGCGCCAGCCATGCGCGAAGTTCCGACGGGTTTCTGACCGGGCCGGCCTGTTCCGTCAGCACAGGTTAATCCTAACTATCTGATATTAAACAATAATACCTCACAATCCGCCACCAGGCCCGTGGCCTGGGATATACGACATTCGGTGTCCCATATCTCCATCCTCCCGTCGAAACGACGACCCAAAATATAGGACATTCGGTGTCCCATATCTCCATCCCCGCATCGAAATGACGGCTCAAAATATAGGACATTCGGTGTCCCATATCTCCCGCCGGTCATCCCCGCAGCCTTGTCGCCCGCGGCGATTCAAGCACCGCGCAGGATCGGCCATGCCGTCCCCTGCCGGAATGATGCTGGCGCGCTCTTTCTTATTGTCGGAAAAAAAAGGATCGCCATGGCACCAGCAGCGTCGCGCATGACCCCCGTCGATACATGCCAGCCGCTACATCAAGCGTCTGATATAATGCGAAGCTCTAACTTAGTTTGGCGTATCGCACTCGGCGCAGGTGCCACGCACCTCGATCACCGGACGCACCGGCGAAAAACCCGTCGCGGCTGCGGCGGAGCGGACGCCCTTGGTGATATGGTCGTCATCGATATGCACCGTCTGCCCGCAACTGTCACAGACCAGGAAGATGCAGTCGTGCAGGCAATCCGGATGCGCGTTGGCGACATAGGCATTGGCGCTTTCGACCCGGCGCGCCAGGTTCGACGCGACGAACAGGTCGAGGATGCGATAGACGCTGTTGGCGGCAACCCGGCGCCCTTCCGCCTTCGACACCGCCTCGGCGATGTCATAGGCCGATGCCGGCTTGTCGAAACTCGCCAGCGCCTTGAAGATCTGCTCGCGCATCGCGGTCCATTGCTCGCCCGATTTCTCGAGCGTCGCCTGTGCTGCCTTGGCGAGATCGGCGCCTTGCGGTTCGTGATGGTGGTGATGGGCGGCCATGGGGATGAATCTAGGCGCTGTCGCGCCGATCGGCAAGGTCGCGCTCAGTTGACCGCACGGCGGTTGAGATCGTGGCCGAGCGCGAGAATGCCGACACCGACCAGCGTCCAGATCGTTTCACTGCCGCTGCCGTCATGCGGCAAGCTCATGGCGCCCGCCATGATGCCAAGGCCCATCGATCCGACCGCTGCCGGCATCATATAGCCATGCGTGATAATGCCGCGGCCCAGTGCAATGATGCCGAAACCGATCGCGATGGTCAGGCCGACTTCATGGAAGATCGGTGCGAGCAGCACTCCGCCCGCCGTCGACAGCAGCGCGAACAGAATCGCACTGGTCAGGCAATGCACCATGCACAGCCCGGACAGACCAATCGCCAGGCGATCGGCATGCGACTCGATCCAGCCGAGATACCGAGGATAGACTTGTTCCGACATCGTGGAGCCTAAGTGGCACAGAAAGGCAGGAGTTACAATATATCATCGACGATTTTCGTTCCGAAACGGACATTAACGATGCCCCCCGGAACGATGGGCTGCTCGGCAATCGACGCGCGACCGGTTTCGCGCTAGGCGCACCGCATGTTGCAAGCGTCATCGACCCTTTACCCCGCGCGTCCCCGCACCTTGTCGATCTGGCTGTTCGCGGTCGCCGCGCTGATCGTGCTGATGGTGATGGTCGGCGGCATTACCCGACTGACTGAGTCGGGCCTGTCGATCACGCAGTGGAAGCCGATCAGCGGCATCATTCCGCCGCTGACTCAGGAACAATGGCTGGCCGAGTTCGCCAATTATCAGCGCATCCCGGAATATCAGCTGCTCAACAAGGGCATGACGCTCGCCGGGTTCAAGGCGATCTTCTTCTGGGAATATCTCCATCGCCTGCTCGGCCGCGTGATCGGCATGGCCTTCGCGCTGCCGCTGATCTGGTTCGCGGTGCGCAAGCGCATCCCGGCCGGCTATGGCTGGCGCCTGACCGCTTTGCTCGCGCTGGGCGGGTTGCAGGGCGCGATCGGTTGGTGGATGGTCGCCTCGGGCCTGTCGGTGCGCACTGATGTCAGCCATATCCGCCTTGCAGTGCATCTGGTGACCGCCCTGGTGATCCTGTCGGGCATTATCTGGACCGCGATGGATCTCCGCGCCGTCGCCCGGCACCGGCTGAGCACACCGGCGCGTTTCACGCCGATCGCCATGGCAGCGCTGTTGCTGCTGTTCGTCCAGATCATATTCGGTGCGTTCACTGCCGGTCTCGACGCCGGCTATGCCTTTGCGAGTTGGCCATTGATGGGTGACACGCTGTTTCCGGCCAATGTGCCGATGACGACGCCAGCCTGGACCAATGCAGTCGACAATCCGGTCGTGGTGCAGTTCATCCATCGCTGGCTCGCCTTTGTCGCTGCCGCCGGCCTGCTGACGCTGGCGTGGCGCGCTGCGAGTGCCGGGGCACGATGCTCGGCCTATGCCGTCATCGCGCTAGTCATCTTTCAGATCCTGCTGGGCATCTTCACATTGCTCAGCGGCGTGCAGATCGACATCGCCGTCGCGCATCAGGTCAATGCCGCCTTGCTGCTGATCGCCGCCACCTCTGCGACGCATGCCACCGGCAAACGCGCGCTTTGATTTAGTTAAAGACGGTGCCGGCCCGCTCCCCCACCCGACCACCCATCCAGCATGATCCTGTGGGTGGCCGGGTGGGGGAGCGGGCCGGCACCGTCTTTAAAAGCAGCACGGTATCCTGATACCCGTCAGGAAACCCGCAGATTGCTTGACTTTCGCAAGCCCTGCGATCATTAGCCGCCCCAATCGCGCCGTCCACCGTTGGGCGGCGCGTTCCGTTTCAACGATAAAGGTCCTGGCCCCATGAAGGCGCTGATGAAGACCACCAAGTCGGCCAAGCCGCACGAAGTGGAAAAGAAGTGGCATATCGTCGATGCCGACGGCCTGGTGGTCGGTCGCGCAGCGTCGATTATCGCCAATGTCCTGCGCGGCAAGCACAAGCCGAGCTTCACCCCGCACGTCGATTGCGGTGACAATGTCATCGTCATCAACGCCGACAAGATCCGCTTCACGGGCAACAAGCTCAAGGACAAGATCTATTACCGCCACACCGGTTATGCCGGCGGCATCAAGGGCGTCGCCGCGGGCAAGATCCTCGAGGGTCGTTTCCCTGAGCGGATCATCGAAAAGGCCGTTGAGCGCATGATCCCGCGCGGCCCGCTCGGCCGTCAGCAGATGCGCAACCTGCGCGTCTTCGCTGGTGCAGAGCATCCGCACGCAGCACAGAATCCCGAGGTTCTCGACATCGGCTCGATGAACCGCAAGAACAAGGTGGGCAACTGATGTCCGACAATCGCCAGTCACTTTCCGATCTCGCCGGCCTGACCAACCAGCCGGCACCTGTCGCGTCTTCGGCGCCGGTTCTTGCCGGTGACGAGTACGCACCGGCCGCTCCGGTCGTCGTGCGTGAGCCGATGCCGCTGCGCGAGCAGATCCTCGACAAGCAGGGCCGCGCCTATGCGACCGGTCGCCGCAAGGACGCCGTCGCACGCGTTTGGATCAAGCCGGGTTCGGGCAAGATCACCATCAACGGCCGTGACCAGGAAGTGTATTTCGCACGTCCGACCTTGCGTCTCGTGATCAACCAGCCGTTCGGCGTTGCCGAGCGTGACGGTGCCTATGACGTCGTCTGCACCGTCAAGGGCGGTGGCCTGTCGGGCCAGGCCGGCGCAGTCAAGCACGGCATCAGTCAGGCGCTGACCAAGTTCGAGCCGATCCTGCGTGCGCCGGTCAAGGCAGCGGGCTTCCTGACCCGCGACAGCCGCACGGTCGAGCGCAAGAAGTACGGCAAGGCGAAGGCCCGCCGCAGCTTCCAGTTCTCGAAGCGCTAAGCTTTCTCGTCATCAAACGCGAAGGGGCGGTCCGGCAACGGGCCGCCCTTTTTCGTTGCGCGGCAACCACACTGCGCTAGGCGTTCATATCCGGGGGGAACGCAGATGGGCGAGCAACAAAGATCAACGCCTGCACGGATCGGCGTCACGGCGCTGAACCTCATCGGGCCGGGACTTGGCCTCGTGCGGGTCGCGGGGCTCCGCGCTGCTATCTGGCTGATTGCAGGACCGACAGTGATCCTGTTGAGCGTCATCCTGCTCGGCAGGCTCGCGCCCAGGCCCAATTTCACCGCCTTCGTGATCGCCATGACGCTCGTCATCGTCGCCTCGATCGCGCTCTATATCTACGCGATCGTCCGCACATGGCGGGCGAGCCGATCCAAATCCGCATCTTCCTTCTGGTCACGCTGGTATGGCCTGGTTCTGATCGTACTGGTGACGATCGCCGCGGATAACCTGGCTGTCCAAGTCTATCATGGCATCTACCGGCCCTTCTACATCCTCGCCGAATCGATGTTGCCAACGCTCGCGGTCAACGACCGGATCTTCGTCGATATGCGCGGTGGACATGCTCCGGTCAGGGGCGATCTGATCCTGTTCAATGCGCCCGGCGGAGCCATGTATATCAAGCGGGTCGCCGCCCTGGCAGGCGACCGGATCGAAATGCGCGCCGGCGTCCCCATTGTGAACGGAAAACCGCCCTTTCTCAAGAATATGGGCGATACGGCGTATGAAAATGGTCCGGCACATATCCGCCAGGAGCAGTTGGCCGGAGAGACCGGGACGCACCTCATCTGGGACCTGGATGAGACCGCGATCGACTATATGCCCGAGCGTATTGTCCCTGCAGGCCATGTCTTCGTGCTCGGCGACAACCGGGACCGCTCCGCCGACAGTCGTCTCTCACGCACCGAACTCGGGGTCGAAATGCTGCCAGAGAGCGATATTACGGGGACACCCCTGTTCATCTATTGGAGCAACGATCGTGCAAAGATCGGCAAATCGCTCATCGCGCCGAACAAATAGCCCGGCAATGCCGCTTTTTCGGGCAGCCGGATTGGGTTAGGCTGGGGTATGGACAAAGCCGCAACGACCGTCGCCCCCGATACGACCACCGAGCGGATCCTCGCCTTTATCGAAAGCGTCGGCATCCCGATTGCGATCGCCCCGCTCGACGAGGAAACCTTCATGCCGGGCATGGCGATCCGCGATGGCGTACTGATCGTCGATCCCGCCCGGCTGACCTGGCCCGGCGACCTGCTGCACGAGGCCGGGCATATCGCGGTGACCGAGCCCGAAAAGCGGCCGATCCTGCATATGGTCAGCCCCGATCCGGGCGAGGAGATGTCGGCGATGCTGTGGTCCTATGCGGCGGCGCTGGCGATGGACATCGATCCCCGCTTGGTATTCCATGACGGCGGCTATCGCGGCGGCGGCAGTCATCTGGCCAACACCTATGCCGAAGGTAGCTATATCGGCCTGCCGATGCTGCAATATTACGGCCTGGCGTTCGATGCCCGCAAGGCCGCGGAACAGGACACGCTGCCTTTCCCCCATATGCAGCGCTGGCTGCGCTGAGAAAGGGCGCATCATGCCGTCGAATGTCTTGCAGATCACCCCGTTCATGCATGTACCGGATATCGACGCCGCAATCGCCTTCTTCACCGACATACTCGGTTTCACCTGCCCATACCGGATCGCGGATTATGGCTATGTCGAGCTGGAAGGGGCCGGCCTGCGCATGCTGCAGAACCATGGCGAGGACGGCGCACCGCCAGGCAATCGTCGCTGCTCCTATTATATCGACGTTCGCGATGTCGACGCGACCTATTTAGCACTGAAGCCGAAGCTCGATACGCTGCCGGCGGGCGACGTCTTCGGCCCGGTCGATCAGCATTATCACCAACGCGAACTCATGGTGCTCGCACCGGACGGCAATCTGATCGTGTTCGGGCAGGCGATCGCGCCTGGCAAGGACATCGCGCAGTCCGACTGATCTTGGGAAATGGCTGCGCTGTCAGTGAAGCAGCCTTGCTTCAGCGAACGGCCGGGTGGACGTCGCCACACGCTGTACTGGACCGCCAACGATATCGTCCAGCGCTTGCTCGAGGCGCGGGTAACGGAATCGGAAGCCGTGGAAGACCGCCTTAACCGGCAGTATTTTCTGTCCGCCGAGCAGCAGTTCATCGGCGAGATCACCGAGCACAAAACGGAGCGGCGCCGCAGGGAGCGGCAAAATCGCAGGACGATGGAGTGCTTGGGCGAGCAGTTTTACGAAGGCGCGGTTGCTCACCGGATTGGGCGCCGCCGCATTGAGCGCGCCATGGATTTCCTGATCGGCGGCCGCGGTGACGATCAGCCGCACCAGATCGTCGCGGTGGATCCAGCTCATCATCTGACGGCCATTGCCGACCGGGCCGCCCAGTCCTGCCTCGAAGATCGGCAATAGGCCGGCCAGCATCCCGCCGCTATTGCCGAGCACCAGCCCGGTGCGCAGCAGCACGGTGCGCACGCCAAGTGCCTCGGCGCGCCGCGCTGCGGCTTCCCACCGCGCGCAAAGTTGGGCGGCGAAGCCTCTGCCCTGTACCACGCTCTCGTCGATCGCGCCGCTATCGGCGATGCCGTAAAAGCCGATCGCGGAACCGCTGATCAAGACTTCGGGACGGTGTTCGAGCCGCGCCAGCAAAGCCAGCAATGCGCTGGTCACCTCAAGCCTGGAGCCGATCAGCAATTCCCGCCGCTTCACGGTCCAGCGCCCCGCCGCGATCGGCTCCCCGGCCAGGTTGATCGCCACATCGCAGCGGAAGTCGTCGGACAGCGCGCCAAGATCGGTGACAATCCGCACCGGCATCGCCAACCCGAGCGCACGGCGTGCGTCGCGGGTCAGCACGGTAACGTCATGCCCTGCCGCGACCAAAGCCGCGACCAGCCGCCGGCCGACAAAGCCGGTACCGCCGGTGACCAGCACTGCCTTGCGCGCGCCAAACGCCGCTGCCAGTTCGCCCGCCGGTGTTTCATCGAGGCGATGATTGCGCACTGCCGCAAACAGGTCGCGAATGCCGCACGCCATCACCCCGATCGCCGCGACTGTCAGCAGGAGCGAGACGATGCCATGCTCCCGCAAGACAAGCGTGATCGGCTCTCTTGCGCCCGCCAACAGCTCCGGCGCGAGCATCGCCAGCAGCACGCCGTAATTGAGCGTCAGCAAAGTGTGCGTCACGCGCTCGCTGGCGGGCAGCGCGCGGACCCGGTCTTCTTCGACGAAATCCCACAAGGTGATGCCGAGTTCGACCGATAGTGCGCCGATCAGCAGCACCGCCGCGACCCCATGCGGCTCGGTCCAGCCGAGCATCAGGAAGACCAGCGCATAGATCATGTTACGTGCGCCGTGCAGGTGCAACTCGGTCGCCTGGCCCGGCTTCCAGGCGAGACGCTGCGTCAGTTCATGGTGATAGACGGTATCGAACCCGCCCATTGCGACCTGCACCAACAGCAGCGCGACGAAGACGGGATCGTTCATTGTACTTCTCTCGGGCGATATTCGGTGAACTGGCAGGTCTGGCGCACCAGCGCCCCGAACCAGGGATGGTCGAGCGCCAGAGTGAAGGCGAACCAGCCATGATCGCAATCGATATGGCCGATCCGCAACCGCCCCGGCGCGAGCCATTTCGGCAAGCGCAACCGGAGCGGCCCGGCGCGCCAGAAATAGTGGTGGCTGTCGAAATAGAGCACTTCGGCCTCAACCTTGAGCACCAGCGCAATGCCGAACCCCATGCCAAGATACTCCTCGAGCCCGGTCGGCCCCGCGAACCGCTTGGAGCTGTGGATGATCTGCGGGAAACCACTGCGGCGGCAATATTGTCGAGTCCAGAACTGTCCCTTGCCCGCCGCATCCTCGGTCACGCAGACAGCGGCCGCGACGCCGATATCGGTGTTAAGTGGCAAAGGTGCACCCACCAGCCGGCAGAGATTGGCGAGAATGCGTCCGGCCAGATTCATGCGGCACTCGCTGACTTCTCCAACATAGTTGATCGTCTGCGTGGCCAGCGCCTTGCGCCCGAAGCGCGCGCGGACGCTTGGCGGCAGTGATGCCCAGGCGTGATCGCCGAGCATCTGGCGAAACCGCGGGTCGACCACGGTTGTGTTACGTGGCGCCGGATGGCGGAGGAGCGCCACTGCGGGGATGCCGGCCAGACTCGCCATACCTTCCTCCTGTTCCGATATTTCTGTTTTAACAGAAACTACAGATCGAAGAGAGAGTCAAGTGTGGAGCGATGTCAATTGCCATATCGTTTTCATTTGTCCGCAAACTGATTATAAATCGGATCGATTCTCGCCGGGGGCTTTGGCGAGAAGCATGAAGGGGGATTACATGAATAAGGTATTTGTGGCCGTTACGGCTGTGATCGTACTCGGCTGCGCGACATCGCCAGCGATGGCGAAGAAAAAAGACAAGATAAGCGCCGTTCCGGTCGAGGCTCCGTTCGAACCTCTCAAACCAGTACTAGCCTCGTTCCCGACCGGCGTGTCGCCCACCGCTCCGACAATTAGCGCGGACGGAGCATTGCTGCCGACCAATACCGAGATCGTGGTTCGGATGAATTCGGAGCTTAACTCGAAGCAAGCCAAGGAAGGCAGCGCGTTCACCACGACCGTCGCCTATGATGTGATGCTTGGCAACATGGTGGTTATTCCGCGGGGCGCGCCCGCCAGTGGTGTGGTGACCTGGCGAACCGGCAAGGGCGCATTCGGGAAGTCGGCCAAAATGACCTATGAGATTCGCAGCCTCGACCTTGGTGGCCAGCGCGTACCGCTGTCCGGCAAGTTCCGGCAGGAAGGCAAGGGCAATACCGGCGCGGCCGTCGGTGCCGTGGTTGCTGTCGGTGTGTTCGGCGCTTTCGTCACCGGTAAAAGCGCTATCGTCGAACAGGGTCGCGAACTGAAGGTCTACACAACCTCTGCCATTCCCGTCGCATTGCCGCAGGCGGCTCCTGCCATGGTTTCGGCACCCGCGGAGGCTCCGGTGGCTCCCGCCGCGGCACCTATCGCTCCGGCGACTCCCGTTCCCGCGACGACGCCGACGTCAACCCAATAATCGCTGCGAAAGGCGGGCGTCGCTCAAGAGCAAGACCGGCGCCCGTCTAGCAATGCATTAAGCCACCTTCTCCTTCGGCAGCACAGCATCCGGCTCCGGCCCCAGCGTGCGCAGCTTCACGTCGAACCGTCCGCCCTCCACCCGGATCTCGTTGAACGAGGGCGGCGTGTCGCGCAGCCGTTCCGACAGCGTGCCCGCGCCGATCATCCGCACCTTCCGCCCTTCGACCTCATGCGCGATATCAAACGGATCATGGACATGACCGGTGAGCACCGCGGCCACCCCCGCCCGTGCCAGCGCAGCGAACGCCGCTGCCCCGCCGCGCGTCGCTGACGTCGCGCTGGTGCGCGGTTCGATCAGCGGGTGATGGCACGCAACGAACACCAAAGTGCCTGCCTGTGCAGACTCGGCCAGCGCCAGCGCCTCCTGCAGCGACCGGCGGCTGACCAAGCCCTTCGACCAGTTGAGCCGCCACTGAAAGCGCGCGGTGGTTACCATTGGCACGATCATGATCCCGGGCAGGTCGAGCGGCTGCTCGATCATCCGCTCGACCGCTTGATAACGATCATAAGGGCGAAAGAAGCGCGCGATCGGATTGAAATAGGGCAGGTCGTGATTGCCGACCTCGACCGTAGTCGGCACCCCGAGCCCCTGCAGCCAGGCCAGGCCAGCGGCGAATTCCCGGTGCCGGGCACGCATCGTCAGGTCGCCGGTCATGATCACGGCATCGGGCCGTTCCGCATGGACGAGACGCTCGAACCAGGCGATCGCCGCACGGTCCTCCCGCCCGAAATGCACGTCACTGACATGGAACAGCCGGATCATCTGCCAATCATCCTGTAGCCTTTATCGTCTTCAGGAATTGCCGGGCGGTCAGGCCGCCGGTGATCGGAATATCAGGCTCAAGCATCACGGGCTCGCCGTCGAACAAGGCAAGCGCCGGCTTGTGCCCGGCAACCCGGATCACGGTCGCGCGCACCTGAGTGACGGCAGCGGCGGCGACCCAGTCGCCGGTGAGCCATTCCCAGCCAAGCGCGGTGATCGAGCGGAAATCGCGCGCATCGACTGCCGCGACATCGAGATGATCGGCCTCGGGCCGCACGAAGACGGCCTGGGCACGCTCACGCATCCCCCGCACGCCCTCCAGCTTGATCCCCCGCGCGAAGGTGCGTCGCCACGCCATCAGCATCGCCCGGCCAAGCCCGCGAATTCTGCCCGACCGCACCATCTCTCGCGCGCGAACCCAGCTTGCGGCGGGGCCGAGGATCAACCCGACCAGCGCGCGGCGCGCGCCTGCCTCTACGAATGGCAGCGCGACCTTCTCCCCGCCATCATGCGCGGCGTGGATGATCGCCGCGGGATCAGCGGTGCCGTGCAACGCCTTGGCCAGCAAGTTCATCGTTCCGCCGGGCAGGATCAGGATCGCGCCGTCCCACTCGGCCAGCGCGCAGACCGCGGCGTTGATCGTGCCGTCGCCGGCGAACAGCACGACGGTATCGACCTTCGCAGCATCAAGCGATTGCGAGGTCGGTAGTTCCTCGTCGGGAAAGCCGGTGCGCCCGATCAGCCTCAGCCCGCGCTCTTCGAACACGGCTTCGATCGCTTTGCATTTCTCGGGCGTTGCGGAGCCGGAGGACGGATTGGTGATGAACCACAGGTTTTTCATTGCGGCCCCGAACGCATCACCGGCGCTAAAGTCTCGCCGCCGGCCCGAAAACCGCATCCTGAGCTTGTTTCAGCGCTCGAGCTTAGGCTTGCCCCCCGGCCAGCCGAAGAATGCGCCTCCCCCAGCACATTCTCGCTCGAACGCTGAAACAAGCTCAGCGCGACGTCCAAGGCAGCGGATCAGTTCGCCCAGTAGACATACTCCTGCCCCGGCTTCCACGGCGCGTTGATCGGCACGTCGATGCGCACCGGCCCCTCGATCAGTCCCGGCCAGAGCGGCTTCGCCATCCCGGCATTATGCCGCTCGATCAGCGCGCGCATCGCGGCGACGCGTTGCGGTTCGCGCGCGGCGAGATCGACCTTCTCCGTGGGATCCACGGCCAGGTCGAACAACCAGGCCTTGTCCGGCCGCTTCGACACCTGCAGCTTCCAGTCACCCTGCCGCACCGCGCGGTAATCGCCCGATCGCCAGAACAGCGCGTCACGCTTCGGCGCCGGCCCAAGTAGATCGAAGCCGTCCATCGGCCGGTCGCTCGGCACTTTCGCTCCCGCCGCCGCCGCGATCGTCGCGAAGATGTCGAGATGGTCCGCGATCACCGGCGTCGTCGCCGGCGCGATATGGCCGGGCCAGCGCATCATCATCGGGATGCGGATGCCGCCTTCGAAAAAGGTCGCCTTCCAGCCGCGATACGGCGCGTTGAGATCGGGAATGCCGGTATACCATGCCCCGCCATTGTCGCTGGTGAAGATCACCAGCGTATTGTCGCCGAGGTTCAGCGCCTTCAGCTTCGCCATCACATCGCCGATGCGGCGATCCATCTGGCGGATCATTGCGCCATAGACGCGCTGGGTATGATCGCGGATCTGCGGCAGGGCGTCATAATCCTGCTTCAGCGCCTGAAGCGGCGTGTGCGGCGCGTTATAGGCGAGATAGAGGAAGAAGGGCCGGTTGCGGTTCGCCTCAATCGCCTTCAGCGCATTGTCGGTGAAATAATCGGTCGCGTGGCCGACTGGCTTGAAGCGCTGATCGTCGCCCCAATAGACCGCATAGGGCAGATTGGGCCACAGGAAGCGATCGATCGGGTCGAACGGCAGCTTGGCATTGACCACGTTCGGATCGTCGGGCGGCATGTACATGCCGCCACCGGCGCGGAAGCCGAGGCTCTCATCGAACCCTTGTCCCGTCGGTCGCAGCGCCCTGGACTCACCCAGATGCCATTTGCCGATCTGCACGGTGTGATAGCCGCGCGCCTTCAGCACCTCGGCGATGGTGATCTCGCTCGCCGGCACGCCCATCTCGGGATAGTCGAGCAGGTCATGGTCGAGTTCGCGGTGATAGATCACCGGATAGGGCGACGGCCCGCCCGAATGCGCGAGATTGGCGGCGAAGCTCGGCGGCACGGCGGTATATTCGAAGCCGTAGCGCGTCGGATAGCGCCCGGTCATCAGCGCCGCGCGTGACGGCGAGCAGGTCGCGTTGGCGGCATAGGCGGTGGTGAAATTCAGCCCCTGGGTGGCGATCGCATTGATGTTCGGCGTGGGCACCGCACCATTGGCGACGCCGCGTCCGTACAGGCTGATATCGTTCATGCCGAGATCGTCGGCGAGGATCAGGATGATGTTGGGCGGCCGCTTGCCCGCCGGCGCCGTCGCCGGCCCCTGCGCCCATACTACCGGGTGATTGGCGAGGATCGGTTCACGCCACTGGCCGATGATCCCGGGCAGGTAGATCCTGTAGTGCTGGAACAGGGCATAGCCGCCCGCCACGACCAGCGCGGCGATGGCAAGCATCGTGGCACTGCGTTTCGCGCGCCGGCTTGCGGCTGGCATCATCGTCCCTCCCCTTCTATGATGCTCATTGCCACCAATCTATTGGCGCGTATAGTGCCATTTTATCAACCGGCCCGGAGTTCAATCTTACGCATGGCACCGCCCACGGCATCCGGCCCGAAATCACGATCGCCCGACGGACGCCGCGAGCGAAGCGTGTCGAGCCGGGCGAAGATCGTCGCGGCGATGCTCGACCTGGTCGGCAATGGCGATGTCCAGCCAAGCGCGGCACGGGTCGCGGAGGCCGCAGGCGTCGGGCTGCGCACCGTATTCCGGCATTTCGACGACATGGATTCGCTCTACCGCGAAATGTCCGAGGCGATCGAGGCACGCGTGCTGCCGGTCATGCTGCGGCCGTTCAAGACCAGTACCTGGCGCGAGCAGATGCGCGAGCTCGCCGTACGGCGCTGCGAGGTCTATGAAACGATCCTGCCCTATCGCATCACCGCCAGCCTGAAGCGGTTTCAGTCGGCTTTCCTGATGCAGGATTATCGCCGCATGCTGCGTATCGAACGCGGCTCGATCGAGGCACTCCTGCCGGCGGCGCTGATCGCCGATCCGGTGCAGAGCAACGTGCTGCATCTGTCGCTCAGCTTCCAGTGCTGGCGCGTGCTGCGCCACGATCAGGAGCTTGGCGTGGCGGAGGCGCGTGCGGTGTTCCTGCGGCTGGTCGATGCCGTTCTCGAACAAAGCGACGGTTGACCCCAAATCCCCGGGGAAAATGATACGATGGACATCCGAGTGACAATCGCGCCCGCGTTCCGGCTGATCGTGGCGCTGGCGGTCCTGTCGCTCCCCGCATGCGGCCGAGCGCCCGATACTGCCGCTCTCGCCCGCTGCGCCGACCCCGCCCCATCAATGCGCTGGATCCCCGGCGGCCATTTCACGATGGGAGAAGATCCTTATTATCCCGAGGAAGGCCCGGCCCGGACGGTCGCCGTCAAGGGCTTCTGGATCGACACGCATGAGTTGACCAATGCCGAGTTCGCGGCCTTTGTGAAGGCGACCGGATACCGCACGCTTGCCGAACGCAACCCGCCCGTGCTGCCCGGCGCGCCGCCGGAGATGCGCGTGCCGGGATCGGCAGTGTTCACCGTGCCGTCGCAGGACGATCCGCGCTGGTGGCGCTGGGCGGTCGGGGCGCAGTGGCGGCATCCGTCCGGGCCGAAAGAGTCGATCGCCGGCCATGGCGCCGACCCCGTGGTGCAGATCGCCTATGACGATGCCCTGGCCTATGCGCGCTGGGCGGGGAAGGAATTGCCGACCGAGGAGCAATGGGAATATGCCGCGCGCGGGGGGCAAAGCACGCGGCCCGAACCGGTCGCCGCCGATGGCAAGCCCGCCGCCAATTACTATCAGGGCGTCTTCCCGCAGCGCGATCTTGGCACTGATGGCTATAAGGGTCGCGCGCCGGTCGGCTGCTTCCCGGCCAATGGCTATGGCCTGCACGACATGATCGGCAATGTCTGGGAATGGACCAGCAACGCCGCCGGCCCGGTGCCCGACATGCATGTGATCAAGGGCGGCTCCTATCTCTGCGCGAGCAATTATTGCGCGCGCTACCGCCCCGCCGCGCGGCAATTTCAGGAGCGCGGGCTCGGCACCGATCATATCGGTTTCCGCCTCGTCGATAACCGCAAGCCGCCACCGGCGCGTTGACGCCTCTTCAAACATACGGCATCTATAGTGCCAATAGATTGAGGAGAGCGATATGCTGGTATTGAGAACGCCCGACGAGCGCTTCGCCGATCTGCCGGGCTATTCCTTCGCCCCGCAGTATCGGACCGTCGTCGATGCCGACGGCACCGCGCTGCGCCTGCATTATGTCGATGAAGGCTCCGCCGACGCCGCCCCTGTCCTGCTGATGCATGGCGAGCCAAGCTGGTCCTATCTCTACCGCAAATTCGTCCCCGCGCTCTCCGCTAGGGGCCACCGCGTCATCGCCCCCGACCTGATCGGCTTCGGCAAGTCCGACAAGCCGGTCGCACTCGGCGATTATAGCTATGAACGCCATGTCGCCTGGATGAGTGCCTGGCTCCAGGCGCTCGACCTGACCGATATCACCCTGTTCTGCCAGGACTGGGGCGGGCTGATCGGGCTCAGGCTGGTCGCCGCCTTCCCCGATCGCTTCGCGCGCGTGATCGTCGGCAATACCGGCTTGCCCACCGGATCGGGCTTTTCCGACGCGTTCGAGGCGTGGCGCCAGTTCAGCCAGAAGGTCGATCCCTTTCCCACCGGCGCCATCGTCAATGGCGGCGTGGTGCGCGACCTGAGCGCTGCGGAAATGGCCGCCTATGACGCGCCCTATCCGGACGAGAGCTACAAGGCCGGCGCGCGCATTTTCCCGACGCTGGTGCCGGTCCAGCCCGACCAGGCATCGGTCGCGGAGAACCTCGCCGCGTGGACGGTGCTGGAACAGTTCGACAAGCCAGTCCTCACTTGTTTCAGCGACAAGGATCCGGTCACGGCGGGCGGCGCCAGACCGTTCCTGCAGCGCGTGCCCGGGACCAGGGGCCAGCCGCATGTGACGATCGAGAATGCCGGCCATTTCCTGCAGGAAGATGCGCCCGAGCAATTGTGCGCGATCATCGATTCCTTTGTTCGCGCCGATGGTCAGGCCATGAGCCCTGATGCCGGGCAACCCTATCTCAAGAGGCAAGGCGTAGCGCTGTGAGGCTCAGCTACGATCTCTTCTGGTCGTTCCGCTCGCCTTATTCCTATCTGGTCACATCGCGACTGGTCGAACTGGAGCGCGACTACGACGTCGCCTGCATCGTCCGCCCGGTCTATCCGATCGCGGTCCGCCAGCCGGACTTCTTCGCCAATTCGGATCCCCTGTGGTTCAGCTATTTCATGCTCGACATGCGGCGCAGTGCGGAATTCGCCGGCTTGCCGATCCGCTGGCCGGTGCCTGACCCGGTGCTGATGGACCCGGCGACGCGTACCTATCCCAAGCAGCAGCCATATATCCACCGCCTCACCCGGCTCGGCCAGGCGGCGACCGAACGCGGCCACGGCCTGCGCTTCATCGATCAGGTCAGCCGGATCATCTGGGACGGCACGACCGACAATTGGCACCGGGGCGACCACCTCGCCCGCGCCGCCGACCGTGCCGGGCTCGACCTGGCCGAGCTGGATGCCGCGATCGCCGCCGACCCGGATCGCTTCGACCGCATGATCGAAGCATCGCAGGACGCGCAGCGCGCCGGCGGCCATTACGGCGTGCCGCTGATGCTGTTCGACGGCGAGCCGTTCTTCGGCCAGGACCGCTTCGACCAATTGACCTGGCGCATGGCGCAGAAAGGCCTGGTGCGACGGTAAATCGCGCGCCGTTATCGGCGCCTCATTTTTCCGGAACTGAGAAAGAGCGGAACGAAACCCAGGTTAAGGTTCCATCGCTCTTCACACTGCCGCAAACTCGATCGCGGTTGAATCGCTTCCGGTGCGGCTAGAATTGCTCACCCTCGGGGTCGAAGGCCTGGTTGCGCAGCCAGCGTCCGCCCAGCCGGGCGCCGGAGCATGGGCCATGCGGGGTTAGCACCACGGCATCGACGGTGAACGCGGCTTCGAGGCGGCAGGCTTCTTTCCCCTCGCCCATCAGCGGGAAGGCCATAGTCGTCTGGCCGGCCGCCACCGGCACCGGCTTGCCCTCTTCGGTAAAGACCTGCACCGCATTGGGATCGGCCTGGGCAAGGCCCAGTTCCAGCCCGCCCGGGCGGGCTGTGATCCTGAGCATGTCCTTGCCGCGATAGTACATACCGCTCAGCCGGAAGCCGGGGTTTTTGAGGATTGCGATCCGATCGGTATAGAGGCCGCGCAGGCAGGTCAGGCGCTCCGCATCATCCTCGCAATAGACTCCGCCCATTCCGGTCCCGGCAGGCAGCAGAGTGCGTTCGCCCATCCAGCCGCGCTGGGTGAGCTTCACATAGGCGGCGATCCGGCCGTCCCAGAGCTTGAGCGCCTCGCGGTACGCAGCCGCCAGGCTGTCATCGAGACGCGACAGTTGCGGGTCGGAACAGACCAATTTCTCGACCCTGGTCGAGGCCTTGGCGCAATCGAAACTGGCCGCACCGGCCGGCACGGTACCGGCGAGCAGCATCAGACCCAAGAACATGGCGACATAGCGAAGCATGGCTGACCCCCTTCACTTGAGCGCCTCGTTTACCGCGAAACGCCCGTGCTCGCAATTGAACGCGCCGCTAGGCGAGCTCGCTCAGCACCGCCCCGACCGCGGTGTCGAAATGCGCCTCCATCGCGGCGGCGGCGGCGTCCGGATCGCGGTCGGCGATCGCGACGGCGATCGCGCGGTGGCGCTCGATCATCAGTCCGCGATGCTCGATCGAGACGCGGGTACGCCACGCGGCCGGCACGGCGACCTGCATCAGCGGGGCGAAGGACTGGACGATCTGCACGAACAGCGCATTGCGCCCGGCGCGGGCGATACGGTCATGGAATTCGATGTCGTGGCGCGTGACCTGCGCCATATCGGCATTGTCGGCGGCCATCGCCTCGGCCAGTGCGAGGATATGCGCGGCATCCTCCGCACTGCGATTGACGGCGGCGAGTGCCGCGGTGCGCACCTCAAGCGTGCGGCGCACGTCCCAGATCTCCGGCACGGTTACCTGGTCGGTGCTGATCGCATGGCTGAGCGAGGTCGCCATGACCGAGCCGTCGATCGCCCCGACGCGCGCGCGGCGGCCATTGCCGACATCGAGCAGCTTGAGCGCGGCAAGCGCCCCGAACGCCTCACGCATCACCGCGCGGCTGACGCCGAGCTGCTCGGCGAAATGCCCCTCGCCCGGCAAGGTATCGCCAACGCGCAGCTTGCGATCGAGGATATGGGCATTGACCGCATCCATCGCGCGGCGGACCAGCGATCCGCCGCCATCGGTCATCGTGTCGGACATGGTGCCGCCAGGCCTCCTTCAGCAAGCCCCCTCAGGCAGCGAGCGTGCGGCCGCGATACTCGCTCGGCGACACGCCGAAGCGGCGGCCAAAGGCGCGGGCGAAGCTGGCATTGTTGAGATAGCCGCTTTCATAGCCGATCTTCGACACCGGCAGGTCGGTCGACAGCAGCCGGCGGCTCGCCTCGGCAAGGCGACGTTCGGCCAGCGCCTCGGCAACGGTGCAGTGATAGAGTTCGCGAAAACCGCGGGTGAGCTTGGCGCGGTTGATCCCGCAGGCGCGCGCCAGTCCGTCAAGTGTCAGCTTCTCCGACCAGCGTTCGTCGATGATGCGCCGGGCATCGACCAGCCTTCGGCTGTCGGCGAGCGACAGCACGCCGTCGGCGGCGACCGGGATCAACTCGCCCGCGGCGAGCAGGCGGCCGGTTTCGCACAGCAGCTCGATGCTCTTGCCGGTGCGATAGGCCTCGCAGAAGGTCCCCGCCGGATAATCGCGCAGCGCAAGGCCAATGGCGCGCTGGTCCGAGGTCAGATGATAACGCCGGCCATGCTCGGGTGCCGAGTCCCAGCCAAACAGGCGGCCAAGCACTTCATGCGTGACGACGAAGGAGATGCTCGCCGCCCCCTCCGGCGCCTCGCCGAGCGGCTCGACATGGGCGTCATGGGCAATGCGCAATGTGGCCGGGGCGCCGACGCCACCGAAGCTGTAGACGAGCAGTGCTGACTCAGCGGGAAGCGCCACGCCGTCCATGTCGCCAATGCCGATCAGCGTGGTCATTTCGGGCGCCACGACGACTGCCTGGATCGGTGTCTGCTTCGGCAAGGCTTCCATGGCGCTCTCCTTTCGACTCTGCTGGCCGTCAACGGGCCATAATCGTTCCCGGCATGATTGCAATCCTATCGGATAGGTCGGTCCGGAACGGCCGAAAGTCAGTCCTTCGGCCTGAGGAAGTGCGCGAGCGCCGCGCGGCTGTCGCGCCGCGCCGCGCCGCCGATGCGCGTGTCGGGCAGGATGTCGAAGCCGTGAAAGCCGCCGGGATAGACATGCAATTCGGTCGGCACGCCCGCGCGCATCAGGCGGCGGGCATAGTCGATATCCTCTTCAAGGAAGAGGTCGAGCCCGCCAGTGCTGATAAAGGTTGGCGGCAATCCCGTCAGATCATCGGCGCGGGCAGCGGCGGCGTAAGGCGACACCCCCTCTCCACCCGGCTCCTGGCCGAGCAGCGATGCCCAGCCGAAGCGGTTGTTGTGGGCGTGCCAGATAAATTCACCGGTGACCGGATGCGGGTCGGGCGACACGCAAGTGCGGTCATCGAGCATGGGATAGATCAGGTGCTGAAAGGCGAGCGCATAGTCGCCACGATCCCGTGCAAGCAGTGCCAGCGCCGCCGCCAGACCACCGCCCGCGCTTTCACCCATCACGCCGATCCGGGCCGTGTCGATGCCGAGCCGCGCGGCGTTGGCGAAGGTCCAGGCAAGCCCGGCATAGCAATCCTCGATCGCGCCCGGGAACACTGTCTCGGGTGCGAGGCGATACTCGACCGAGACGATGGCGCAGCCAAGATCCGCGACCATCATGCGGTGGACCGGCTCCATCGACTTGGCCGAGCCGCCGATATAGCCGCCGCCATGGATATGGTAGATGCACGGCAAGGGCGCGGCAGCCGCGACCGGCGTGTAGATATGCAGCTCGATCGCCGGCGCACCGGCCGGGCCGGGCACGCTCAACCGCTCGAGCGTCGAGCCGCTGGTGTCGATCTCCGGCAGCGGCAATTGACGCGCGCGCATATCGGCAAGGTTGTCGGCGGTGACTGTCATGGTCGGCCAGACGGCGAGCAACGGGCGGAGTTCCGGATCGACGAGGTGCAGTGTATCCATATCAGGCTCTCCATTGGTCGTTGATGCGCGCCGACGCCCGCGCCGCGCTCCCTGTTAATTGACGATAACAGGGAGAATAACAGGGAGCGGCATGTTTTTTGGCCCGATCAGGGCGATTTTGTTGGAGATAATATCTCCATTTATCAACATCTTGATGGCCATTCTCCCTGTTATTCGGAAACAGGGAGATGAGTGATCCCGAACAGGGAGATGCCGCGACATGAACAGGGAGCGCCCCGACTCTAAACAGGGAGGATCGATTCAACCGAGTCGCAAAATCTGTTTTGAGGGAGTGATCGTTCATCATTGACGGAGCACTGCCATGACCAGCTTTCATCTTGAATCATTCATCATCGATTTGTGCGCCGGAGTGGCGCGATGAACCGCGAAGAGACCGGGCGGTGGGATGCCGCGGAGCAGGACGGCGAAGGCTATGCGGTGGGGAATTGCCGGCCGCCGGTCGAGCATCGTTTCCCAAAAGGGCAATCGGGCAACCCGGCAGGACGCCCGCGCGCGACCGGCGCGCCGGGCGACCGCCTGCGCGGATCCGATGAGCCGACCCGGGGGATGATCCTGGACGAGGCGTATCGCATGGTGCCGGTGGATGTCGACGGCAAGATCGTCGAGATGCGGATGGGCCAGGCCGTGATGCGATCGCTGGCAACCGCCGCCCTGAACGGCAATCCCACCGCGATGCGCCGCTGGACCGAACTGGTGCGACAGGCGGAGGCCGACCAGAAAATGGCGCAGGTGGCGATCTACAGCGTGTTCGAGCGGGACGCCCAGCAAAAAGAAATCAGTGCGCGTAAGGGTGAGAGGGGGGACATCACGGAATTCTACGCGGACGATATCCTGTTCGATCCCAAGACGGGCAGGGTCGTGGTGCGGGGCGAGGATGGGTGACTGGGCGGGTCGGCCGAGTAGCTTCCCGGCCCGTCGTATATCCATGGAAAATGGAAGGATATTCTTGCAAGCCATCAGCGTCAGCGGCACGATGACCTGATGGATGTATCAGCTCTCGTCACCCGCATTCGTGACCATTATGTCGAGCAATTCCAATCGTTTGCTGATGAACAGCAGAGTAGATATCGGCAGGGCGCGTCTGAGGTTAAAATGCAACTCAGCGAGGAGAGTCCTGTATTCGCGCGGCTGTATTGTGCTGATTTCGTCGGCAACGATACTCAAAGCCGTGTCATCGAGCTTTCCCCGGACACCTTCCTTTCATTCGATCGAATCACGGGAAGCTATGGCGAATCCACTCTGATCATCCAGCATTTGCAATGGGACGATATCCTGCTGCACCATGACGTCGAAGCGATATCCGAAGCAGACTTGCACGCCTGGTTTCAGCGCTGGTTTGATCCCGACGATGCCCGCCGTGAGGCAGACGCAGAAATCTCTTGTGTCATCCACTCATTGCTCGTCGCACCTCATCTGCTGAGCGTCGATTTCGGCACGGCTGAACCCGAGGCTTTATGGGAAATGCTGGATCTGCTTGAAAATTCGGGCGCCTCCACAATTACCATCAGCAGCTCAAGGGCCGAAGCTGAAGAAGCTGAAACCGACCAATGAACGCGTGATCATCCTAACGCTGCGCCATCTGCACATCGCCCTCCCCCGACCAGCGCTTGCGCTCGAGCCGGGTCCAGGCCTTGTGCATGCGCGCATGGCCTGAGCCGAGGCCGAGATCGGCGGTGGCCTGTTCCCAGCGGTTCGCCGCCGCCACGACCTTCACCATCGCTGGCCCGGGCGGCAGATCCTCGGCCCAGCCGGTGAGGGTATGCGCGTTGAACAATGCGAGAAACGCGGTGGTGAGAATAACGATCGTCGCGGTCCAGCGCAGCGTGCCTGCGCCACCATTATCGGCATCATCAGGGAGATCGGTCGGGAATTCGTAGCTATTCATTGAGGCGACCCCTTCAAAAACGGAAATAGATGAAGGGGGCGACCCCTTCGTAGCGCATCGCGTCGACCACCAGCATCAGCACCGCCAGCCCGGCCGCGACCAAAGGCGCGGGCAGCGCGCGGATACGCTGTGCCGCGCGAGTCATCGCGTCCCAGGAGAGCGCGTGGATCGCCAGGCCGAACGCGATCAGCAGCAGCACCAATGGCGTGACGGTGGTCAGGCCGTCCTGTGCCGGGGCGATGATGCCGCCAAGATAGGCCAGCGCATCGCCGAAGCTTGCCGCGCGAAAGAAGATCCAGCCAAGCACCACGACATGGAAGGTAAGCGCAATGCGCGCCCAGCGCGGCAGCACCACATCCCTGGTCAGGCGCGCGCGCGACCAGGCCCGTTCGACCACCAGCGCAGCGCCGTGCAGCCCGCCCCAGATGACGAAGGTCCAGCTCGCGCCATGCCATAGCCCGCCAAGCAGCATGGTGATCATCAGGTTGCGATAGACCCGGAACCGGCCACCTTTGTTGCCGCCAAGCGCGTCGATATAGAGATAGTCGCGAAGCCAGCGCGACAGGCTGATATGCCAGCGGCGCCAGAATTCCTGCAGCGATTCCGCGCGATAGGGGCGGTCGAAATTGCGCGGGAAGCGGTAACCGAGCAGCGCGGCGATACCGATCGCCATGTCCGAATAGGCCGAGAAATCGCAGTAGATCTGCACCGCATAGCCATAGGCCGCGAGGATCAGGTCAAGCGACGAGTGAAGCTGCGGCGCGGTGAAGACCGGATCGACGAACTGTGTCGCGATCTCCGATGCAATCACCGCTTTCTTGAACAGGCCCCAGACGATCAGCAGCAAGCCCATCGACACCATGCCGCGATTGATCCGCGGTACCTGCTGAAATTGCGGCACCAGATCCGCAGCGCGCACGATCGGCCCGGCGACGAGATGCGGGAAGAAGGACATCAGGAGCAGGATGTCGAGCAGCCGCGCCGGCGGCACGCGGCCCTTCGACACATCGACGACATAGGAAATGCCCTGGAAGGTGAAGAAGGAAATGCCGACCGGCAGGATCACCTGCATTAGCGCGGGGTCCTGCGCGATGCCGGTCAGCGCGAGCAATCCGCCAGCCTGTTCGGCGAAGAAGTCGAAATATTTGAAGAAGCCAAGCATCGCCAGATTGACGGCCACGCCAGCGATCAACAGCGCCTTGCGGCGGCGCGGGTCATCGCTGTGTGCGATCAGCGCGGCGGTACCCCAGTTGATCACCGCCGAGACGATGAGCAGCGGCACGAAGCGCCAGTCCCATGCGCCGTAGAATACCCAGCTGGCGACCAGCAACAGCAATTTGCGCCAGTCGTTGGAGCGGAACGACCACACACCGGCAAAGACGATCAGGAAGAACAGCCCGAAGCTGAGGGTGGGGAAAAGCATCTCACTGATCCTGCATCGCGTGGTCGAGATCGTCCTGCAGCAGGCGCGCGAGCGTCGCCCCGCCGGGGGTCCGGAAATGGACATGGTCGGGTCGCATCAACGGCGGCACCGCAGCAACCCAGCGCGCCGCCGTGCACGGGCCGCCCATGCGCGCCTGCCAGTCCCAGAAGGCGATACCGAGATCGCCGGCGACCTTGCGCTGGATGGCGCGAACACGATCAAGCGCGGGCGGTGCGAACAGCGTGCCGCCGCAGCCAATCCCCATGCCCGGCGCATTGCTGCGCAGCGCCGGATTGCGGCTGAGCGCATTGGGCACGCCGAGCAGCAGGATCGGGACGGCGCCCGACAGCGTACGGAGCCGGTCGATCTGCGCGCGCAGGCTCGCCTCATAGGCATCGCCGTCGAAGCGCGGCGCGAAGCCTTCATTGGTGCCGAACGCCAGCACGATCAGATCGGGCGTATAGGCCTTCAGTTCCTCGGCAAGCAGTGCATCGTCAGTCCGGCCGAAATGCACGAGCTGCGCCCCGACCACGCCGAGATTGGACAAGGCGACGCCGCCATCGTCATGGAAGGTCGCCCAGGAGGTGATGGTGACCGGGCGATCGAGCGCGGTGACTGACAGAGTGGATTGCTGTGTGGCGGTGCGGATCGTCTGGCAGCGCGGCATGATCGCATCGGCGGCGAAGTCGAGGCGTTGTTCATTGCCGGCGCCGACCTGCACCGCCAGCGTTCCCGCGGCCGGGCCGGCGATCGCGCACAGGGTGACGCGGTCGAACAGCATTGCCGGATCGGCGGCGAGACCCATCGTCGCGCCGGGGCGGAGCGAGGTCAGGCTGTAGCTGGTCAGGCCGAGCGGCGGGCGAGGCTCGGATGATGCCTTGCCGAAGGTCGCGGCGATGCTCCAGCCGGGCGACATGGCCGCGGTGACGCCGCGGGTGAGATAGCCGTCATAAGGGCGGCCGGGCGGCAACACGCCCCTGCCCCCGCCGCCCCAGCGCGCCTGCAGCAACTCTCGCCAGGCACCGGTCAGCGCATCGCCGGCGGTGTGGCTGTCGCCGATCTGGACGATATGCACCGGCGGCATGCCGCGCGCATCGCCAATCGCCGCCAGCCTGGCGAAATAGGGTGCGAGCGTGTCGAAATTGCACACCGGCCCGGTGCAGGGCGCGGCCTGTGCCACGGCCGGCATTGCGAGCAGTGCGAGTGCGGGGAAGATCGCTTTCACTGGCCACCCATCGCGACCGGGGCTGCCCCGGCAGTCTCGATCTTCTTCGTCGCCTCGACATAGCCGCGAATGCGTTCGCTGAGCCCGTGAGTGATCCATTTATAGCCGGTCATCGACATATGGATGCCGTCGCCTTCTCGCACCAGGGTGCGTTTCCCGGTCGCGGGATCGTCGAGATAGGCGGCATATTGCCCCTTGGCGTCCGACGCGACCGGCCGCGTATCGATGAACGGCACGCCGAGCGCAGCCATGCGACGGGCATAGAAATCGTTGATTGCGCCGACATCGCCATCAAGCCCGGCCTCGCGCATGCGCGGCAGGCCGACCCAATAAACCATCGCATGATGCCGGCGCAGCAGGGCGACGAAACGGTCAAGCCGGATGCCGATCTGGTCCTGCCATTTGGGCCCCATCAGCGCCGCATAGTCGCCCTTGTCGGTGATGATCCCCTGCGCATCGTTCGCGCCGAACGAGATGACCGCGATATCGATCGGCGCCCCGCCGAGCTGCTCGCCGGCGCGGGTTTCGAGATTGAGCCTTTTGTAGCGGGTGAAGCCGGTTGCGGGCTGGCTGTATTTGAGGACGTCATAGCCGGCCTTGCGGGTCAGTTGCTGCTGCAGGCCGAATGCGACGCCGTCGCCGAAGCTGTCGCCGAACACTGCGATCCGCACCGGCCCGCCCTTTTTCAAGGTGCCGAGCAATTGGCGCTGGGCCGGCGCCGCACATTGCAACGCCGCCGCGACCTCGGGCGCCCGGTCGACGCCGACCGGCTTAGCCGTCGCGCAGGCCGGTGGCGCGATTACTGTCGATTGAGCGGAATCCGAGTGCCCGATAAAGGAAAACCCGATTGCGGCACCGGCGCATACGCCGACCAGCAGGACCGCGGAACGGTCCAGTACCATTTTTTTAAGCGACATGTTGAACCCGTCTGTTGGAGACGGACGATCTTTTACGTGACAGATCGAAAACAGTCCAGATCGATTTTCAATCTATTGTTAGATTTTACTCAACAGTACAAGTATATATACCTCAATTTTGTTGAAAATACCCTTCATTTTACGAGGCTATATAGACCACACTTGCAAAAATATGGAGTTATCCTTGGCTGGCTCGATAGAAATCGCGGATAATATACGACATCTATACTATAGATGCTGATTTTCCGGAATGCCGATAGCGCATGATCGTGTCTCATCAAAGAGGCCGGCAACCCGTTTTTCGGCCGCGTTGATCTGTGTTCGATTCAACAATGGAATTGTATATCATTCGCGGTGAACCGTGGCGTTCTGTCGTTGAACCGTTTCGCCTCTTCTTTGAAACGTGCGGCGCGGGGCAAGCGCACCACCCATATTTGCGAGTCGCGCTCGCCAGCCCCGGCCAATGCTGGTAGCGGGCGCGGGTGCGCAAGATGATCATCGCGGCTTTTCTGATGTTTTCGGCAGCGATCGGCGCGCCGGGCCGGGGGCAAACGCCGCCGACCGCCGCAGTCACACCCCCGTCCCAAGACCCCGCTCCTGCCGGGCCGGTTCTCACCCAACCCGCGCCCGCCAAGCCACTTCCCGCCAAACCGGTTTCCCAGCGCCCCCCGCCGATCGTCGAAACGCTGGCCGAGGCGCGGGCGCGTGACGGCGTTGAATATGCCCGCCAGTTCGGTGTGCCGATCGACGAAGCGATCCATCGGCTCGCCGCACAGGAGGAAAGCGTCGCCGCGACCGACCGGATCGCCGAAACCTATCGCGACCGGCTCGCCGGCATCGCGATCGAGCATCGGCCGGCCTATCGTATCATCGTCTATCTGACCGGCGACACCCCCGTCCCGACGATGGGCGTATGGGCCGGCGGGATGACCGTGCCGATCGTCTTCCGCACTGGCGCGCGGGTGTCGCGCGAGCGGGTGATCTGGGCGATGACCTGGTACCAGAGCGCCATCCGCGCAGCGCTGCGCCGCCCGCCAGGCATGGGACTCGACCCGCGCACCGGTGAACTGACCATCACGATCGGCACGGCCGACGGCGCGGCGGGGGCGGATACGATCAAGGCGCGGATCGAAGCGATCGCCGGGGTACCGGTGCAGGTACGGATCACCGACCGGATCGACAAGAATCTCGACATTGCCGGCGGGGCGCGGGTCGAAGGGGTCAGCCCGGACGACGGCAAGCGCTATGTCTGCACCACTGGCTTCACGGTCAGCGACGGGGTGCGCTACGGTGTGACCACCGCCGCGCATTGCCTTGACGCGATGTCCTACCACGATCGGGAGCAAGGCCAATTGCCGCTCGATTTCATCGCGCAATGGGGGTGGGGCTATCGCGACGTTCAGATCAACGGCAGCAGCGAAATGCCGAAGCCGCTCTTCTATGCCGACACCGGCAAGACGCGGTTGCGGCCGGTGACCGGGCAGCGCGGCCGCGCCGCGACCCGGGCGGGCGATTTCGTGTGCCATCGCGGCGAGCGCACCGGCTATAGCTGCGCCCTGGTCGAGCTGACCGATTTCGCGCCTGCCGGCGATCTGTGCGGCGGCGCGTGCCTGCCGACCTGGGTCACGGTGTCGGGGCCGACCTGCAAGGGCGGGGACAGCGGATCACCGGTGTTCAGCGGCACGACCGCGTTCGGCATATTGAAGGGCGGCAGCTATCGCCGCGACGGCTCCTGCGCCTTTTATTTCTATATGTCGGTCGATTACCTGCCGCTGGACTGGTCATTGCTGCGCACCGGTCCGGGCGGCGTGACCGCAGGCATCACGGCACCCGGCGGTCGCTAGCCCGGAAGGATCAGGCCCATTCGCGCAGTTCGCGCGCGCGGGTCGCAAGCTTGATTGCTTCGTCGATCAGTTCGGCCGCGTCGCTGGTCGATCGGCTGCCAATGGCAATGGTGAGGCAATTGCTCGCTTCCTTCGACAATCGATAGGCTCGGGTCAGCTGCTTGCTGGGGGCATCTGGGCTTTTCATCGGCGATATAAGCGCCAGCGGGTCAATTGGTTGCGTGGGATTTCGATGATATCGATCGGCCCGTCGCAAGTGCCGGCGGGCGCGGGACAAAGCGGGAGTCGCATGGGGCGAATGACCGTCCGCCGGCGCATTTCTCTTATTCGCCAGCTTCACATTGACCGATACCGTCCAGCTGTGGCAATCGGCGCGCGTCGCGGGTGTAGCTCAATGGCAGAGCAGAAGCTTCCCAAGCTTACGACGAGGGTTCGATTCCCTTCACCCGCTCCAGCCTGACCATCGTCTGATCTCCCAGCGGTTCGCCAATATCCGGCATGGCCATCTGCGCCATCTCTGCCTCGATATACTGGATATAGCTCGCAAGCTTGACGAAAACGGGCGCGGGATTGTCCAGCCAGCGGATGATTCCGCGGCTGATCCCGTCAGCGAGATTGCGGGCAAAGGCAGCCAGAAAATCGCTGAGCCCCTGTTGCAGAACCGGCGCCAGCCCGCCCGCGCTGTAGCGCGATGCCAGTTGCACCGCGGTGAACATCCAGATCTGTTCCCGCGCCAGATCGTCCTTGATGCAGCGCTCGGCCATGTCCCAGAGCCTGAGCTCCATCTCGGCAGCCGGATTGCAAAATACTGCTTTGGGCATTGGGTTCGCTCTTCCGTACCTCGCGATACGAAGATTCATAGCATTCGACCGACCGTCGGTCAATGAGAATGCGTCGCAATAGAGGAAGCGCCAAGCCCCTCGCGATCGTCGGATTCGCTAGCGAGGAAGGGCCAGCATGCGGTTGAAGATTGCCACGAGCTGATCAGTCGCGGTCGCCGCGTCGTGGAGGCCGGATGCAATCACATCGTCCACCACCCCGTGCATCGCGTAGAAGAGTATGACCGCGGTCAGCCGCGGATTGTCGACACTCCAGGCGTTTGCGGCACGCCCCGCGGAAATGACCGTTTCGATCTGGTCGAACACGGCGTTCAGCTCGGCATTGCCGCGCCCATGCCCCGCATCGCCGTGATAGAGGATGTCGTGAAGCTGGTATTCGCTCAGATAGCCATTCACGGTCGACCGGGTCCAGGCCGCTATCTTGCCGGACCAGTCGTCCTGATCGACAGCGTCGACCGCGGCCTGTGCCCGTTCGCGGAAATCCCGCGAGAAGCGTTCGCGGATCGCCACCACGATATCGGGCTTGGCTTTGAAATAATGGTAGAATGTGCCTTTCGAGGCCCCTGCTCTACCCACGATGTCGTCGACGATTGTCCCGGCAATACCCTTTTCGAGAAATAGGGCCTGAGCAGCGTCCATGAGCTCGTCGCGCCGCACGTCGGCGGGCTTGGTGCGCGGCGAGGCCGGAGGCTGTTGCGACGTCATTCGATTTTTTCGCTCCGCTGAGATCGATGCCCTTTCGACCAGCCTTATCGCGATAGGCCGGGCATTGCGAGGCAGACCTCTCGCCCTGGCCAGTTGACGGAACAGGTCGGGCGGATCATCGACATTGCGGTCAGAATGGAAAGATCGCCAATGGATCGTCGTTCGCTCTTGGCTTCGGTCGCGGCCCTTGCCGCCGGTGCGACGTTACCGGCCAGCGGCACGCGGGCGTGGGGATCGCCGCCCCGCCCCGGCACAACGCGCAACGTCCTGTTGCTGATCGCCGACGATCAGGGCCTCGATGCGGGATGCTATGGCACCGGCGTGCGCACGCCGCATATCGATGCACTGGCACGGGCCGGCACACGCTTCGCCAACGCCTATGCCGCGGTCTCGTCATGCAGCCCGAGCCGCTCGGTCATTTATACCGGCCTCTATACGCATCAGAACGGCATGTACGGCCTGGCGCATGATTTCCATAACCAGTCGCTGCTCGACGGGGTCGAGACCATTCCGGCGCTGCTGAAGAAAGCGGGCTACGCGACCGCGCTGGTGGGCAAGAAGCATGTCCGGCCCGATGCTGCCTTTCCCTATGATGCCGAACTGCTGCCTGAGCGAAGCGGCGTGCGCGATGTCGCCGCAATGGCCGGAGCGACGCTCGACTTCATCCGGTCGGCGGGCGAGCAGCCCTTCTTCGTGACGATCGGCTATAGCGACCCGCACCGCGCGCCAGGTGGTTACGGCAATGGCGACTGGCCGCGCATCGCGCCGGTCCATTACGATCCGGCGACGGTGACGCTTCCGTCGCATTTGCCCGACCTGCCCGCGGTACGGGCGGACCTGGCGGCCTATTATGAATCGGTGAGCCGGCTCGACAGCGGTATCGGCTTGTTGCTCGACGGGCTCAAGGCAGCGGGACATGCCGACGATACGCTGATCCTCTATCTCAGCGACAATGGCCGGCCCTTTCCCGGCGCCAAGACCAACCTTTATGCGCCGGGGCTGCATCTGCCGCTGATCGTTCATGCACCCGGCCATGACGGCGGCGCAGTCAATCAGGCGATGGTGAGCTTCATCGATATGGTCCCGACGATCCTCGACTGGACGGGCGCCGCCGGCCCGCGTCAGCCCTTGCCGGGAAAATCACTGCTGCCGCTGCTCGGCAAGACCGATGCGCCGGGTCATGACGCCGTCTTTGCGAGCCATGAATTTCACGAGATCAACCAATATTACCCGATGCGCGCGATCCGCACCCGGACGCACAGCTATATCGTCAATCTCGCCCATCCGCTCGATTATCCGATCGCGGGCGATGTCGCCGGGTCGCCAAGCTGGCAGGCAATCATCGCCGATCCGTCGGTGCGGCTCGGGCGCCGGCCTCAGGCCGCCTATCTGCGGCGCCCGGCGGAAGAATTGTACGACCTACGCAGCGATCCGGATGAGCTGGTGAATCTGGTCGATAGGCCGGACGCGGCGACGGTGCTTGAGCGACTTCGCCGGCAATTGGCCGACTGGCGGCGCACGACGCGCGATCCCTGGCTGGGAGAGGCGTCACCCTACGCGCACGCCGGCGGTTAGAAAGGCGCGCCCAAAAGGGAAATCGAGGCTGCCGAACCCGGCAGCCTCGATCCATGGAGCCATCAGGCCTGAGCGATGATCTCGTCCAGGCGACGCAGTTCGTCGGCGGTGAGCTCGGGCCGCCCCTGGGCGATCGAGCGGGCCTCGATCGCACGAGCCGAGCGCGAGACCTGAGTCGGCGAGCGATAGCCGCGCACCGCCAGCGGGGTGGTCGTGCGCGATCCGACATAGCTCATATCGTTGAGCGTATCGTAATTGGTGCCGGCCGATTTGAGGCTGCCACCGGTGATCGTCAGCGTCGCCACCGGCGTGCCGGTGCTGGCGGCGTTGTAATAGAGGATCTCGTTACCGCGAGCGAACAGGATGCGGTTATTGTCGATATATTGCGCCGCCCAGTAATAGCCCGGCGCCCCGCCCGTGAAGCTGTTGATCGTGGTAAAGCTGGCAAAGGCGGTGGTCGTCTGGAGCAGCAGGCCGCGCATGGTGAAGCCGCTGTCATAAGCGCCCATCAGGACATAGGCGGTGGTGCCGTTGAAGCTGATGTCGCGCACTTCATACGGGTAGGTGGCGCTGTAGCCGAACACCGTGGTCACCGCCGCGGTGGTCAGGTTGGCGGCACCGAACGCGATCTTCTGAAGTGCCGAGCTGGTATTGGGCGTGCCGCCGACCTGCGCGCCGCCGATGCAGGCAACGTAGAGGTCGCTGCCCTGGTTCGCCATGGCGAACGCGTTCTTACCGAAGCTGTTGTTATAATCGTTGGCCGCGACGGTGATCGAGCTGCCGCCGGTAATGGTGAAGCGCACCAGCACGCTGTTCGCATAGCTGGTGAAGCTGCTGTTGGCGATCGAGAACAGGCCGTAAAGCGTGCCGCCGATGTTGATCAGACCCTGACCGTGCGGGACATTGCCGGCGGGAAAGAAGCTACTCGACAGGGTATAGGTCACGCCGGTCTGGTTGTAGGTCGCCGGGTTGATCTCGACCACGCGGGCATTGTCATAGTCGATCGCGTAGAGATAGCTGCCGACCAGCACGAGGCCGTAGAGATTGTCGACGCTGGACCAGCTGTGCGGCGCGCCGATGATCGCGCCGTTCAGGGCGTTGCGGATTTCAACGGTCTCACCAGTGCCGCCGACATAAGGAGCGACGGCGATGCGCAGGTTGCCGCTCGGGTCGGCAAAGCCCTCGAGTTGCGGATCGCCGGCGCCGGGCGTACCGGAATAGGTCTTCATATTGGGGAGCGGCGTGATGGTTGTGCCATTGTCGGTGATGCGACCCGCCATGCCGATCACCGGACTGACATTGTAGCTGTACAGGCTGTAGGCGGTATAAGAGGTCGTCGGCATTGATAGTCTCCAGTCAGGCTTGTGGAACACAGGGTTGGCCACCCACGGGGCGTGCGTCAGAAGCGATATCCGACGGTCAGGCGAAGCGATCCGATCTCGTATTTGGGCTGGCTGCGTCTGATCCCGGTGGGTGAGCAGCGCGTAGTGCCCGCTGTGCCGCAGCGGTTGAATCCGTTGTAGATCGGCGGATTGCCGGCAGCGCTGGCCACGATCGTATAGTCGCCGTCGCGAAGGCCTGTGTGGAGATACTCCACGCCCAGCGTGACGCCGCCGATGACGCGCCGCTCGATCCCGGCGCCATATTGATAGCCCCAGCGATAACGGCCGGGATCGCGTTCGGCGAAGGCGTTCACGCTATTGGTGGTGGCGAAAGCGTGATCCACATCGCCGCGTGCGACCCCGACCGTCGCATAGCCGAGCGTACCGGCAAGCGAGAGCCCGGCACGACCGCGCAGCGAGGCGATCGACTTGAGGCGGCGAGTAAGGGCGTAGCTAGCCGGTGCCTCGGGAACCTTGACGCCATTCTGATTCTCGTGCGCGAGCGTACCATAGCCTGAGACGGCGTCGGTAAGGTCGTAGGCGCTCCATTCGGCAACCGCGCCGATCACCCAGGCGCCGATCTGGCGATCATAGCCGCCGCGAAAGCCGTAATTGACGCCGCGGTTGCGATCGCGGCGAAGCGGCGTGCCGGGAACACTGCCCAGCGCCACACCGCGACCGTCGAAACCGGAGTGAAAGGCGTTGTTGGTCAGCTCATCGCCATTGCTGTCCCTGACACTCGCCCCCTCGACAGTGTCGCCGTAATTGCCGTCGCCATTGGTGTCGAAGACGAGCAGCTCACCCGCGTGGCGCGGTTGCCATCCACGGCCGGCAACCATGCCGGCATGAAAGCCGGTCCATGACCGGTCGGGACGATCACTCCGATTGCGTGACGCGCCCTTGCCCGGCACCGATGCGCCAAAGCTTTTGGCGATCGTGAAATAGAAGGTTCGCCCTTGCTGCGGGTACAGGACATTGTGGCGATCAGGGAAGGTCTCGGTGACCGCGTTGACCTCGTTCTCGAAGCAGGAAAAGTCACTGGTCAGATCGGCCAATACCGGATCACATTTATAATATTTGTTGAGTCGCGGTCCGCCCCCCTTCAGTTCCTGCTTCGGCCCCTGGTCGAACACGTCGTTCACACCAGCCGACAGCTTCACGCCATTGGCGAAGCGGTAATGGGCACCGAGGTCGATCGTGGTCAGCGGCGCTTCGTAGATGAGAGTCTTCGCACCGAGCGGGTTCACATCCTGATAGACATAACGCTTGCCGGTGTACTTCCCTTCGACGAACGTGGTCAGCGCACCACCCAGGAAGTGCAGATTGAGCCGGGCGCTGGCGGTCTGCCGCGGCGCCTGCAGCGTATAGAGCCGGTTGTTGCCGACACGCTCCAGCGCGCTCATGCCGCCGAAGAGGTAATAGCTCCCCTTGACGTAATGCCCGCTCTGCACGGTCGCGGCGACTTGCAGGTCGGCACGCTTACCCCAGACGAGATTGCCCTCGAACTCGCCGCCATTGGTCAGTGTGTCGCCCGAGTTGATATATTTGGCGCCGATCGGCGTCGAATAAAGCGTGATCGTGTCGAGCGTCTTGCGACGGAAATAGGTGGTGCGGAAACTGGCGGTGAGATCGCCGGCAAGCGTGCCGTTCCAGCCGAATCCGGCATCGGTATTGCGGCCATGTTCGCGCAGCAAAGGCTGCAGACTGCGCAGGAAGCTCGACCCGGCCTGGACGAACAGGCCGTCGCCATAGATTTCGTAGAAATTGGGATAGCGATTATAGGTGCCGGTATTGGCGAAGATCAGCCAGCCCTTGCCGATCTTCTTCTTCGCACTGACCCCGAAGGTCGGTTTCCAACCATAATCGCCCGAGGAAGGCCCGAACAGATTGTTCACCGGGCCAAGCGTCGGGCCGAACAAGCGCTCGATGCGATAAATCGGCGTGACCTGCAGGTCACCGAGCGGGCGGATCGTGATCGTGTCCTGCGCCTGGACATTGACCAGTGTGCGACGGAAATGACGGTACAGGTCGATCTGCCCCGGCGGCGCATTGGAGCCGGCGACGTCATTGGCATCGGCGTTCATCGTCTCGCGGCTCGCCTGCAGGTGCAGTTCGAGCAGGTGCGTCAACGGCCCGGTGGCTAATGCATAGCCGGCATCGAATTGCGCGCCGTAGCGCAACGTATTGTAGTCCGAGAAAAGCGTCCCCACGCCGCCGGTGCTGCCGCGGTCGAGATTATCGTAGCGTTTGTCCTGGCGCATCAGGTTCAGAGTGACGCCCAGGTCGAGCTTGCCGAAGCTCTGGCGCCAGCCCAGCGCGATATCGAATTGCTTTTGCGTCTGGACGCGGCGCGGGTTGAGATTGGCGGGACTGGGTACCGGCGGCAGCGGATAGCTGTATTCGGGCAGATCGATCTGCGGACCGCCGACGATCGCCGGCATCATCCGGTGCAGATAGGTATAGGATGCCTTGGCGCTGAAATGGTCGTCATGCCATTTCACCAGCAGATTGTCCTTCTGGAAGCCGTTGTTCATCCGCCGATGCACCACCGGCAAGGCGGCGTCGGGCAACGTCACCCGTGCGCCGAGGCCGCTGCCGTCGCCGATCAACGAGTAGTAGTTATAGGGAGAGTTGGGTTTGCCATCGCCGCTATAGGCCGCATCGCCATAGACAATGCCCAGCGACGTTTCCTGAATCAGATTGCGATAGGAGAAATTGCCGTCGCTATGGTCGGTGTCGAACCCGAACAGCAGGCTGCCGCCAAATAGCGGCATGTTGATATTGGCAGCACTTTGCCAGCCGCCGAACGATCGCCCGCCCGCCGAGATGCTGCCGCTGAGTCTGGTGGCGCGCTTGGTGACGATGTTGATCGCCCCGCCGAGCGGTGCACCGGAGAAACGTGCCGGCGTCGTGCCGCGATAAACCTCGATGCGTTCGACATTGCCGATCGGGATGGTCGAAATGTCCGCCGCGACCTCGCTCGAGGTGTTGAACGGTACGCCGTCGATATAGATGTTGACCTCGCTCGGCGCGCTGCCGCGAATGCTGGTCGTGGTATATTGGCCGGTGCCGGAAACGCGGCGCACATAGACGCCGGGGATCTGATCGAGCAGTTCGGGGAGCGACTTGTGCTCGCCCCTGGTATCGTCGGGATAGACCACCGACACGACGCCAGGCGACAGGATGTCGAGCAGTTCCTGGCGGCTGTTGGCGGTGACGACGATGTCGGTTCGCGCTGCCGGAGAGGTGTCGGTGTCGGTCTGCCCGGCTGCGGCGCGTTCCTGTGCGACGGCCGCCGCGGATCCCGCGCAGTACAGTGAAGCTGCCATCGCGGTCCGCGACAAGAATATGAGCTTCAACCATGTTCCCCCGGCGCCTGACGACCGGGCGGGGATGTGCCGTACCGAACGGTCGGCGCGCACCGACGGGCCGGCGCGACAGGCGCCCGTCATGCGAACCGATGCGACCCCCGCCGCACGTTCGTCGCTCAGACGGAACCATCCGTGCCCCGGCCATCCCCTGGACCAAAGCAAGAGCGACCAGACGCCGGCAGGTCTCCTGGCTCACGGGTCATCGCGCGACACACAGCCTTCCCGGACGTGACGCCGTGGCGTCTGATCCAGTGGCCGGCGGCCCGGGAAACTTCCCGTCCGCCTGGTGCATCGCGCTCACCGCTTACAGTTGCAGGGACAGCCGCGGCATTGGACGGCGAACCGTCCGCACCGCATTCCCATTTTAAGCCCCTTGCGGGGCACCGGCGCGATCTCACGGCCGGCCCCGAAAAGGCCGACCGCGGCGCAGGGTTAGAATGAGGTTCAGCCGAGCGCAAGGGCGGCACCGTCCGATGCTGGCGACGTCCAGCTTTTTCTGTCAACTTCCCGGCATGAGCCGGATTGTCATTCTTTATGCGCTGGCGCTCGCCATCGCGGCGGCCGCGCTGCAATGGCTGGAATATCGCTATCTGATGCGTGCCTTCTCGACCGATATCTATGTCGTGCTGCTGGCGGGGGGATTCGTCAGCCTGGGGCTTTGGGCGGGACAAAAGCTGACGCCGCGACCGGCCGGGGGGCCGTTCGTGCGCAACGATGCGGCGATCCGCTCGCTCGGGCTGACCGCGCGGGAATGCGAAATAATGGCGCTGCTCGCATCGGGGCGATCCAACAAGGAAATGGCACGGGTGCTGAACATCTCGCCGAACACGGTGAAGACACATGTTGCGCGATTATATGAAAAGCTCGGCGTGCAACGGCGCATCCAGGCGGTCGAGAAGGCACGGTTTCTGGCGCTGATCGAATAGGCAATGCGGGTGATTTCGCCGGAATCACCCGTTCGGGCGATAGCTTTCGTCGCTGCCGTCGCGTCTCATCCCGCTCTCGTCACAGGAAGAGGGAGTTCGTCGTCATGCACCCGATCATGAGATACGCCACCACCTATGGGCTGTTGGCCGGCGCGGTGATCACCGCCACGATCATCACCGGCATCGTGCTTGCGAACCGGATGAAGTTCTTCAGTTCGGAATTGTTCGGTTATCTCGTCATGCTCGTCGCGCTGACCTTCATCTTCGTCGGGATAAAGCGGTATCGCGACGTGGAACGTGGCGGCATCGTCAAGTTCGGCGCGGCGTTCGGCGTCGGCTTCGCCATCGCTGTGGTCGCGGCGCTGACTTATATCGCAGTGTGGGAAATCTATCTGGCCGCGACCAACTACGCCTTTATCGACCAGTATATCGCCGGAATCGTCCGCGCTCGACAGGCGGCCGGGGTGACAGGCCCCGAGTTGGCACGCGAGGTGGAGAAGCTGGAGGCGATGCGGGTCCAATATGCCAATCCGCTGTTCCGGATACCGATCACCTTTGCTGAGATATTTCCGGTTGGGCTGGCCGTGTCGCTGGTGTCGGCGCTGTTGCTACGCATGCCGAAGTTTCTGCCGGCGCGGAGGTGATTGCTTCCTTCCGTCAGCGTCCCCGGCAAAGGCCGGGGAAGCGCACTCCGTCTAGGGTCGAGCCGATTTCGGCACGCCGCTGACATGAAAGATGCCGCCGCGCTGCAGCTCGATCACATATTGCGCGCCCTGTTCGCATTCGACCGCCCAGACCAGCTTGCCCTCGATCCGGCCGCGCGGCACGACATTGACGATGCGCTGGCAGGTGTAATCGGCATCGTTGATCGCGCGGAAGAAAGTCACTTCGCGCAGCGGCTCGGACAAGGCGGCGATCTTGGCTTCCATCGGGTCGGGTGCCGCATCCGCCGCCACGGTGGCGGCGTTGCCGGCCGGCGCAGTGGGCCCGTCACACCCCGCGAGCGCGACGCAAGCCAGCAAGATGATCATGGTTCGGACTGTCATGAGATCACTCCTCCCGGGTCAGATGCCATCGGCGACGACAGTACGCCCGTCCGCCTCAAGCCGTTCCGTCAAATCGGCCATGCAGGCGTCGAGCAATGCCGCGTCGGTCGCCCGCACGACGAAGTTCGCCCCGACCCGGCCGTCGCGGAAGAAGGGATAGCTGCCGATCGCGACGCCTTCATGGGCCTTTTCCACTGCGCCCAGGAGTTCAGCGACCTCGCTCTCCGGGATCCAGCCGCCAACCGTGCGCGAAAGGACCGGCAGCCCGCCCTCCAGCGTACCGGTCAGCGCATCGAGCATCCGGGCGGTGATGTGCGGCACACCGGCCATGATGAAGACATTGCCGATCCGGATGCCGGGCGCGCCCGACATGCGGTTCTCGATCAGGTCGGCGCCGTCAGGCACGCGTGCCATACGCTTGCGCGCATCGGTCAGCCCGCCACGCGTGGCGTAATAGCCCTCCAGGACGGCGACCGCCTTGGGATGGAAAACCACCCCAACGCCCAGTGCCTCGGCAATCGCATCGACGGTGATGTCGTCGTGCGTTGGACCGATTCCGCCGGTGGTGAAGAGATAATCGTTGCGCGCGCGCAGGATATTGACCGCCTCGACGATCGCGTCCGTCTTGTCGGGTACGATGCGCACCTCGGCCAGGCGGATGCCCTGGACATTGAGCCAGGCGGCGACCTGCGCGACATTCATGTCCTGCGTGCGGCCTGACAGGATCTCGTCGCCGATCACCGCCAGCGCGGCTGTCCAGATGCGTGTCGTCATGGGTTTGCGCATAGACCCTCAAACCGCCCTCGCAAAGCCCGACGCGGCTCGCTATATCGCGTTTATGACTGACTATGTAACCGTCACCGCCGACGCCCCGCTGGGCCGGACCGGCGCCATCAAGCTGCACGGGCGCGACGCGTTCGACGGCATGCACAAGGCCGGCCGACTGGCCGCCGAGACGCTCGACATGATTGTGCCGCACGTCGTGCCCGGCGTGTCGACCGGCGAGCTCGACGACCTGATCCGCAATTTTATCGCCGATCGCGGCGGCGTCCCGGCGACGCTTGGCTATCGCGGCTATACGCATGCCAGCTGCATCTCGATCAATCATGTCGTGTGCCACGGCATCCCCGGCATCAAGACGCTGAAAAGCGGCGATATCGTCAATATCGACGTCACGCCGATCGTCGATGGGTGGCACGGCGATTCGAGCCGCATGTATCTGGTCGGCGATGTGCCGATCAAGGCGAAGCGCCTGGTCGATGTGACGTATGAATGCCTGATGCTCGGCATCGAGCATGCGAAGCCCGGCAACACGATGGGCGATGTCGCGCACGCGATCCAGAGCCATGCCGAAAAGCACCGCTTCGGCGTGGTGCGCGATTTCTGCGGCCATGGACTTGGCCGGCTGTTCCATGACGCACCCGAAGTGGTCCATGTCGGCCGCCCCGGCACTGGTCCGGAACTGCGCCCCGGCATGATCTTCACGATCGAACCGATGATCAATATCGGCCGGCCCGATGTGAAGCTGCTTGACGATGGCTGGACCGCGGTGACTCGCGACCGCTCGCTGTCGGCGCAGTTCGAGCATTCGATCGGCATCACCGAAGACGGCAATGAGATCTTCACGGTCAGCCCGGGCGGGTTCCACCAGCCGCCTTATTGAGCGGCGTTGCCCCCAATGGCCGACGACAAGGCAATCTCCAAGACGCTATCCTTTTGGCTGCGTCACAAACCGGAAGCAGCGAGCCTGACGCTCGATGGCGCGGGCTGGACCGATGTCGATGCGGTGCTGGCAGCACTGGCCGCACAACGGATCGATTGCGACTGGGAGCGGCTGCTGTCGGTGGTCGAGACCAACGACAAGAAGCGCTATGAACTGAGCGCGGACGGTGCCCGCATTCGGGCAAGGCAAGGGCATTCGATTGAGGTCGAGCTCGACTGGCCGCAACGCGAGCCGCCCGAATTGCTGTATCACGGTACGGTCGAACGCTTTCTCGATCCTATTCGCGCCGAGGGCCTGCGGCCGATGCGGCGGCACCATGTTCATTTGTCGTCCGATATCGCCACCGCGACGATCGTCGGCAACCGGCGCGGCAAGGCCGTGATCCTGACGGTGCGCGCCGGTGATCTGGCACGATCGGGCCAGGCATTCTTCCTGACCGGCAATGGCGTCTGGCTGACCGATCATGTGCCGCCCGATTTTCTCGGCACCGCCTGACTGCCTCAAAAGCGGGCACAATGCACCATCTGCACGGGCGTTAGGCATTGAAGAACCAGCCCCGCCCAGCCTGCGCCACGGCGCGGCGCCTCTCGCGCGACTGGCACGCTTGTTGTAAGACGCGCGGTAGGTAGAGGCGCTTTCGCCGGCATCAGGGGCAAGTACGCGTGAAAAAGATCGAAGCGATCATCAAGCCATTCAAGCTGGACGAGGTGAAGGAAGCGCTGCACGAAGTTGGGGTTTCAGGCATCACCGTGACCGAGGCCAAGGGGTTCGGCCGCCAGAAGGGTCATACCGAACTGTATCGCGGCGCCGAATATGTCGTCGACTTCCTGCCCAAGGTGAAGCTTGAGGTGGTGGTCGAGGACAGCCTGGCCGAACGCGTGGTCGAGGCGATCGCTGCAGCGGCGCAGACCGGGCGGATCGGCGACGGCAAGATTTTCGTCATTCCGGTCGAGACCGCGCTGCGCATCCGCACCGGCGAGCGCAACGACGACGCCATCTGAGGGGGCTATCCAGAAACACGATCCAACGAGAGATATTTGACGCACCGCAACATTGTGTGACAGCAGGCGCGGCGCACGTAACATGATTCTCCGGGAGACCGGAGCGACGACAAGAAACGAAAGGGCATGGGGTTTATGGCGAATTCTGCGAGCGACGTCCTGAAGATGATCAAGGACCAGGAGATCGAGTGGGTCGATCTGCGGTTCACCGATCCCAAGGGCAAGTGGCAGCATCTGACGATGGTTGCGAGCGTCGTCGGTGACGACGAACTGACTGACGGCTTCATGTTCGACGGCTCGTCGATCGCGGGCTGGAAGGTGATCAACGAATCCGACATGATCCTGAAGCCGGATCTGGATGCGGTTTATGTCGATCCGTTCTCGGCGACGCCGATGCTGATCCTGATCTGCGATATTGTCGAGCCGGCGACCGGCGAGCTTTATGCCCGCGATCCGCGCTCGACCGCGAAGCGCGCTGAGGCTTACCTGAAGACGACCGGCATCGGCGACACCGTCTATGTCGGCCCTGAGGCCGAGTTCTTCATGTTCGACGATGTGAAGTTCGAGAACAGCTACAGCACCAGCTATTACAAGATCGACGATATCGAGCTGCCGACCAACACCGGCACCACCTATGAAGGCGGCAATATGGGCCACCGCCCGCGCGCCAAGGGCGGTTATTTCCCGGTCGCACCGGTCGACAGCGCCGTCGACATCCGTGGCGAGATGGTCTCGACCATGCTCGAAATGGGCCTGCCGTGCGACAAGCACCACCATGAGGTTGCCGCGGCACAACATGAGCTCGGCCTGACCTTCGGCACGCTGACCACCACTGCCGATCGCATGCAGATCTACAAGTACGTCGTGCATCAGGTCGCCCATGCCTACGGCAAGACCGCGACCTTCATGCCCAAGCCGATCAAGGAAGATAACGGCTCGGGCATGCACACCCATTTGTCGATCTGGGAAGGCGGCAAGCCGCTGTTCGCCGGCAATGGCTATGCCGGCCTGTCCGACACCTGCCTCTATTTCATCGGCGGCATCATCAAGCATGCCAAGTCGGTCAACGCCTTCACCAACCCGACCACCAACAGCTACAAGCGCTTGGTACCGGGTTATGAAGCGCCGGTGCTGCTCGCTTATTCGGCGCGCAACCGGTCGGCATCGTGCCGCATTCCGTACGGCACCGGGCCCAAGGCGAAGCGCGTCGAAGTGCGCTTCCCCGACGCGATGGCCAACCCGTATCTTTGCTATGCGGCGTTGTTCATGGCCGGTCTGGACGGCATCCAGAACAAGATCCACCCGGGCGAGGCCATGGACAAGAACCTGTACGACCTGCCGCCGGCAGAGCTCGCTCAGGTCCCGACCGTCTGCGGCTCGCTGCGTGAGGCGCTGGAAAGCCTGGCCGCCGATCACGACTATCTGCTCAAGGGCGACGTCTTCTCCAAGGAGCAGATCGAATCCTATATCGAACTGAAATATGAGGACGTGGCGCGCTGGGAAATGACCCCGAGCCCGGTCGAATTCGACATGTACTACAGCTACTGATCCACGATCAGCCGCACATCAGGGCGTCCGGAGCGATCCGGGCGCCCTTTTTTTGTTTCGGGCAGCGCAGGACGAGATGACGGGCGGGATCGATTCAACCCCGTCACCGACCATGCCAGTGTGGCGGTGGGCGGAACACCAGCTGGCGCTCCGCCCCGCTCTTTGACATGACTGGAAAATGACAAGCGTTTGCGACCGCTGTTCGGCAAGAACAGCGGTCGGCTCACCCCTGTTAATGCGTGTTCTCACCCCTGTTATCGATAACAGGGGTGAGCACATTCAAGACATTGAAAAATGGGAGAAAATCCGTCCTCCCAATCCAACTTAACAGGGGTGGCTTTTTTTATTGGAAAGAACAGCGGAAAATTGCGGTGCGACAATGCTGCGGCACGCACCGCGGCGGCCGTCGGGCAAGTCCGGATTGGACCTGGAATAAAATTTTTCGACCGGAACGGATGCCTCGGCCGGCTGTTCGGTGTTGCGGTATGGTGATCACCGAAAGGGTCGCAATGAAGAATCCCGTGTTGCTGATTGTCCTTGGACTCGTATTGCTAGCCGCTGGCGCTGCGCTCAACCTCACCGGCGGACCGCCAAAGGCAGATGCCGCAATCGCAGCCCAGTGCAAGGAGCGCATGCGGGGTCAGCCCGACATGGTCGCGAAATGCGACGAAGCGGCGTTTGCCGCTGCCATGACCGCCACCGATGCGGACTCCGCGGCGCGCGCGATCAGCGCAGCCAATAACAGCGAAATCGGCGGGAACACTCTGGCAATGTTCCTGCTTGGTCTCGGCGCAGTGGTGACGGCTGCGGGCATTTTCACCCGCTGGAAAAAGCCGTCAGTCGTGAGGTGACCGCGATGCGCTCAATCCTCGCCCTCGCCAACGCAGTGATGGAGACCTTCAAAAGGCTGCCGGGCATGGCCTGACCGCGCTCCGGCTTCTGCGGAAACGAGCCCTCAATCGTCAGAGTCTCGCCTTCCGCGCCTCCTTCAACAAAGCAGGCATTAGGGAAGCAACACCGTCGCTCCCTTCGTCTCGCCCGCTTCGAGCGCACGATGTGCCTCGGCGACATTCTCGAGTGCGAAGGTCTGGCCGATCTCCGCACTGATCGCACCCTTGGCGAGCATCTCGAACACACGGTCGATACCACGTTTCCGCTCCTCCGCGGTGACGTAATAGTCAAACATGGTCGGGCGCGAGACGAACAGCGAGCCATTGCGCGCGAGGATGCCGAGATTGACGCCATCGACCGGGCCACCGGCATTGCCGTAACTGACGATCAGGCCGCGCCGCGCGGTTGAGGCGAGTGAGATATCCCAGGTCGCCTTGCCGATGCCGTCGAACACCACCGATACGCCCTTGCCGTCGGTGATCGCTCTCACCTCCTTGGCGACATCGACCTGCTTGTGGAGCAGGACATGGTCGGCACCCGCGGCACGTGCCTGCGCCGCCTTCTCCTCGCTGCCAACTGTGCCGATCACCGTCGCACCGACCGCCTTCAGCCAGCCGACGAGCAGATGGCCGACGCCGCCCGCTGCCGCATGGACGAGTACCGTCTGGCCGCGCTCGACCTTGGCGCAGCGTTCGACGAGGAACTCGGTCGTGCCGCCTTTCAGCAGCAGCGCCGCCGCCGTCCGATCGTCGACGCTATCCGGCAACTTGATCAACTGATCGGCCGGGACGTTTCGTTCAGTCGAATAAGCGCCGCGTGCCGGGCCGAAGGTTCCCACCCGGTCCCCGACGGCGAGGCCAGTCACGCCCTCGCCCAGCGCCTCGACTACGCCGACCGCTTCGCCGCCAAGGCGGCCGGGCATCTCGATCGGATAAAGGCCGCTACGATGATAGGTATCGATGAAGTTGAGCCCCACCGCGGTGTTGCGCATCCGCGCCTCGCCCGGACCGGGCGGCGGCACGTCGATATCGACCCATTCGATGACGTCCGGACCGCCGGTGCGGGTGATTTGAGCGATACGGGCCATCGGTCGATCTCCTGTCGAGACGAAGCGAAAATAGGTGCTGCGTTTCAGGTTGCAACGGATCGCCGCGCACGCCATCTAGGCGCGTGAAGCATACCGCAAGTTCAAAAATCGGAGAGCGAGATGAAGAGCTACCTGAAGCAGTATATCGATGGTGCGTGGGTCGATAGCGAGGGTGGCAAGCGCCACGAGGTGATCGATCCGTCGACCGAACAGCCAGTGAGCGAAATCACGCTCGGCAGCCAGGCCGATGTCGACAAGGCGGTCGCTGCTGCGAAAAAAGCATTCGACAGCTATTCGCAGACCAGCGTCGCGGACCGCATCGCACTGCTCGAGCGCGTGATCGAGGAATATAAGGCGCGCATGCCCGACCTGGCGGCGGCGACCAGTGAGGAAATGGGCGCGCCGATCGGCTTCGCGACCATGGCGCAGGCGCCGGCTGGGCTTGGCTATTTCATCGGCACGCTGAAGGCACTGCAGGAATTCAGCTTCTCCGAACAGGTCGGCAAGAACCGCGTGGTGCATGAGCCGCTCGGCGTCGTCGCGATGATCACGCCGTGGAACTGGCCGCTCAACCAGATCTGCGCCAAAGTCGCGCCCGCGCTTGCCGCCGGCAACACCATGGTCCTGAAGCCATCGGAGGAAGCACCGGGCTGCGCGATGATCCTGGCCGAGATCCTCGACAAGGCCGGCGTGCCGGCGGGCGTGTTCAACCTGGTCAATGGCGATGGTCCAGGCGTCGGCGCGGCGCTATCGACCCACAAGCATGTCGACATGGTGAGCTTCACCGGATCGACCCGCGCGGGTATCGCAGTGGCGCAGGCGGCCGCAGCGACGGTCAAGCGCGTGCATCAGGAACTGGGCGGCAAGGCGCCAAACGTGGTGCTCGAGGGTGCCAATCTCGCCGAAGTTCTGCCACCGACGGTACAGGGCGTGCTGGCCAATTCTGGACAAAGCTGCATCGCCCCCACCCGCTTGCTGGTGCACAAGAGCCAGGCGGCCGAGGCAACGCAGGTGGTGAAGTCGATCATGGAAGCGGTCACCGTCGATGCGGCGAGCGTGATGGGCGCGCATATCGGCCCGGTGGTCAACAAGGCGCAGTATGAGAAGATCCAGGGCCTGATCCAATCGGCAATCGACGAGGGCGCGACCCTGGTCACCGGCGGCACCGGACGGCCCGACGGGCGCAACGCCGGCTTCTTCATCAAGCCGACTCTGTTCACCGACGTCACGCCGGAAATGCGCATCTACCGCGAGGAAACGTTCGGCCCGGTCGCGACGATTACCACCTATGAAAGCGGCGCCCAGGCGATCGAGATGGCCAACGACACCGATTACGGCTTGTCGGCGACGATCTCGGGCGATCCGGCGGAAGCGGCCAAGGTGGCGCCCAAACTGCGCGCCGGGCTGGTCACGATCAACGCCTGGGCCGGCGGTGGCGGCACGCCGTTCGGCGGTTACAAGCAGTCCGGCAATGGCCGTGAAGGCGGCAAATACGGCCTGGCCGATTTCATGGAGCTGAAGACGATCGTCGGCGAGCCCGCGTAACCAGGCATGGCGCTGAACATTGATGTATTGATGCCGGCGGCAGACAGCGAATATGGCGCCGCCGCCGAGGCGATACTGAACGATTACCGCGCGGCATTCGCCGAGCGCGGCATGACGTTTCGCCCCCGGCCCTGGGATCTCGGGCCGGGCGACGGCGACGCGACGCTGGCGCTGTTCGCCTGGGGCTATCATCTCGACGTGGCGCGGTGGGAGGCGATGCTGGCGGCGTGGCCGGCGGACTGGCCCTTGTTCAACGCGCCGGCATTGCTCGCCGCCAATACACGCAAGACCTATCTCGCCGAGCTTGAAGCCGACGGCATCCCGATCGTCCCGAGCTGGTTCGGGCGCGCCGATACGGCGAGCGTCGCGGCCGCCTTTGACCATTTCGGCAGCGAGCAGCTGGTGATCAAACCGCAAGTGTCGGGCGGCAGCTATCGTACCGTGCGCATCGGGCGCGGCGATCCGGTCAGGCAGCTGGACGATGCGATCATCCAGCCCTTCGTGCCGGCCGTGTCGGACGAAGGCGAGCTGTCCTTTCTCTATATCGAGGAGCGGTTCAGCCATGCCGTGCGCAAGGTCGCGGCCGACGGCGATTTCCGCATTCAGCCGCAATTTGGCGGCATCTTCACGCGCTTCGATCCGGATGTCGAGCAGCGCGCCCTTTCCGACCGCGTTATCGCGGCGCTGCCCGAACCGGCGCTCTATACCCGGGTCGACCTGTTACGGCTGGCCGATGGCAGCCTGGCACTGATGGAACTGGAAGCGATCGAGCCCGATCTCTATCCGCATCTCGAGCCCGAACTGCCGGCGCGATTGGCCGATGCGCTGCTCAATGCACTGGCCAGGTCCACATGAGCAACGGTACGCCAACCAGCAGCACCATCAGGGAGAGCGGCGCGCCGAGCCGGGCATAGTCGCCGAACTTGTACCCGCCCGGCCCCATCACCAGCGTGTTGCACTGGTGGCCGATCGGGGTGAGGAAGTCGCACCCCGCACCAACCGCCGTCGCCATCAGAAATGCCTCCGGCCGGTAACCAAGGTCTCCCGCGAAGGTGGCGGCGATAGGCGCCATCACCAGCACAGTTGCAGCATTGTTGAGGAACGGCGTCACGGCCATCGCCGCCGCCAGGATCAACGCGACCGCTCCCCAAGGCGGCAGGGTCGCGGCAGTCGAAGACAGCCAGGTCGCGATAACATCCGATGCGCCGGTTGTGCGAAGGGAGTCGCTGACCGGGATCAACGCGCCGAGCATGATCAGGATCGGCCATTCGACATGATCATAGGCTTCGCGCACCGGCAGCGCGCCACTTGCCATGACCAGGCCGGCTGCTGCGAAGAAAGCGACCGCGACGGGGACGTAACCGGTCGCGGTCGCGACCATCGCGACGGCAAGGATTGCGAGCGGCAGCCAGCCGCGCCGCGAACTGCCAAGCCGCAGCGTACGTTCCGCGAGCGGCAGACAGCCGAGATCGCGCAGGCGTTCGGGCAACAGCGTCAGCGGCCCCTGCAAGACGACAACATCGCCGGCCTCAAGCGTGATGTCGCCGAGCCGCTTCACCAGCCTTGTCCCCTGTCGCGACACGGCGATCAGGTTGATGCCGTATTGCTGTTGCAGGCGCATCCGGCCGGCTGTCTGACCGACCAGCGACGAGTCCGCGCCGACTACCGCCTCGATCACACCAACTTCTTCGCCCTCGCTCCCTTCCGGCGCATCCCGCTCCTGACCTTCAAGCATGAGCTTGTCCTTGGCGATGACGCGTTCGAGCGCTTCCGGATCCCCGCCGATGATCAGGATGTCCCCCTCACGCAACACGGTATCGTGCAAGGGTGCGCTGCGCATACCGGCGCGCAGGATAGCGGTGATGGTCACGTCGCGATCATGACGGTCGAGGAATTCCGAGACCTTCTCGTCGATCGCGGAAGATCCTTCCGCAATCGCTGCCTCGGTGACATAGCCCTTGATATCGAGCGCCTCACCCATGGTCGGGGCGGCGCGACGGTCGCGCGGCAGCAGGCGATAACCGAACCGCAGGAAGATCAGCCCCATCACCGTGAGACCGAGCCCGACCGGGGCATAGTCGAACATCCCGAACGGTTGCCCGGTCATCTGCTCGCGCACCCGGCTGACGATAATGTTGGGCGACGTGCCGACCAGCGTGATCAGGCCGCCGAGCAGCGATGCGAACGCCATCGGCATGAGGAATACCGAGGGGCTGGTGTCCGATTTTCTGGCCATCTGAAACGCAGCGGGCATCAGCATCGCCAGCGCGCCGATATTCTTGACGAAGCCAGAGGCAAATCCGACCGAGGCGGTCAACACGAGCAATTGCGTGCGCACACGCGTCACGCGCTTCGATACCAACGACAGGCCGATCTCGATTACCCCCGAGCGTTGCACCGCCGCCGAGATGACCAGAGCCGAGCCGACGATAATGATGATATCGTCGGAAAAGCCCCTGAATGCGTCCTTGGGCGCGACAATGCCGAGAGCGAGCGCCGCGAGCAAAGCAAGGATCGCGACCACATCGTAACGAAACTTGCCCCAGATGAAGAGCGCCATCATGCCGATGAGCGTGGCGATCGACAGGAGCTGGGGTAAAGTCATTCTGCCTCGCGAACGGGATCGATGTGACAGTAAACACACGACACCGTAACAATGTCCGTTCAGGGGCTGGCGCCAGCGAATTATCGCAGGCAACGCACCTGCATGGCGATCGAAACCCTTCTCGCACGTTACGGCCTTGCCGCCGTATTCCTCGGCGCCGGCATTGAGGGCGAGACCATGGTCGTGACCGGCGGCCTGCTCGCGCATGATGGACTATTGCCATTTTTCGGCGTGGCGATCGCCGCCGCTGCGGGGTCGTTCGTTGCCGATCAGCTATTCTTCGCGCTGGGGCGACGGTTTCGCGATCATCCGCGCGTCCAGCGGATCGAGGCAAAACCCGCTTTCGCACGAGCGTTGGCGCTGTTCGAACGGCACCCTACTGCGTTCGTGTTCGGGTTCCGCTTTCTCTACGGGCTCAGAACGGTCAGCCCGATCGCGATCGGCACCTCGGCGATCAGGACGCACATATTCGCGGCGATCAATGCTGCCGCCGCTGCCGTCTGGGCGTTCCTGTTCACCGGCATCGGCTATGTGTTCGCAGACGGGATCGAGCGATTCTTCGGCAAGATGAAGTCGATCGAGCATTTCGTGATCGGCGTGCTCATCGTGGCGGCTGTCATCGGTGGCGGGATTCAATTGGTGCGCCGGCTCAGGGCAAAGCGCCTTTCCGCCGCTCAATAATCCTTCGACACGCGGACATTGGCGCTTTGCCGACCAAGCGTCGAGATGCTCGACAGCAGCGACAGCCAGCGCGTGACCTGGAACTCGACCTGTGTTGCCGAATAGCCTGCCCCATCGGTGATGATCTCCGCGAACAGTTTGCGCGTGATGTATTTGCCCGCCGCGACAGAGGTCCCCTGCCCAGTTTGCGGATCAGCCGGCAGGATGCGCAACCGGTCCAGCCCGGCCGCGCGGCGCACCGCATTGATCGGGTTGAGACCGCCCTTGCCGTCCTGCAAGGCCGCCACTGCCGCTGCCAATTGCAGCGCCTCGGGAGCCGACAGGTTGGTGATCGAGGTGCCGAACAACAGGCGCGACAGAAGTTCGTCCTCCGGCAAAGCAGGAACGCTGGCGAAGCTGATATCGGGCTTCAACGCATTGCCGGTGACGCGGATCGTCGCGCGCAGGCCGGTCGAATCCGCATTGGCGGCGATGTCGAGCGACGGGTTCGCAGGCACCTCACCCGCGAACAGGATGATGCCGCGTTCCAACTCGAATTCACGCCCGGCGAATTCATAATCGCCGCGGATCAGGTCGGCGCGGCCGGTGATCGCGGGGTTGTCCGGCACGCCGCCAATCTTCAGGTCCGCCGACCATTCGCTGGCAAGGCCGAGGCCATTGACCCTGAGCTGGTTCGGCGCGCGCGCACGGACGTCGAGACGCCACGGCTTGGTCGGCACGACATCGCCATCGTCGTCGCCGCCCGGTATGTTGATCTCGCGGATGTTGAGGCGCGGCACCGCGCTGGCGACGGTTGCCTGACCGAGCCGATAGCGGCTCTTGTCGAGCACGACATCACCGGCGATGACGCCCCCCGAGCCGTCCGATTTAAAGCTGAGCGGGCCCGTGACGGTCGCGGCGATATCGTCGCGATTGATCAACTGCGCATTCTCGGCGCGCACGGAAAGGTCAATCCCGAAGCCACGTGCAGCCGCGAGATCGAAGACTCCGGTGCCCGAAACCCGCCCGCCCTTGCCGGCGTCGGCATTGAAGCGGTCGATGACCAGCTTCGATCCGCCGAAACGGCCGGTCGCCTGAACATTGGTCAACAGCGTACCGGTGACGCCGCTTTCGATCTTTGCACCATTGGCCTGAAGCACGCCGCGGATGCTCGGGTCGTTGATCGTACCGCCAAGATCGGCACCAATCGCGACCGGGCCGGTAAGATCGAACAGCTCGATATTGGCCAGCCGCCACAGCGTATCGGCCGGGCCGTTATAGCGCAGCTGCGCGAAGAGAGGCGCGTGGGTAAGCCGTGTTGCGAGGTCGCCCGAACCGAGCGGGGTCAACTGCGCTTGCGCGCGCCCCACGGTCTTGCCGCCGCTGGACATGATGGCACGCGCCGCTGCCTTGTTGGGCTGCAGCACGGCCGCGATGCCGACATCGATCGGTTGCGACGACAGCACCAGGCCGGACCGGGTCAGGCCGCGCACCGTCATATCCATTCGACCGGTCGGCGCCTGTCCCTCCCCTTGCGAGAAAGCGAGCTTGCCCGAGGCACTGCCGCCCAGCCCGAGGCCGGGGAAGCCGATGTCGAGGATCGCCAGCGGCATGCGCGTCATGCTCGCATCGATCGCGCTGGAGCGGCCGGTAAAGCGCCCGCCAATCTGGGCATCGCCGCCGGCGAAGCTCAATTTCGTCGGTGCGAGCCGCCAGCCATCTCCGTCACGAGTGAAGACGGCTGGAGTGATCAGCTTCAACGGGCGGCGGTCAAGCGTTCCCTGAGCCGAGACGCTATAGCTGTCCGCCGTCACCTGAGTTACCGACTGAATGTCGAAGGCGCGGCCTCGCGAGCCGGAAATCGCCATCTTGATCTGACCGACGCCGCCGCGCAGCGTCGCATTGCCGGCAAAGCGACCGATCGTCAGCGAGCCGCGTTTAAGGCCGTTGCCGGTCACGGTCGCCTCGATCGACGTGCCCGCCGGATCGAGTAAGGCGATGAGATCGAGATGGCCGCGCCGCAGCGTTACCATCTCTGCGAGCTTGGCCGAGCTGGCATCGAGATGTGCCTCGATCCGCTGCACATCGCCGACCGGCCGCAGCAGCAATTCGCCCGAAATGCCGCCACCGGCCACCGCCAGTCGCCCGTTGAAGCCGCCATCGACCACGTCCAAGGCACCGTTCAGGCGCGTGCCGCTGACATCGAGCTGGGCAATCGACACAGTTGCGTTGCCGCCGCGCGGCAACAGGATCGCGCCATTGCCGGTAAAGGGTCCAAGCCGCGACCCGCCGCGCGCGGTGAAGGCAAAGCCCTCCGCCGTCGGATCGAGATGCGCGATGACGTTGGTCAGTCCCATCGTCTCATTGGGCCGTTCGAACACCAGATCGAGCGTCGGCTTCTCGATCCGGCCATCGAGCTTGATGGTGAACGGACCATAGGTCGCCTGACGCCCGCTTCCTTCGAAGAAGAAAGTGCCGTCGCGGCGGCGGAAACCATTGCCGGTGATGCGGATTTCCGGCGCGGTCAGCACCAGACCCTTGAGATGAAGAATGCCGTCGGGAGTCCGTTCCAGCCCGGTGACGATGCGCGGCAGCCCCCCGGCAAGCGAGCGGAAGAACGCATTGTCGAGCCGAACCATCTGCGCGGTGCCGCTGCCGACGATGCGCAGGCCCTTGCCGTTCGGGCCGGGCACCGCCTGTAGTTTCGAGGTCACATCGACGATGCCGAGCCCGGGGATCAGATAGCGGCCGAGTGCACCATTGATGCCCACCTCATAATGCCCGGTCTTGAGGTCGAGGATCAGGTTGATCCGCCCGGTCAGCTTGTCGGAGCGCAGGCGCAGATTGTCGCCGGTGATGAATTTGCTGGTCACGCGCAGCACGCCGTCAAGCGTCAGGTTGTGCAAGATGCCGCCGGCGACGTCGCCGACGCCGGTGACGCGCACTGCGCTGAACTTGACCGGCACCGACACGGGCGATTTCGAAAGCCGCCCCTTGCCCCCCGCCCGCGCCACTTCGAAGCCGTTCTGATCGAAGGCGAAGCGATCGGCGGTAAGACGATAATCGAACGCGGCGGTGGCGAACGCGCCGTCGAGGATCGCGCGCAACTGGATATTACGGCCGCTCATATTCGGGAACAATGCCGGCGGACGAAGCAAGCGCGCGGCGACGCGAACATTGCGATAGCTGTTCTCGGCCAAATCGATCACGCCGGTCGCATCGACGGTCAAAGCGGCCGATCGCAGGCCGAGCGTGCCATCGAGGCGCCGGTTCTGGAGCGTGGCCGCACCATTCACCGCGATGCGCGGGCTGGTCAGGCGCATCAGCTTGCCCTTGGTGAAGGGCGCCGGCGTCAGGGTCCCGGTGAGCGAATAGCTGCCCGCCTTGTTGCCAAGCGCCAAGTCGATCGCGCGGACATCACCAATGTCGCCCTGCGCCTTGCCCCGCCAGGCCTTCCATGTGCCGTCCCCCGTCACATCCAGCGAGATCGGGCGGGCGATGCCGATCAGCTTTGCCAGCACGCCGCTCGCGCTGCCGCGGGCCCGGACATTCACGTCGAACCTGTCGCGGTCGGGCTCCGCATCGAGCTTCACGACCAGCGTATCGCTGCCCGCGACACATTGCTCGCGGCGCTCGCCCAGC
>NZ_JBOHHW010000025.1:0-71989 GCF_050725575.1 Sphingomonas sp. | reverse complement strand
GGCTGTTGTTGATGCTTGAGACCATCGGCGCATGGACCGGCTTGCCGATACGCCGCGCATAGAGCGCGCCGAGGATGAAGCCCATGTCGGAAAAGCCGGCATAGCTTTTGGTCGCGGCGGCAGCGCCGAGATTGGGGATGACATCGGCAAGGATGCGGTTCGAGCCATAACCGCCGCGCGCGAACCACAAAGCATCGATCGTCGGGTCATTGGCGTATTCGAGGAAAGCCGCGGCGCGCGCCGAATCCGGGCCGGCGAAATGCCCGCCATCAGTGCGATAGCATTGCGGATGGAAAATCAGGTCGACCGACGGATAGGCGATCGCCGCGAACGCCATGGCGCGCGCCGCCACCACTTCATCGATCCGTCCCGCCGGGGCGACAACGCCAATCCGCATGAGCTGTCCCGGCTCCCTTTCCACAACTTGCCCCTTTGGCGCATTGCCGATAGCGCGACGCGATGCATAACGGCAAATCCTACTTCTTCGTCGGGATCGGCGGCAGCGGCATGATGCCACTGGCGATGATCCTGGCCGGCCGCGGTGCGACCGTGGCCGGATCGGACCGCACGCTCGATCAGGCGCGGCTGCCCGCCAAGTTCGCCGATCTGCGCGCCAGGGGCGTGGCACTGTTCCCGCAGGACGGCAGCGGCATCGTATCGCCCGACCAGATCGTCATCGCCTCTGCCGCGGTCGAGGAGACCGTCGCCGATATCGTCGCAGCCAACCGGATCGGCGCACCGCGGATGAGCCGGGCCGAGCTGCTCGCCAGCCTGTTCAACGCCAGCGAGCTGCCGATCGGCATCGCGGGAACCAGCGGCAAATCGACCGTCACCGGCATGATTGGCTGGATCCTCCATGCCTGCGGGCGCGATCCGACGGTGATGAACGGTGCGGTGATGAAGAATTTCGCCGGCCCCGACGCGCCGTTCGCCAGCGCATTGGTCGGTGGAGGTGCCGCGTTCGTCAGCGAAGTGGACGAGAGCGACGGGTCGATTGCGCTGTATCATCCGCGCATCGCGGTGCTCAACAATGTCAGCCTCGACCATAAGTCGCTGGAGGAGCTGCGTGCCTTGTTCGGCGACTTTGCCGGCAAAGCGGCAACCACTTTGGTCAATATCGGCGATGCCGAGACGACGGCGCTGGCCGCGACGCTCGATCCGGCGCGGATCACGACATTCGCGGTCGATGCGCCGGCCGATCTGACGGCTGAGACTCTGGCGCCCGAACCCTTTGCGATCAGCTTCGACCTGGTCACCGACGGCTCGCGGCACAAGGTGCGCCTGTCAGTGCCGGGACGGCATAATGTCTCCAACGCACTGGCGGCGATCGGCGCGAGCGTCGCGGCGGGCGTGCCACTGGCCGAAGCGATCACCGCGATTCAGGGCTTCACTGGGCTCAAGCGCCGCTTCGAGCTGGTCGGCGAAGCGGGCGGTGTCGCGGTGATCGATGATTTCGGGCATAACCCGGACAAGATCGCCGCCACGCTCGACACGCTGCATGCTTTTCCCGGTCGGCTGCTGCTTTTATTCCAGCCGCATGGCTATGGCCCGCTCAAGGTGATGCGCGCCGAACTGGTCGCGATGTTCGCCCGGAAATTGCGCGCGGACGACCTGCTCGTGCTGCCCGATCCGGTCTATCAGGGCGGCACGGTGGTGCGCGAAGTGACCAGCGCCGACATCATCGCCGATGTGGCGACTGGCGGCGGCAACGCGCTGCACATTGCCGACCGCGCGGAGGCTGCGGCACACCTCGCTGACATGGCAAGACCCGGCGACCGCATCGTCATCATGGGCGCGCGAGACGATACGCTGAGCCAGCTCGCCGCCGAAATGCTGACACGAATTGCCGCCAAAGGCTGACAGCAGGTGCTGGCCATGATAGGGGTCGGTCACTCGCAACGAAGAGGTTTGCCCATGTTCCGCCGTCTGTTTCTCGATCACCCGGAGTCTGTCGGTGAGAGTTTCGGCGAGCATTTCGGAGTCGCGTCGCGCTTCGGTTTTCGCATGGTGTGCGGCGGCCTCGGCTGCATGATCCACGCCTGGCTGCCCTTCGCGTTCAAGACCGCGGGCAGCGACGCCGTGAAGGAACTGCACGATGTGCTCGTCGCCAAGCGCGGCGCCGCACGCGCGGCGCAATCCCAGATGACGACGGTCGAATACGTCATCTGATTTCAGACCGAGGTTCTTCCCTGTCATGACCGGGAGTCACTAACCGGGTGCCCGTGTTCGGCGATACTCTTCGTAGACGCTTTCATCCACGTTGATCTCCACCGAGCCTTTGTGGATCGACCACCGCCACAGGCAATCATAGGCGTGATCGGTATTGCCCGGTGCCACCAAGGTGAACGTCGGGAAGCCGTCCGGACTTCGTCCCGCTCTATAGACGGAGCGATCGGCTCGACATGCGGCAACAGCTTGCTCAAGCGTTTGATGCGCACAAGCCTGCTGATGTGGGGCGTTCCACCGCTCCGATTGCCAGTACAGCACGAGAGCGACGCAGGGGATGGCAATCGCAATCGCGACCTCACGCGCGCCGGGGCGAGCCGCTGACAATAGCCAGATCCCGCCGGCCGAAAGGGACAGGGGTATCGAAACCTCTGCCGCGAATTTGAACCAGCCTTCCTCAGCACAGGGCGGCAGTCCAAATTTCACGAACAGGGCCAATGGCGACAGGAACGCTGCGACCAGCATCACACATGCAACAACCAGCGCGATACCAGGAATGATCAGACGCGAGATCATATGCCTTGTTAGCGCTGGCCTTTCGAAAGGCCAGCCCGAGCCGTCGCCGTGACGTATTCTGACAAGACTCCCATGCAATATGGAAAGCTTGGTGGACATGCGTTACTGTAAAGCTTACTTTCCTAATTCGAAAGGAACCTTTACCCATGTTCGGCGCAAGTCCTGCCATCAAGCGCTACAATCGCCGCGTCATCTGGCTCAGCCTGGGATATGCGGCGCTGCTGCTCGCCGCGGTTGCGCTCTTCGCCCGGGGTGCGGTCCATGGTCCAGTCGCCTACCTCGTCGCAATCCTCCCCGCACTGCCGTTGATCGCGATTTTCATGGTGATCGGCCGTTACCTGATCGAGGAAACCGACGAATATCTGCGCGACCGTTTCGTCCGCCAATTGCTGATCGCGACCGGCTTCGCACTGAGCGTCACCACCGCCTGGGGCTTTCTCGAGAATTTCGGGCTCGTGCCACATGTCTATGCCTATTACGCGGCCGTGCTGTGGTTCGCCGGCACTGGCATCGGCGCTCTGGTCAACAAGCTGGCGATCGGGCGTGAGGCATGAAGAACCGCCTCAAGGTGCTGCGCGCCGAACGCGACTGGAGCCAGGGCGATCTCGCCGACCGGCTCGAGGTTTCCCGCCAAAGTGTCAATGCGATCGAGACCGGCCGCTACGACCCCTCGCTGCCGCTTGCCTTCAGGATCGCTGAACTGTTCGGCCTCGCCATCGAAGACATCTTCACCAGCCCATCAAAGGAAGCATGACGTGATCACTCATTTCAAAGCCCGTATTCTCGCCAGCGCTGTCTCGATACTGGTTGTCCTGCAGCCCAGCGCCGGCCGTGCCCGGACTCCGGTAGCCAGCGCTCCCGCCCTGACCGCTCCGGCGGTGACGCAGATGGAGCACGTTTCGATCCAGGCCAGCGGCACCGGCCCGGCGATCTTCCTGATCCCCGGCCTGTCCAGCCCGCGTGCAGTGTGGGACGGCGTAGCACCCGAACTGGCGAAGACGCACCGCGTCTATCTGGTTCAGGTCAACGGCTTTGCCGGCGATGATCCGCGCGGCAACCTGAAACCCGGCATGCTCGACGGGATCGTCGCTGATCTCGATGCCTTTATAGCCAAGGAGAAGATCGGCAGCACACCGATGATTGGCCATTCAATGGGCGGCCTGGTCGCGCTGATGATGGCCAAGGCGCATCCCGGTGACATCTCGCGCGCGTTGATCGTTGATTCGCTTCCCTATGTGGGGCTGATCTTCAACCCGAATGCGACGGTCGCGACGATGGAGCCGCAGGCGAAGATGATCCGCGACCAGATGGCCGCAGGCTATGGCAAGCCGGTCAATGAAGCCTATGCCGAGCGGACCGCTAACGGCCTGGCGCTGAAACCGGAATCGCGCACCAAGGTGAAGGCATGGATGCTGGCGGCGGATTCGCGCGTCAGCGGCCAGGCGCTGTATGAGGACATGACCACTGACCTGCGTCCTGATCTGGCCGCAATCAAGACGCCACTGACCATCCTCTATCCCTGGTCCGACACAGGCATCTCCAAAGCGCGCGCCGACGCACTGTATCAGGGCGTTTACAAGGCTGCGCCGGCCGTCAGTTACGTCGATATCGGCGGTGCCGCGCATTTCGTGATGCTTGATCAGCCCGAGGCGTTCATGACCGCGCTGAAGGGGTTCGCCGACGCGCGCTGACACCGCTATGGCGGACGTGCGAGATGCGGCAGACCGGGAGCAGAGCGGCCAATGATCGGGTTTGATGACGTAAAGGCGGCCGCCGAGCGGATCGCGGGAAAAGTGGTTCGCACGCCGGTCGTCCGCAGCGACGCAATCAGCCGGCTCACCGGCGCGGATGTCTGGCTGAAACTCGATACGCTGCAAGTCACCGGCGCCTTCAAGGAACGCGGTGCGGCCAACCGCCTTGCGCTGCTGACGCCGGAAGAACGCGCCGCTGGGGTGGTCGCGATGTCCGCGGGCAATCACGCCCAGGCGGTGGCGCGGCACGCGGCGCTTCTTGGTATCCGCGCAGTGATCGTGATGCCGGCCTTCACGCCCGCGACCAAGGTGACGCGAACCTCCAAATGGGGTGCGGAAGTAGTGCTGCACGGTGCCACCCTGGCGGATGCCGCGGCGCACGCGCGCGCCTGCGCCGAAACCCAGGGACTTGTCTTCATTCACCCTTATGACGACGACGCGATCATCGCCGGCCAGGGCACGCTCGCGCTCGAACTGATCGAGGATGTGCCGGATCTCGACGCGCTCGCCATTCCCGTGGGCGGCGGTGGATTGCTCGCGGGGTCGGCGCTTGCCGCGCAGGGCGCCGGGCGCAAGATCGACATCTTCGGTGTGGAAGTGGAGAGTTACGCCGCTATGGCTCAGGAACTGGGCGGAGATCCGGTGAACGTCGGCGGCAGCACCATTGCCGAGGGTATCGCAGTACGCGATGTCGGACGTCGGCCGATCGAGATTGCCAGGCAGTTCGTGAAACAGGTGATCACCGTTCCCGAACATGTGATCGAGAACGCGATCGCCTTGCTCGCTGAAGAGGTCAAGATCGTCGCCGAAGGCGCCGGTGCGGCTGGCGTCGCGGCGCTGCTGGCGTATCCCGAGCTGTTCAGGGGGCGCCGGGTCGGCATACCGATTTGCGGCGCGAACATCGACAATCGGGCGCTGGCCAATGTGCTGCAGCGAGTCATGATCCGCGACGGACGGATCATGCGGCTTGTCCTCGACATTCCGGACCGGCCCGGCGTTCTGGGCGAGATCGCAACGCGTATCGGCCAGGCCGGCGCGAACATCATCGAGGTGTCGCACCACCGCCTGTTCACAGCGCCGAACGTTCAGGCAGCACGTCTCGAGGTCATGTTCGAAACGCGCGATGCGACGCATAGCGAGGCAGTCGTCAGCCTGCTTCAGGAGCATTACGCCGTCACGCGTGTATAGCTACGCCGGACAAGGGGCACGCTGCGGGGGATCTTTTCGGGACAAATTCCTTATGCAATCCCAGGATAAGGGAATTCAATTCGCCCATGACATCCTCTAAGGGGCGCGCATGAACGCCCCCACCCCGCCCCGCCCCGCGCTCGCTTATTACCTGACCGAAGGCACCGGGCCGATGACGGTGTTCCTGCCAGGCTATGCTTCCGACATGACCGGGTCCAAGGCACTGGCGCTCGAAGCCTGGGCGAAGGCGAGCGGGCGCGCGTTCCTGCGCTTCGACTATGGCGGCTGCGGGCAAAGTGAGGGCGCATTCGAGGACCAGACTCTGACCGGCTGGCGCGACGATGCGCTGTCGATGGTCGAGCAGCTGGCCAATGGCCCGGCGGTGCTGGTCGGGTCGTCGATGGGCGGATGGATCATGCTGCTGATCGCGCGCGACCGGCCCGAGTTGGTCGCGGGGCTGATCGGCGTTGCGCCAGCGCCCGATTTTACCGACTGGGGCTTCACCACCGACGAGAAACTGGCGATCCTGTCGGGCGGCAAGGTTTCGCGCGCATCACCCTATTCGGACCAGCCGACCGTCACCACCGCCGCTTTCTGGAATTCGGGCGAGGCGAACCGGCTGATGTTCGGCGCGATTCCGGTCGATTGCCCGGTACGACTGCTGCAGGGCCAGCTCGATCGTGACGTGCCCTGGACACGCACTGCGCGGCTCGCCGAGATGATCCGTTCAGCCGATGTGCAGACGTTGTTGATCAAGGATGGCGACCACCGCCTGTCGCGCGACGCTGATATCGCGCTGCTGATCAAGGCGGTCGAGGATGTGATGTCGCGCTTATGATCCTGCCCCTGTTGTTGCTCGCTGCTGTCCAGTCTCCGGCTGTCCAATCTCCTGCCGTACCGCCGGCAGGTCCGCCCTCGACAGCCGAGGAGCGTTCCGCCCGCTGCCTCGACCAGGCGACCAAGAATCCTGCGGCCGCCGCGGAGGAAGCCGGGCGCTGGCACCTGGCAGGCGGCGGTTTCCTGGCGCAGCAATGCCTGGGTGTCGCTTATACCAATAACGAAAAATGGAGCGCGGCAGCAGCCGAGTTCGAAAGTGCGGCACGCGCAGCCGAACTCGCCAAGGATCGGCGGGCCGCTCTGTACTGGGCGCAAGGCGGTAATGCCTGGCTCGCCGCCAAGGAACCAGGCAAGGCGCGCGCAGCACTCGACGCGGCATTGGCGGCAGGTACGCTGACCGGGCTGCAGCGCGGCGAGGCCTATCTCGACCGCGCGCGGACACAAGTCGCAAGCAAGGATCTGGCCGGGGCGCGCAGCGATCTCGATCAGGCCGTGATCGACGCTGCTACCGATCCGCTGGCCTGGCTGCTCTCGGCGACGCTGGCGCGGCGGATGGACGATCTGCCGCGCGCAAAGAAAGACATTACCGAAGCGCTGCGGCTGTCGGGTGACGATGCTTCGGTACAGCTTGAGGCGGGGAATATCGCCGCGCTGGCCGGTGACGAAGCGGGCGCCAAGGCTGCCTGGAACCAGGCCGTAGCGATCGCGCCTCAGGATGAGGCGGGAATCGCTGCCAAGGCTGCTCTGATGCAGTTCGCTCCGCCCATTACGCCCTGACTCTCGGGCTGAATCTCCAGTTGAAATTCTCGGTGGAATCACTGGCGTGAAATTGCGGGATGCCTGCGCGCGCCCTATCTGAAGGGCGACGCCAGCAGGAGCAGCCCTTGTGAAATATCTCCACACCATGATCCGCGTGACCGATCCGGATGCGACGGTGACATTCTTCAACCTGCTCGGGCTGAACGAAGTGCGGCGGATGGACAGTGAGAAAGGTCGCTTCACACTGATCTTCCTCGCCGCGCCGGGCGACGAAGATGCGCAGGTCGAGCTCACGCACAATTGGGACCCGGAGGACTATTCCGGTGGACGCAATTTCGGGCATCTCGCTTACCGCGTCGACAATATCTACGAGACCTGCCAGCGGCTGATGGACGCCGGCGTGACGATCAATCGCCCGCCGCGCGACGGCCACATGGCGTTCGTGCGCACGCCGGACAATATCTCGGTCGAACTGCTGCAGGACGGCGTCCTGCCCCCGGCCGAGCCCTGGGCGTCGATGCCAAACACCGGTGAATGGTGAGATGACCACCGCCGGCTTTCTCGACCTGACCGGCGCACGACTGCCGATCGTCCAGGCGCCGATGGCCAATTTCGCCGGCCGAGAGCTGGCGATCGCAGCGATCGGCGCGGGCGGGGTCGGGTCGCTCGCCTGCGACGTGCTCGACGCGGCAGCGGTCGTGACGGAAGTGGCGACGATCCGCGCCGCCGCCACCGGGCCACTCAATCTCAATTTCTTCTGCCACACGCTCGGCCCACAGCCTGACGAAACGGTGTGGCGTGAAACGCTCTCGCCTTTCTATGCCGAAGAGGGCGTCGCCCCGCCAACCGGATCGCCGCCGCTGCGGCGGCCATTCGATGCGGCGATGGCCGAGGCGGTCGAACAGGCGCAGCCGGAGATCGTCAGCTTCCATTTCGGTTTGCCCGATGGCGTTTTGCTGGCGCGGGTACAGGCGACCGGCGCGCTGATCTTCGGCAATGCGACGACCCTGGCCGAGGCGCAGCATCTCGCGGCGCAGGGCTGCGACGCGATCATCGTGCAGGGCCGTGAGGCCGGCGGCCATGCCGGGCACTTCCTCGACGGGTATCGCTCCGTGCCGCTCGAAGAGATTTTGCCGCAGGTCGTCGCGGCGGTCGATGTGCCCGTGATCGCCGCCGGCGGGATCGCCGATGCGGCCGGCGTTTCCACCGCGATGGCGAACGGCGCTGCAGCCGTACAGCTCGGCACCGCCTATCTGCTAACGCCCGAGGCATGGACCAGCGCGGTGCATCGCCGGCGAATCGAGACGGCCTATCCGGGAGACCTGGTCGCGACGAACCTGTTCAGCGGCGGTGTTGCGGGCGGACTGCGCAATCGGCTGACCGATGAGCTCGGACCGATCAGCGACCTTGCCCCGCCCTTTCCCTATGCCAGCGCCGCGCTCGCACCGCTCCGCGCCAAGGCGGAGAGCGAGGGACGCGGCGATTTCTCCCCGCTTTGGGCCGGCGGCGGCGTGACGCATGCGCGCGCAGAATCCGCCGGCGATATCACGAGCCGCCTTGGCACCGCGGCGCTCAATTTTCGGAGCCATCCATGACCGACCTCGAAATTATCCGCATCCCGGCGCTGAGCGACAATTATATCTGGCTGATCCATGACCCGGTTTCGGGCGAGACGATGGTGGTCGATCCCGCCGAGGCCGCGCCCGTCCTGGCCGAAGCAGGCCAGCGCGGGTGGCGGATCGGGGCGATCTGGAACACCCACTGGCACCCTGATCACACCGGGGGCAATGCCGCGATCAAGGAAGCGCATGGCGCCGTGGTGACTGGCCCCGCCGCAGAAGCGGCTCGCATACCCACGCTCGATATCGCGGTCGGCGAAGGCGATACCGTCACGCTCGGTGCGCATGTCGCGACGGTGCTGGAAACACCGGGGCATACCGCCGGGCACATCACCTTTCATCTTCCCGGTGACGCGATCGTCTTTACCGGTGACACACTATTCGCGATGGGCTGCGGCCGGTTGTTCGAGGGCGATGCCACGCAGATGTTCGCCAATATGCAGCGCCTCGCTGCGTTGCCGCCTGCGACGATCGTCTATTGCGCGCATGAATATACCCAGTCGAACGGCCGCTTCGCGCGCGCCGCCGAGCCGGGCAATGCGGCGATCATCGAGCGGATGGTGGCGGTCGATGCGGCGCGCGCCTCGGGCGAGCCGACCGTGCCGACGACGATCGCGCTGGAGCTGGCCACCAACCCCTTCCTGCGCGCCTCATCCGCCGAGGAACTGGCCGATCGACGTGCGGCCAAGGATGCGTTTCGCGGCTGATTCTGCTAAGACGGCGCCGGGGAACCGGAGTCCGGGAGAATGACCATGCGCATCATGCTGCTCGCCCCGCTGGCGCTCGTCGCGTGCGCCACCACCGCCGACAGCCGTACGGAAAGCGATGCCGAAATGGCCAAGGCGCTGCAGGGGAAGACTGCCGGCACGCCGGTCAAATGCGTGCCGCTGACGGCCCTGACCGGTGGGCCGCAGGTAATCGACGACCGGAACATCCTCTACCGTGTCAGCGGTCGCCGCATCTGGCGCAATACGCTGCCGGCAAGCTGCCCGTCGCTACGGCCCTATTCGACGATTGTGGTCGAGGTGTTCGGCAGCGAACTCTGCCGCAATGATCTCATCCGGCCGGTGACGCCTGGTTCGGGCGTCCCCGGCCCGATGTGCCGGCTGGGCGACTTCACGCCTTACGACAAACCGAAGAACTAAGGCGTCACGCCCAGTTCGGTGAGCATGAACGCTGTATATTCGGCGGAATCGCGATAGCGCTGGAAGCGACCCGATTTGCCGCCATGGCCGGCCTCCATATTGGTGCGGAACACCAGCGGATATTTGCTGGTCGCGGTCGCGCGTAGCTTCGCGACCCATTTCGCCGGCTCATAATATTGCACCTGCGAATCCCACAGGCCGGTGCCGACGAACAGGGCCGGATAGGCCTGCGCACTGACCTGATCATAGGGCGAATAGCTCAGCATATAATCATAAGCGGGCTTCTTCGCCGGATTGCCCCATTCGTCATATTCGTTGGTGGTCAGCGGGATGCTGGCATCGAGCATCGTCGTCACGACATCGACGAACGGCACCTGCGCGACGATCGCGCGATAGTCGCCCGGCGCCATATTGGCGACTGCGCCCATGAGCAGCCCGCCAGCGCTGCCACCCAGTGCCGCAACCCGGCCCCTAGCGGCATATTTGTGCGCGACGAGGTAGCGGGTGACGTCGATGAAATCGGTGAAGCTGTTCTTCTTGTGCATCAAATGGCCGTCGTCATACCATTTGCGGCCCATTTCCTGCCCGCCGCGAATATGCGCCAGGGCATAGACCATGCCACGATCGAGCAGGCTGACGGTCTGAATCGAGAAGCCCGGATCCATCGATGCGCCATAGCTGCCATAGCCGTACTGCAGCATTGCAGCGGTGCCGTCCTTCCTGAAGCCCTTCTTGTAGACCAGGCTGACCGGCACTTTGGTGCCGTCGCGCGCCGGCACCCACACGCGTTCGGTGACATATTGGCTCGCGTCGTACCCCGGCACCGGCTGCACCTTGAGCACGCGACGTTCGCCGGTGGTCGCATTCACCTCATAGGTGGTGGTCGGCGTGGTCAGCGAATTATAAGTGTAGCGCAGCCAGGGCGTGTCGGTCTCTTCATTGATATCGATCGCCATCGCATAGGCCGGCTCATCCGAATTGACGAAGCTGCTCTTGCCGGCGTCGGCGAGCATGCGCAGCCTTTTGTTGCCGCCCGACCGTTCCTCGATCGCGAGGAAGCCATGGAAGGGTTTGAACCCCTCGATGAACACCGCAGGGTCGACCGGCACAAGATCAGTCCAGGCAGCACGGGTGCCATCGGCCTTCGCATCCGCGACGGTCATCAGCCGGTAATTGGGCGCTTTCCAGTCGGTGCGGATGATCCAGCGGCCATCGATATGATCGGCATCATAGCGGATGTCGCGCTCGCGCGAGGCGAGAACGGCAAAGTCGGTCGGCGCCCTGGCCGAGGCGCAGCGTTGTTCGTTGCTGACCGTGCTTTGCAGCATGAGACAGATAAAGGCGTCGTCGGCGGTGCGCCCCAGCCCCATATAGAAGCTGTCGTCCTTTTCCTCATAGACCAGCCGGTCGGCCGCGGCGGGCGTGCCGAGGACATGCGCCTTGACCCGCTTGCTGAGCAGGGTGACCGGGTCCTTCTCGATATAAAAGATGGTCTTGTTGTCGTCGCCCCAGACGAGGTTGTCTTCGACGTTCAGGACCGTATCGGCGAGCAGCGCGCCGGTCGCGATGTCGTTGACCTTGAGCACATATTGGCGACGCCCAACGGTGTCTTCGGCCCAGGCGAGCAGTTTGTTGTCGGGACTGACAACGCGCGACGCGGTCTGGAAAAAGCCCTTGCCCGCCGCAAGCTTCGGCTGGTCGAGCAGCACTTCTTCCGGCGCGTCCATGCTTCCCCTGCGCCGCGCGGCGACCGGATAATCGGCGCCGGTGTCGAAGCGCGTGTAATAATAATAGCCGTTCTTCAGATAGGGGACCGAGCTGTCATCCTGTTTGATGCGCCCGACCACCTCATTGTAGATCGTATCCTGCAGCTTTTTGGTCGGCGCGAGCACCGTATCGGCATAAATATTCTCCGCCTTGATATAGGCGAGCATGTCCGGGTTCTTGCGCGTGTCGTCGCGCAGCCAGTAATAGTCGTCCTGTCGAGTGGCCCCGAACGGCGCCCTGATTTCATGCGGTTTCTTCGCGGCGACGGGGGGGGTGGGCGCTTCCTGGGCAATGGCGGGAACGGCAATGGCCGCGATCAGGCCACAAGCGATGAGATGCTTCACGAACGACTCCCGGATGAGAATATAGCGGGAGGCTAGCCGTGCAGATGGGAAAGCGGAAGCGCCGCCCGCGGGTATTTCTGTTCCCCGGCGCGCGCCGGGGAACAGCTCAAAGCACGAACCGCGACAGATCCGTATTGCGCGCGATGCTGGCCAGCTGGCTTTCGACATAGGCGGCATCGACCACTACGGTCTCGCCGCCGCGGTCCTCGGCGGTGAAGCTGACTTCCTCGAGCAGCTTCTCCATCACCGTCTGCAGGCGGCGCGCACCGATATTCTCGATCTCGCCATTCACTTCGGCGGCGATCTTTGCGACGGCGGCGATGCCGTCCTCGGTGAAGTTGATCGTCACGCCCTCGGTGCCGATCAGCGCCTTGTACTGCTGCGGTAGCGACGCCTTGGTATCGCTGAGGATCGCGACGAAATCGGCCTCGGTCAGCGCCTTCAGTTCGACCCGGATCGGCAGGCGACCCTGCAACTCCGGCAGCAGGTCGCTCGGCTTGGCGACATGGAAGGCACCGCTGGCGATGAACAGAATATGGTCGGTCTTCATCGGCCCATATTTGGTCGCGACCGTCGTGCCCTCGATCAGCGGTAACAGGTCGCGCTGCACGCCCTCTCGGCTGACGCTTGCGCCGCCCCGCTGTTCGCTGACCGCGATCTTGTCGATCTCATCCAGGAAGACGATGCCATTGGCCTCGGCATCGGCCAGTGCGGTGCGGCTGACCTCTTCCTGGTCGAGGCGTTTGTCGGCCTCTTCCTCGACCAGTTTCTCCCATGCCGCGGGGACGGTAAGCTTGCGGCGCTTGAGCTGATTGCCGCCCAGCGCCTTGCCCATCATCTCGCCGAGATTGATCATGCCCATCTGGCCGGGCACTTCGAACGGCATCTGTGCCTGCGCCTCAAGTTCGATCTCGATCTCGGTATTGTCGAGATGACCGTCGGCCATGCGCTGGCGGAACGCTTCGCGCGTCGCCTCGCTGGCGCCCTTGCCGGTCAGTGCGTCGAGCAGGCGGACCATCGCCGCTTCCTCGGCCTTGTCCTTGACCGCGACACGGCGGCGTTCCTTTTCGAGGCGGACCGCTTCCTCGACCAGGTCGCGGGCGATCTGTTCGACGTCGCGGCCGACATAGCCGACCTCAGTGAATTTGGTCGCCTCGACCTTGATGAACGGCGCATCGGCGAGCTTGGCGAGGCGGCGGCTGATCTCGGTCTTGCCGCAGCCGGTCGGGCCGATCATCAGGATGTTCTTGGGGGATACCTCATCGCGCAGATCCGCGCCGAGGCGCTGGCGGCGCCAGCGATTGCGCAGCGCAACCGCGACCGCGCGCTTGGCATCGCGCTGGCCGATGATGTGTTCGTCAAGTGCGGCGACAATGGCTTTGGGTGTCAGTGCGTCGTTCATTTTTTTCTCTTCTCCCCTCCCGTTTGCGGGAGGGGTCGGGGGAGGGCTTGTCGGTAAAGGCGGCGCTTGGAGGGACGGCCCCTCCCGCAAGCGGGAGGGGAATTATGCGGCGTCCAGTGTTTCGATCGTCAGCCGGTCATTGGTGTAGACGCAGACCTCAGCCGCGATCGCCATCGCCTTGCGGCAGATCGTTTCGGCATCCTGTTCGTAATCGACCAACGCGCGGGCGGCGGCGAGGGCGTAATTGCCGCCCGACCCGATTGCCGCGACCCCGGCCTCCGGCTCCAGCACATCGCCATTGCCGGTCAGGATCAGGGTCACTTCCTTGTCGGCGACGATCATCATCGCCTCCAGATTGCGGAGATATTTGTCGGTCCGCCAGTCCTTGGCCAGCTCGACCGCGGCACGGAGCAATTGCCCGTGATGCTGTTCAAGCTTGCGTTCGAGGCGTTCGAACAAGGTGAAGGCATCGGCGGTCGCGCCGGCGAAACCGCCGATCACCGACCCGTCGCCAAGGCGGCGGACCTTCTTTGCATTGGGCTTCATCACGGTCTGGCCCATCGAGACCTGGCCGTCGCCTGCGACGACGACTTTGCCGTTCCGGCGCACGGAGAGAATTGTCGTGCCGTGCCACGTCATGGTATCGCTCATGGCGGCGGATATGGGAGGCGTTTGGCGTTCGCGCAATCGACAAGCCGCGAATGTCGCCTTGATCCTATCTTTCGCCGGAAATGCCGATAGCATTCGGACCGGGAAAATCCGACGTTTGAGCAACCAACAGGGGGTCGACCATGGCGACACAGCTTCCAGACAATGAACCCGCAGGCATGGTGAACCGGATCAAGCAATTGCTGCTGACACCGGCCGCGGAATGGGACCGCATCGACAGCGAGCCGATGACGGTCAGGGGCATTTATATCGGCTGGGTCGTGCCGCTCGCGGCGATCGGCCCGGTGGCGATGCTGATTGGGTCCCTGATATTCGGCTCTGGCCTTGGCTTCGGCTTCGCGCTGACCACGGCGGTGATCGGTTATGTCCTCGCGCTGGTCGGCACCTATGTCCTGGCGCTGATCATCGACGCGCTAGCGCCCAGTTTCGGGGCGACCAAGAACCCGGTATCCGCGCTGAAGGTCGCCGCATTCAGCGCCACCGCAGGCTGGCTGGCCGGGATATTCCAGATCTTGCCGACGCTCATGATTCTTGGCCTGCTCGGCTTGTACAGCCTGTACCTGCTGTGGGTCGGGTTGCCGAAACTGATGAAGGCGCCCGCCGACAAGGCTGTGCCTTATGTCATCGTCACCATGGTCGTTACCGTGATTGTGTACCTTGTCGTCGGTGCGATCGCCGGCGCGGTGGCGTTTCAGGTCGCCCGGCCGCTGATCAGCCTCAGCGCCGGAACGACGAGCGGCACGATGGAAGTCCCCGGCGTCGGCAAGCTCGATCTCGGCAAGCTCGAGGAAGCCGGCAAGAAGATGGAGGCAGCAAGCGCGCGGATGCAGGCGGATGCCGCCAGCGGCAAGACCAATGCGGTGCCGGCGGCCACGTTGCAAGCGCTGCTCCCGGCATCGGTCGCCGGCTTCGCACGCGGCGACACGGAATCGACCAGCGGCGGCGCGGCCGGCATCGGCGGCAGCCGGGCCGAGGGCAAGTACAGTGCGGGCGACCAAAATTTCACCTTGTCGGTCGCCGACATGGCGGCACTCGGATCGCTCGCGACACTGGGCGGCGCATTGAACGTCCAGTCGAGCAAGCAGACCTCCACCGGCTACGAAAAGACCGAGATGGTCGGCGGCGCGATGGTGACCGAGAAATGGGACACCACCGAGAAGCGCGGCAAATATGAAACCATGGCTGAGAGCCGCTTCCTGGTCACCGCCGAGGGCAATGTCACCGACATTGCGACACTGAAGGCGGCCGTGGCGGCGATCGACACGAGCAAGCTGGCGGCGGCAAACTAGGTCGATAGCCGACCCGTCGGACGGCGCTCCACATCCATTGCACCGCTTCGTTGGCTGTTCCTGGCTGTTATCGCGAAATGTTTTTTTGCTGGCTGTTAAGTCGCATTTTGCGGCAGGATTCCATTTCATTTTCAGCAGCTTGTGCAGAACTGGCTGTTATCGAATAACAGCCAGTTATCAGCCAGCATAACAGCCAGCGGTGCTGGCTGTTTTCATCGGAACAGCCAGCACCGGCATTGCAGATTTCCAGTCATGAGAAAGAGCGGACGAAACGCCGGACAGCGTTTCGCCTGGCACTGTGCTGCCATGAACCGGTCTCGATATTGAATCATTTTCCGAAGAATCGTTCCGGACCATCGCGTCCGGGCGAAACGACGCCGCTACCGCGAATTCGCCTTCAGAAACTCGCTGCTTTCCTGCAGCGTCGGCGCGCGGCCGCGAAATGGTTTGGACAGGCCCATGACCAGGTCATTGTGACTCTTGCCGGGATAGAGCCTGAGCGTCACCGGCGCGCCCAGCCCTTGCAGCTTCTTGGCCAGGTTTTCGGCATTGTAAGGCCGCACCACGTCATCGGCAGTGCCCGCCGCAAGCCATAAGGGCGGCGCATCGGCGCGGGCGAACTGGATCGGCTGAGTTTCCAGCGGGCGCGGCCATTGGCTCATCGCGGCGATGCTACGTGGCTTGTCGAACGGATAGAAGTCATAGGGCCCGGCAAGCAGCGCGGCGGCGCGGACGATGCCGGGATCGACGCCGATATCGGCCAGCCAGTGCCGGTCAAGCGCCAGTATCGCCGCGTTATAGGCACCGGCCGAATGCCCCGACAAAGTGATCCGCCGCGGATCGCCGCCATAGCGCGCGATATTGTCGCGCACCCATTTGATCGCCAGCGCACTATCCTGAACGAACACCGGGAAGTGCACGCCCGGCACCAGCCGATAATCCGGGACGACCGCGATAAAGCCCTGTGCGGCAAAGGCGCGGCCGGCAAAGCCATATTCGCCGCGAGATCCCTTCACCCAGCCGCCGCCATAATAGAAGATCACGACCGGCAGTGGGGTCGCGTCGCCACGGTCCTTCGGCGCCCAGACATCGAGCTTCTGCGCCGGTTCCGCGCCATAGGCGACGCCGCTTGCGACCTTTTCGGCGTTGCTGTCGCCGGGGGTGTGGGAATTGAGGAAATTGAGCACGGCGGGTGGTGAGGCGAAGAACAGGATCAGGCCGAGGCTCAGCCCGATCACGGCGATGACGATCAGTATCTTGAGCCAGATCGACATCGGTTGTTTTCCCTGACGTAATCATCCGACTGCCTTCGAAGCAGTCTCGTTGCAGCGCCTCAAATCCACTCCGTCACCCCGGACTTGTTCCGGGGTGACGACGATGATGCCTCCTACCCCACGTTACGGCTCTTCATCAGCGGCTGGATCCGCGTGCCGAATGCCTCCACCCCTTCAACGAAATCGTCAAAGGTGAGCAGCACGCCGCCGGTATTGGGTACCTCCGCCATTTCGTCGAGCATTCGCGCGACGCTCGCATAGCTGCCGACCAATGTGCCCATGTTGATGTTGACCGCCCCTTCCGGCGCAGCGAGCTGGCGGACATTGGTCGAGGCGTTGTGCTTGTCCGCCGCGCCCTGTTCGGCAAGCCAGGAAATCGCGTCGATATCGACGCCGTCATTATAGCTTTTCCATTTCGCCATCGCCGCTTCGTCGGTTTCGTCGGCGATGATCATCACCAGCACGAAAATCGACACATCGCGCCCGGTCTTGGCGGTCGCCGCAGCGAGGCGGGCATTGTTCGAGGAGAAAGCGGTCGGCGTGTTGACACCCTTGCCAAGGCAGAAAGCGTAGTCCGCCCATTTGGCCGAGAAGGCGAGCCCCTCGTCCGAGCTGCCCGCGCAAATGATCTTCATATCGCCTTCAGGCTTGGGGCGAACGAGGCAATCGTCCATCTGGTAATATTGCCCCTTCAGGTCACTCCGCCCGGTTTCCCATAACTCTCGGAGAATCTGCGCATATTCGTCGAGCATCTGATAGCGGTTGCGGAAATGCTCATCACCCGGCCACAAACCCATTTGGCTATATTCGGGCCGTTGCCACCCGGTGATCAGGTTCAGACCGAAGCGCCCATGGCTGATCGAATCGATCGTGTTGCACATCCGCGCGGCAAAAGCGGGCGGGATGACCAGGGTCGGGCAGGTCGCGTAAATCTTGATCTTCTCGGTCACCGCGGCGAGCCCGGCCATCAGCGTGAAGCTCTCCAGGCCATATTCCCAGAACTCGGTCTTGCCGCCAAAGCCGCGCAGCTTGATCATCGAGAGCAGGAAATCGAGCCCGTGCTTCTCCGCGCTCTGGGCGATCTGCTTGTTGAGATCGAAGCTCGGCATATATTGCGGCGCGTTCTCGCTGATCAGCCAGCCATTATTATTGATGGGGACGAAGATTCCGACCTGCATGGCTTAGCTCCTCAGAAAATCGACAACGAGTGCGTTGAAAGTATCGGGATCGGTGACGTTGCAGGCGTGACCGCCCCATTTCATCGTCGCGAGCCGGGCCTCGGGAATGGCGTCCGCGAGCGATCGGGAACAGCCCGGCGGCACCAGCCCGTCATCGCCGCTGGCGAGCAACAGCGTCGGCACGACCAGATCCGCCAGACGGTCCATCACATCGAAGCGCACCGCTTCAAGGATGCGCTGTTCGACCATCTCGGCGGGGAAAGCCGCGATATGCGCCGCCTCCTCCGCCTCCAGCGTCGCATGATGATCGGAGATCCATTGCGGCGGATAGAGGAAGATCGGCTGCGCATGGACATAATCACGCACGCCGCCGTGGCGCAGCAGGCTCAGCCGCGCGTCAAAGCAGCGCGCCGTATAGGGATCGGGCCGGCCCCAGCCATTGACCACCACCAGCCGCTCGACCCGCTCCGGCGCATCGAGCGCCAAGGTGAGGCCACCCATGCCGCCAATGGCGTGCCCGACGATCGATGCGCTCGGCAGTTGCAGCGCGTCCATCAGCGCCAGCATATCGTTGCCGATGCTTTCGATGCGCGGCGTGACCGTTCGGTCCGACCGGCCGGTGCCGCGATGGTCATAGGCGATGACGTGAAAATGCTCGGCCAGCGCAGCGGTATTCGGGCGCCAGTAACTCGCCGATCCGCCCATGCCCGATGACAGGATGAGCGGCGGCGCGCCAGTCGCCCCGTGCGTTTCGTAATAAAGACCCGCGGCTTCGGGCATCAGGCGATATGCGCCACGCTGGCGATCTCGACCAGGCAATCGGGCTTCACCAGATCGCACCGGATGCAGTAGCGCGCCGGCTTCGCACCCGGAAAATATTCCGCATAGACCGCATTGAAGGCGGCATAATCGGCCAGGTCCTTGAGGAAAATATGGTTCATCGCCACGTCCTCAAGCGTCGCCCCGCCGGCTTCCAGCGTGATCGTGATGACGTCGAGGATATGGCGCGTCTGTGCCGCGGCATCGCCGACATGCAGCACCGTGCCGCCTTCGCCAAGCGCGAGCACGCCGGAGACATAGATGGTGTTTCCGGCTTTCGCGCCGGCCGAATAGGGCGCGATCGGGGTGGGGAATTGCGGCGGGTTGATCGGGGTGAAAGGCATATCTGGATCTTCCTGTGTCCGTTCGTGCCGAGCTTGTCGAAGCACCGTCCTTCCTGCAACGGAATGAGGAAGAAAGAACGGCCCTTCGACAAGCTCAGGGCGAACGGGGGGTGGGGTCGGGGCTAGAGTCGCTGTCGGCAATCTGCCCGAACGTCCCGCAAAAATCGGGCACGGTCGACACCCAGCCGAAGAATTTCTCGACATTGTAGACCGTCGCGGCCTGGAGAAATTCCGGGCCGAGATGATGCGTCGCATCCTCCAGCATCACACCGAAATATTCGAGGTGGAAACCGTCGCGCAGCGTGCTTTCGACGCAGACATTGGTGGCGATGCCGACAAAGACAATGTTGCGGATGCCGCGGGCGCGCAGCGTGCTGTCGAGCTGCGAATTGAAGAAGGCGGAATAGCGCGTCTTGTGCACGCGCAGATCGCCCGGCTGCGGAGTCAGCGCATCGACGATCTCATAGTCCCAGCCGCCACGGGCAAGCAATTGCCCGTGCAGTTCGGGCCGGGCGCGCATCGTCTTCAGCGCGTTGGACTTGTGCCAGTTGGGCGAACCAGGACCGCCGGCCTCGGCATAATCCGAATCCCAGCCATTTTGCAGATAGACGATCTGCACCCCGGCCTTGCGCGCCGTATCCAGCACCGCCGCGACCCGCTCGATCGCGCCCGCCGCGCCGGAAATGTCGAACCCGGCGAGATCGACATAGCCGCCGGGCGAGGCATAGGCGTTCTGCATGTCGATCACGACGATCGCGGTCTCATCGACCGCGACGCGCAGCGGCTCCGGCCGGGCCGGCAGGGTGACGTAGCGCCTGCCCTCGGCCGCCGGGGACGAATTCACGGTTATGGTCTCGGACATCGCCACCTCGTCATCGTCGAAGCGGCCAAGTCTGACCGGAGCGGCGCTCTCCCGCAAGGGGCGACGGCATTTGCCACCGCCCATGCCGACCCGGCTTACTGCGCTGCCGTCGCGGGGGCCGCTTTGCGATAGCGGTCGAACCAGGCGAGGATCGCCGAGGCCTTGGCCGCGGACTGGGACGGCCGGGCGGCAATGCTGCCATGACCGGCGCCGGGCACCTTGACCAGGGCTGTCGGTACGCCGGCAATTTGCAGCGCGGCATAATATTGCTCGGACTCGCTGACCGGCGTGCGGTAATCCTCGCTGCCGACCACCACCAGGGTCGGGGTCTTCACATTGCCGACCAGGCTGAGCGGTGAGCGTGCCCAATAGCTCATCGGATCCTCCCAGGGCAGCTTGGTGAACCAGTAGCGCGAGGTGAACAATGTCGCGTCCATGGTCAGCGCCTCGCTGATCCAGTTGATCACCGGCTTCTGCGTCGCGGCGGCTTTGAAGCGGTTGTTCTTGCCGACGATCCAAGCGGTCAGCACCCCGCCGCCCGACCCGCCGGTGACGAACAGATTGTCGGGATCAGCGGTGCCGTCGGCGATCGCCGCATCGACCGCGGCCATCAGGTCGTCATAGTCCGCCGACGGGTAATTCTTGTCGATCAGATTGGCGAACTCCGCGCCGTACGAGGTCGATCCGCGCGGATTGGTCCAGAGCACGGCATAGCCATGCGCGGCATAGAGCTGCATGTCGGTCGCGAAGCCCGGGCCATAGGCGCTGTTGGGCCCGCCATGGATTTCGAGGATCAGCGGCACGCGCTGCCCCGGCGTACGGCCCGGCGGGGTTGCGATCCAGGCATCGATCGCGCGGCCATCGGGCGCGGTGACGCTCAGCTTGCGGGTCGGCGCCAGCGCCTTCGCGCCAGTCAGCACGGCGTTGAGATTGGTCAGGCGGCGCGGCTTGCCGCCGGCCGTCACCCACACATCGGCGGGCGCCGATGCATCGCCGCCGGTATAGGCGATGGTGCCGCCGCGCGAGACCGAGAAGTCGCCGCCGGTATAGGGCCGGTCGAGCCCCCCACCCCACACATTGTCGGCCAGGGTCGTGACTCGTCCGTCGACCCCGATCCGCGCAACGCGGCGCTGCCCATGATCGTCATAGCTGGCATAAAGGCTGCGGCCGTCGGCGGCCCACACCGCATCCTCAATGCTGCGGTCGAGCGAAGCGGTGAGCGAACGCGGCGACGCGGCATTGCGGTCGCCGATATAAAGCTGCGTATTCTCATAGCTGCGCCGCGTGTCGTCGAAGCCGAGCCAGGCGACATGCGCACCGTCAGGCGAGATGCGGGGGCTGGCGTCGGGACCGTCGCGGCTGGTCAGGGTGCGCAGCGTGCCGCTCGTGACATCCACCGCCATCACCTCCGAATTCATCACCTCGCGCTCTGCCTTTGGTCCACGGATCGCGGCGAACAACAAGGTGCCGCCATCGGGCGTCCAGGACAGCGGCCCGCCATCATCGAACCGGCCGAAGGTCAGCTGGCGCGCCGCGCCGCCATCGGCCGCGACGACGAAGACATGGTCGTAACCGGGCTTGATATAGCCGGGCCCGTCGGCGCGGTAGGTGACGCGGTCGATCACTTCGAGCGGCTCAGCCCATTTGGCGCCTTCCGGCTTGGGCGGTGCGCTGCCGAGCTTCGTCCCCTCCCCCGCAACGGTCGCGGTATAAGCGAGCCGGGTGCCGTCGGGCGACCAGGCAAGTGCGCCCGGATCACCGGGCAGGCTGGTCACGCGCGCACTGGCGCCTGTCGCGACCCAGCGGACGAACAACTGGCCGCGATCGCCATCGGCCGCGGCATAGGCAATGCGCGTGCCATCGGGCGACCAGCGCGGGCTGCCGCCTTGCGTCGCGAAGGGCGACTGGCGGCCGGTGGCGACATCGATCAGCCAGAGCGACGACTGCATCCGATCGGTCATCACATCGCCCGAGCGCCGCACATAGACGATGGTCCGGCCGTCGGGGCTGATCTGCGGATCGGCGGCGATCGACAGGCCGAACAGGTCGCTGCCGGTAAAGGTGCGCGATGGCCCCTCGGGGGTGGGTGCGGGCACCTGAGTCTGCGCGGTGACTGGCACGCTGGTGAGAAGTAAAGCGAGGGCAAAGGGAATGCGCAAGGGGCTGACTCCGTCGGCTGGGTTGGCGGACAATGGCGAATTGCCGGCCGAAGGCAAGCAGCCCGATGCTGAAAAGCGCGCGCATCACACTGCTTGCCAACCGACGATGCGGCATTGAATTTCCTCGCCCCATGGCGTTGACTGCCCACGCGTTCGGCACGGTGAAATCGGGGTGAAGGTGTGGCGATTTTCGAGGTCGAACTGGATATGGGAGCGGCGGACGCGCCGCACCGGTCGCGTCACCTGCACGATCAACTGAAGGCCGCGATCCTCGACGGACGGTTGAAACCGGGCAGCCAGTTGCCGTCGAGCCGCAGATCAGCCGCACTGTTCGGCATGGCGCGCACCACGATCGTCGCAGTCTATGATCAGCTGCTCGGCGAAGGATATCTGACCGCGCGGCATGGGTCGGGCACCTATGTCGCCGATCGCTTGCCGGCCGCGCACGCCGCACGCCCACCGGACGGGGGGGCCGACCATCGCCTCAATCCCTTCTGGTTCCGGCCCGACGTCACCTCGGCGTTCGGCTTTTTCGACGACGGCACCGCCGAAGCGGCAGATGTGACGCGCTATCCCGAGCGCTTCGATTTCCGCCCCGGCCTAGTCGATCTGGAGCATTTCCCTTTCGCCGTCTGGCGCCGCGTCTCGGCGCAAAAGGTCCGCGCGTTCGAGCGCGCGCCGTTCAATTATGGCCATCCGCAGGGCGACCCCGATCTGCGCTCGGCGGTGTCGATGCATTTATCGGTGATGCGCGCGATCGCCTGCCATGCCGATGAGCTGGTCGTCACCAGCGGGACGCAACAAGCGTTCGACCTGCTGGCGCGAATCCTGGTCGATCCGGGCCGGACCGTCGTCGCGGTCGAGGATCCCGGTTATTCGCCGACCCGCATTCCCTTCGCCGCGGCCGGCGCCAGGCTATGCCCGATCGAAGTCGATGGCGACGGCATGATCGTCGAGGCGCTGCCGGATGATGTCGACATCATCTGCGTCAGCCCGTCGCACCAGTTCCCGCTCGGATCGACTCTGTCAAAGGAGCGCCGCGCGGCGCTGATCCGGTTTGCGCGCGCGCGTGGCGCGATCATCATCGAGGATGATTATGACGGCGAGTTCCGCGCCAAGGGCGGGCCGATCAGGGCGCTGAAAAGCGCCGATGAGGACGATGTCGTCTTCTATGTCGGCACCTTTTCCAAATCGGCCTTGCCCAATATCCGGCTTGGCTTCGTCCTGCCGCCCGCCTGGGCGAAGGATGCGCTGGTGACGGCGAAGATCTGCATCGACGGCCCCTGCTCGCTGCCTGCCCAGGCGGCGATGACCGGCTTTATCGCGGGCGGCCATCTGACGCGGCACATCGGCCGGATGCGGCGCATCTATGGCGATCGCCGGCAATTGCTGCTCGACCTGCTGCGCGCGGATTTCGCCGAATGGCTCGAGCCTGTGGAATCCTCCTATGGCCAGCATGTCACGGCGATCTCCAACGGCGCGATCGACGTGGACGCAGTGGCCGCGACGCTGTTGCGGCGCAATGTCCAGATCCGTAGCCTGCGGCGGTATTACCTCGGGGCCACGGGCAAGGCCGGGCTGGTGTTCGGCCTCGGATCGATGGACGAGCCGACAATCCGCCGCGCGATGGCGCTGGTGCACCACGCGATGCGCGAAGCCGCGGATCAATAGACGTAATTGATCGCCAGTGCCGGGGTGATCGACGCGGTGACGTTATGCCCCTTGGGTACGAAGCGCGTGCCCAGCAGCACGCCGAGATTGGGCCTCCAGCTATATTCGATCGCCGGCGCGATCGCGAACCCATCGGCTGATCCGGAGCGGTAGCGAACCGGGCTACCGGCATCGCGAATGTCGATGCCTCGCACGCGGGTCGGATTGTCGTGACTGTAGATCAGATCGAGCGCCAGCACCCAGCTGCGCGTCAGGCTGTACTCGCCGGACAGGCCGAGACTGAACGACTGGCCTGGCCGGGCATGACCGCGAAAGCCATCCCGCGTACCATAGACGCTGATATCGGTCAGCTTTGCCTGATCGGAAAAGGCGGTCGAGGCGTTGAGCCGCGCGCGGAAAATACGCCCGTTCGGCAGCCAGAAATAATGCTGCGCATAAAGCGACACAGTGGTGGTGTGGGCGCCGCTGCCCAGCCCGTCGGCCGGGCGGTCGCCGAGCCGGTCATGCTTTCCGGTCGGCAGTGAATATTGCACCGACAGCGCGATCGCCGGGATCGAGCGTTCGGCATCGAACGCGGTCAGCCGGTACTGCGCCGACAGCGTGAGATCGCCCATCGCGACGCCCGAGCCGTTGCGGCCATTCTTGATCGTGTTGAAGCCAAAGGTCGGTTTCGCGCCCATGGTCAGCGTATCGGTCACGCCGTAGAGCAGATAGGTGAGCGACCCGAATCCGTGCGATGTGGTGGTGATCCGGTCGAAGACATAGGTTTCGATCAGCGCATGCCCGCGCGGCAATGCCGCCGCCGAATTGGCCAGCATCGGGCCAGTCCACCAGGCCTGATCGAGCGGCTGGCGTTCCGAGGCCAGGGTCACCGGCTCGGCCGGCACATCCTGCGCCGTCGCTGCGACCGGATACAGGCCGGCCGTCACGCAGCACAGGAACAGTCGCGGCCATCCGGTCATGCCAGGCCCATCGCATTGCGGTGTTCGGACACCATCCCGGCGCTTGCGGTCGAACCCGGTCCGGTCACGCCTGGAGCTTTCCGCGTTCCTGAGTTCGCCATGGCTGAGACACCTTCCCGATTAGGCGCCGGGTTTCGGGCCGGCCATTGCCGCCAGCAAGCTCCACCTCCGGGGATTTATATCAGTCCACTTTGATGCGGATCACCGCGGACGCTGTCCGATCATCGCAAAGTGGTCGGGTCAAATCGGCGGCAAGTGGCTGTTGTCGCCGGCCATCCCATGCCGCACACCTATGGCCATGAAATATCTCGGCATCATCGCGCTTGCCGCCGTCGCGACCGTCGCAGCGGCGAACTCTTCGCATGAACCCGAAATTGCCTATCCCACCGGCTTTCGCAGCTGGCAGCATATTTCGAGCGCTTATATCGGCGAGGGCAATCCCGGCTTTCCGCGTTATGGCGGCATCCATTATATCTATGCCAATGACCGCGCGCTGACCGGTTATCGTACCGGCACCTTCCCGCTCGGCTCAGTCCTGGTGTTCGACGTTCACGATGTGAAGGCCGGCCCCGGCACGATCGACCCGACCGGCCGCAAACTGGTCGATGTGATGGAGAAACGGCGCGGCGGCTGGCGCTTCGTCGAATTCGACGGCGACAGCCGCACCAAGATCAGCGTCACCGGCGACCAAGCGGTCAAGATCTGCGCCGCGTGCCACGAGACCGCCAAGCGCGACCATGTCTTCAGCAGCTTCAACTGAGCCGGTGGCAGGGAGAATTGCCATGAACGCCGTCATCCGGATGCTGGTCGCCGGCGTGATCGCCGTTCAGCCTGTGCCCGTCCCTGCCCAGTCGCCGACCCCGGCCGGGCGGCCCGCCGGCCAGGCGATGCCCATGTTGCGCGACGGCGCGCGCGATTTCGATTTCGAATTCGGCGCCTGGACCGCGCATATCTCGCGCCGCCTGCGACCACTGACCGGATCGTCGGAATGGGTTGAGTATGACGGCCTCTCCACCGTGCGGAAGGTGTGGGACGGCAATGCCAATCTCGGCGAGCTGAACGTGTCGGGGCCGGGGGGGAAAATCCAGGGACTGAGCCTCAGGCTCTACGACCCGGCGTCGCGCCAGTGGAAGATCAGCTGGGCCAACGCCAGGGACGGCGCGATCACGCCGGCGATGATCGGCGGGTTCGATGCCAGCGGACACGGCGAATTCTACAATCAGGATGCGCTCGGCGACCGCCAGATCTTCGTGCGCTTCATTTTCTCGCCGGTGGTCGACAAGAGCTTCAGGATCGAGCAGTCTTTCTCCGGCGATGGCGGCAAGACCTGGGAAGTGAACTGGATTTCCGATTTCAGGCGGGCGGACTGATGCTGCGACGGTGATCAGGGAAACAAGCGAATGATGAAATTGCTGATATCGATGCTCGCCCTGGCAGTGGCCTCGCCGGTCGCCGCCGCGCCGGACGGGCCGCCGGCCACCGGCACGCTGATCGCCTTTGCGGATTCCTTCGACAAGGCGCAACTTGCCAAGGACGGTGCGGCGCTGACCGGGATGGTGGCCGATGACCTGATCTTCATCGACGGGTCGGGAAAAAGGCTCGGCAAGCGTGATTTCATCGCCGGATGGACGGGAGCCGGCGACAGCTTCGAGCCGGTCGTCCTGGTCGACCGAACAGTGACGATGCTCGGTCCGAATACCGCAATCGTCGGTGCCGAGACGGCGCTGAAGGGCATTTCCGGCGGCAAGCCATTCGTCAGCCGCTTCCGCTTCTCCGATACGTTCCATCGCATCAAGGGGCAGTGGCAGGCGGTGCATATCCAGGTCACGCGTATGCCCTGAATGAATCGCGAGCCAGCGCGACTTAAGCTTGGGCGGAATCACCTCCCCCGTTCGTTCGGGCTGAGCTTGTCGAAGCCCTGCCCTTTCTTCGAAGAAAGAACGGCCCTTCGACAGGCTCGGGGCGAACGGAAGGGCGTTGGATCAACTCAGCTCGAAACTACACTCTACCGCCCCGTGAACCGCGCAAAGGCGGCGCGCGCGCCCTGCTCCTGCAGCAGCGCCAGATCGTCGATCAGCGCCTGTCGAAAGGACTGATCGCCGGCAAGACGCACCGGGAATATCTGGCTGAGCGACAGGAGCGCCGCGACCCGATCCTCCGGGGCGGTCGCTTTGCCCAGCGCATCGGCGACCACCGATGCCAGCGGGTCCTCCACCGCATGCGCCGCACCCAGATCATTGCGCCCGCCAGTCCAGGCCATCCATGCCGCAACCGCCAGAGTCAGCGCCGGCGCCGCAAGCCCGCGATCGAGCCGCGCGATGATCGGTGCGAGCAGCCGCTGCGGCAGTTTCTGCGATCCGTCCATCGCGATCTGGCGCGTACGATGCTGCAGCGCCGGGTTGGCGAAACGAGCGAGCAGCGCCGCGCGATAGGCGGGAACGTCAAGTCCCGGCGGCGGTGTCAGCGTTGCCGCCGTTTCGTCCATCAGCGCCGCGACGAACGCGCGCGCGGCGGGCAGTGCGATCACTTCATGCACGAAGTCGATCCCGGCCAGGCCGCCAAGATAGGCGATCGCCGAATGCGACCCGTTAAGCAGGCGGAGCTTGGCTTCCTCCCACGGCGCGACATCGGCGGTGAGCTGCACGCCCGCCGCTGCGAGATCGGGGCGCGGGCCGCTGAAGCGATCCTCGATCACCCATTGACGGAACGGCTCGGTCTTGACCATCGCGCGGTCCTCGACCCCGATCCGCCCGGCGAGGCGCGCGATATCGTCCTCATCCGTCGCGGGCACGATGCGATCGACCATCGACGAGGGAAAGGCGACTTGGTGCTCGATCCAGTCGGCCAGCGCCGGATCGCTCTGCCGCGCGGCCGCCAGCACGGCCTGTTTCAGGCGACCGCCATTGTCGGAGAGATTGTCGCACGAGATGGCGGTGAAGGGATCGACGCCGGTCGACCGGCGCTCGGCAAGGGCAGCGGCGAGATAGCCGGCGGCAGAGTCAGCCGCGCTGGAGGCATAGCCTTTCTCGGTGACGGTCAGCGTGACGATATGCGTATCGCGCGCAGCAAGCCTCGCCACCAGCGCCGCCGGATCCCGCGGCGCGACCAGCACGTCGCGCACGGCCCCGACCACCTGCACCCGCTCCGCCGCCCCGTCGCGGGTGACAACTGAGTAAAGCCCGTCCTGCGGCGCCAGTGCCTCATGCACCGCAGGCGAGCGCAGCGACGCACCGGTCACGCCCCAGCGCAGGTCGCCGGCGTTCAGGGCATGCTCGAAAAACACCGCCTGATGCGCGCGGTGAAAGGCGCCGATGCCGAGATGGACGACGCCAGTCCCGATCCCGGCACGGTCATAACGCGGCCGGTCGATATCGCCGGGCAGGCCGGACAGGGTGGCAACGGAGAGGCGCATCACAATTTATAGGTCTGCTTGACCAGGTCGTAGGTCAGCGCGCGCGCCACCTCATGCGCTTCATCCTCATCGAGCCGGTGTTCGGCGACGAGCTGCGCCAGGAAACCGCAATCCATCCGCCGCGCGACATCGTGCCGCGCCGGGATCGACAGGAACGCGCGGGTGTCGTCGTTGAAGCCGACGCCATTATAGAAGCCGGCGGTCTCGGTGGTCTGTTCGCGGAAGCGGCGCATTCCTTCCGGGCTGTCATGGAACCACCAGGGCGGGCCAATGCGCAGGGCGGGATAATGGCCGGCAAGCGGAGCGAGTTCGCGCGAATAGGTGGTTTCGTCGAGCGTGAAGAGGATCAGGGTCAGGCGCGGGTCCGAGCCATGCGCGTCGAGCAGCGGCTTCAGCGCATCGACAAACGATCCGGCGAGCGGGATGTCGCCGCCCTTGTCGCGCCCGAAGCGCGCCAGCACATGCGGATTGTGGCTGCGATGCACGCCGGGATGAAGCTGCATCACCATGCCGTCCTCAATGCTCATCCGCGCCATTTCGGTGAGCATCTGGCCGCGGAACAGCTCGGCCTCGGCCGCGGTCGCACGGCCGGCACGCGCTTTCTGGTACAGCGCCTCGGCATCGGCCGCGCTCAGATCGGCGGTGACGGCGCTGGGATGACCATGGTCAGTCGAGGTCGCGCCCATCGAGCGGAAGAAAGCGCGGCGCGCCTGGTGTGCGCGCAGATAACCGGCAAAGCTAGCCACATCCTCACCGGCCAGTTCGCCGAACCGCTCGAGGTTCGCCGTGAAACCGGCGGCGTCGGGATCGGTCACCGCATCGGGGCGATAGGCAGTGACGACACGGCCGGACCAGCCGCTGTCGCGGATCGCGCGGTGATGGTCGAGCGTGTCGAGCGCGCCTTCGGTGGTCGCGATGACCTCGATCCCGAACCGCTCGAACAGCGCACGGGGACGGAACGCTTCGGTCGCCAGCGCGGCGGCGATCACGTCGTAATAATGATCGGCGGTCGCCGCCGCCAGCCGCACATCGATGCCGAACACCTCGGCAAAGACATAGTCGAGCCACAACCGCGACGGCGTGCCGCGGAACAGCGGATAATGCTGCGCGAACAATCGCCAGATCGCGCGCGGATCGGTTTCGAACGGGGCGCCGTCAAGCGTCGGCACGCCCAGCGCCTCAAGCGGCACGCCCTGGCTCATCACCATGCGCAGCACATAATGGTCGGGGACGATCAGCAGGTTCGCCGGGTCGGGGAACGGCGCGTTATCCGCGAACCAGGCCGGGTCGGTATGGCCATGCGGGCTGACGATCGGCAGGTCGCGGATGCCATCGAACAGGCTGCGGGCAATGTCGCGGGTGCGCGGATCGGCCGGGAACAGGCGGTCGGGGTGAAGCTGTAATGTCGTCATGGGCGGATCGGCTCGACAGGTTGATAGCGGGCAGGATGAGGTGGATAACGCCAGGTTCGATGTAGCGTCATGGTCATTTTGCTTCTCCCTGACTCGCCGCGTTTTCACGGTCGCGGCTCCGCCATATATATTGGTCAGACCAACTTCAAGATGCGGTCAGGCTGCCCTGGCAGACCGGAACGGCGGAACCGCAGCGATCATAGCGCAAACCCTGGACGTCTCTTGCCGATATTGGCCTGACCATCCACTGATCGCGCGGGTAAGAACGGCCCGTGTGACCCTCCGCAAGCGGTCAACCCAGCAATTCCCGCACATCCGTATAGACGGGAATGCCCAGTTCGCCCGCCCGCCGCACATCCTCGTCAGCGCCTTTGGACGCGCCGGCCAGCCGAACGACCGCCTGGCACTGTTCGAGCAAGCGGTGCGCCACCGGATAGGCATAGCGCCGATAGATCTCATCCCCGACCGCGAGCGATCCGGCACGCCGCATCAGCGGTAAGGCGATCCATTCGCCGATGACCGGCAAATGCCCCGCGTCGAACAGCGCCAGCGTCACGCTTTCCAGCCGCTCGAGATTGGCCGCCATCCGGGCCGGGTCGTCATCCGTACCACTGCGATACGGCCCCGCGACCAGCACCATCATGCGACGCCTCCCCGTGACGGCAGCAGGTTGAGCGCAGCATAGTGCAGCAGCATGATCGTCTTGCCGTCCTGGATCGCCCCGGTCGAAATCATCCCGAGCGCCGCGTCGATGCCGAGTTCGAGGACCTCGATGTCCTCGCCTTCCGACGCATTGCCGCCGCCCCGCCCGGTGCGCATCATCGGATCATATTCGGCAATGAAGAAATAGAGCCGTTCGGTGACCGACCCGGGGCTCATATAGCAGCTGAAGATCGCCCGGGTCGCGCCGAGCGTCAGGCCAAGCTCTTCCTCGACCTCGGCGCGGATGCGCTCCTCCGGCGATGCCTCGTCGAGCAGGCCGGCGGCCGCCTCGATCAGCAGGTCGTCGCAGCCGTTGACATAAGCGGGGTAACGGAATTGCCGGGTCAGCAGCACGGTGCGGCGAACCGGATCATAGGGCAGCAGCACCGCGCCATTGCCGCGATCATAGGTCTCGCGGCTCATCGTCTGCCAAATGCCGTCGGCGCGTTGCCATTCGAACCTAGTTTTCTTCAGGACATACCAGTCATCCGACAGCGTGGTGACCTCATGAATGCGGAGTCGATTGCTCAGTGACATTCGCGTACTTTCGTGCAATTTCGTGCAGAGTCAAGAAAGGTCGTGACAATAATGCTGACCGAGCAACGCAAGCGGCACCTGCTCTCCCTGCTCCGACAGGAGGGACGGATCGTGGCAAAAAGCGTGGCGGCCGACCTGGCGCTGTCGGAAGACACGATCCGGCGCGACTTGCGCGAGCTTGCCGCCGAGGGGTTGCTGCAACGGGTCCATGGCGGCGCCTTGCCGGCGTCCCCCGCGACCGGGACCCTCACCACGCGGCTGTCGATCGCGCCCGATGAGAAAGCGGCGATCGGGCGCTTTGCCGCGTCGCTGATCCTGCCCGGCCAGACCGTGTTCGTCGATGGCGGCATCACCGCCCTGCAGTTGGTCAGGCATCTCGATCCGGGATTGAGCGCAACCATCGTCACCCATAGCCCGCTGGTCGCCGGCGCCCTGGCCGATCATGCCGTCGATGTGCTGCTGATCGGCGGCAGACTGTTCAAACATTCGATGGTCAGCGTCGGCGTCGCCGCGCTGCAGGCGATCCGGGAAGTCCGGCCCGACATGTTCTTCATGGGCGTGACGGGGGTTCATCCGGCCGCCGGCCTGACCACCGGCGACGCGGAAGAGGCCGCGATGAAGCGCGCCATCGCCGAGGCGTCCGCGGAGCTGGTGGTCATGGCATCGTCGGAGAAAATCGGCGCCGCATCGCCCTTCGTCATCGCGCCGATCGAGCGGATCGACATATTGATCGTCCCGGCCGGTTTCGAAGCGGAGATCGGCGCGCATTATGCCGCGCTCGGGGTCAGCGTGCGGGGCGCGGAATTTCCGCGCCGGGGGGCTTGAAGGGCGATTTCCATGCGTGCCGCGTTAGCGCGGGGCGAGCGCGGTTTGAATCGGGCCATGGAGCAAGAGTGTTCGCGCAGAGACGCGGAGGAACGCCTGCCTCTACCATTGGGCTACCCCGGCAATGGTGGGAAGGTGTGGACTCGAACCACTCCCCGAAGGACCGGAGTTACAGACCGGCTGGCGTATCCGAACGCCTTTCCCTTCCCGTGGTGGACCCCCTCGGATTCGAACCGAGACTGTCATGCTTCTAAGGCATCCGCCTCCTGCCAATTGGGCTAGAGGTCCATCTGGATTGGCGGAGCGCGGAGGGATTGAACCCCAGGCCGTGAAAGGCCCCTCTCGCTTAGCAGGCGGAGCCAGCGCCTTGCTGGTTCACGCTCCGATATGGCGGAGGGCGGAGGAGTCGAACCCCGCACCTTTCGGTGTACGTCCTAGTTTTCGAGACTAGTTGCGCTCCTTAGCGCGTCACCCTCCAAAGACGGGTGACGCAGATCGTCGTTCCGTCAGTATCGCAAAGAGATACTGGAAGACGAGATCAGGGCGCGAAACAGGTTCATGTGGCGCGCTTTAGCCGCCCGTCCTGGACCGGTCAAGCCGGGTCCTCCGGCATTACGGTGGCAACAGGAATGACGATCAATCTGTTCAATTCCGTTGTTGCTCGCCGGGCACACGCATTGCGGCCAAATGGTGCGGCCCGGGATCATCATGCAATGTCGTAATTGCCACCGCCATAACTCGCGATCGTGTCACTGAAAGGCGAGCAAAGCCTCGTCGCAAAATATGCGGACGGCGAAACCATTGATGAAGCTGATGTGGAGGCCTTGCGGCTCCTGTCGCCGGGCTATTTGCTCGTCAAGGAATGAGAGCCAGTCACATCCCTCGTCGAAATACGCAATTTCGATACCCTCTTTGTCGATGGGTGCCGCGATTGCGCAGAGATCGTTGAAAGCCACACGAACGTTGCCGCTACAATTTAGCGTCACCTCCGATGGCAAACTATCCGGGCGGAAGGCGTGGGCGTTCCGCTTGAAAGCCAGTTTGACCCCGCTTCCGCTCAGGTCCGTTCCAAAGGCCTCAAGATCGTAAGCATTATGCAGGTCAATGAGCCTGTCACCCCACTTCACGACCGATACGCCATCGAACTGGAAGTTCCGTTTCAAAGAGTATCCCCCTCAAAGTGAGACCACGAGATCACGCGCATCAATCGCAGTTATTCCTCCGGTTCCCCGCGTTCCCGCGCAATCTTTGCGCTTTCGGCCTTGAGCGGCCGGGACACGGGGCAGACTTCCTGCGCATAAGAGCTGAGCGTGTTGACGAGATTGTCGGGCACCAGCTGATAATAAACGAACTGCCCGCGCTTCTCGCTCTTCACCAGGCCGGCATTTTCCAGAACCGACAGATGCTGCGACACCGCCGGCTTCGACATCTCGAACCGCGAGGCGATCTCCCCGGCGTTGAGTTCCGTGTGCGCGAGGTACGCGAGGATCTTGCGGCGGGGCGTGGAGGCAAGCGCTTCGAAAACTTTCTGCATGTGGATCATTTAAGGGATAAGCTAACTGCTTGACAAGGGGCATGGTGGCTAATTAAGCCATAAGCTAATTACCTTGGAGCTTTCGATCATGCTCGAGTCCCACCGCCCCGACTTTGATCAACGCCCCCACTCCGGCCCACGCTCCCACTCCGGCCGCCCCGACTCCGACCGCCCCGACTCCGACCGCCCCGACTCCGACCGATGCGAGGTCAACACGCTGATCGACGTGCCGGGATGCGATCCGGTTGAGGGCGTGGTTCGCTGGGACCCGATCCATTCGCTGTGGAATGGCGGCATGCTGGCGGCCTCAATGCTGTTCGCGCCGCGCTTGTTCAGCCTCAGCGCGCTGCTCGTTTTCATGGTGTTGACAGGCGGCACGTTGCTTCTCGGGCACAGCGTCGGCTTTCACCGGCGGCTCATCCACCGCAGTTTCGAGTGCCCGCTCTGGCTGGAACGCGGCCTTGTCTGGGCCGGCACCTGTGTCGGGATGAGCGGGCCGTTCTGGATGATCCGGACGCACGATCTGCGCGACTGGGCGCAGCGCCAGCCGGATTGCCACGACTATCTGGCGCATCGGCGGCCAATGCTGATTGACGCATGGTGGCAGCTCCATTGCCGGCTCATTCTGGCGCGGCCGCCGGCCTATGATCTGGGGGATGTCGGGCGCGACCGCTTTTATCGGTTTCTCGAGGCCAGCTGGATGGCGCAGCAGCTTCCGATCGCGCTGATCCTGTTTGTCGCCGGGGGCTGGAGCTGGGTCGTCTGGGGCGTCTGCGTGCGGGTCAGCGCCTCGGTCACCGGGCATTGGTTTGTGGGACATCTCGCCCATCGCACGGGGCCGCAGAGCTGGCTGGTCAACGATGCCGGCGTGCAGGCGCATGATGTGCCCTGGGCCGCCATCCCCACCATGGGCGAGGCGTGGCACAACAACCACCATGCCTTTCCCGGGTCGGCGCGGATCGGCCTCTATCCCGGCCAGAGCGACTGGGGCTATGTTTTCATCACGCTCCTGCAACGGCTTGGTCTCGCCTGGGGCGTCGCGTTGCCCGAGCATCTCGCGCGCGATCATGCGCTGACGCGAGTCGCGCGGCCCGGCCATCACGAGCCGACCGCCCGCCACTCTCCTGGCGGGGTTTGAGCCTGGTGATTACGGGACACGGGATGAATTGGGTCGCAAACTCATAAACCGGTATTCCGGTGACAGTTTACTTAACCCCAATTCTCGGTCCATTTCACCCCCCGAACCGCTGGCCAGGTTGTCAATTTAAGTAAACTGTCACCATGATTCGAAGTGCAGTCCATCTTCCATGGCGGTTAGCTGCAAGTCGTCCTGAGCAACATTTGCCGCGGCGCGTCTGCCAGGACGATGGTGACACGGCGGCCGCTGACATAGGCTTTGCCCGTCACGGTATCGCCAGCCATCACAGTCGCCGGCTTTCCACCCACAAATATGCCCGGCGAGAAGGCGATGAGCGTTTCGTTGCTCCCCCTGCCGCCCAAGCGGATTTTCGATATCTCGCGTCCGTCACGGTCAATCATGCTTCCGTTGATAATCCGCAGGCTCCAATGGCGCGGTGGGCATAAAATCGGGCAGGCCCTCACCCTCATAGCATCCGTCCAGGGTTAGGAGATTATCAATGGGCCTATGAGGAACAAGCAGGCCCCAGACAGGCACGACGACCATGATCAGCGCGACCACTGCTATTGCGAACATCCTCAAGCGAAGACCTGTAAGCATGAGCCAGTATTAGCGGGTGTGCCGCTGTGAGCAATGTCGGCTTTGCACTTGGACATTGCGCGGCGCCTCGCGCCTGACGGAGACGAATGATGGCCTGGCTACGATGCGACAATATTCTTATCGAAGATTGCCCGACCCTCGAATGGGATGACCGATCAAAGGATTGGCTGAAAACCGTCCGGGCAAAGCAGCGCCAGCCGCTGGAAGCGCTGCCGCCCGAACATCCCGACCATGTCTGGCAATTCGGCGGACCATCTGGCATCCCATATCCGGAATCGCCCGCGGTTCCGCTGGTCACGTCGGTTGTCCACTCGGTTGGCCCGCTCCCCGACTATTCGCCCCCCGCCGGTGCGAGTTCACGCTTCAGGGAGGCTGTGGAACGATTTGAACCCGGCGTTCACCAATTCTTTCCCATGGAAGTGCTGCTGGGCGACGGGACGGTCGATACATCGCGCTGGCTTATGCACATATGCAACCGGGTCGATGCCATTGCGCTTGAGCATTGTGCGGACGTTCATGAATATCGTCCGAAGCCCGATCAGCACCCCGGCTGGTATTATTATCGCAGCAATTTCGACAGCAAGACGAGGATCGCTGTCAGAAAATCCATAATATCCGGCAAGGCGCTTTGGTATGATTGGCGGCTTCAACGGTTCTTTTTGGGTCAGGAGCTTGGGCAGTTTTTGATAGAAAACGGCTTCAGGGGGTGGAGCCTCCCTTCCGATGGGCTGGGCCGCTCACAGCATGTCGCAGAGGTGTAAAGCACGCCCAATCATGAAATTACGGCGACAGTTTACTTGCCCCCTTCAACGACCCAACTTCGACCCGCATTTCTCCGCGCCCTCGCCCCACGACTGATTCAACAATAGGGCTGGCCATGGCAGCACTCGTCCCATGAAGACTCACAGCCCTGAAGCCGGCGCCACTCAGCAGTTGAATCGACGCTCCCTGTTCCGCGCCGGATCACTCCCTGTTCCGGGCAAAACCGCTCCCTGTTACCGTCGCCATTCTCCCTGTTCCGCAATAACAGGGAGAATCATCATCATGACTTTGAAAAACAAAGCTATTTTCTTCAGAAAATCGGCTCGAAACGGGCAAAAAAACTGCCGCTCCCTGTTATTCTCCCTGTTAATTGAGGATAACAGGGAGACTCCCCGCGCGCAGAGCGCTTCGGCCCCGACGGGGCCGGCCGGCAATTTCGGTGCCGGCAATTCCGATGGATATGGAATTCTTGGTCGGGGCGACAGGATTCGAACCTGCGACCCCCACACCCCCAGTGTGATGCGCTACCAGGCTGCGCTACGCCCCGACCGAGGCGAGCGCGTCTATGCGCCTGAGGCGCAGGATGCAAGCGCCTGTGTCGCCGGGCACCACGAATGTTGCGTGTCCCGGGTGATGATGATAGCGCCCGGCCCTTGTAGCGTGGGGCCTCCGTCCCGCCATCCCGCGATTCAGGTAGACCAATGTTCATCCCCTCCGCCTATGCCCAGACCGCCGGCGCCGCCGCCAATAGCGGCATCGGCTCATTCCTCAGCCTCGCGCCGCTGTTTCTCGTCTTCATCGTGTTCTATTTCCTGATGATCCGCCCGCAGCAACGCCGCATGAAGGCGCTTCAGGCATCGGTCGAGGCGGTCAAGAAGGGCGATTCGGTGGTCACCGCCGGGGGCATCCTGGGCAAGGTGACCAAGGTCGAGGATCGCTTCGTCGAGGTCGAGATCGCCCCGACGGTCAAGGTCCGCGTGGTCAAGGCGACGCTCACCGACATCACCAGCCCCGGCGCCGCCAAGCCGGCGAACGACTGACCCCATGCTGGATTTTCCGCGCTGGAAAGTAACGTCGATCGTCGCCTTTCTGGTGGCGCTGATGCTGCTCGCCGTTCCGAGCTTTCTTCCCGAAAGCACCACCAACTCCTGGGGCAGGTTCCCGCACCCGCGGATCAATCTCGGTCTCGATCTCGCCGGCGGTTCCTATCTGCTGCTCGAAGCGGACACCAAGGACATCGCCACAAAGCGTATCGAGCTGATGCGCGAGCAGGTCGCGACCGAGCTGCGCCGCGCCACGCCGCGAATCGAGATCGGCGACATCTCGACGCGTGACGGCACGCTGAGCTTCATGCTGCGCGACGTGACCAAGCTCGACGCCGCGCGCGAAGTGCTCAACAAGCTCACTGCCGGTGTCGGCATGACCGGCCAGCGCGACTGGGACCTGAACGTCGTCGATGCCAGCCGGATCGTGATGAAGCCGACCGATGCGGGACTGAAGGCCGCGGTCGAGCAGGCAATGGGCGATGCGACCGAAGTGGTGCGCAAGCGCATCGACGAACTCGGCACGCGTGAGCCGACCATCGTGCGCCAGGGCAGCAACCGCATCGTCGTGCAGGTCCCCGGCCTGCAGAACCCCGACGCGTTGAAGAAGCTGCTCGGCGAGACCGCCGAGCTCGAATTCAAGCTGGTCGACCTGACCGCCGATCCGGCGCAGATCGCCAAGGGCAATGCGCCGATCGGCAGCATCATCCTGCCCTATCCGAACAACCCGCAAGGCGGGCCGGTCATTGCGGTCAGGCGTTCGCCGACCATCATGGGCGATCAGCTGACCGATGCGCGCCAGTCGTTCAACCAGCAGACCAACGAACCCGAAGTCGTCATCACCTTCGACAGCCAGGGCGGCAAGCGCTTCGCCAATCTGACTCAGGCCAATGTCGGCAAGCCCTTTGCGATCATTCTCGACGACAAGGTGATCTCCGCCCCCAACATCAATGAACCGATCCTGGGCGGCACCGCGAGCATCTCGGGCAGCTTCACGGTCGATTCCGCCACGCAGCTCGCCATTGCGCTGCGCTCGGGCAAGCTGCCGGTGGCGCTGAAAGTGGTCGAGGAATCGACCGTCGGCCCCGATCTCGGCAAGGAATCGATCCGCGCCGGCATTCTCGCCTCGGTCATCGCGGTCACCGCGGTGGTCGTGTTCATGCTGCTGACCTATGGTCGGTTCGGCGTCTACGCCAACCTCGCCGTGGTGATCAACGTGATCGTCATCGTCGGGGTGCTGGCCTTGCTCAACGGCACGCTGACCCTGCCCGGCATCGCCGGCTTCGTGCTGACCATCGGCACCGCGGTCGACGCCAACGTGCTGATCAACGAACGCATCCGCGAGGAACGACGGCGCGGGCGCAACGTCGTCCAGGCAGTCGAGCTCGGCTATAAGGAAGCGAGCCGGACGATCTTCGAGGCCAACGTGACTCACGCCATCTCGGGCATCATCATGCTGCTGCTCGGCTCGGGCCCGGTGAAGGGTTTCGCGGTCGTGCTGCTGATCGGCATCGCTACCTCGGTGTTCACCGCCGTCACCTTCACGCGAATGATGGTCGCGCTGTGGCTGCGCAAGAACCGCCCCACCGACATCAATATTTGATCGGCGAAATACCATGCGCCTGCTGAAACTCGTTCCCGACAATACGAACCTGCCGTTCGTATCCTTACGCAAATGGGCGTTCGCGCTGACCATGGCACTGTCGCTTGCTGCGGTCGGACTGGTCTGGGCCAAGGGCCTGAACTTCGGCGTCGATTTTGTCGGCGGCCTGATGATCGAGGAAAAATTCGCCACCGATCCCGATCTCAACAAGGTGCGCGAGGCGGTCGACCGGCTCGGTGTCGGCGATGCGACGCTGCAGCAATTCGGCGACCCCCGCACGCTGACCATTCGCCTGCCGGTGGTGGCAAGCGCCGATGAGGGCGCGACCAACGCAGTGGTCAAGAAGGTCGAGGCCGCGCTGGCGGCTGAATTCCCCGGCGCCAAATTCTCGCGCTATTCGACCGTGTCGGGCAAGGTATCGGACGAGCTGATCCGCAACGGCGTGCTTGCCGTGGTGCTGGCGGTGCTCGGCATCGGCCTGTTCGCGATCTTCCGTTTCGAATGGCAATTCGGCGTGTCGACCGTGGTCGCGATCGTCCACGATCTGCTCATGACATTGGGCTTCTTCGCGCTCACCCAGCTCGACTTCGACCTCAACATCGTCGCGGCGGTGCTGACCATTATCGGCTATTCGATCAACGACAAGATCGTCATCGACGACCGTATCCGCGAGAATATGCGCCGCTATCGCAAGATGGACATGCCCGGCATCATCGATCTGTCGGTCAACGAAACGCTGCCGCGGACCGTGATGACCTCGCTGACCATCCTGCTCGCGCTCGGCGCGCTGCTTGCCTTTGGCGGCCATGTGCTGCGCGGCTTCACCGCGGCGATGATCCTCGGCATTTTCGTCGGTACCTATTCGTCGATCTATGTCTCGTCGTCGCTGCTGATCTCGCTTGGCCTGCGCGCCGACCCGAACAAGCCCGACGCGCCGGCGGCGCCCCAGACCGCGGAGCGGGTCGGCCCCAAAGACCGCGTCTGAATGAAGATGGAAAAGGCCAAAACCGATGGCCCGATGATTTCGGGCTTTTCGGCCGGCGGCTTCAAGATCGACGACGGCGTCTATGCCGCGCTGCTGATCACCCCGGTGCGCGCCGATGGCTGGGCGCCGCCGGCGGTCGCCGCGCTGACCATCGCCGATCTGGAACCGCTGCTCGCGCTTGATCCGACGCCCGAATTCCTGCTGCTCGGGACCGGCCCGTCACTGATCCGTCCGCCCGTCGCTCTGGTCCGGGCGATCGAGGCACGGGGCCTTGGCATCGAGGCGATGGACAGCCGCGCCGCCGCCCGCGCCTGGGCAGTGCTGCGCGGCGAGGGCCGCTGGATCGGCGCTGCGCTCTATCCGCTCGCCTGACGGCCTGTTTGGAAACTCGCGGAAGAGCGAGTTTCAAGGCGGTACCGGCCCACTCCCCCTCCCGGCCACCCATTTAGGATACTCTGTGGGTGGCCGGGAGGGGGAGTGGGCCGGTACCGCCTAAATGCGCCTCAGCGCATTTTCAAACAGACTCCAAGCCCGCGAACGTCGCACGCACCCTCTCGACGCGAGCGCGCCGACCGCGCTAGATTATCGCGAACAAGGGAGGGAATGATGAAGTCCACCGCGCTACTGCTTGCCCTGATCGCAACGCCCGCCGCCGCCCAGACCACTTCACCGCCGCCAACGCCCGGAAACGCGCCGCCGGCATTGGTCAATGCGCCGCCGCCCGCACCGGCCAGCCCCTCGCCGGCACCCGATTACAAGCAGGATGCAAGCTGGCTGTGCCGCCCGGGCCGGGCCGATGCCTGCGCCGCCAATCAGGACGTCACGGTGATCCGTGCCGACGGCAAGCAGAAGATCGAGAAGTTCAAGCCCGACCTGCAGATCCCGTTCGACTGTTTCTATGTCTATCCCACCGTGTCGCTCGATCCGTCGCCCAACAGCGACATGACCGCGGGCACCGAGGAGAAGAATGTCGCGACATTCCAGGCCGCACGCTTCACCCAGAAATGCCGGGTCTATGCGCCGCTCTATCGCCAGGTCACGCTGACCGCGCTGCAGGCGCTGATGCAGGGCAAGCCGATCGCGATGGACCGCGCCATGGCCTATGCCGATGTGAAGGCGGCGTGGGACGATTATCTCGCGCGCGACAATAATGGCCGCGGCGTGGTGCTGATCGGTCATAGCCAGGGCGCCGGCATCCTCAAGGAGCTGATCGCGAGGGAAATCGAGACCAGGCCGATGGTGATGAAGAACGTCATCTCGGCGATGCTGATCGGCACCAATGTCGCGGTGCCGACCGGCCAGGTGGTCGGCGGCGACTTCAAGAAGATGCCGCTGTGCCGCGCCGACGGGCAATATCGCTGCATCGTCAGTTACGTCACCTTCCGCGCCGACTCGCCGCCGGCCACCGGCAGCCGCTTCGGCAAGGTCGCGACCCCCGGCCAGTCGGTCGGCTGCACCAACCCGGCGGCGCTGGCCGGCGGCAAGGCCGTGACCAATGCCATTCTCGGCGCGAAGGGCGCCGGTTTCGGCAGCGAGACGATGGGCCCCTGGAGCACTGGCGGTGCACCGGTCACCACCAGTTTCGTGAAAGTGCCCGGCCTGATCTCGGCCGAGTGCGTGTCGAAGGACGGCTTTGACTATCTCGCGGTGACGGTGAATGCCGATCCGAAGGATCCGCGCACCGACACGATCGTCGGCGATGTCGTGGTCGGCGGGCAGCTGCTCAAGGACTGGGGCCTGCACCTGATCGACATGCCGGTCGAGATGGGCGACCTGGTGACGCTCGCCGATCGTCAGGCGGCGGAGTGGCGCGGCATTCCGTGGAAGACGCGGAAATGAGCTACCAGCTCTGATAGATGATCGTGCAGCGCGGCGGTGTTCGCTTCCCAGGTGAAGCGCGCCGCCGCGTTTCGCGTTTCATCGCGTGGCGGCGGGGTGGCCAGCAGGTCAGCGATCGCGGCGGCGAAGGCGACGGCGTCACGCGGCACGATGCGGCCGGCGGCCGGCGTCGTCACCACTTCGCCCGCACCACCGGCATCGGTAATCGCGATCGGCGTGCCGCAGGCGAGCGCCTCGACCCAGGCATTGGCGAGCCCCTCCGACGACGAAGCGAGCGCCATGACATCGGCGGCGGCAAGCAGGGCCGGCAGATCGGCATGCGGCACGCTACCGAGCAGCCGGACCCGGTCGCCGACCCCGGCCTGTACGATCTCCGCCTCCAGCGCGGCTCGTTCGGGCCCTTCGCCCGCAATGAGCAGCGAGACGCCGGGCAGCGAGGCGACCGCGCGCAGCACGATGTCATGCCCCTTGCGCGGGATCAGCGCGCCGAGCGACACGACCAGCGGGCCGGCAATTCCGAGCGCCGCCTTCGCTTCATCCCGCTCGCGCGGTGCGAAGCGGTTCAGATCGACCCCGGTGCTGTGCACGCGGATCCGTTCCGCCGGCAGGCCGAGCGCGACCATATCGGCCTTCATCGCCTGCGACACGGCCAGCATGCCCTGAGCCTGTTGTCCCGCGGCGACCACCTGGCCGGCGGTCGCGGGCGCTGTGCCCCAATGATGCACGTCCGCCCCGCGCGCCTTGATCGACACCGGCACGCCGAAATGCCGGCCGAGCGCCACGGCGGCGGGACCGTCGGGAAAGAAGAATTCGGCATCGATCACGTCGAAAGGGAAATCGCGGCGTATCGCGGTGAGCAGCGGCGTCAGCCGGCGCACCAGCGCTGCGACATGGAAGCGCGCGCCGGTGCCGGGGATCGTCGTGAATCTCGGGCGACAGGTGTCCAGCCCTTTCCACAGCTCGCGCCCCGGCAGCGCGGCAAGCGGCCGGTAATGCGCCAGCGCGGCAAGCGGCCAGGGCGGCAGGCCGACCGGCGCGACCAGGCGCAGCGCGACCTCGGGATGCGCGGCGAGACCCAGGGTCTGGCGTTCGACGAACACGCCGAAATTGGGGCGCGAGGCATCGGGAAACAGGGTCGAGAGGGTCAGGACGCGGAGCATGGCGGATGCCGCTATACCGCGCGAAGGTTACTTTGGCCCTTCGCGCCGGTCAGATCCTTTTGTCGCCGGGATAGGCGAACAGCAGGTCGCTCCCGGCCGACGCGACGATCTGCGTCGTCCCCTCCAGCATCAGGCACTCGCCCGCCTGCCACGCGACATCGTCGGCCGTCCCCTCGCCGGTCACCGGGATGAACCAGCCCGACACGCCCGCCGGCAAGTCGACCGAGCGCGTGCCGCCGGGCCAGCGCTCGAGTACGAATTTCGGCCCTTCGACCAGGATGATGCGGTCGTCCGCCACCCGGCCCGGCGCGCCCGGCGCGACATAGGGCGCCGCGTCGGACACCGCGACGCCGTCATCAAGATGCAGTTCGCGCGGCCGGCCATAATCATACAGGCGATAGGTCGTGTCGGAATTCTGCTGCGTCTCGATCACCGTGATGCCGGCGCCGATCGCGTGGATCGTGCCGCTTGGCGAATAGAAGAAGTCGCCCGCCTTGACCGGTTTCCAGTCGAGCTTGTGCTCGATTGAGCCATCGAGCGCGGATTGCCGCAATTCTTCCTTCGATATCGGCGCCAGCGTGCCGAGCGCGATCGTCGAATCGGGTTCGGCGGCGAGCACGACCCAGCATTCGTCCTTGCCGCGCGGCAGCCCACGCGCCCGGGCCTGCGCGTCGTCGGGATGGACCTGCACCGACAGTTTTTCGGAGGTGAAGAGATATTTGACCAGCAGGTCGGCCCCTTCGGGATCCGGCGCCTCGAACCACACTTCGCCGATCGGCGCGTCGGTGGCGGCCGGATCGGGGAAACCCGGCCACAGTGTATGGCGGCCCCACGGCTTTTCCACCCGGCGCGTGGTGAGCAAGGTCGCAGTCATGTGTCGAATCCTTCCGGTGTGCCGAACTGGCATAGCTGCAACGCACAAATCACGCCACGCGATCCCGCCATGCCTTACGCCAAAAAACATTGTGAGCGCGCCGCGGGCTGGGCTAAGGGTATCCGCGATGCGTATCTCAATGTCCCGTCCGCTAGCGCTTGCGCTCATCGCCGCGCTGGCGCTTCCGATCGCCGGTTGCGCCCGCAATCGCGGCAAGAACGACGTTCCCTATGTCGCGCGCGACGTGGGCACGCTTTATTCCGCTGCGAAGAAACGGCTCGACCAGGGCCGCTACAAGGAAGCCGCGGCGCTGTTCGACGAAGTCGAGCGCCAGCATCCCTATTCGGTCTGGGCGCGACGCGCGCAGCTGATGAGTTCGTTCAGCAATTATCTGAGCAAGGATTACACCAGCTCGATCCAGTCGTCGCAGCGTTTCCTGTCGGTCCATCCCGGCAACCGCGACGCGCCTTATGCCTATTATCTGATCGCGCTCGGCTATTACGAGCAGATCAGCGACGTGACCCGCGACCAGAAGATCACGCAGCAGGCACTCGATTCGCTCGGCGAGCTGACGCGGCGCTATCCCAATACGCGCTATGCCTCCGACGCGCGGCTCAAGATCGATCTGGTCCGCGATCACCTTGCCGGCAAGGAAATGGAGATCGGGCGCTTCTACGAATCGCGCGGTCAGTGGCTCGGCGCCACATTGCGCTTCCGCAAGGTGATCGACGATTACCAGACGACCACCCACACACCCGAAGCGCTGATGCGGCTGACCGAAACCTATCTCGCGCTCGGCGTGCCCGATGAAGCGAAAAAGTCCGCCGCGGTGCTTGGCGCGAACTATCCCGGGACCGACTGGTATGAACGCGCGTACAAGCTGATCGGCGATCACCCCGCCGTCGCGATGACGCCGATCGCAAAGGGCGAGGAGATTATTCCGCTGGGCACGCCCGGCGCGAAGCCGACCCTGCCCGGGTCCAACGCGGTTGCGCCAAAGGACGAAAAGGCTCCCGCCTCGTCCAACAGCAGCCCGAGCGGCAACTGACACCGCACGACCGGTGTCGCGGCCGGTCGCGCAAAGAACAATTCCAGAACACCGGAATCTCGGCTAAGGGCGGCACGGAACCATGCTGACCGCGCTCTCCATCCGTGACGTCGTGCTGATCGAGGCACTCGACCTGGAGTTTCATGGCGGGCTCGGCGTGCTTACCGGAGAGACCGGCGCAGGCAAATCGATCCTGCTCGATGCGCTGGGGCTCGCCCTCGGCGCGCGTGGCGATACCGCGCTGGTGCGACACGGCACCGCGCAATCCGTGGTCACCGCAAGCTTCGACGCACCGCACCGCGACGGCCCGATCGCGGCGTTGCTCGCTGAAAACGGCCTCGACATCGATCCCGGCGAAGCACTGATCATCCGCCGTATCGTCAAGGCGGATGGCGGCAGCCGCGCCTTCATCAACGACCAGCCCGCCTCTGCCGGTCTGCTCCGCGAGCTTGGCGCACATCTGGTCGAGATCCATGGCCAGCATGACGATCGCGGCCTGCTCGCGCCCGCCGGCCACCGTGCGCTGCTCGATGCGTTCGGACGGATCGATACCGGCCCCACCGCGCGCGCGCACCGCGTCTGGCGCGCGGCGGAGAGTGAACTGGGCACCGCACGCGCCGAACTCGACGTGCAGGAACGCGACCGCGAATGGCTCGAACATGCCGTCGCCGAGCTGACTGCCTTCGCGCCCGAAACCGGCGAGGAAGAGATTCTCGCCACCCGCCGCGCCGGCATGCAGCGCGGCGAGAAGATCGCCGGCGATCTTCAGGCGATTGCCGACCTGCTCGAAGGGTCGGACGGCGGGCTGGCCCGGTTGCGCCAGGCCGCCCGTATCCTCGAGCGCGTCGGCGAAGATCATGAAGCGCTGGGCGAGGCGCTGGCGGCGATCGACCGCGCGATCATCGAAGGGGCCGAGGCGCAGGACAAGGTCGATGAAGCGGCGGCCGCGCTGGCGTTCGACCCGGCGCAGCTGGAAGAGGACGAGACGCGGCTGTTCGACTTGCGTGCATTGGCGCGCAAGCACCGGGTACAGCCCGACGATCTCGCCGCGTTGACCGAAGAGCTGGCCGTCAGGCTGGAACGGATCGAAAGCGGCGGCGCGGGCATCGCGGCGCTGGAGCGCGCCCTGGCCGAGGCGGCGAAGACCTATGATGCGGAGGCCGGGACTCTCACCGCGCTGCGCACCGAAGCGGCGGCGCGGCTCGATGCGGCGGTGAAGGGCGAACTCGCGCCCCTGAAGCTTGACGCGGCGCGGTTCCGCACCGCCATCGCGCCACTTGGCGCCGACAGCTGGGGCGCAGCCGGCAAGGACCGGGTCGAGTTCGAAATCTCCACCAACCCGGGCGCGCCGTTCGCCGCGCTGACCAAGATCGCCAGCGGCGGCGAACTGTCGCGCTTCATCCTCGCGCTGAAGGTCGCGCTGGCCGAAGAGGGCGGCGCGGCGACGATGATCTTCGACGAGATCGACCGCGGCGTCGGCGGCGCAGTGGCGAGCGCGATCGGCGAGCGGCTCGCCCGGCTGGCAGGCGGCACACAGTTGCTCGTCGTGACGCACAGCCCGCAAGTCGCCGCGCGCGGTGGCCACCATCTGCTCATCGCCAAAAGCCATGACGGCATCGTCACGCGCACCGGCGTGATAGCGCTCGACGACGCGGCACGGCGCGAGGAAATCGCCCGGATGCTCTCCGGCTCAACAATCACCGATGAAGCCCGGGCGCAGGCGGAACGGTTGCTGGAGACGGCATGACCATGTGGAGCAGCATCGCCCTGACCTTGCTGGGAATGGCCGGTCAGGCGCAATCGGTGCCTTGCTCGCTCCCCGAAACGATCATCGCCGGATCACCCGAGGCGAATGCCTGCGATAAGGCGATCGCCGATGCCGGCAATGCGTCGGAAAGGGCCAAGCTACTCGCCCGACGTGCCTATATCCGCAATGAGGATAAGGACGCCATTGGCGCATTGACCGATCTCGACAAGGCGGTGGCCGCGGATCCATCCAACCGGCGCGCGCGCTCTGAACGGGCCTATACCCGCAACGAGTTGGGCGATTACCGCGGGGCGTTGGACGATCTCGATGCGCAGGCGAAACTGGGCGTGGATACAGTCGAGCTTTATCGCGAACGCGCTTTTTCGAGAGCGAAACTCGGTGACTTCACCGGCGCGGTGGCCGACCGCGATCGAGTGATGACCCTGACTCCGGACGATGCGGCTGCGCTGCTCGCCCGCGCGAACACCCTGCCATGGCTTGGCCACTTCTCCGATGCCCTGGTCGATTTGGGCAAAGCCCAGACGATCGCCGAAGCGGCTGGCGATGCCGCTCTCAAGAATGAGGTGAGTCTGGCCCGCGCCAAAATCGCGCGATTGTCGCAGGGTACGCGACCCGATCCCGGCAAGGCGTGCCTGGCGGCCCAAGACTCGACCGCCTTCGACCAACCCGGACTGATCGCGACTTGCACCGCGGCGTTTCTTGCGGCGCCGTCGAACGCGGCGAAAGCCGAAATGCTGACGGTTCGTTCGACCGCCTGGCTCAGCGCACAGGATGAGAAAGCAGCGACGCTGGATCGGCAGGTTGCGGTGGCGCTGGATCCGGACAATGCCAATTGGCACGCGAACCTCGGCTTTTCCTATATCAATGTGGCCCATTCATGGGCCGGCGAACGCGAGTTCGACCGATCGCTGGCGATCAACGGAAAATCCTGGGCCGCTCTGGCAGGCCGTGCGTTGGCGCGTCGCAATCTCGGCAAGACGAGCGAGGCGTTTGCCGATGCCAAGCGGTCGTTCGAGATCCAGCCCAACGAGATCGCACTGACCGTGCTGGGCGACCTGGCGCACGACCGCAAGGATGAGGCGTCCGCCAAGCTTTATTGGATGGGCGCCTATCGGCTGGGCGCACATGGCGACGACATGATCGCCCGGCTCAAATCGATTGGCGTGACCGACCCCGAACATGAAGCCGCATCTTCGAAGCGATAAGTCAGCGGACCGGTTGATGGAGACGGCATGAAACCCGGCGCGCAGCACTGCGCACCGGGTTTCATTGCCACCGTCAGAAGCGGAACGATCCGCCCAGCGACAGCCGGTTCTGATGCAGATTCTTGTCGAAATTGGTCCGGTTATACTCGCCGCGCAGCGAGAAGGACGAGCTCAGGGCAAGCTCGACACCGCCGCCATAGGTCCAGCCGCCATCGGTATGTTTGTACACGCCATTGCCGATCGCCTGGCCGGTGATCTCTTCCTTGTTGCGCATCCAGCGATAGCCGCCGCGCCCGTAGATCAGCAGGCTCTTCACCGGCATGACACCCGCGCGCGCGGTGAGATCATAGGTGATCCCGGGCCGGAAACGGTAGGTGCCGCCCAGGATCGAGCGCTGCTTGACCGAGCGCCCGCCCGTGCCGATGCCGGCTTCCGCGCCGATCAGGAAGTGGGACCCCAGCGCCGCGTCATAGCCGATCGCGCCGCGGATCTTGGCCAGGCCGGCCTTGCTCTCGCCGCGGTTCGATGCCGGAGCGCCAGTCTGACGCGCCTTGGTGCTGGTGCGGCCGATTTCGACCGTGGCATGCGCGCCGTTGAACGGCGATGCCTCACCCTGCTCCTGAGCCTGGGCAGCGATCGGCAATGCGAGTGCCGCAATGGCCAGGAGCGAAAGCGTCTTCTTCATCATGTATCTCCCTGATGACAGTGCGGCCGAAACACACGCCGGCCGATGGACAGGGATATCCAGCGCAACTGTGGAGGTTGGATCGGTATCGTATGGAGATCATGTGGAGCGGCCCGCGCGCGGCAGCCGCATGGTGAAGACCGTGCCGCCGCCGTCATGGCTTTCCAGTGTCGCGCTCCCGCCATGCGCTTCGACGATGACGCGCACGATCGCGAGGCCAAGCCCGGTGCCGCCGCTATGGCGCGCGCGCGATCCTTCGGCGCGCCAGAAACGGTCAAAGGCGCGCTCGCTGGTCCCGGGCGGCAGGCCCGGGCCATGATCGACGATCTCCAGCACGCCGTCCTCGCCATCGATCCTGGTATGGATGCGCAGCACGCCGCTCTGCGCGGCATAGCGCTGGGCATTGTTGAGCACCGCGCTGATCGCCTGGCGCAGCCGGCCGCCATCGGCCACCACCATGACGGGAACCAGATCGAGGACAGGATCAAGGCCCGCCGCCTCCAGATCCGGCCTGACCACGGCAAGCACATGCTCGACCTGTTCCGACAGGTCGATCGTCGCCAGGTCGAGCAGCATGCGATTTGATTTGGCGAGATTGAGCGTCTGGAGATCGTCGATCAGACGGCCAAGCCCTTCGACCTGAAACAGCAGGCCGCGCATTTCCTCCACCCCGCCGGGGAAGACGCCATCCTCTATGCCCTGCAGGCGCCCTCGCAAGATGGTCAGCGGCGTGCGCAGTTCGTGCGCCACGGCAGCGGTGCTTTCGGCCAGCTCGCGCTCCGCCCGTTGCAGCGACCGCGACATCGCATTGAAATCGGACGCGAGCTGATATTCCTCGCGCGAGGCCCATTTCGGCGCGGATGCCTGAGCCGACAGATCGCCCTCGGCGACGCGCCGTGCGGCATGGGCGACATTGTTGAGCCCCCGGCCAAGACGGCCGAGCAGGACATAGCCGAGTGCGAATCCCGCGGTCGCCGCGACCAGCGTGAAAAGGGCGAGCGCGGTGTTGATCCGTTCATCGACAAGGTCTTCCATACCATGGGTTTCGTGAAGATAGGCCGCCAGATCCTCGGTCCGCGGCAGGCGGCTCGCCTCCGACGCCCGGAGCGCACGGATCGCCGCCGGCGAGAGCGTCCGCTCGATACGCTGCTCTTCGATTGAGACGAAAACGGTCATCGTCCCCACGAACAGGAGGGCATTCATCAGCACGGCGCCCGCCAGGACGATCGCAATCTGACGCGACAGCGGCCAGCGCCGCCAACGCCGGCGGCGGATCGGACCCCCGGTCATGATGCCATCAGCCTGTATCCCACGCCCCGCACCACCACGCACAATCCAGGCGCACCGGCCCGGTCGAGCTTGCGGCGAAGATTGCTGACATGGCTGTCGACGGTGCGTTCCAGCGCATTGCTTTCGGGCAGGCAGGCGTCGACCAGATCCCCGCGCGTGAATACGCGTCGCGGCGTGCGGGCGAGATGAGCGAGCAGCCGATACTCCGTCAAGGTGAGATCGAGGACGATGCGGTCGCCGTCCCGTGCGACCGAGGCCTTGTAGTTCTCCGTATCCACCTCAAGCGTATCGACGCGCAACAGGGGCTGCCCGAAATCCTCTCCGCGCGTTCGGCGCAGCACCGCCTTGACCCGCGCCACGACCTCCATCGGGTTGAACGGCTTCACCACATAATCGTCCGCGCCAATGCGCAGGGCCGACAGCTTGTCGAGATCCTCCGCCCGTGCCGTGGTCATGATCACCGGCGTATTGTCCCGGCCGCGAATTTCGGTGAGCACCGAGAAGCCGTCGCGCCGCGGCAGGCCGATATCGAGCAGGACGAGGTCGGGCCGCAGCGTCTTGAGATGAGTCAGCGCAATGTCGCCGTCACCGGCGCACACGGTGCGGAAACCGTCACGCTCCAGATAGGATTGCAGGATTCGCGCGATCTCGGGTTCGTCCTCGACGATCAGAATCAACGCGTTTTCCACAGCCCACCAAACTCCTTCGCCAATCACGTGACTTAATGCCGCCTGAAGATGTTTCACAAAAATGTGGAGATCGCGTGGAGTGCATGACCATTGTCCTGGCAGCACCGCAGCAATTCCGTTTCCGACATCAGGAATGCGTCAATCTCTGCGCTCAGGTAATGACATGCCCGATCCTGTGCGACACTTGAATCGTCGCCGATAGCACGGCTGCGGGTAAGCGCGAGGGGAGATATGGGACACCGGACGTGTCATATCTTGCGCGCGCCGCCATTTTTGGCGGTTGGATATAATATCGTTATATTTCAGATATTAAGGAAATCCGAGCGACCTCGGCGTAGGTGGAATCATCCTAAACCCGTTCGTGCCGAGCTTGTCGAAGCACCGCCCTTCTTCGCTACGCCAGAGAAGAACGGCCCTTCGACAAGCTCAGGGCGAATGGGAGTCGTGGGTCAGCTTGGCTCGAAGCGACTCGTCTGCGCCGCGTTGACGCAGCCATCTCGGGACACCATCCCGATTGCGCGACACACCGGTATTGGGCGGCGACAAGGCGATAATAGGGCCGGAGTTAAACGATGCGACAAATCCGTAAAACCATGTTATAGCTCGGTCATCGCGCGAAATTGCCCACAAGCATCGCACGACTGAGAGACCTTCGCGCTCCCGCTTGTTTTAAGCTTCGGAGCTGACCGTTGGACCTCGAAACGCCACTTGGCCAACATCCATTTCGCAACGTCTTCGCCCCATCGGTCGATTGACGCGAACGCCTTCGAAATGCACCGGCCGGGGCCGGACGGTGCTTTCGGTTTTTCTTCCCGGCTCCGTCTACCCAAGGAAATACCTATGCCGATCGGCACCGTAAAATTCTTCAACGCCGACAAGGGCTATGGCTTCATCGCGCCTGAAGGTGGCGGGAACGACGCCTTTGTCCACATCAGTGCCGTTGAAGCAGCCGGCATGCGCACGCTCGATAAAGAGCAGCGCGTTTCGTACGAGCTCGAGCAGGATCGTCGCGGCAAGATGTCCGCTGTGAACCTCGCTTCTGCGTGATTGACACGCGGGCGCCGGATTCGTCCGGCGCCCGCGCGCTTTCACCCGGAACCCGAGGAGATATCCCACGAATACCACCGCACTGTTCTATCGCGATCGCGCCCGTCAGGCTGAGGCCGACGCCGATTCCGCGACCCTCGACAATGTCCGCTCGCGCTGGCTGCGTGCCGCGAAAGCTTGGGACGAAATGGCGACCCGCGCGGAAAAGACCGCCGAACGCCGCTCCGTCAACGAAGAGGCCAAGGCGCTGGCCGGCGAAGACGACGATTAGCTCGGCTCCCAAAAATCATGACCGTTCGCGCTGAGCTTGTCGAAGCGCCGTTCACCTTCGGCCATCGTCGATCGTTGAACACGGTGCTTCGACAAGCTCAGCACGAACGGGGTTGATGGGCAGCCCCCACCTCCGGTAGCGCTGGTGCATGACCGCGCCCCCATCAGCCGATTTGCCCGACACCGACGAAACCGCCGCCGCCGAACTGGCCCGGCTCGCCGAAGAGATCGCGCACCACAATGCGCTCTATCATACCGATGACGCGCCGGAGATTTCGGACGCCGATTATGACGCGCTGGTGCGCCGCAACGGCGCGATCGAAAAAGCCTTTCCTCATCTGATCCGGGCCGATTCGCCAAGCGTCCAGGTCGGCGCCGCGCCTGCCGGCCATCTGGCCAAGGTCGCGCATGCCCGGCCGATGATGAGCCTGGAAAATGGCTTTGCCGATGAGGACATCGTCGAGTTCATCGCCCGCGTTCGCCGCTTCCTGCTGCTCCCCGAAGGCACGCCGGTCGCGCTGACCGCCGAACCCAAGATCGACGGCCTGTCCTGTTCGCTGCGCTACGAGAAGCGCACGCTGGTCCACGCCTTGACGCGCGGCGACGGCCAGGTCGGCGAGGATGTGACCGAGAATGTCCGCACGATCGGCGATATTCCCGCCACCCTGCCCGCGTCCGCGCCCGATCTCTTCGAGGTGCGCGGCGAAGTCTATATGGACAAGGCCGCCTTCGCTGCGCTGAACGCACGGTTGCTGGCCGAGGCCGAAGCGGCCGGCGACGCATCGAAAGCGCGGCAATTCGCCAACCCGCGCAACGCCGCCGCCGGATCGCTGCGCCAGAAGGATCCGGGCGTGACCGCCTCGCGCCCGTTGCGTTTCCTCGCCCATGGCTGGGGCGAGACCAGCAGCGTGCCGGGAGGGACCCAGACCGAGGTGGTCGCGGCAATCCGCAGCTGGAACATCCCGGTCGCTGACGCCTTCACCCGCGTCGAATCGGTCGACGACGCACTCGCCGTCTATCGTGGTATCGAGGCCGGCCGTGCGGACATGCCGTTCGATATCGACGGCGTGGTCTACAAAGTCGACCGGCTCGACTGGCAGACGCGGCTCGGCGCGGTCGCCCGCGCGCCGCGCTGGGCGATCGCGCATAAATTCCCCGCCGAACGCGCCCAGACCCTGCTCGAGCGGATCGACATCCAGGTCGGCCGCACCGGCAAGCTGACCCCGGTCGCGCGGCTGACCCCGGTGACGGTCGGCGGCGTGGTGGTGACCAATGCGACGCTGCACAATGCCGATGAGATCGCCCGGCTCAATGTGTGGCCCGGCGACCGCGTCGTGCTGCAGCGCGCCGGCGACGTCATTCCGCAGATCGTCGAGAATCTGTCGCGCGACGAAAGCCGCGGCGCCTGGCCCTTCCCGACCGTCTGTCCCGAATGCCAGTCCGACGCGGTGCGCGAGGAAGGCGAAGTCGATATCCGTTGCACCGGCGGGCTGATCTGCCCGGCGCAGCGCATCGAACGGCTGCGCCATTTCGTCGGCCGTGCAGCACTCGATATCGAAGGGCTCGGTCTGAAGCAGATCGAGGATTTCTTCCATGACGGGCTGATCCACAGCCCGGCCGACATCTTCCGCCTGACCGAAGAGCAATTGCTCGCGCGCAAGAAGGACGGCCGCGTCTGGGCGACCAATCTGCTTGCCGCGATCGAGGCCAAGCGCACGCCCGATCCGGCGCGCTTCCTGTTCGGGCTCGGCATCCGCCATATCGGTGCTGTCACCGCGCGCGATCTGGTCAAGGCGTTCGGCACGGTCGAGCGCATCGCCGCCGTCGCCGGCGATCCCGAGGCGCGCACGGAACTCGAATCGGTCGAGGGCGTCGGCCCGGTGGTCGCCGAGGCGCTGGTCGATTTCTTCGCCGAGGAGCATAATCGCGAGGCGTGGGCCGACCTGCTTTCCGAAGTCTCCCCCGCCGCTTATGTCTCCAACGTCCGCGAATCACAGGTCAGCGGCAAGACTCTGGTGTTCACCGGCAGCCTCGAAACCATCAGCCGCGACGAAGCCAAGGCTCAGGCCGAAGCACTCGGCGCGCGGGTCGCCGGATCGGTTTCGGCCAAGACCGACCTGGTCATTGCGGGCCCGGGCGCAGGATCCAAGCTGAAAAAGGCCGCAGAACTGGGGATTCAGGTCGTCGATGAAGCCGGATGGGCGGAGATCGTCGCCGCCGCACAATAAGTTCATCATGGATTCATGTGATGCTTTTTTGCAACGCACCATGATTCACTGATTGAGGGGTCTGGCGGACTCAGCCCGTGTCATTTAACCGAAATACTATTGGTGCAGGGGGCCGCAACGACGGACGTCGCGCCGGTAACTAAGAGCGAAACGCTCAAAGGGGAAAATTCATGCGTAATAACCTTTTCATGGGCGTGGCAGCTATTGCGCTGCTCGCTCCTGCCGCCGCCATGGCGCAGGAAACCACTTCGACGATTCGCGGCACTGTTACGCAGGACGGCGCACCCGTCGCCAATGCCGATGTCGTCGTGGTCAACACGACCAACGGCTCGCGCGCGACCGCCACGACCACGACCGAGGGCGCGTTCAGCCTGTCTGGGCTGCAGCCAGGCGGTCCCTATAGCGTCGAAGTGACCAGCGCGTCGGGCAACGCGACGATCACCGACATCTTCACCGTCGTCGGCCAGCCTTATGTCATTCCGGTGGAGATCGCCGCCGACAATGCCACGGACATCGTCGTCACCGCCTCTTCGGTGCGCGGCGCCGGGTCCCTGTCCGACGGTCCGCAGACCGTGCTGGGGCGCGAGCAGATTGCCGCTGCCGCTTCGGTCAATCGCGACATTCGCGATCTGATGCGGCGTGACCCGTTTGCCCGCATTGAAGACACCGCGGGCGGCGGCCGTTCAATTTCCTTTGCCGGCGTCAATCCGCGCTTCAATCGTTTCTCGATCGACGGCGTGATCGTCAGCGACAATTTCGGCCTGAATCCCGACGCGAACCCCACCCGCCGCGGCCCGGTGCCGATCGACTCGATCGCCCAGTTTTCAGTCTCGGTCGCGCCATATGACGTTCGCCAGGGCAACTTCCTCGGCGGCGCGGTGGATGCCGTTCTGCTGTCCGGCTCCAACCAGTTCCACGGCACGGGTTTCTATTCGCAGAACACCGACGGCCTGTCGGGCGAAAAGATCGGCAGCACCGATACCAATTTGAACTATAAGAGCGAGACCTATGGCGCCACGCTGTCGGGTCCGATCATCAAGGACAAATTGTTCTTCATGATCTCCGGCGAGCGCAACACCGAAGGCAAACCCTTCTCGCCTGCTCTCTCGATCATCCCCGGGCTGACCGCAGGGCAGATCACGTCAGTCCAGCAGGCCGCGGAGAGCGCGTTCAATGGCTATAAGGCTGGCGGCATTCTCGACCTGTCGAAGGACAAGGACGAAAAGATCGTCGCCAAGCTCACCTGGAACGTCAACGACAATCATCGCCTGTCGCTGTCGTTCATCAACGCTTATGATTCGACCCAATTTCAGGGCAATGTCAGCACAAGTTCCTCAACGCCGAGCTTCGGCCTCGAATCGAACAGCTATGGCGGCACCGAGTTGCTGCGCGCCGGCATCGCCCAGCTCAACTCCAACTGGAGCAGCAATTTCTCGACCGAGGCGCGCTTCCTTTACAAGAGCTACGAGCGGACCCGTCCGGCGGGCGGCGCACCGCTTGCCCAGCTGCGCGTCTGCACTGATCCAACCAACAATGCCGGCGGTGGGAGCAACGACACGCTGACGACGTGCGGTTCCAACAACCCCATCCTGGTGCTCGGCACCGAGAATTCGACCCAGGCGAACGAATTCTACACCGACACTTATGGCGGCTCGCTCGTTGCGCGTCTCAAGCTCGGCAGTCATGACCTGCGCCTGATGGGCGAGATGAACGAGGTGCGGATCTACAACCTGTTCCTGCAGAACACCCTCGGCAATTATTATTTCGATTCGCTCGCCGACTTCCAGGCGCGCAATGCCAGTGCCGTGACTTATCAAAACACCGCGACCGGGGACACCGGTCCTGCGGCCGCGAATTTCAAGTATCGCCAGTTCACCTTCGGCATTCAGGACAATGTCGCGGTCACCGATCGCCTGAACGTGAACTTCGGCGTCCGCTATGACCTGTTCGATGCGCCGACGCCGGTGCCGCTCAATCCGGGCTTCACCTCACGCTATGGCTTCTCGAACACCAAGACGATCAAGGGTCTCGGCCTGTTCCAGCCGCGTGTCGGCTTCGACTGGGAGCCCATCGACGACGTGAAGCTGCGCGGCGGCGTCGGCATCTTCGGCGGCGGCACACCCGACGTTTATCTGTCGAACAGCTATTCGAGTGCGGGCGCCGGTGTCGGCGGGGTCTCGATCAACTCGATTACGGTCCAGCGCTGCGCGATCAGCTCAACCTGCACGACGGGCTATCAGCGGAACGGCACGAGCATTCCGGCCCCGCTGGCCCAATCGATCCTCAACGGCGTTACCGGTACATCCATTCCGGCAGCACTGCAGGACCAGATCACCAATACCGGTCCAAATGGCCTTGCCAACATCAGCGCACTCGATCCCAGCTTCGACGTGCCCAACGTCACCAAGGCGACATTGTCGCTGGACTGGACGCCGCGCGACTTCCTGGGCGGCGGCTGGCGCTTCGGTGCGGACTATTATTTCAGCAAGACAAATGCCTCGGTATTTTTCACCGACATCCGCTCGGTGGCGATCGGCAAGCTGCCGGACGGCCGTACCCGCTATGGTCCGCTGGTCGGAAGCGACACCAATACCGACATTCTTCTCACCAATTCCTCAAAGGGTCGTAGCCATATCGGCGTCGCCCGCGTCGAGAAGAACTTCGACTGGGGGCTCAACCTCAGCCTCGCCTATACCTGGCAGGACGTGAAGGATCAGGCGCCGGCAACGTCGTCGACCGCCGGTTCGAACTATGGCAATGGCGCGTTCCTGGATGGCCGCGGCGCCGCCTACGGCATTGCCAATGACCAGGTGAAGTGGTCGTTCAAATATGGCGTTGGTCTCAACCACGCCTTCTTCGGCGATTACAAGACCATCATCCAGCTGTTCGGCGAAACCCAGGCGGGCCGTCCGTACAGCTTCACGATGGAAGACGCGGGTAGCGCAACGCGGAGCGCCGTGTTCGGCGTCACCGGTCGTGACGACCGTTTCCTGCTCTATGTGCCGACCAGCGGTACCGATGCGATCGTCAGCTATGATTCACCAGCCACCCAGGCAGCCCTTGAGAAGCTGATCAGCAACACCAATCTGAAAAACTTCCGCGGGCAGATCGCGCCGCGCAACATTGCAAGGTCGCGAGCCTATACCCGTCTCGATCTGCATCTTGAGCAGCAGATCCCGACTTTCCTCGGCAAATCGCGCATTTCGGTGTTCGCCGATATCGAGAACCTGCCCAACCTGCTGAACAAGAATTGGGGCGGCTTCCGTCAGGCTGTCTTCCCATATGTGGAAGATGTTGTGCGTGTGCAGTGCCTTGCGGGGGCGGTCCCGACTGGTGCAGCCCCAGGTTCACCCATACCGGGAGGCACTGGCAATTATCCCACGGCCAACACGACATCAAACCAGACCTGCGCCCAGTACCGCTATTCCGGCTATATCGAGCCGAACGCGAAGTCGCTTGAAGTGCGTCGCTCGCTGTATCTCATCCGGGTCGGCGCGCGCTTCACCTTCTGATCCGAATATCACGCAAAAAAGGCCGCCGTACCCTCTGGTACGGCGGCCTTTTCTATGCCCGGCGCTGTCAGCGAACGCTCAGCGCATCAACACCAGCTCTTCCGCCATCGACGGATGCAGCGCCACGGTCTGGTCGAACGCGTCCTTGGTCAGGCCCGCCTTCACCGCGACCGCCGCCGCCTGCAGGATTTCCGGCGCATCCGGCCCGATCATATGCAGGCCGAGCACTTTCCCCGTCTCGCTGTCGCAGACCATCTTGTAGAGAGCGCGCTCGTTGCGGCCGGCCAGCACATTCTTCATCGGCCGGAAATCCGAGGTATAGACTTTGCACGAGCCAAGCTTGGTCTTCGCCTGGCTCTCGGTCATGCCGACGCCGGCCATGGGCGGATGGCTGAACACCGCCGAGGGAATGCAGTCATAATCGACGCGGGTCGGCTTGTTGCCGAAGATCGTGTCGGCGAACGCCTGACCCTCGCGGATCGCGACCGGGGTCAGCTGCACGCGGTTGGTGACGTCGCCGACCGCATAGATGCTCGGGCAGGTCGAGCGGTTGTCCGCATCGACCTTGATCGCGCCCTTGGCGTCGATCTCGACGCCCGCGCTGTCCAGGCCCAGGCCCTTGGTATTGGGATCGCGTCCGGTGGCGAACATCACCGCGTCGACCGTGACCGGCTCATGGTTCGACATGCTGACCGTCAGGCAGCCATTCTTTTCCTTCTTGATGCCCTCGAACGCGGCATGGAAGCGGAACTCGATCCCCTTCATCATCGAGATCTGCAGCAGCCGGTCGCGGATCGATTCGTCATAGCCGCGCAGGATCACGTCAGTGCGGTTGATCAGGATGACGTGTGCGCCGAGCTGATGAAAGATGCCGGCGAATTCATTGGCGATATAGCCCGCGCCCGCGATCAGGATGCGTTTCGGCACCGCGTCGAGATGGAATGCCTCGTTCGAGGTGATGCCGTGCTCATGCCCCGGACAATCGGGCACCGACGGCGTCGCGCCGGTCGCGACGAGGATGATCTTCGCGGTGACCTCTCGCCCGCCGGCGAGCTTCAGGCTGTTGGGGCCAGTGATGACCGCGCGCTCGGCGATGATCTCGACACCGTGGTTCTCCAGCGTCGCGGTATAGGCGGCGTTGATCCGGTCGACCTCCTCCAGCACATTGTCGCGCAGCACCGGCCATTCGAAGTCACAATCCGGCACATTCCAGCCGAAGCGGCGCGCATCGGCCAGATCCTCGGCGAAATGCGCACCGTAGATCAGCAGCTTCTTCGGGACGCAGCCGCGAATGACGCAGGTGCCGCCGACCCGATATTCCTCCGCCACCGCGACCTTTGCGCCGTGCGCCGCGGACACGCGCGCCGCGCGCACCCCGCCCGATCCTGCACCGATGACGAACAGGTCATAGCCGTATTTGGGAGCGGTCATTCTTTACCTCGTCAAAAGAAAACCGTTCGTGCTGAGCTTGTCGAAGCACCGCTCTTCTTCTCTCGCTTCCGGAAAAAAGAACGGCCCTTCGACAAGCTCAGGGCGAACGGAAGTTATAGGTTGCTACCCGAATGCCCGCTTGATCAGGTCATCGGTCGAGGCATCGAAGCTTTGCCCGCCGGCGATCGCCGCCTTGGCCATTTCCTTGCCCAGCTCGACGCCGAACTGGTCGAACGGATTGATGCCGAGCAGGATCGCATTCACGAACACACGGTGCTCGTAGAAAGCGATCAGCGCCCCCAGGCTGCGCGCGTCGAGATCGTCGAGCAGGATCGTCGATGACGGCCGGTCGCCGGAATAGCTGCGCGCCGGATCCTTGACCTGCTTGCCCGCCATCAGCGCGGCACCCTGAGCAAAGGCGTTGAGCAGCAACTGGCGGTGATGATCGTCGGCCAGCGTGTCGCCCGCCTCGATCACCGCGACGAATTCGACCGGCACGAGATGCGTACCCTGATGAAGCAACTGGAACACGGCATGCTGCGCGTCAGTGCCGACCCCGCCCCAGGTGATCGCGGCGCTTGGCCGGCCGAGCGGTTTGCCGTCGGTGGTCACGCCCTTGCCGTTCGATTCCATCTCGAGCTGCTGGAGATAGGAGGGCAGCAGCCGCAGCCTTTCGTCATAGGCGAAGGTCGCGCGTGTCTCGGCATGGCGTACTTGCGTGTAATAGAGATCCGCAAAGGCGGCGAGCGCGGGTGCGTTCTCATGCAGTGCGGTCAGGCGGAAATGCCGGTCCATCTCGGCCGCGCCCTCAAGCAGTTCCTCGAAGCTATCCCAGCCCAGCGCCAGCGCGGCAGGAAAGCCGATCGACGACCAGAGCGAATAGCGCCCGCCGACCGATTCGCTGAACGGCAGGATGCGCGTCTCGTCCACGCCCCATTCCAGCGCCTTGTCGGGGTCGGCAGTCAGTGCGACGATGCGGCCGTAAATATCCTCGACCCCGTGCTCGGTCATCCAGAGCAGCACGCTTTGCGCGTTGAGCATGGTTTCGGTGGTGGTGAAGGTCTTCGACGCGATGACCAGCAGGGTCGCCGCCGGATCGAATTTCGCGAACGCCTCTTCCAGCGCGACGCCGTCGACATTGGAGACGATCGCGACGTCATAGCGCCCCGCCTCGCGGCCAAGCGCGTCGACCAGCAGGTCCGGCCCCAGCGCGGATCCGCCGATACCGACGTGCAGGATGTGGCGGATCGGCCCGAGCGCCTCGCCCTCGATCGCGTCGATCAGCGCGCGCATCCGGGCATGGAGCGCCCGCGCACGGGTGACGCTTTCCGGCTTGCCTTCGCCGCGCTCGGCGGTGTGCTCGGCCGCGCGGCCCTCGGTGACGTTGATTTCCTCACCGGCGAACAGCGCCTCGCGCTTGGCCCCCAGCCCCTGCGCCTTGGCCACAGCCTCGAATGCGCTCACCGCCTCTGCGGTCAGATGCGTTTTCGACCAGTCGAAATGAATGCCCGCGACGTCGGCGGAGAAGCGTTTCACCCGGCCCCGGTCATCGGCGAACAGGCTTTTCAGCGGGATCGCGGGAAGTGCCTCAATCTTGGTCCAGTCGGCTGCGGGCATGGGTACCTCAATATTTGCTGTCGCCAGTCGTGTCGATGTGGTGCGCCTTACTCACTTCACAACCCAACCGCCAGCTTGACGCCTTGCCCGCGCCACCGCAAACCGCGCCAATGACCGATACCGATACCCCGCCCGCTGCGGCGACTCCGGACTCCAAGCCGAAAAAGCCCCGGTCGGAGGCAGCCGATACGGCAATCTTCCTGCTGAAGCTCGCAGTGGTCGTGCTGCTGTTCCGCAGCTTCATCTTCTCGCCGTTCAGCATCCCGTCGCAATCGATGCTGCCGCGGCTGTACATCGGCGATTATCTGTTCATCTCGAAATGGAATTACGGCTATTCGCGCCACTCGCTGCCCCTCAGCGTGCCGCTGATCCCCGGGCGCATCTTTGGCCGCGATCCGACGCGCGGCGATGTCGTGGTGTTTCGCGGGCCGCCCGACCAGAACGGCCATGCCAATGACGTGATCAAGCGGGTCATCGGCCTGCCCGGCGACATGATTCAGATGCGCAACGGCCAGGTCATCCTGAATGGCACCGCGATCCCCAAGGAGCGCGTCGCGGATTTCACCATCCCGCTCACGCCCAATTATTCGGGCCTGGAATGCCCGCCCGAGTTTCAGCAGGTCGATGCCGCCGGCAAGCCGATCTGCCGCTATCAGCGCTTCCGCGAAACGCTGCCCGGCGGGAAAGCGTATTTCGTGCTCGATCGCGGCGAGAGGCCGGTCGCCGATGAAACATCGATCTATTCGGTACCGGCCGGCCATGTTTTCGTGATGGGCGACAATCGCGACGATAGCGGCGACAGCCGGTTCGAACCGCCGCAGGGCATGGGCATGGTTCCGATGGAACGGATCGAAGGCAAGGCGGTGGTCAGCTTCTTCTCGACCGATGGTTCGGCCAGCTGGATCCTTCCCTGGACCTGGTTCACCGCGGCACGGTGGAGCCGTATCGGGGAAGGCTTTTGAGCGCCGGTCCGGCCGATGAGCTGAAGGACTGGATCGCCGCCACTTTCGACCATCGTCCGGCCGATCTCGCCCCGTTCGAGCGCGCGCTGACTCATGGCAGCCAGGCCGCGGCGAATTACGAGCGGCTGGAATTTCTCGGCGACCGCGTGCTCGGCCTGGTCATGGCCGAGTGGCTCTTCACGCTGTTTCCGGCCGAGCCCGAAGGGGCGCTGTCGAAGCGGCTCAACGCGCTGGTCACCGGCGCGGTGTGCGCCGATGTCGCGCGCGGACTTGGCGTCGCGGGTCATCTCAAGCTCGGCAAGCAGGCGCGCGACGACGGCGCGACCGACAGCGACAATGTGCTGGGCGACGTGATGGAGGCGCTGATCGGCGCGCTCTATCTCGACGGCGGGCTCGATGTGGCGCGCGCGGCGATCCGCAGCGGCTGGGGCGAACGGGTCAAGACGCAAGGGTCGGCGCCGCAGCACCCCAAATCCGCGCTGCAGGAATGGGCAGCGGCGCATAACCGCCGCACGCCCACCTATGAAGTGGTCGACCGGTCCGGCCCGCACCATGCGCCGCGCTTTACGGTGAAGGCGTCGATCGGCACGCTGGCGGAGGCGACCGCCGAGGGCAGTTCGAAGCAGGAGGCGGAAACGGCGGCGGCGGCGGCGTTGCTGACGAAGCTGGGGTGAGCGTTGGTGCCGTGCCCTTCGACAGGCTCAGGGCGAACGGAGGTGGGAATATGAACTCCAGCGCAACAGCCGTTCGCCCTGAGCCTGTCGAAGGGCAAAAGCGCCGCCATCGCCCAACGAGATGACCTTCTGGGCCTATCTCCTCCGGTGTTCCGATGGCAGCTATTACGCTGGCCATACCGATAATCTCGAGCACCGCATTGGCCATCACCAAAATGGCCTGATCGCGGGCTACACTCAAAAGCGAAGGCCCGTGACGCTGGTCTGGAGCCAGGACTTCCCCTCCCGCATCGAGGCGCTGGAAGCCGAACGCCGTATCAAGGGCTGGACCCGCGCCAAGAAGGAAGCGCTGATTGCTGGTGATTGGGGCCGACTTTCTATACTCGCACGCAATCATCAGGACGAGAGAAGCCCTTCGACAGGCTCAGGGCGAACGGGATTTGGAACTGGAGTAGCTTCCTCCATTCGCCCTGAGCCTGTCGAAGGGCATGTTCGCCACTCACCGAGGCAAAATGACTGAAACCACCCAAAAATGCGGCCTCGTCGCCGTTGTCGGCGCACCTAACGCAGGCAAGTCCACTCTCGTCAATGCGCTGGTCGGGCAGAAGGTCGCGATCGTCAGTCCCAAGGCGCAGACCACGCGCGTGCGGCTGATGGGTGTCGCGATCGATGGCGAGACGCAGCTGCTGCTGGTCGATACGCCCGGCATCTTCGAACCCAAACGTCGGCTCGACCGCGCGATGGTCTCGGCCGCGTGGGGCGGGACCGAGGGCGCCGATGTGCTTGCGCTGGTGGTCGACGCCAAGGGCGGTCTCGGCGCGAAGGTCACCGATATCGCGGAGTCGATCAAGGATCGCAGTGAGCCGAAATACCTGATCCTCAACAAGGTCGATCTTGCCGACAAGGCCAAGCTGCTGCTTCACGCGGAGAAGCTCAACGCGCAAGTCGATTTCGCCGAGACCTTCTTCGTCAGCGCGACGACCGGCGACGGGCTGGTCGAACTGAAGGCGCATCTGGCGAAAGCGATGCCCGAAGGACCATGGCATTTCCCGGAGGACCAGGTGTCCGACGCGACCGAGCGCAGTCTGGCGTCCGAGGTCACGCGCGAACAGCTCTATCTCCAGCTCCATGCCGAGCTCCCCTATGCCAGCGCGGTGGAGACCGAGCAGTATAAGGAGCGCGAGGACGGGTCGGTCGAGATCCACCAGCAGATCCTGGTCGAGCGCCCGACCCAACGCGCGATCATCCTCGGCAAGGGCGGATCGCGGATCAAGGAAATCGGCGCGCGGTCACGCACTGAGCTCGCCGCGATCATGGGCCGCCCGGTGCATCTCTACCTTCATGTGAAGGTGAAGCCGGGCTGGGATGAAGAGCGCGAAGTCTATCGCGACATGGGTCTCGACTGGGTCGATTGATCCTTCACTCCTCCCCGGCACGGGGAGGGGGATCAGCGCAGCTGATGGAGGGGGTAGGCCGGCAGCGTTGTGCTTGAGGAGAACCTCCTCCACCACACGCTGAAGAAGCGTGCGGTCCCCCTCCCCGTGCCGGGGAGGATTTAGGAGCCCAGCATTTCCCCGACCCATTCCGGCACCAGCACGCCGGCAGCGCCCATGCGAACCTCGTTGAAATAGACGCTCCCCGCCGATGGCTCCAGATTGAGCTCCAGCGTCTTCGCCCCATGGTAGCGCGCGGTCTGCACGAACCCGGCGGCGGGATAGACTGCGCCTGAGGTGCCGATCGACACGAACAGATCGGCGCGCGACAAGGCGCGCTCGATCACCTCCATCCGATACGGCATCTCCCCGAAGAACACGATGTCGGGCCGAAGCGCCGCCGTCCCGCACGCGGTGCACACCGACCCCGGCGGCAGGCTTTCGCGCCACTCAGCCCGCGCATCGCACGCCGCGCACAGCGCCGAATTCAGCTCGCCATGCATATGCAACATGCGCGTCGCCCCGGCACGCTCATGCAAATCGTCGACATTCTGCGTGACGATCAACAACTCGCCCGGCCATTCCCGATCGAGCCGCGCCAGCGCGTCATGCGCGGCATTGGGCACGACATCATCCAGCGCCGCGCGGCGCAAGTCGTAGAAGCGGTGGACCAGCTCCGGATCGTGCGCCAGCGCCTCGGGTGTGCACACATCCTCGACCCGGTGCCCTTCCCACAATCCGCCCGGCCCGCGAAAGGTGGCGATGCCGCTCTCGGCGGAGATGCCCGCGCCGGTGAGGATGACGATGTTGTGGATGGTATTCATGGGCAGTTATCCGATTGGGTGCTTTGGCCGATGCTCATCGCTGTTGGCATTCCTAAGCAAAATCTATTTTAACCACCGATGATCGATCTGCGATGCCCTTGAGAGCGTCGAGGAATGAGCCGTTCCCGCCTCGCATTCGCAAAGGCCGCAATTGCTCGGAGTGCTTGAAAGTAAGCATTATTTCACCGGGCCAGCCCGGCCCCCTGCCTTCAACCGCATCCCCAAAAGCATCGAGATTGCGCCCAAACATTGACGCGTTTTCGGGCTGCGCGGCGTCGATGTAGCGCTGCCAAAGCTCATCGGATGATATAATACCGGAGCAATCGACTATGACTTCTTTCATAGCGTGAGCATCGCAGTTGGCGTCGATGGCTGCAACTGGCCGGGAACAGGTGCTCGCAAGCCGGCACCGTTGTTGTGGAAAGATCGCTCATTGCCACCCGGGGCGCGAGTGTGAGCTATATCGGCCAGAAACAAGCTAAGGCCGCTGCGCCTGCCATTGCGCATTGCGAACGCCGAGTCATTCGAACAAGAAGGTGGTCTTTTCAGGATTTGATCTCAACCAAAGGCTGCTGGATGAGCGAAGACCACAACGCCCATAACCGAGCACTGCTCATTTATCAGTATAACAGGCTGGATTTTCTGATCCAGAGGCATAATCCATCAAATGGAAGTACCGGCTCCAAATATGGGCCACGCGAATGCGTATCTGGACAAGTATCTGACGACTATATTGGAAATATTATTTTGGACCTTCTTGTCAATAACTGGCAGGAGCCGTTATTAAATCACGAGAAAATGGATTATCTCGAAGAAATCGGCGCAAGAGATTTTTTAGATTTTCATCAAAATTCAATCGTCATTGACGTGGACCTTTTGCCGTCAGGCAGTATTGAGATGCTCGCCATGCACTGCTCGCCGGGTAATGAAGTTGGCCTCACATCACAGATTATTGTCGGCGGTGTTGCGCCGTACAACATTGGAAACGCGCTAAGGTTGGTTTGCGAAGGCGCTTGGGCGCATCAAATCGCACGACTGTAATCCGATCTTCCACGGGGCTGGAAGCTTCGGCACGGGATCTTGATCCAGCCTCACTCTCTGACGATCAGCCGATACCCAACCCCCGGCTCGTTGACGATCAGCCGCGGCGCCGCCGGGTCCGCCTCCAGCTTGAGCCGCAGGTTGCGGATCACGATACGCAGATAATCGACCTGGGTTTCATGCGCCGCGCCCCAGATCTCGCGCAGCAACTGGCTATGGCCGATGATCCGCCCCGGCCGCTTGGCCAGTTCTGCGAGCACGCCATATTCCTTGGGCGAGAGATGCACTTCCTCCCCGGCGCGGTCGATGCGGCGCATCGCCAGGTCGATCGTCACATCGCCCGCCCGCACCGGCACCGGCTCGGCTTCGTCGCGGCGGTGGTGGCGCAGCGCCGTGCGGATGCGCGCGAGCAGTTCGTCGGTGTCGAATGGCTTGGTCAGGTAATCGTCGGCGCCGAGGTCAAGCGCCGCAACCTTTTCCGCCGTCTCGTCGCGCGCGGAGACGACCAGGACCGCCGCCCCGCGCTTCTTCATCAGCTGAATCAGCTCGAGCCCGTCGCGGTCGGGCAGGCCGAGATCGAGCAACACCACCTCCGGCTTGTCGATGTCGAGCAGCGATAGCGCCTCGCGCGCCGTCGCTGCCTCGCCGACCTGCCATCCCATCCGCTCGACCGCCACACGCAACAGGCGGCGGATATGCGTGTCGTCCTCGACGATCAGGATCTTGGGCATGATCGACATGCCCCCTTGTTAGGCTCCTGCGTGCGTCCGGTCGAGCGCGCGGTTGAGTTCGAGGACATTGACGCGCGGTTCGCCGAGGAAACCGAACAGCGGATATTCCACCCGCTCCTGCGCCAGGGCGCGAACCTTGGCCGGGTCGAGACCCCGCGCCTGCGCCACTCGGGCCACCTGATAAAAAGCCGCCTCGGGGCTGATATGGGGGTCGAGCCCCGAGGCGGAAGTGGTCACCAGGTCAGGGGGAACCAAGGACCCCGGTGAAGTTCGAGTGGCAGCGACGTCAGCGGTGACGCGGTCGCTGAGCGCCTGGGCTGCCGGGCCGAGGTTCGATCCGGACGAGGCACTGGCGTCATACCCCTTGCCGGCGGCGGACGGGCGGCCATGGAAATAGCGCGGACTGGCAAAGCCCTGGCCGATCAGCGACGAGCCGATCACCTTGCCCTGCTCGGTGATCAGGCTGCCATTGGCCTGGGCGGGGAACAGCCCCTGGCCGATGCCGGTCAGCGCCAGCGGATAGGCGACCCCGAGCAACAGCGCGAAGGCGAGGGTCAAGGCAAGCGCGGGGCGCAAGGCGGTTTTGATATCGGTAAGCATGACGTGAATCCTCAGGCGAGGTGGAGAGCGGTGACGGCGAGATCGATCAGCTTGATCCCGATGAACGGCGCGATCAGACCGCCCAGGCCGTAGACGGCGAGGTTACGCGCGAGCAGCGGCCCGGCCGGCATCGGCCGATAGGTCACGCCCTTCAGCGCGAGCGGCACGAGCAGCGGGATGATCAGCGAGTTGAAGATGATCGCCGACAGGATCGCGCTTTCGGGCGTGGCCAGGCCCATCACATTGAGCACGCCGAGCCCGGGATAAAGCGCGACGAACATCGCCGGGATGATCGCGAAATATTTCGCGACATCATTGGCAACCGAGAAAGTGGTCAGCGCACCACGCGTCATCAGCAATTGCTTGCCGAGACCCACCACCTCGATCAGCTTGGTCGGATCGCTGTCGAGATCGACCATATTGCCGGCCTCGCGCGCAGCCTGGGTGCCGGTGTTCATCGCTACGCCGACATCGGCCTGAGCCAGTGCGGGCGCGTCGTTGGTGCCGTCGCCGCACATCGCGACCAGCCGCCCGCCCTGCTGTTCCTTGCGGATCAGCGCGAGCTTGTCCTCCGGCGTCGCCTCGGCGAGGAAATCGTCGACCCCGGCCTCGGCGGCGATCGCGGCGGCAGTCAGCGGGTTGTCGCCGGTGATCATCACCGTGCGGATGCCCATCTGGCGCAGTTCGCCGAACCGTTCGCGAATGCCCGCCTTGACCACGTCCTTAAGCGCGATCGCACCAAGCAGGACGCCGTCGCGAGATACCGCCAGTGGCGTCGCCCCCGAGCGTGCGATCTCTTCGGTCACGCGGCGCAGTTCGTTGGCGGCGGGCGTGTCGCCAAGGCCGGGATCGGCGCGCAGGATCGAATCGACCGCGCCCTTGCGCACCACGCTCTCGCCGAACTTCACCCCGGAAAAGCGCGTCTGCGCCGTGAACGGGATGATCGTCGCCGCTTCGGGCAGCGCATCGAGCCGCTGGGCATATTTGCCGCGCGCGAGCACGACTATCGAGCGACCTTCGGGCGTCTCGTCGGCAAAGCTGGCGAGCAGTGCTGCGCCGGCCAGCGTGTCGACGCTGGTGCCACCGACCGGATAGAATTCGCTCGCCTGGCGGTCGCCAATGGTGATCGTGCCGGTCTTGTCGAGCAGCAGCACGTCGATATCGCCTGCGGCCTCGACAGCGCGGCCCGACTTGGCGAGCACGTTGAAGCGTACCAGCCGATCCATCCCGGCGATGCCGATCGCCGACAGCAAGGCGGCAATGGTGGTCGGGATCAGCGTGATCAGCAGCGCAGCGAGGATCGCCACCGGCACCTGGCCCCCGGCGAAATTGGCGAAGCTGGGGATCGTGCCGACCGCGATCAGAAAGATGATCGTCAGGCCGACGAGCAGGATGGTCAGCGCGATCTCGTTCGGTGTCTTCTGCCGCTCGGCGCCCTCGACGAGAGCGATCATGCGGTCGAGAAAGCCCTGGCCCGGCTCGGCCGTGACGCGTACCTTGATGCTGTCGGAGAGCACCCGCGTGCCCGCCGTGACGGCGGAGCGGTCACCGCCCGCCTCGCGGATCACCGGCGCGCTTTCGCCGGTGATCGCAGCCTCGTTGACGCTGGCGACGCCGAAGATCACTTCGCCGTCAGCCGGGATCAGGTCGCCGGTCTCGACCAGCACCTCATCGCCCTTTTCGAGCCGATGCGCCGCGATCAGCCCCCAGGTCTCGCCCACGCCGAGCAGGCGCTTGGCGGTGAGGTCGGCCTTGGTCGCACGCAGCGACGCGGCCTGTGCCCGGCCGCGCCCTTCGGCCAGCGCCTCGGCAAAGGTGCCGAACAGCACGGTCAGCCAGAGCCAGATGATCAGCTGGACCTGGAAGAAGGTGCCGAGCGGCTCGCCACCGGTGACCAGCAGCACGGTGAGCAGGGTCGCGACCGTAGCGGTTGTGAACATCACCGGATTCTTGATCAGCGCGCGCGGATCGAGCTTCTTGAACGAGTCGCCGATCGCAGGGACCAGCAGCTTCGCGGTGAAGATGGAGTGCGGGGTGGAGGTTGATGCGGACATGGTTGTCGCTTCTCTCAGGAGAGGTGGCCGCCGATCATCGCGAGATGATCGGCAACAGGACCGAGCGCGAGGCTCGGCAGGAAGGTGAGACCGCCCAGAATCAGGATGATGCCGACAAGCAGTCCGACCCATAGCGGCCCGGTGGTCGGGAACGACCCCGACGACGGCGGCGTGACCTTCTTCGCGGCGAGACTGCCGGCGATCGCCAGCATCGGCACGATCATGAAGAACCGCCCAACCCACATCGCGATACCGAGCATCGCATTGTAGAATGGCGTGCTCGCCGACAGGCCGGCAAAGGCGGAGCCATTGTTTCCGACCGCGCTGGTGAAGGCATAGAGGATCTCCGAAAAGCCATGCGGCCCCTTGTTGAGCGGCCCGGCCAGCCCGGCGGTCACCACCGAGGCGATCGCGGTACCGCCCAGGATCATCAGCGGCAGCACGGCGATGGCCAGCACAGCGAGCTTGACCTCTCTGCTCTCGATCTTCTTGCCGACATATTCCGGCGTTCGCCCGACCATCAGCCCGGCGACGAACACCGCGAGGATGGCGAAGAGCAGGAAGCCGTAGATGCCGGCACCAACGCCGCCGATCACGATCTCGCCCAGCTGCATGTTGATCATCGGGATCATTCCGCCGAGCGCGGTGAAGCTGTCATGCATCGCATTGACCGCACCGCACGACGCGGCAGTGGTGACGGTGGCGAACAGAGCGGACGCGGCGATGCCGAAGCGCACTTCCTTGCCCTCAAGGTTTCCGCCGGCCACGCCAAGCTGATGCAGCACGGGGTTGCCCGCCGCTTCCTGCCAATAAGCGACCGTGGTGCCGGCAAGGAACAACAGAGTCATCGCGGCGAGGATCGCCCAGCCCTGGCGCGTATTGCCGACCGCTTTGCCGAAGGTCCAGGTCAGGCCAAAGCCGATCAGGAAGATCGACAGCATCTGCACCAGGTTGGTCAGTGCGGTGGGGTTTTCGAACGGATGCGCGGAGTTGGCGTTGAAGAAGCCGCCACCATTGGTGCCGAGCATCTTGATCGCTTCCTGACTCGCCACCGGACCCAGCGCGATGACTTGCTTCACGCCTTCCAGCGTGGTCGCATCGACGCTCTGCGCAAAAGTCTGCGGCACGCCGCTGGCGATCAGGAACACCGCATAGACGGTCGAGATCGGCAGCAGCAGGTAGAGCGTGACGCGCGTCATATCGGCCCAGAAATTACCGATCGCTTTCGCCTCGCGCCGCGCAAAGCCGCGGAACAGGGCAAAGGCGAGCGCGATGCCGGTCGATGCCGACAGGAAATTATGGATCGTCAGGCCGAACATCTGGCTGAAGTTCGACAGTGCGACTTCGCCCGAATACCATTGCCAGTTGGTGTTGGTGGTGAAGCTGATCGCGATGTTCCACGCGCCGTCGGGCGCGATCCCGGCATATCCGCGCGGGTTCATCGGCAGCAGATCCTGGAATCGCAGCACGAAATAGGTCAGCAACAGCAGCGCCAGGTTGAACGCCAGCATATGCACGGCATAACGCCGCCAGCTCTGCTCGGCGTTAGGGTCGATCCCGGCAAGCTTGTAGAAGCCGGTCTCGACCGGCCCGAGCACGCGGTGCAGCACCGTGCGCCGCCCTTCATAGAGCGCGAACAGCCATAGCCCGACCGGCTTGGCCAGCGCCCATAGGATGATGATGAAAAGGGCGATCAGCCCCCAGCCCTGAAGCGTCATGGCGCTGTTCCGTTCAGAAACGCTCGGACCGCAGGAGTACGGCCACGAGATAAAGGAGGAGACCGGCGGCAGTGACCGCGGCGAGCATGAGGTGCAGCGTCATCGGCTCAGGCCTCGTCGCACAGACGGGCATAGGCCAGGGTCAACGCGACCAGCCCGGCGAGCGCGCCGAGCCATAGAAGATCGGTCATGGAATTTGCCTTTGTTGCGGCGTGGGACTCGCCGGCTCGGCAAGGCAGATAGGCGCGGGGGGCATTAAGGTGCGCGGGCGAATGCGCGGCGATCGCATTAAGATTCCATATAGATTGCCTGCGCGGCGTGGCGTTCGCGGCAACATGCTCCTAGCTTCCTGCTGCCAATTTATTGCTTCCCCGACGAAGGCCGGGGCCCAGCCGCGGAACGCCGATGAAATGAACGCAGCGCCCGATCACTTCTGCTTCGCGACTGGGGCTCCAGCCTTCGCCGGGGAAGGGCTAAGGTGGTGAAAGACCCCACCCGCCCCTCCCCCGACGCGTTGCTGCGCACCGCGCAGCGCGAGGCGCGCGGTGCGCTGAAGATTTTCCTCGGCGCCGCCCCCGGCGTCGGCAAGACCTATGAGATGCTGAGCGAAGGCGCGGCGCGGGCCCGGGCCGGCATGGACGTGGTCCTCGCCATCGTCGAAACCCATGGCCGCGCCGAGACCGAGGCGCTGGTCACGCCGCTCGAGACGATCCCGCGCCGGTCGATAAACTATCGCGGCCAGGCGCTGACCGAGATGGATATCGACGCGGTGCTCGAGCGCCGCCCGCAACTCGCCTTGGTCGATGAACTCGCTCATTCCAATGTCGATGGCAGCCGTCACCCGAAACGCTGGCAGGATATCGACGAGCTGCTCGATGCCGGCATCAACGTCTACACCACGCTCAACATCCAGCATGTCGAGAGCCTCAACGACGTGGTCGCGAGCTTCACTCATGTCCGGGTGCGCGAGACCGTGCCCGATAGCGTGCTCGAGGATGCCGAGATCGAAGTGGTCGACATCCCGCCCGACGAGCTGATCGAGCGACTGAAAGACGGCAAGGTCTATATCCCGGCCGAGGCGACCCGCGCGCTTGGCCATTTCTTTTCCAAAGCCAATCTTTCCGCGCTGCGCGAAATGGCGCTGCGCCGCGCAGCGCAGACCGTCGACCGCCAGATGCTCGAGCATCTCGACGCGAGCGCCACACCCGGCACCTTCGCCGCGGGCGAGCGCGTGCTGGTCGCGCTCAACGAGCTGCCCGGCGGCGAAGCGCTGGTGCGCACCACCAAGCGGCTCGCTGATGCGCTCCACGCGCCCTGGACCGCGGTGTTCATCGAAACGCCGCGCGCGGAGACGTTCGACGATGCCGCCAAGGCGCGCCTCGCCGCCACGCTGCGGCTCGCTGCCGGGCTTGGCGCGACGATCGTCACCGTGCCGGCCGAAAACGTCATCGCCGGGCTGCGCGCACAGGTCGCAGCAATGCGCGCGACGCAGCTGGTGATCGGCAAGTCACGCCGCAGCTGGTGGTTCGAGCTGCGCCACGGATCGGTCGTCACCACCATGCTGCGCGAGGCGGCGGGGCTCGCGGTCCACGTCATCCCCGCCACCGGAGACGTCGCTGTCGGTCGACCGCAGCGCGTGCGCGGCGATGACGAAGGGCCGATCGTCTATCTCTATGTCGCCGGCCTGGTCGCGCTCACTACCGTGCTTGCCCGCCTCGTGCTGCCAATGGTCGGGGTGGGTGCGACTGACCTGATCTATTTGCTGCCGGTGATCGTCGCCGCGCGGCGCTATGGCCTGCGCCCGGGCCTGGCTGCGGGCGTGATGGCAGCGCTGGCGTTCAACTTCTTCTTCCTCGCACCGATCTACACCTTCACCATCGGCGAGCCGCAAAGCGTGCTCACCTTCGTCGTGCTGCTCGGCATCGCCGCGTTCATCAGCCGCCTGACCGGCGACA